>NZ_FTNU01000045.1 GCF_900156515.1 Moraxella cuniculi DSM 21768 | reverse complement strand
CACACGGTATTGATGGTATTAAAAGACGAAGAACCAAAGCCATCTATGACACCACCTTTAAACTTAACGCTGTACAACAAGTTCTTCTTGGCAAATCTTTGACACAGCTTGCCATAGAGCTTAATCTACCACAACCTGCTTTACTGTCAAACTGGTTAAAGTCCTATCAAAGCTTTGGTATAATGGGACTTACTCCCAAACCCAAAGGCAGAAAAGCAATGCCAAACAAACACAATACCAATAAAGACAAAACAACCAAAAACAAATCAACAAGCAAAACCAAGCCACAAGATGATGACTATGCCAAACTTCTAAAACGCCTAGCATACTTAGAAGCAGAAAACGACTACCTAAAAAAGCTCGATGCCTTAATTCGTCAAAAGGAACAATCAAAGAACAAGTCCTGATTGTTCAAGAATTAAGGCATAAACACCCTCTAAAAGATTTGTTGGTAATCTCAAACCTGCCAAGAAGTGTGTTTTATTACCACATTCGTCAAAGTACAAAGCCTGACAAAGACCAATTCCTAAAAGAACGCATTAACCACATCTACCATAAGCACAAAGGCAGATATGGGTATCGTAGAATTACCTTAGAACTCAACCATCAGCTTAACAATCAAAATCTTGTCATCAACCACAAAAGAGTGCAACCTTAATGCAAGCAATGGGCTTGAAATCCAAAATCAGACAACGAAAATACAAAGCCTACTCCTCTTATCAAGGGGAACACCAAGACAAGATTAAAGACAATGTCCTACAAAGAGACTTTAAAGCCACAAGACCCAATCAAAAATGGTCAACTGATGTAACAGAGTTTAAGGTGCAAGATGAGGCACAAAATGGCATAATCACAGAGAAAAAACTGTATCTATCGCCCATCATAGACTTGTTTAATGGCGAGATTGTCAGTTATGCTCTCAATGAACGACCTACTTATGACTTGGTTAATGAGATGTTAAGTAATGCTTTATCTAAACTAAGACCTAATGAAACACCCATCATTCATTCAGACAGAGGCATACACTACCAACAGTATCATTATCAACAAACTTTAAAGGAACAAGGCTTAATCCAAAGTATGTCAAGAAAGGGTAATTGTCTTGATAATGCAGTCATTGAAAGTTTCTTTGGGACACTCAAACAGGAAATCTTTTATGAACAAACCACTTTCACATCCATCAATGAGCTTAAAACAACGATTGATGAGTACATTCATTATTACAATTATAATAGAATAAAGACCAAACTAAAAGGACTAAGTCCTGTCAGATACAGAAGCTTAGTCCTTGGTCAAACCACTTAGCTTTATCAACCTAACCTTTAATCTTGTGTCTAAGATTTGGGGGTCGGTTCA
>NZ_FTNU01000044.1 GCF_900156515.1 Moraxella cuniculi DSM 21768 | reverse complement strand
AGAGCTAAATGCTCAAGTGGTAATTACCACAGAATTTGGTAAAGAAGCCCCAAAAAGAATCGGTGATTATGCCCAAAACAAAGAACTTGAACTGCGTGCACAGGGCAACACCGAAGAAGCCAACAAGTGGGCAGAAGGCGGCATCTACCGAATAGCACTACACACAATAACTGCTGCTCTAGCCACAGGTACAATAGAAGGAGCTGTATCAGCAGGTACAACTGCTTACACTATCCCAAAACTGGACGAATACCTTACAAAACAAGGCTACACCAAACAAGTAAGAGACACAACCTTACTTGCCCTATCAGCAACCCTAGGCACAACCATAGGCGACAGCACAGCAAGCACTGTGAATAATGTGGGGCAGACAAGGTGGAATTATTTGAGTCATTGGGAAAATGCCAAGCTAAAAGAACTAAAAGCAAAGAAGCAAAAAC
Organism: Moraxella cuniculi DSM 21768; assembly: GCF_900156515.1. Lineage (GTDB taxonomy): Bacteria > Pseudomonadota > Gammaproteobacteria > Pseudomonadales > Moraxellaceae > Moraxella > Moraxella cuniculi. The sequence continues at coordinate 1,090 of NZ_FTNU01000044.1, read as the reverse complement.
TGTCAAATGCTTATGGTTATTGTATATCCAGCGAATGTGCAGAAATATCAAAACAAATTACCGAGCTTGAACAATTAAGCAAGCAAAGAGATCAAGAATTTGATACCGCTTATGCAAATTGTCGTGCTGGCATTGACTGTAATCAGTTTTATTATTTGCATGTTATTCAGAGAAATGAGTGGAATAAAGAAGCTGAAAAATCATTTAAAGAAAATCGCAATGATTGGATCTTAATGAAAGATTCAGAAAATATATTTCATAATTTTAACAATCAAGGCATTCCTGAGAAAATGCCCAATGGTAGTTATGGATACAAAAAGTTTGTTCATAACAATGGACAGATGGAAATTATTATCGATACTAAAGATGGAATTCTAAGCACAGATGATTATAATAGAATTGTTAGAGATCCAACCAATGCGGGGACTTATAATTATTACGGACCAAAACAGGACGGACTAGGACATAAGAGATATGATGTTGATCCTTATATTGATTTTGGGAATGGACTGGGTGATGAAACTGGTTTGGGTAATAGAAGGAGTGTGCCTGCTATCCTGCATCTGAATTCGGGTAAAATTTTTGGAAAGTTGCCAATGCCTACAAATAACCCTAAAACCCTAAGGGCTAACAGAGTTATTAATCAAAAAATCAAAATTGCCCATGATGCTTTTGATGAAGCTGAAAAATTATGTGAGGCAAACAAGGATAATTGCAATTATGAAAAATGATATATTTTTTATTTTTATGTTTTTTATTTTTGTGCTACTGATTGCCTTTTTAAAAACCATCATTGCTTATTTATTGGTTGCATTTGGGTATATTAGTGTTTGATTTTTCCTTACACAGCAGATGAAATCTGCACTAGAGCATATTGGGCAGCCGTGGTTTAGGGTGGCTGAGGACGTTTCTAGAGAGGATCTTCAGGGCTGGATATATTCTGCTGGAAATGCGGCTTCTGATTTATATGGACCGCCATTGGACAATTGGCGTGATGAAGCTGGTGCTGTAATTATGAAAAACGGCAAAAAAGAATTCCAAGATATTTATAAAAATCACCAAAACAAAACTTTAAGCTGGAGCTATTGGC
>NZ_FTNU01000008.1 GCF_900156515.1 Moraxella cuniculi DSM 21768 | reverse complement strand
AAGTAATGGTAATTTGTGTCTTCATAACCGTAAATTACCAACTTTTGTGCAAGTTGTCTTTTTAGTTTTTGTTACAGCATACTTTTTGGACTACTACCAGTTCTTTTAGCTTGGCATTTTCCCAATGACTCAAATAATTCCACCTTGTCTGCCCCACATTATTCACCGTGCTTGCTGTACTGTCGCCTATGGTTGTGCCTAGGGTTGCTGATAGGGTTCCTACTACCTATCATAAATTATAACCCCACCGATCAAAAACATTCTCCTTTAGGCTACCACTTTTACAAACACATTACAAATAAAAACTCTAACAAAATATATAAATACGGCAAAAAAGATAATTTAATCGTTTTATAAAGAGGAAGGGTTTCCAACAAAGATTTTTATTTAAATCACACCCCACCCTTCGACCATCAGGCAAGCAAACTAAAATAACTTAGGCAAAACCAAGCACAAAAGCCAAACTCTGTATCATACAAAACTAAGCCTTATGGCTTGGTTGCCAAGTTTAGATTTTGGTCTTTAAACCCATCAAAATCAAGCATGATTCAATAGACCAAACACAATCACTGCTTATGCTTATCACTATAGCCAACCCAAAAATCAGCATTGTCAATACCCACCTTTCTTGGGTCAAAAACAGGATTTATGCCTTTTTTCATTTGTGCATCATAGTCTTTTAGCACCTTAAAGGCGGTTTTGCCAAGCAATACGATGGCGATAAAATTAAGGTAACACATGGCACCAAAGCCAATATCGCCCAATGCCCACATCATGCCCGTTGATTGCACACTGCCAACATAGCAAATAATTAAAAATACAATTTTTAGTATTACTTTTAAATACGGATAACGCAGTTTATTATCCAAATACACCAAGGTTGTTTCGGCAATATAATAATAAGCAAGCAGGCAAGTCCATGCAAATAAGAATATGGCTATTGCAACGAACGCAGGGCCAAAATCCAAAAACACGGTTGAAATCGCCGCCTGTGTAAATGCCGTACCAGCCGCCACATTTGGCACATTTTCAACCAGCATGGTACCATCAGGACCTGCAACATTGTACATGCCTGTTGAGAGAATCATTAATGCTGTCGCCGTACAGACAAGCACAGTATCCACATAAACCGAAAAGCTCTGCACCAACCCTTGTTTGGCAGGGTGCGATACTTCGGCAGCCGCCGAGCTAAATGTCGCCTCGCCCGCACCAGCAACATTAGAAAAAACCGCACGGCGGACACCCCAAGAAACTGCCGTGCCAACAATACCACCAAACACTGCATCCATGCCAAATGCACTTTTTACAATTAGGGCAGTCATGCTAGGTATGGCAGAAATATTTGCAACTAGCACCACTGCCATCATTAAAATGTAGAATATCGCCATCAATGGAACAACTTTGTCAGCAAATCTAGCAATCCGCTTAATGCCGCCAAAGATAATAAAGGCCAACGGCATAATCACAATCAAACCTGTTATCGCTGGAGATAGCCCAAAAGCGGTGCTAAACGAATCACTGATTGTATTTGCCTGCACACCTGGCACCAAAACCCCATAAGACAGACAAATAACAGCCGCAACAAAAATTGCAAACGGCTTCATTTTTAAACCTTTTTCGATATAATAAGGCGAGCCACCGCGATACTGCTTATCGGCACTTTCTTTATAGACCTGAGCCAGAGTGGATTCAATAAAAGCACTTGCCCCACCCAATAGCCCCATGACAATCATCCAAAACACCGCACCCGGCCCACCAGCTGCAATTGCGGTAGCCACGCCAGCGATGTTGCCCACACCAATACGGCCAGACAACGCCATACAAAACGCCTGAAATGAGCTAACGCCTTGCCCCGAATTGTTTTTGTCAAACAATAGGCGAATCATCTCTTTAAGATAGCGAAATTGCACACCCCTTGTAGCAACAGTAAAATAAATTCCCACAGCCAAAGCCAAATACACCAGAGCATCGCTCCAAATATAACCCACTATTGTATTGATAAAACCTTCCATATCCATTTCCTTAAGTTGCAAAAACCCTACCAATGGAATACAAACTCCAAAGGTTGTTACCACAAGTAGGGTTTTAAAAGTCCTTATTGCTTAGCAGATTGCCCAGATGGTCTTGGTTTGGCAATATTGCTCCAATGCCTCCAGTCCATTGTCCCTGCCGCCAAATCCTGATTGCTTGTAGCCGCCAAATGGGGTTGTAATATCACCCTCTGAGAAGCCATTAATTGATACCGTGCCAGCTTGGATTTGTCTTGCAACCGACAATGCACGCTTGAGATTTTGGGTATAAAATGACGCTGCCAGACCATAACTGCTGTCATTTGCCAGCCTTACCGCTTCTTCTTCGCTGTCAAATGCCGTTACAGCCAAAATAGGGCCGAACACTTCTTCTTTAAACAAAGTCATGTCAGCAGTTACATTCTCAAAAATAGTCGGTTCGATATACCAGCCACTGCCCATGTCTGCACATACCTTGCCACCTGTCAGCAATGACGCACCTTCGGATTTGGCGGTTTCTAGATAATGCACCACTTTGTCAAAGTGTGCCTGCTCAATCATCGGGCCTAGCACAACATCATCTTGTCGTGGGTCGCCCAATTTCCAAGCGGCAAGCCCTGCAACCAGTTTGTCAAGCAAAAGCTGTTTTTTGCTGCTATGCACCAGCAATCTGGAGCCGCAGCTGCAGTTTTCGCTCATATTCCAAAAAGCTGCAGACAAGACATTATTAACCATATCTTCATCAATAACAGCGTCTTCAAAGACAATCTGAGGACTCTTGCCGCCGCATTCTAGGACAATTTCTTTTAGATTGCTTTGTGCTGAATACTGCAAAAATAACCGCCCTACCTCAGTTGAGCCAGTAAAAGACACCATATCAATATCCATGTGTCTGCCAATGGCTGCACCCACAACCTCGCCGCGTCCACAGACCATCTGCAAAGCATCTTTTGGCACGCCTGCCTCATAAGCCAGCTCAATCATGCGATAAGCCGACAGGCTGGTCAGTTCGGCAGGCTTGACAATGACGCTGTTGCCCATGATTAATGCAGGTGCCACCTTCCAAGCAAACATCTGTGCAGGAAAATTCCACGGAAGTACAGCAGCCACCACGCCAATGGGTTCTTTGACAATCCAAGAAACCACACCGCCATCTGTTGGTGCCACCTTGCCAAAAACCTTATCAATCGCCTCGGCATACCAATCAAAAGTATCCAGCGTTGCTGGCATATCGGTATTTATGCACTCGCTGATTGGCTTGCCAGCATCAATGCAATCCAGTGCTGCCAATTCTTCGGCGTGTTTTTTCATAAGGGCTGACCACGCCTGCATGATTTGCTTTCTTTGGGCGGGGGATTTGTCCTTCCATGTGCCATTATTAAAGCAAGCTCGTGCAGCCTTGACCGCTTGATTGACATGCTCTTCGGTGGCATCATCAATTGTGCCAATCGCACTGTTGTCAATTGGGGTGGTATTGGTCATTGTGGACTGACATGGGTCAGCACCGACAATCAAATTGCCTGCATACAATACGCCCTGCTTGGCTGCCGAAAAAACAGCCTCTTTATTTTTTGGTGTTGTCATGATACAAACCTCAACTATTTAACAATGATAAAAATTCTTGTTTGTCTTCATTACTAATATCAACCAATGGCAGTCGAACTCCACCGACATCAACCGTACCTTTTAGACAACCAATTTTGGCTTTTTGGTTATAATCGCCAGATTCCATCGAGCAGATTGCAGGATAAATTTTGCTCATGATGCGGCGAGCCTCGTCCCAGTTTTCGTTGCAAGCAGCTTGATAAATCGCCACTTGTTCATCAGGGAATACATTGGCAGCACCTGCAATCCAACTTCTGGCTCCCCAAAAGAAGAAATCCACAGGCTGGTCATCACAGCCGCATACAATCTCAAAATTTGCAAACTTAGCCCGCAACATTCGCAAAGCATGGCTAAAATTACCACTGCTTTCCTTAATGCCTATAATATACGGATTTTTGGACAAATACTCAACCGTTTCAAACTCAATATTAACGCCAACACGAGCAGGGAAATTATACATGATGATGGGCATTTTTACCGTATTTGCCACTTTTTCAAAATGAGCAATAATCCCTGCTTGCTCTGGCAAGCTGTACGGATTTGCTGACAACATCAACCCTTCATAACCCATTTGCTTGGCTTGATGGGCAAGTTCAATGGTATAATCTGTTGATAGGCTATTGATGCCAGCAATTAGGCTAACTTTGCCTTTGGCGTGCTTGGCGATGGTTGTCATCACCACCTCGCGTTCTTTTGGTGATAAGGCATAATACTCGCCAGTTGTGCCACAAGCCACGATACCAGCCACGCCTTTGTTAATCAAACAACCAACCAATTTCTCCAAAGTTGGTACATCTACCGCACCATTTTTGTCAAATGGGGTAACAATTGGCACCAAAACACCATGAATATTCATCTAGCATCTCCTTAATTTGCTATGTTTATTAAAACTTAATAAATATTACTTTAATGGTTGCCCAAATCGCTCTAATTTGTAGGCAGTGCAATCAATGGCTGTCGGTCTGCCAAAGTGCAAATCGCTAATTATCTGCCCACTTACCACTGCCTGCGTCAGCCCTAGATGCTGATGCCCAAAATTTAGATAAACCCTACCAATCTTATCAATCACAGGTAAGGAATCCGCTGTTGATGGCCTAAACCCCATCCAAGGCGTAGATTGTGAGCTGTCCAAATCCTGATTAAACATAGGATTGGCAAGTTTGAGCAAATTATAGGCACGCTGCATATTGGGCGGTTTTTTTAGCCCAGCAAACTCAACAGTGCCTGCAAGCCTAAGCCCTGAGTGCATCGGCGTCATGATAAAGCGGCGATCCATACTCGTTACAGGGATATGTAGGCGATTGTGTTCATTGGGCAACATCAAATGATAACCTCGTTCGGTATCAAGAGGTACTTCAACGCCAGTTGCCTGTGCGACAAGCGACTTTGAAAATGCACCAGCACTGATCAAAATATTTGGTGCCATGATTTCACCTTGTGTGGTTATCAAGCGTACAAACTGCCGCTCATTGTAAATTCTCCAAACCTTGCAGCCCTCATAAATAACACCGCCCATGCCAATAAAATGCCCAATCAATGCTTTGTACATTGCAGATAGATTGCCAACATGACCCGTATCTGGAAAAAATAACGCCCCCAGTTGATTTTTTGCCAAAGCAGGCTCTCTGGCAAGCAATTCATGCTGAGTGATAAAAGTATTTGCCACGCCAAGAGCGGCCAATTTTTTGCCATGCTGGCGAAGCGACAATAAAGAAGACTCACTTTCTGCCACCAGCAAGGAGCCTTTGGCAAAAACCCAATTAGCCAGCCCCCATTTGTGCGAAAAATCCTGCCAAGCGGCTAGACTTACGCCATTGATTTGCTTTAATGCCGCATGAATTTTTTGTGATGGCTCTTTTTTCATTGATAATAGCAGCTTCATAGCCCATGGCAATAATTTGGGCAGATAAGTCCAATCAATCCTTAAAGCCCCCAAAGGATCAAACAGCATGGCAGGCAACTGTTTGATAATGCCAAAGTCTGCAATTGCAAAAACTTGCTCCGTTGCCAAATGCCCTGCATTGCCAAAAGATGCACCAGCAGCCACTTTATCGGCTTCCAAAATAGCCACAGACTGACCCTGAGACTGCAACTGCAATGCTGCACACAGTCCAATCACACCGCCGCCTATGACATAAAAATCAGCACCAGAGTTGATTGCGTTCATGGTTAAAATCCCCAGCAAAATGGATCGTCTGCCTGCATGATAAGTTTGGTTTCGGCACTGATATAGGCATTGCCCCGAATGGTTGGGACAATTGTTACGCTCCCATATTGATTGTGGTTGCCAGCCGTCTCATAGCTTGCCAAAAATACACTGCCTATAATGCTCTCTTGTCGCCATACGGTTTTTGGCCGTAGCTTGCCATCAGCTGCAAGACAAGCAATCTTGGCACTGGTGCCTGTACCACACGGCGAACGATCATAGACCCCACCTGGGCATAGAACAAAGTTGCGACTGTCGGCAATATTTGATTCATCAAATAATTCAATATGGTCAATCTCTTTGCCATCAGCTCCGACAATGCCTTGATTTTTCAGGGCTGATTTGATTTTTAAAGCCAGCTCGGTTAATTGCTTGACATTTTGCAGGTGCAGATTTTGCCCATGATCATTCACCAAAAAGAACCAGTTGCCACCCCATGCAACATCGCCATGGACAACACCCAAATCAGGCACCTTAAGCCTGACTTGCTTTTGGTAGCGATAAGATGGCACATTGGTAATGCTACAACTGCCATCATGATGCAAGGTAGCCGTAACAATCCCCACAGCAGTCTCTAAGCGATGCTCACCGACCCCAATTTTCCCCTGATAAGCCAAAGATGCAATCACCCCGATACTGCCATGCCCACACATACCAAGATAACCCTCGTTATTAAAAAATATAACGCCAGCAACCGCAGAATCATCACTTGGTGGCACAAGCAAAGCACCAACCATCACCTCGCTACCTCGCGGCTGCAAAATAATAGCTTGACGAAGATGGTCGTAATTTTGTTTAAAATCATTCAGCTTATCGGCAACGGTATCACCAAGCAGCCTAGGAAACCCTTGGTATACCATACGCGTAGGCTCGCCACCAGTATGTGAATCAATCAGATAAATGCAGATATCTTGTTGGTTCATGGTTATTCATTCCTTGTTGATTTTTGGCCAACTTTTGGTTTATGTTAGCGGTTTGGCGAATATAATGCTTGATAAATTTCTAACAAAAAACGCCGAATTTGGCACAGTTTGGTAAAATTATCCTTATATTTGCTATAATTTTTATATGATGGAGTGAAGAATATGCACAACGATACTTTGTCGCAATTGCACCTATTGCACCTTGATAAAAGCAAGGCAGATGGACGGTATGCGGTAGCCAACCTTGATGGTTTTATTGCCAGTATTTGGGCAATTATTCCTATTCTTGACCTATTAAGCTCAACGGTATTTTTTGTAAAAAATACCCAAGCTCAATATATGATTGTTAATAAAACCTTAAAAGCAAGACTTGATATAGAGCATGATTCGCAAATTATCGGCAAAACGCCTGCACAAATGTTTGGCGACAAACAAGGCGGTGAATATATGGCACAGGATTTAAAAGTTCTAGAAGGGGTATCTATTGTTGATAGGCTGGAGCTACATACTTATCCATCGGGCAAGTTAGGCTGGTGCATGACGCACAAATTTCCGATTTATAACCACAACAATCAAGTGGTGGCTATGGTTGGTGTTTCTATTGATATTGACAAGGACAATGGGCATCAATTAAAAAATCACGAAAAGCTGGCAATCGCCATCGATTATATGAAAGACCATGCCGAGCATAAACTCACCATCGGCGAGCTTGCCAAGCAAACAGGGCTGAGCATTTCAAGACTTGAACGGTTATTTCGTTCGGTTTTGCAATTATCACCACAGCAAATGTTGCAAAAAATCCGCCTAGAAAAAGCCATCGATTTATTAAAAAATACTAAACAATCTGTGGTTGAGATTGCCTTGCAGTGTGGTTATGCAGATCACAGTGCATTTAGCAGGCAATTTAAGCAGCTCACAGGTTTATCACCAAGTGATTTTCGCAAAAGGCTGACATGACTTTACCAAAGTCTTTAACGCTACTACATTACGCCATCGCACGAACTTTGGCAATTTGACCACCATACAAAGACGTGGCGACAACCGATTATCACGCCAGCAACAATGGCGAGGTAGCAATAGCAAGCATGATGGCGTTGATAATCACAACCACAATCTCAAACTTGCAGCCACCCACCCTGACGGCAGCAAGAAATCAATTAATCAGTCTAATAATCAACCGAAAATGCTTGGCTTAAGGCATCATCAAGCCTATCAACAGCAATAATCCGAATGCCTGCAAACTGCTCGCTGTTCTCTTTGGGGGCATTGGCTTTTGGGACAATGGCATGAGTAAAACCATGTTTCATCGCCTCACGCAATCGCTCTTGACCATTTGGCACGGGACGAATCTCTCCAGACAATCCCACTTCGCCAAATACCGCCAAGCGATTTGGCAATGGTTTTTCGCGAATGCTTGAGGCACAGGCCAAAAGCACCGCCAAGTCTGACCCAGTTTCCATAACCTTCACCCCACCAACCACATTGACATAAACATCCATGCCGCTGGTATGAATGCCTCCGTGTCGGTGCATGACCGCAAGTAGCATCGATAATCGCTGATAATCCAATCCCAATGCCATGCGTCTGGGTTGTCCTTGTGTACTATCCACCAAAGCCTGCACCTCAACCAATAGTGGCCTTGTCCCCTCTCGGCTCACCATCACCACAGAGCCTGCAATCGGTCTATCATAACGGCTCAAAAAAATCGCCGAAGGGTTGGCAACTTCTTTTAGCCCTGTATCAGTCATGCCAAAAATACCCAGCTCATTGACAGCACCAAAGCGATTTTTTACCGCCCGAATCATACGAAACCGACTGTCTGCCTCGCCTTCAAAATACAGCACAGTATCCACCATGTGTTCAAGCACACGCGGCCCTGCCAACGCCCCTTCTTTGGTAACATGACCCACCAAAAATAACGCCGTGCCTGTCTGCTTGGCAAAGCGTGTCAAAATCGCCGCCGATTCACGGATTTGTGCCACGCCACCAGGGGCAGATTGTATCATTTCGGTAAATAATGTCTGAATAGAATCAATGATGGCAATTGCAGGCTGTTCGCTACTTAATGCCATGCAAATAGCGTCCACATTGGTTTCGGCAAGTACGCGTAAGCGATCGGTTGGTAGACCCAGCCGCTTGGCACGCATGGCAACTTGGGATAAACTCTCCTCACCTGTAATATACAGTGCAGAACCTGCCAGCGAATCGCTAGATGCCATGTTGGCTGCCGTCTGAAGCAAAATGGTAGATTTGCCAATACCGGGGTCGCCACCAATCAGCACCACTGAACCTGCCACCAAGCCACCACCCAAGACACGATCAAACTCACCAATCCCTGTAGGCATACGAGTCTCAAGCGTCAGCCCTACATTGTCAAGCGTCATCACACCACTGACCGCACCAGCATAACTTGCCGTCTTGCTTGCAGGCGTGCTGGATTTGGCTTTTTGATGATGTGGCAAGGTCGTACTGACCGCCTCAACAAGCGTGTTCCACTCGCCACAATCGGTGCATTGCCCCGACCATTTGCCATAGATTGCACCACACTGCTGGCAGACATAGCTGCTTTTGGCTTTTGCCATAATGCCCCACTGTTTATTTGTCAAATACCAGCATTATTGTAGCATTTTTGGGCGACTTTGTGGCAAGATTACAATCTTGAACAGCCATAATATAGCTATCAAAATCCACAAATGCCAATCATAACCATGCTAACGCCTACACATAAAGCAAACTTCACACTTGTCATGTTGCCCAAAATATACATCAAGTTGTCAAAATTGTTTGCTTATTGGTTGTTTTTATTCAATATTTGCATTCTAATAATGAACAAAATTAATACTTTATTGCCATAAATATTATCAAATTAAAAAATATATTCATTTATTTTTTGAATAATGCTTATCATTTGCCAGCTTTTGTGGTTTAATACAGTTTTTTAGCATATTTTGCATTGTTTTGTTACATATCAAGTGCTAATTTAGCACGCACAAATGACAGTGATATGACAATTTTAGCAAATTTGCTCAATTTTTATCAAATGAGATTTCATCATGACCACAAAGATTACCGCTCCAGCATTTGTTCGTCATCAAGCCCTAATTGACTGGGTTGCCGATATTGCCGCTTTAACCAAGCCTGCCGACATTCAATGGTGCGATGGCTCTGAAGAAGAAAATCAACGCCTGCTTGAGTTGATGATTGCCAATGGCACCATGGTCAAACTTAATGAGCAAAAGCACCCAAATTCTTATTTGGCATTTTCTGACCCTTCAGATGTGGCTCGTGTTGAAGATCGCACCTTTATTTGTTCAGAGCATGAAATTGATGCAGGTGCCACCAATAATTGGGTTGAGCCAAAGCAAATGCGTGCCAAGTTAAATGAATTGTTTGATGGCTGTATGGCTGGTCGCACTATGTATGTTGTGCCATTTAGCATGGGTCCGCTGGGTAGCCACATTGCCCAAATTGGCATTGAGATTACTGACTCGCCTTATGTGGTGGTAAGTATGCGAAAAATGGCTCGCATGGGCAAGGCGGTCTATGATGTACTAGGCACAGATGGGGCGTTTGTGCCTTGTGTGCATTCGGTCGGTATGCCACTGTCAGCAGGACAACAAGATGTTGCTTGGCCGTGCAATGACGACAAATACATTGTGCATTTTCCAGAAACTCGTGAAATTTGGTCGTATGGCTCAGGTTATGGTGGCAATGCCCTGCTTGGCAAAAAATGCCTAGCGTTGCGTATTGCTTCTGCCATGGGTCGCGAGCAAGGCTGGCTGGCTGAGCATATGCTGATTTTGGGCGTAACCAATCCAGAAGGCAAAAAACACTATATCGCTGCCGCCTTCCCATCAGCCTGTGGCAAAACCAACTTTGCCATGCTAATCCCACCAGCTGGCTATGAAGGCTGGAAAGTCGAAACCGTTGGTGATGACATTGCTTGGATTAAGCCATCAGCTGACGGCAAACTATACGCCATCAACCCTGAAGCAGGATTCTTTGGCGTGGCTCCCGGCACCAACACCAAGACCAACTCAAACTGCATGAGCACCTTAGGCTCTGATGTTATCTACACCAATGTTGCCGTAACTGATGATGGCGAAGTATGGTGGGAAGGCAAAACCAAGGAAACACCAGCCAACCTTACCAACTGGAAACGCCAGCCACACACAGGCGAAGAACGAGCCGCTCATGCCAATGCTCGCTTTACCGTTTCGGCTGCACAATGCCCTTCTATTGATCCTGAATGGGAAAATCCTGAAGGCGTGCCAATCTCTGCCTTTATCTTTGGGGGTCGCCGTGCTGACACCGTGCCTTTGGTATCAGAGGCATTTGATTGGGTAGATGGCGTATATAAAGCTGCCACAATGGGTTCTGAAACCACCGCTGCTGCTGTCGGTCAGCAAGGTGTTGTGCGTCGCGATCCTTTTGCCATGCTGCCTTTTGCAGGTTATAACATGGCGGATTATTTCAACCATTGGCTACAAATGGGCGAACAAATCAATCAAAAAGCCGCCGCTTCTGGCAATCAACCACCAAAAATGTTTAAAGTAAACTGGTTCCGCCGTGATGAGAATGGTGATTTTGTTTGGCCGGGCTTTGGGCAAAATATGCGTGTATTGCAATGGATTATCGAACGCTGCGAAAACAAAGCCGACGCCGTACAAACACCGATTGGGCTGGTGCCAACCTACGAGGATATCAATTGGGATCAATCGGATTTTAGCAAGGCACAGTTTGATTTGGTAACCAACCAAGACAAACAGCAGTGGCTTGATGAGCTACAAAGTCATGCCGAGCTATTTGACAAACTTGGCGAGCGTATGCCAGAAGCCCTCAAGCAGCACAATCAAAAACTCATCAACGATGTTCAGGCATCATAAGAGCTTATGACATTTAAGGGTGGTTTTGCCACCCTTATTTTATTTTGGTGAATTTACATTTATAAAAAGCAGAATAAGTTGGCAATCTCCTGTAAGCATTAATCACTTTTAATCACTTGGTGTAAATCAGGGGTAAAAACAACAACCTTAACTGCATTATTACGCAAAACTGCTTGTATAAGCCCAATGCTACCAAAATAAAGACAGCCAGATTATCTAAAATCCTGCATTAAATCATCAATCAAGGCTTGTACACTACGGATTTCTTTGATAAGCGTCACGCCATTGCCCACCGAAATATAGCCCTCGTCCAAATTGCCTTCCAACATTCCCAGACGCATTCCTGTGCCGAATTTGCTTGCTTTTTCAATCTCATCACGGCTCGCACCTTGAGCGTCCATCGCCACTAATTGCGTGCTGAGTGCGGTTGGGATTGAGCGGTAATAGGCTGGGTTGGTGCGATAAATGTGTAAATCGTTGGCGGTGGTGCTGACAAGCAACTGCTTGACATTGTCCGCCATACGGTTCTCAACGGTCGCCAAAAATGCCGTGCCGACATAAACGCCCTCTGCCCCCAACGCCAACGCCGCCCGTACGCCCCGCACATCGGCAATACCGCCCGCCAACATCACGGGAATGCTGATTTCATCAACAATATGCGACACCACCGAAAACGAACCGATTTGTTGGGTCGGCAGCGTACCGCCCTCGTCAAAGCCCGTACTGATGAAAATATCCGCCCCCACTTTCTCGGCAAAGCGTGCATTTTCAAGGGTTGGATTGAGCGGACGGAACAAAATTTTCAGCCCTGCATTTTTGAGTTTGGCGATAATCGGCTCAAAATCGTAGCCCTCAAAATAGTTAATCAACGCCACTGGCACTTGCTCGGCAATCAACAAATCGCTAATCGGCTCAATCATCGCCAAATCATAAGACAGCACCACTGGCACGCCAAACGGCTTGTCGGTCAAGGCTTTTACCTTACGGATTTGCTCCTGCAACCGTGCCAACACTTCTTCATTGGAACAGGGATTGGTTGTCTGCCCAGCGTGCGGTGCAAGAAATCCCAAGCCCCCAGCATTGCTCACCGCCGCCACAAAACGGGCGTCCGTCAGCCACGACATCGGTGCTTGAATAATCGGATAACGGGTCCCCAAAATTTCGCAAATACGGTTAGTTTGTTTCATAAAAAATTCCTTAATGGGTAAAAATTGGGGAAATTTTAACATCTTAAAATTTACGCTAGAATAGCGATTTATGGGAAGTTTGTTTTCATTTTTGGAAATAACAAGCGGTGAGATTGGCAGAAATTTCGTCAAATCTTACTGCTTGTACAGTTACGAATGTCAATTAAAAGCAACATTTATTAGAACTAGGTTAGTTATTATTTGGGAGTTGAAAAATGTGAAAATGTCCTTAAAATAACCAATAATAATGAAAGAAAAAGAGGGCAACACAATGAGTTTCAGGTATATGAAAGAAATATTAATCACACCATCTATAGGTTTATTTAAATGTGTTGAACTTTTTGAAATTATTGGTATAAAAAACAAACAGTTTCCATTTAACATTTTTACCTTAGCTATTGCTCAAGAATTAGAACTTGATTTAATCAATGAAGAAAAAGTTACCCCTCATCCCATTCAGTTGAAAAAAGATAAGTCTCTTAAATTTGGTATTTTTAGAAGTGTTCTTTCTATAGATGATTTTCTTGATAGAGCAAGTAATTTGGATAATGGCCAATGGAAAAATAATCAGAAAAAACAACTTTCTTGCGGAAAGTTAAGGAGCATTCCAAATGTTTATGTTCCAGCTTTAGAAAGAGGGAAAAATGAATTTTTAGGCTTGCTAAAGAATAATTTTTTTGGTGGTCCTCATCTATTTGAATGGTTTGATGAAAGCAAAGAATATGTTCAAGGGTTAATGGAAAACCATTTAGCGCTAATAGAGCTTTCTGAAGAATTACAAAAATATCTACCCATCAAAATAGGTAGTCATTCGGACAGGTTGGGAAATTTTATTGTTCAAATTCCTTGTTCATCAGTTGCTTTTCAAATCAAAAGAAGAGATAGGGAAAGCCATCAGTTAATTTCCAATTTATCTATCAATCCCACCATCATAAAACCTTTGAATTTAACAGGCATTTTTTGGAGAGAAATTAATGGGAGTATTATTGATTTTCAGAAATTACCTCTTACTTTAGGAGAAAATCCAATTCCTTTTAAGCAAATTAATGGAACTGGATATTACACAGTATGGGATGAAGACAAGCAAGTTATTTGTTCAGGTGGAATGATTCGCTCTGTTATGGAAAGTATGAATTTTTCTATTAGTATGCAGGAATCAAATCAAAGGATTTTTAAGCTACCTAATGGTCAAGAACAAAGAATTAGTATTTCTATTCAAGCTTCGCAAAGTCAGATAGGTAAATCATCTAAAGATTATCGTGATTGGGTGGCGAATAGATTAATTAAGTTTGAAAAACAAGAATTGCATGACTCCTTAAAACTCCGACAGTTCAAACAGAATATGCGTGAGGAAGCATTAGCATTTATTCGAAAGTTAATTAAACGATACGGTAAAAATGGGATTTATTTATGGGATCTATATTTGAATTCTAGAGATTTACTAGAGACCGTATTTTTTAATCCTTACGCAAATACTCCTATCAAAGCACTTACTGGACTAAAAACTTTAGGGGAGTCTAACGCTAAAACACTATACAAAAGTGAGCTTGAACAAGCGACCATTGAAAATGGTTGGTTAGACTTAATATTTCTTAATGCTGATAAATCTAAGGTTGGAGATTTTCATGATAGATTTATTATATTTCCAAAGAATCAAGATAGTTCTGCCAGAGCTTGGTCGTTAGGAACGTCAGTAAATAGTTTGGGGACAAGCCATCATATTATCCAAGAAGTAGAAGATGGGCAAATTGTCGCTGATGTTTTTGAAGAAATGTGGGAGCAGTCAATCGTTAATAAGGAAAATATTATATGGAAATCCGAGAGCAGCTAACCGTAAAAGAAATATTCAATTTGGCTAATATGCCCGATGTTATTCGGGCAATACCTGATAAAGTATATAAGTTCTTTGAGGTCAATTTTGATTTTGTACAATGGAAATGGAAAGAAAGGGAGATATTTTGGCAATTTCTTGATGAATATTATCCTCAATTTATAGATTATCAGAAAGATATTGTCTATGTAGATGAGTTATCTAAAAAAGAATGTCTTATTGGAAGTATTTCTTGGATTTTTGATATATTGCGAGATGAGCAAGCCACACTAGAAAATCAAAAAATTGCCTTTGAATTAACTTGTTGTGTACCTAATTTTTGGAAAATTAGTCATGAAGAAGGATATTTATTTTCCGACTCTAGTAAAAGACTAGCGTTATCCTATCTATCTACAATAGATACTAATTTACTAGTCAATCATAATGTCCATATTAATGAAAAAGAAACTATAGAAACTCTTCATATCTCCTTGAAAAATTGCCAATGGAAAGAGATTGGAGATAACCATCATCAAATATCTAATATATTTGGACAATTAGCTATAAACCATCACTGTACTTATTCATTTATCGTAGAGCATCATATTGATGAGATTTTAAATCTGATTAATAATGAAAAAAGAGTGTGGCAACTTCTTTACTGGTTGGCACTACTCCCAGAACAACATAAGCATAACATTGTATTGAAAACTAATAATCAACTTGCACAATTTCTATTGCTATTAAATTTAAGTCATCGCATTCGTAATGAATTTCAGCAAGAACAACTTCAATTATCGGAAATTTGGCATAAGTGTCCTGTAGAATGGTTTCAATTGTTCAATAAATATCCTTGGCTACAACTTGAGCTAGGAAAATTTATAACTTCTACAACACACAAACAAATTCAAATCTATATTGATAGTATAGAACTCTCTACCTATTCTGAGAATATTCAAGAATGTCTAACATATTTTCTTAAACATGCTGAGCAAGAAAAAATTCATTATTTTTGCAAATTAGCTTACCAAAAATGGAAAACATGGGATTTTGAATATTCATACTCAATAAAAAGAAGCAGCCTAGATAGAGCCATAGTCAAATATTTCCAAGATGTTGCAACAGTTCAAGAAAGAGCTGATTTCATTCACAATGAAATGACTTTTATTTTATCCTTTAATAAGTATTGGTTTACCAATATTGTAGAGTTACATAAATTTATTTATTTTCATTTATCTAGAATGCAGCCAGCCTATATAGCTGATAAGTTGCAACAAAATAATTCGCTATTATTTGACGATTTAAATAAAAATTTTTATTACCCAAACTTATTTCAAGAGGACAAAAGATGGCGAAATTGGGCTAATTTAGATAGATTGTAAAATCTAAACTAGATTTATACAATATATATTAATCTATTTATTAAGGCATTTTCTGTTTGCCCCATAAGCAATTTCCAAGGTAAAACCAGAAAAGCTAATTTCTCTGAATGATAAAATAAAAACATTACTCCAAACGGTGTTTGATTCCCCTTTTATTTTCTCACCCCATACTGATACGGTACACCCAAATGCTCACGCAAGGTATCGCCCTCGTAATCGGTATGGAAAATGCCTCGCTGTTGCAAAATCGGCACGACCTGTTCCACAAAATCACGCACTCCTTGCTGACTGTCTGGGGCGAGTGAAAAACCGTCTGTTGCTCCAGCCTTGAACCATTTTTCCATAAAATTCGCCACATCTTCTGCCGTACCGACCACCACAGGGTGATAGTTAATTACACCATTAGCCAGCACATCTTTGGGGCTAAGCCCCTGCTTAATCAGCTCCACTGCACGAGGCGAACGCGGATCGTGTGGGTGCGGCATGGCCTGTGCCTGCAAATGTTTCGGCAAGGGTGCATTGATATCTAAATTCATCAAATTAACCCCGATCATCGCCGATAAATAGCGGATTTGTCCGTAAAATTCATCATCACTCATAAAATCAAGCAGTTGATGACGGCGAGCCAAAGCCTCTTCATAAGTTTTGCCAATGGTGAACATAAATCCGCTAAACATGTTGATTTCATTAGGATTTCTGCCATATTTCATCGCACTTTGTTTTAAGCGATTGCGGTAGGCTCTCGCCTCCTCAATGCTAAACGGATTGGCATAAACGCCACTGGCAAACTTGCCTGCAAGCTCCACCCCTTCTGGGCTTGGGTCTGCCTGAAAAATCGGTGGCTGACCTTGCGGTGTGGCTGGAATTGGCAACGCCCCTTTGACTTGATAATGCTTGCCGACAAAATTGGCTGGCTGAATTTGACTCATCTCCGCAAACACGCCTGTCGCTTTGTCGGTGATGTAGGCATGTTCGCCAAAAGTTCCCCACAGCGTTTGCACCGCCTCCACCATCTCGTGTGCCATTTCATAGCGAGTGGTGGTATCGGGCAACGGCTTGTTGCCAAAATTATAGGCGGTTTGTGGCGAGCTGGTGGTAACCGCATTCCAACCGACACGCCCACCGCTTAGAGTGTCCAATGTTTTTAACTGACGAGCTAAGTTATACGGTAGATTGTATGTGGTGGAGAAAGTTGCCACCAAACCGATTTTTTGCGTGGCATAAGCGACCGCCGAGAGCATTACCATCGGTTCAAGCGGAAAGGCAGGCGTGCGTGTGCTGATATCCGTTCCGCCTCCCGCCCCACCAAACGAGGGCGTATCGGCGATAAACAGCGTGTGGATTTTGCCTTGCTCGGCAATTTTCGCCAGCTCTACATAATAGCGGACATCGGTATAGGCTCGCTCATTGCTATCGGAAAGTCGCCAAGACTGAAATTCACCGCCGTAGCCTGACACCAGTTGCAGAGCCAGTTTCATTTGTTTATTTGAATTGTCTAAATAATCATTCATTTGCGTTATCCTCATTTGGAAAGTTGGCGATAATATAGCAACGCAAGAATGAAATTGGAATGGCGATTTATGGGAAGTTGGTTTTCATTTTTGGAAATGTAAGCGGTGGGATTTTTTAAATTTTGCCAATCGCACCAATTTTTATTTTCAGGCAGCCTGAAAATAATTTTACTAAATTTTTAAATAAAAACACCGCCTGTATTGTTACAGGCGGTGTCAAAACTACCCTTGTTTCAATTCGCTCCAAGCTCTTAAAATAATTTCTTTACCAGCCTGTAAAGCCAAAAATGCCAAAATAAATGCCACAATCAAATCGGGGTATCTGGACTGAAAAAAATAAACAGCCACCCCTGCTAAAATTACCGCCATATTACCAATCGCATCATTACGAGAACATAGCCAAACACTACGCATATTGCTATCACCATCACGAAAATTTAATAAAATTATCAATGCAGTTAAATTGACAAATAATGCCAATACCCCAACAATACTCATCTCAGCATAGCTAGGAATTTCACCATAAAATATGCGGTAAATAGTTGTTATTAAAATAAATAAACCAAACCCACTCATAGTTAAGCCTTTAATTAAAGACGCTTTGGCACGATAGCTTAATGCCATTGGCAATACAATGAGGCTAATCATATAGTTAGCACTATCGCCCAAAAAATCCAAACTGTCTGACAACAACGAAGTTGAACCAGATTTAATCCCCATTACAATTTCTACAAAAAACATTGATAAATTTAATATCAACACAATCCACAAGGCTTTTTTATATTTTGGCGACTGATGATTAGAGGGATTTGCACTACAACAATTTTTACATGCCATAAAGAACTCCGATGAATAACTACAAATTGCACAATGATTGATGGGCTTGATTTTCCCATTACGGATAGCATAATAATCCTTAACCTTTGGTTAAGGTCAAGCAAGGAACTCAAAAAAATGCACATTAAACAAGTTGCCGATTTGACAGGATTATCTGCCAAACAAATTCGCGATTATGAAAAACATCAATTATTGCCGAACGTCCACCGCACCCTGTCGGGCTACCGCACCTACAACGAGCAAGATATTGAGCGGTTGAAATTCATTCATCATTCAAGAGAAGTGGGCTTTTCCATCGCTCAAATCAAAGAGTTGGTACATCTTTTAGATACCCCTTCCCCACATCAATGCAAAGATGTGAAACAATTTACCCGCTTGCATTTGCAATTTCTCACGCAAGAAATTGACCGCCTAGAAAAAATGCGACAAACCTTACAGCAATGCTACGATGCGTGTGCTGGCGATGAAAACGCTTATTGTGTAATCCTAGAACATTTGAAAAATTAACATGTAAGCGGTAGGATTTTTTAAAATTTCGCCCTGCCGATGGTTTCCCCCCCCTACCCCTTGCTATGCAAGGTACTTCCTCCGTAAACGAGGGAAGATCGTCTCACTTTCGGGCAGTGCTAACCAGCCCCTTTTTTGCAAGGGAGGCGGTTGAGTGAAACGAAACCTAGCGAAAAATAAAAAACGGTGAGATTTTCAGAAATTTCCCAAAATCCCACCGCTTGTATCGCTTTATTTTAAATTTGCCTTAAAAAACGCCTCGAATTTGTCGTAAGGGATTTTATTGGCTTGGTTGTCGTAGAGATCAACGTGGCTGGCGTTTGGGATAATCATCAACTCTTTGTTATCGCCTTTGAGTTTTTTGAACGCATCTTCGGCAAAATAGCGAGAGTGGGCATTTTCGCCGTGTACCACCAACACAGGGGCTTG
Source organism: Moraxella cuniculi DSM 21768 (assembly GCF_900156515.1). GTDB lineage: Bacteria > Pseudomonadota > Gammaproteobacteria > Pseudomonadales > Moraxellaceae > Moraxella > Moraxella cuniculi. Next base: position 82,010 of record NZ_FTNU01000008.1, on the reverse strand, counting down.
GATTTCGTCCGCGTAGCTTAGCTGTGGCATATTCATAAATGAAAGAGGGGTGGTTGCTGTCCAAGCTCCGTTGGAATTGACCGAGCGTGGGTGAAAGCCGCGTTCGGTTTTGTAGTAATCAAAATAATCTTTGACGAATTGCGGTTCATTGCCCGTCAATTTTTCAGGCAGGTTGTTAGTTGAGCGAGCCACTTCGCCTTTTTGGGCGTCTTGGGTACGGATTGCATTTAATGCTTGGCGGGCTTGGTAGCGTGCCGCGACATCAACGCTGTCGTTGTAGCCGTTCGCCATCACGCGGCTCATATCGTACATCGTGGAAACCGCCGTCGCTTTGATACGCGTGTCCATCGCCGCCGCATTCAACGCCATTCCGCCCCAACCGCAAATGCCCAAAATGCCAATTTTGTCCGCGTCCACATTGGGTAAAGTCGTTAAAAAATCGACCGCCGCACTGAAATCTTCGGTGTTGATGTCGGGCGATGCCACATTGCGAGGCTCGCCACCGCTTTCGCCCGTGTAAGAGGCGTCAAACGCCAAGGTAACGAAACCACGCTCCGCCAGCGTTTGGGCATAAAGCCCCGAACTTTGCTCTTTCACCGCACCGAATGGGCCGCTCACCGCAATCGCTGGCAATTTTCCGCTCACGCCTTTGGGCGTATAAAGATCGGCTGCCAGCGTAATGCCATAGCGGTTTTTAAATAGCACTTTTTGGTGATTCACTTTGTCGCTTTTGGCGAATTTTTTGTCCCATTGTTGCACAAGGGTGTCCAAGGTTGGGGTGGTGTTAGCATAAGTCATTGAGGTTGCTCCTAATAATGATGAACCGATGAGTAAAGTTGAGACGAAGGTTTTAAGTGAAGTTTTTAATCGCATTTTTTACTCCATTTGTTTTGATATATGGATTATAGATGTGATATAGTTGCATAAAAATCAATAATTCAAGAATAAACTATTCTTAAAATACGAACAATGTTAAACAAATTTGATGCAATTAAATACTTCTGCTCAGCCGCAGAAACCTTGAATTTTCGGGAAACGGCGAACCGATTTGCGGTTTCTCCCTCCGTCATCACTAGAGTTATCAACGAGTTAGAAGAAACCTTGGGCGAACCCTTATTCAAACGCAGTACCCGCCATATCTCTCTTACCGATTTTGGCGAACAGTTTTTGCCGAATGCAAAGCAACTTTGGCAAGACAGCGAAAAACTGTTCCGACCCAAGCAAAAACGCAATGACATGGCAGGCATTGTGCGGATTACCGTGCCAAGTTTTCGGCATAATGATGAAGTGCTGACAGATTTGCTTACTGCCCTTGAACCCTATCCCGAGCTGCTCATCGATTGGCGTGAAGGAATGGAAAAAGCCGACCAAGTACGGGAAAAAATCGACATCGGCTTACGCATCGGGCTGGAACCCGACCCGAATTTCATCGTGCGGAAAATTGCCGAAGTGGGCGATTTGTTGGTAGCGAGCCGAACGCTGGTGGCACAACTGGGTGAGCCGACCGACCTTGCCGATTTTGAACAACGCTATCCATTTGCCGTCCCCATCAATGTGGCGACAGGGCGAGCGTGGGATTTGATTTTGAATGAAACCGACCGCTTGCAGCCGAGAAAAATGGCATTTATGGCAAGCGATCCCTACAGCCACCTGCAAGCGGTGCGATTGGGCAAAGCGGCAGGGCTTATCAGCGAATTTCTCGCCAAGCCCTACCTGCAATCGGGCGAATGGGTGCAACTGCTCCCACAAATCCCCATTGAAAAATGGCAACTCTACCTCTACCGCCCCTACCAACAAACCACCCCAGCACGGGTGCGACAAGTGTTTGAGTTGTTAGAAGAGATTTTGAAAAAGCATTGGACATAAGCAAGTGGTGGGATTTAGGAGATATTTTGACCGATGACGAAATAATCGCATAGGACACTAAGTGGCAATGGAAGACAATGCATTGCGTCTTACGGAATAGGATAAGCGATTTTTATGAAATCCCACCACTTGTTTTATTCACGCTCCGTTTCCCACAAACGCTCGCCGCCAGTCGTTTGGGGTGATTTGGTAGCGGGTTTTGAAATGTTGGCGGAAACTGACGGTATTTTGAAAACCTGCCCGTTCGCTGATTTGCTCAATGGATAATGAAGTATTTTCTAATAATGTAAGGCTGTTTTGTAGGCGAAGATGAATAATCCATTGGGTCAAACTCGTGCCAGTCGCCTTTTGGAAGTGGCGGGTAAAGGTGCGGCGGCTCATTGCCAGTTGTTCGGCAAGTTCGTCAATGCGGTAGCAAGCGGTCGGATTTTGCTGAATTTTGGCAAGTAGTTGGTTGATTTGCTGGTCTTTGCTCACAATCGGCAGAGGTTGGTCAATAAATTGTGCCTGTCCGCCCTCACGGTGGGGCGGAACGACCATCATTCGTGCGATTTTATTGGCGACACGGCTGCCGTGAAATTTCCGCACGATATAAAGACAACAATCCAAACTCGCCGCCGTGCCGGCCGAAGTAATCAGCCGATTTTCGTCCACATAAAGGGCGTTGGTATCTAGCTGAATGCTCGGAAAACGCAGACTGAAATCACTTTCGGCAAACCAATGTGTTGCCGCTTTTTTGCCGTCTAGTAAGCCTGAATATGCCAATGCATACGTGCCATAGCACAAGCCGACTACCATTGCCCCACGTGTATAGGCTTGACGTAGGGCATGCTGCACCTCGGGTGTAGGTGGTTCATTGATATCGTGCCAGCCTGCCACAATCAGCATATCCATTTGTTCGGCAAGGGATAAATCCCCATCGCAAGGTAGCGTGGACGATTGGTCGGATGAGGCGTTGAGAATGAAAAGCTCAAACCATTTTTCGGCGTAAAGGTCGCCAAACACCATCTGTGGCACGGCAAATTGAAACAGATTGACTTTGGACAACCCTCCAAAATCAAACAGACCGATTTTTGGGCAATTGGGCATAAAATTTTTTCCTGTTTATGAAAATTGACCCAATTCTTTCGTAAAATGACTTAAATGTCAATTTTCTCTCGGTATGATTCTTGTGATAATATGTGTCTATTCCGCTACAAGCGGTTAGTTTTTCAAAAAAATTTACTAGAGGCAAAAATGACCACACAAATTCACTACCAACATATTCGCAACGCCACCGCTCGTTTGACTTATGCAGGGGTAACTTTCTTGATTGACCCGTATTTGGGCGAAAAAGGGGCGTATGCGGGCTTTGAAGGCACAGTCAATAGCGAATTACGCAATCCGTTGATTGACTTGCCTTTTTCCATTGCAGAAACCTTAAAAGGCGTGGACGCAATTATCATTACCCATACCCACGATGACCACTGGGACGAGGCGGCTCAAAAGCACTTGCCCAAAGATTTACCGATGTTTGTGCAAAATGCTGGCGATGCGCGTTTAATCCGTTCGCAAGGTTTCCAAAATGTGCAGGTGATGGGGCAAGGCACGGCATTTCAAGGGGTAACGATGTTTAAGACAGGCGGTCAGCACGGCACAGACCAGATGTATTCAATCCCAATGCTTGCCGAAATCGCAGGCGATGCGATGGGCGTGGTGTTTACCGCACCCAACCAAAAAACGCTCTATTTGGTGGGCGACACGCTTTGGAATCATCACGTTGAACACGCCTTGCAAACGCACCGCCCTGATGTGTTGGTGCTCAACGCAGGACAGGCAAAATTACAAGGCTTTGACGGTAGCCTGATTATGGGACGCGAAGATGTGTTGCTCGCCAGCCAAAAAATGCCGAATGCCCAAATCATCACTGTGCATATGGACGCCGTGAACCACACCACCGTAACCAGCGAGCAAATGCGTCAATTTGTCAAAGAGAACGGCTTGGAAAAACAAGTTGCCGTGCCAAAAGAGGGCGAAACCGTAACCTGCTAATTTTGGCAAGCGGTGGGATTTTGGGGAAATTTTACCAATCCCACCGTATTTTGTTTTCAGGCAGCCTGAACGCAAAAACAATGGTAAAATCGCACCGTTTTTTTTCTAACATCTTATCAACATAAGGAATTTTTATGACTGCATTAACTACTGTCGTGAATTATTTAACCGCCCTTGATAAAGGCGACATGCCAACCGCTTTTTCCGCCTTTGCCGAAGACGTGAAATGGCACCAACCTGGTAACAACAAATTTTCAGGTTTGAAAATCGGTGCAGGGCAAATCGGCGAAATGATTGGGCAAATGATGGCAGACACCCAAGGCTCATTCACCCTTGCACCAAATGGCAATTTAATGGTCAATGGCAATTTGGTCGCCTGCCCCGTGCGTTTTTCGGGCAAAAAAGCGGACGGCTCGCAAATGGATATGACAGGCATTGATTTGTTTGAAGTGGTGGACGGCAAAATCCAAACCGTTTGGCTGTTTTCAGACGACCAAACCGCCGAAGATGCGTTTTGGGGCAAGGCGTAACGCAATACAAGCGGTGGGATTTCTCAAAAGTTTTGCAGAATCCCACCGCTTGTTTCATTTACTCGCTAGGCTGACAGCCACATTTTTGCGGCGTGCATTGACAATGCTCACAGCAAGGATTTTCCTGACAATAGCATTTTTCTGGGGTGCATTTGCAGTTTTCGCAGCACGGTGTGTGAGTGTTTTTCATTGTGTATTCCTCTTTAATCAAAAGTTGTAAAACGATTGATGGGCTTGATTTTCCCATCACGGGTAGTATAATCCCTAACCATAGGTTAAGGTCAAGTAAGGAGCTTAAAAAAATGCACATTAAACAAGTTGCCGATTTGACAGGATTATCTGCCAAACAAATTCGCGATTATGAAAAACATCAATTATTGCCGAACGTCCACCGCACCCTGTCGGGCTACCGCACCTACAACGAGCAAGATATTGAGCGGTTGAAATTCATTCATCATTCAAGAGAAGTGGGCTTTTCCATCGCTCAAATCAAAGAATTAGTGCGTTTTTTGGACGATACGCAACGTCAATGCAAAGATGTCAAACAATTCACCCACCTGCATTTGCAATTTCTCACGCAAGAAATTGGCCGCCTAGAAAAAATGCGACAAACCTTACAGCAATGCTACGATGCGTGTGCTGGCGATGAAAACGCTTATTGTGCAATCCTAGAACATTTGAAAAATTAACATGTAAGCGGTGGGATTTTTTAAAATTTCGCCCTGCCGATGGTTTGCCCCCTACCCCTTGCTATACAAGGTACTTCCTCCGTAAATGGGGAAGACTACACCAACTTTACAAAAATCTTAGCATCATTACAGACCAAATCTGCCCCCACCTGAAGGGAAGTGGCGTGCAGTGCCGTAGGGGGCAAAAAGCGGTGCAATCTTGCAAAACTTTTGCAAAATCCCACCGCTTGTTTTCTTACTTGCTCAAATGGGGTTTATGCTGGAAAAATAGCATGTCCAAAATACATCAATTCCCAAAGTGCCTCACCTTGTTCGCAAGCAACTCGGCCTTCATTAACAAAATGCTCCACCGTAACCAATCCTGTAAACCGTAAATAAGCACCATCTTCGCCCGACATTTCCAACTTCGCACGCTGGTCAGGCGGTGCTTGGTCAATAAATCGAGATGCCAAAATGGTTTTTGTTCGTTCAAAAGTAACAACATAGCGATTATTACCATTGATTGTTTCATATTTGACCAAATCGGCAACAGGCTTTCTGGTGGTTTCATCCACCTGTATTTGTTCGATTGAAAATTTAACGCAACGCTCATCGTCCGCTAAAATTTCGCCATTTTTTGCCAGCAAAAATACGGTTTGCGGAATATATTCAAATTGTTGTGCCGCTGTGATGTTTGAGGCGATGACGGTAAAATCTCCCACCTGTGCCCTGCCCCAATACCAATGGTGAATGAGCGATGCCATAGGTGCATTGCCCCAGTTGTGATCGTGGTAGCCAGTGCCTGTTGCACGAAATGTTTCATCGCCTACGCGAATCGTTGCCAAAACCGCCCCTTGCGGCACACTTGGCAACCAAGCGAATAACTTTTCATTGCCTTTTTGTCCGTAATACATATGCCCTGATTTTGGTCGCCAAGGTCTGATTTGCCCTTGCAATTGCACTTCAACGGCAACATCATCAATGCTTGCTTGAATTGTGTAACTGTTTAAGTCGCCATAAAAGTGGTTGTTTGCAATTTTAACATCACAACATTCAGTAGAACTGCTAAAAACTTCCGCAGGAAACATTTGGCTTTTTTGTAGCGAGCGACCATCTGGAAGCTCAAGACTAATACGGATAAACGGCGACAGCGGCAGATGAGGCATGGTATTTGGTTTTGTATAGAATACCACCACCATTTTTGCACCATTATTCAAATGAGCGTCAAAATACCACCACTCCCAAGTCCCTTCACTTGCACCTTCAATCCTCATACCGTCTTCAAACGGTTGCACGACCATCGGGTCAATGCCCAATCTCTGATAATCTTCCGAACGATCCGCCAGATACATTAAAGGGGAATTTGTTATAGGTTGCGACATTTTGGTTTCTCCGTATGGCAAATAACTGAAAAATACGCCATCTTGCAAAACAAGATGAGAGAATTTTAGCCAATTATCAGGATAAAAAACACCATCAAAATAGGCTTGATTTGCTATAATAACCATACAAATTTTAAAAACTGTATAGTTAAATCAGCAAAAATAGGGAAAATCGTTATGCCGTCTGAAAAACAAGATTTGCGGGTTATCCGCACGCACGCCTTAATCAAAAATGCCTTGATTGACTTATTAAAAAATCAGGAATTTGAAAAAATTTCGGTGCAAGATATTGTAGAAAAAGCGATGGTCAATCGGGCAACATTTTACAAATATTATTCAGGCAAAAGCGATTTGGCGGGCGTGATGATTGATGAGCTCAAAAAAGATTATGCTGAACTTTTGCTGCAAAAAGAACAAACTCGCAATATGAACGATTTTATTCAACATGTTTTGCCTGCATTCCATCAAAAACGGCAACTGATTTTGGCATTATGGAAAATCAAAACAAAACGCCATCATTTGTGGGACGATATGTTTTTGATGATAAAAAACAACTATATTCGCCAGCAACAAAGTCTGTTTGTGCATCAGGGTTTAGATTTTCAAGGTGAAATATTAGCCGCAATGCTGCTCAAAACCGCCCAATACTATTTTGAACAAGATTTACCCATTCCCATCAAGCAAGTATGGCAAGAGATTGCCATTGTGCTAAAAGTGGTGCAACAGGCTTCACCCGACAAATAAAGGTCGGATAAAAGTCCGACCCAAATTTGAGCTTTGGCTACATTTTCGCCAACACATTTTCTGCCAAATCTTGCAACACCTCGGCAGTTGGGCGATTGGTGGGTTTGAGATTTAGCGTAGTGTGTGCCAAGCCTTGTGTTTTCTGCTCTTGCCAAAATTCACGCAACGCATTTGAGCCACCTCGCAAATAAATGTTGTTAAACAGTTGGGCAGGGGCGTTCGGATTCTCCAATACTTCTACAAAATTAGCGTAACCAAACGGATGCCAAAAACCGTCTTGATTTAATTCAGCCAGCGTTTTTACAATATTTGCCGTCTGTTTTGGATCGACACCATGCCAAATCCACGCATCAGGCACATTGGCAAGCCACTGCATTTCCTGTCTTGCTCGCCCAATCGCGACCATCGGCAGAGGCTGGGTCGGTTTCGGCAACAAATCCAACTCGCCTGTCAGATTGCCGTAATGCTTGCCTTGATAATGTGGAAAAGTCTGCTCGGTCAAGGTTTTAATCATCTCAATGCTTTCACGAAAACGCTCGGCACGATTTTCAAAGGCAGCCTGAAAAGCAGGATATTCAATCGGACGGTCGCCACTAGACAGCCCCAGCACAAACCGATTGTCGCTGAGGGTTGCCAGACTGACCGCCGTTTTGGCGATATGAATTGGTGAGCGAAGCGGTGCAACTAGCCCTGCTGTGCCAAGAGCGATGTTATGTGTTTTGGCGGTCAAAAAGCCAAGCGTGACGATAGGGTCAAGCCCCTGCCCCACATCGCCAAAATTGGGGTCAAAAAACGGCACATCTCGCACCCAAAGCGCAGAAAACCCCAATTTCTCCGCCAAAACCGCCGTATCACCGATGTCGGTTAGATTATCAGGGATATGCTCGGCATAACCCTTGAAAGGGGCGATTAACCCAAATGTCAGCTTGTCTTTTTGAAAAATTTGCGAAAAACCTGCGTGATTGGCAAGTGTTGGGAGAAGGTTAAGATTTTGCATAGTGCATCGTTCAGCTTAAAAATAAACGCTATTCTAATTTGGCATGAGTGGAAATAGAATAGCGAAAAATGGAAAGATGATTTCTATTTATGAAAACAAAGAGTGCAATCCTGCAAAAGTTTTGTGAGATTTTACTGTTTGTTAGGGTGGAAGTTTCGGTTGAATGGATTTTGTATCATGAAATTTATTTAAAAATGTGATTTTTGAACTTTTTTTATTTGAAAAATATTTTCTGATTATAATTTTATTTTAGATGATAAAATAAACTGAAAAGTATATTATTGCATAGGATAGTTTATCCATGTAAAATATCAATGTTGTGGTTTTTAATTGAGGAAAAATATGAGTATTCAAGATTACGCCATTCAAGGTGAAGCATTTTATTTGAGTGGAATATTCAGTTCAAAATTTCAATATGAAATTCCCGATTATCAGCGACCTTATTCTTGGGAAGAGGAACATATCAAGCAATTATTTGATGATTTGTACGAATTTTATCAACGAAAAACCGATGAGAGCTACTTTTTAGGCAGTGTTGTCGTCATCAAACAAGATAACAAACCCAAAGCAGATGTAGTAGATGGGCAACAGCGTTTGACTAGCTTAACCATATTAATCGCAGCTTTAACACACCATTTTTCAGATGAAGATAAATCTGAAGGTCAAGAGATTTTGCAGCAACCAGCAAAGAAATCACAAAACCTTACCGCACAACCAAGGCTAACTCTTCGCCAGCGTGATAAAGATTTTTTCAGAAAATATATTCAAGAACTGCAATTTGATAAATTAAATAATTTAAATATAGAGCACGATTGTAAAAATGACGCTCAACGAAATATAGTTAAAAATGCTAAAGCTATACTTAAGTGTATTGAAAATAAATTTAATAACGACAGTACAGCCGTTTTTAACTTTTTCAGTTTTTTAATTCAAAAATGCTGCTTAGTGATTGTATCTACCCCTAGCCAAAAATCAGCATTTCGCATTTTTTCTGTGATGAATAACCGTGGTTTGGATTTGTTACCAACTGATATTTTGAAGGCTGATTTAATTGGAAAAATTACTGATAAACAAGATGAGCATACCAAAAAATGGGAAGATTTAGAGCAAGAGCTAGGACGAAATCTTTTCAATGAGTTGTTTGCTCATATCCGTATGATTGAATTAAAGAAAAAAGCCCAAAAAAGCATTTTAGAAGAATTACAAGAATTGATTGTTCCAAAAATTCCATCTATCCCAGCTTTTATTGATAATGAATTATCTAGTTACACTGCTGCATTTAGAGCATTGAAAAATAGTAACTATCAAATAGACCAATATCAGGTAGAAATCAATGAATATATAAAATGGTTAAATCGCATTGGTTTTTCTGAATGGTTGCCTGCTGCTATTCTATTTTTACATCAAAAGCCTAGCAATGAACAGACATTGGCATTTTTTCAGCAATTTGAAATATTAAGTTCTTATCTGCATTTATCAGCCAAAGATGTTAATAAGCGTATTGAACGCTATGGTTTGATATTGAAAGAATTGCAGGATAATCCAAAAGCGTGCAGTGAGAGCCTGCGATTAAGTGATGAAGAAAAGCAATCTTTTAGAAAACTATTGGATGGTAATATTTATAATGAAATGACTGCGGTCAGAAGAAATTACATTATTTTAAGATTGGATGCAATGATTTCTGATGGTGGGGCAACTTATCAACACAAAGATGGTTTGCTAACAATTGAGCATGTGTTGCCGCAGACTATTGTCCCTGAAAGCCAATGGCAACAATGGTGGTCTGATGATAAACATCAATTATGGCTACACCGATTAGCCAACCTAGTACCGCTTAATAAAAGAAGAAATTCTGCTGCATCCAATTGGGAGTTTAAAGTTAAGAAAGAAAAATATTTTCGTGGAAATAACAATGTTTCATCGTATGCTTTAACTACTCAAGTGTTAGATAAAGAAGAATGGACACCAGAAATAGTAGAAGAAAGACAGAAAGAATTATTAGATTGTCTGTATAAAGGCTGGATGCTTTAAAAAGTAATGCTGTCTGAAACCAACTTCTAGACGGCATTTTTATTTACACCTTCACCAAAATCTTCCCAATCTGTTGGTTGCTTTCCAGATAGTGGTGAGCTTCAATCATTTCATCAAAGGCAAAAACCTTGTCAATTTCAGGCTGCAACTGACCGCTTGCCAAGCCGTCAAACACGAATTTTTTCGCTTTGGCGAGCTTTTCTGGCACGGTGGTGATTTCAAACAGTTCATAGCCTCGCACCGTGAGATGTTTGCCCAAAATTGGGAACACTGGCACGGCAATATCATCGTGGCTTAATGCACCGTAAATGATGTAACGCCCATTGTGTGCCATTGCATTGATAATTTTTGCCGCTTCTTTACCGCCCACTGGGTCAAACACCAAATTCACGCCTTTGCCGTCCGTGATTTCCAGCAATTTGGCAGTAACATCGTCTTCGTTTGTGGCAATCACAAAATCCGCCCCTTTTTGTCGCAACACATCGTCTTTGGCGTGGGTGCGAGACAGGGCGATCACGGTTGCCCCTTGCTGTTTGGCGATTTGGATTGCCGCCAGCCCCACCGAACTGGTCGCCGCCCCCAGCACCACAAAATCGCCTGCCTGAATGTTGCCGAATTCCACCAATCCGCCATAAGCGGTAACGAACATCATCCAACTGGCGGCGGCTTGTTCCAGCGTGAGATTGTCAGGGTGTTTGACCACAGCGTGAGCGGGCAGATTGACCACTTCGCCATAAGTGCCGTATTCGGTGAACATAAAGGACGGAATCACGCTCACTTTGTCGCCAATGGCAAATTCGCTCACGCCCTCGCCCACCGCCACAACCTCGCCTGCCCTTCGTAGCCCATCGTGGCAGGGAAAATGGGCTCAATCACATACACCCCTGCCCGATACATCGCTTCAGCACGGTTTAGACCTAACACCGACATTTTAATTTGTACCTCGTGCGATTTCGGCTCGGCAGGGCTAATCTCAACGATTTTTAACACATCAGGCGAACCTGTTTGATGAAATTGAATTTGTTTGCTCATTGTTTTTCCTTAATGTAGATGATTATTTTGTCTCAAAATACGCCATTTTATTTCTGTAAAATGAGCCGAGATAATAGGTTTTTCCCACTGGTAACACGGTCGAAACACCGCTAAAATCTTGAGTATATTTGCCTTTAAAAATAGCATTGGTTGCCAAATTATCAGGGTTGATGGTCGTAATGTGATAATCTTTCAGGCAGTCATAAGTCATTGAATTACCACAACTTTCCGTGCGAGAACCTGCGGTAATGAGCTTGTCGTCCACCCAATGCAAATTATCAAAAACACCATAATCAAGCGTAGCGGTTGCGACAATTTTGGTCGGATTGGTATTGGTGAGTTTGCTGATATTTTTCATATGGGCGACATAAATAAATTGCCCGTCTTTGGATAATTCAATGCCGTTATTGCCCGTAAATTCCGAACCTTGCAATTTTTCAAATTGGCGGGTTTTGGGCGTCCAGCGATACACCGCCCCCGTGATTTTGCCGGCAAACATATCCGCCAAAGTGTATTGGGGGTGCATCATCACCGTGGCATAAATTGAGCCGCCCGCCCCCGAAACCACGCTGTTTGCCGCAAAATCATTCGGCATCCGCACATTGCCCAGCCAAGTCAAAGCAGGCTTGGCACGGCTTGCATCAACTTCAAAAATTTCAATGGTTTCACGGGTGATATTGTTGTCTTTGCCGTTGTGATTGACGACATACAACAGCGATTTCCCCTGCCCAATTTCACGCAAACTGATACCGTGAGCCTGCATTTCATCAGGCAGCGGTTGTGGCTGACTGTCAGGATATTGCTCTGACGGCAAGCTTGCTTTCGGGGCGATCCATCTTTGGCTGATTTTGCTTTCGCCATCAATCAAGTGCAAACCGCTGTTATTCGCCATACCGCTCGCTATCAGCCATTTGGTATTGGGGATTTGCACCAAATCCTCAGGGCTTTGTAAACCATTGATATATTGCAGATTTTCAACCTGCGTAACGCCATCAAGCGAAGATTGGGCGGATTTGGCTTTAGCAAGCTGGCTCATCGGCGTACACCCCACGCCAACCAAACCCAAAGCAACAACGAGTAAACTGCGGTGAAATAATTTGTTCATAAAAAATACCCTCAATACATAAAAGTTGAGAGTATTTTAGCCTTGTGAATATTGAAACGGAATAGCGATTTATGGGAGGTTGATTTTCATTTATGGAAATAACAAGCGGTGGGATTTTTAAAAATTTTTGCAGATCAGATTTTTAAATTGGATAGTTATCATAAAAATGAGATAATTTCAGAGAAAATATCAAAATAACTTCCATATATAAAAAGGAAAACCGATGGATTTAAACAACCTCCAAGCGTTCATGTCTATGACATAAGCCCAATCAGATGGATTGGGCTTATATTTATGCAATGAACTACGGTTTATCGGGCTAGCCTTTGGTAAGCTGTATCATCAGCCAGCCTATTGCATTCATGCATTATGCAAATCCTGCAAACGATAAACAGCAAATGGCAGCTTCACCTGATACGCCATACACATCGCCTCTGCTGCACTCATTGTCGTAACATAGAACAATTTTGCCTGCAAAGCACTGCGGCGAATCAAGAATGAATCCTCTTGAGCCCGTTTGCCTTCGGTGGTATTAATCACCAAATGAATTTCACCATTTTTAATCATATCTACAATATGAGGGCGACCTTCATTGACCTTATTAATACGCTCACAATCAATACCTGACTCAATCAGCACCTGCTGTGTACCACCAGTTGCCACCAATTGAAAGCCATAATCAACCAACTGTTTGGCAATTTTTGGTAAGTTTTTCTTATCACTATCACGCACGGACAAGAAGGCTTTTTTGACCTCGCCTGCTGTTGGTAATCCCGGCAAGCGTTCATTTGAGCCAATCACCGCCTTATAAAATGCCTCGCCAAAGCTCTTACCAACACCCATTACCTCGCCTGTCGATTTCATTTCTGGGCTTAGAATTGGATCAACGCCCGGGAATTTGGCAAATGGAAAAACCGCCTCTTTTACCGAATAATGCTTTGGCACAATCTCGCTCACAAAGCCCTGCTCGACAAGCGACTTGCCTGCCATACAGCGTGCAGCAACTTTTGCCAGTGATACACCAATGCACTTTGAAACAAAAGGCACGGTGCGGCTGGCACGCGGATTCACCTCAAGAATATAGACAGTGTTATCCTTGACGGCATACTGCACATTCATCAGACCAACTACGCCCAGCTCTTTTGCCATGGCAATGGTCTGCTCGCGAATTTGATTTTGGATTTCATCGCTTAGCGAATACGGCGGCAAGCTACAGGCAGAGTCGCCAGAATGCACCCCTGCTTGTTCAATGTGCTGCATGATGCCGCCAATCACCACATCTTTGCCATCTGATACACAATCCACATCAACCTCGATGGCATCGTCCAAAAATCTATCCAGCAAAACTGGTGCTTCATTGGAAGCCTGTACCGCCTCACGCAAATAGCGTTTTAGTTCATCTTCGTTATAAACAATCTCCATCGCACGACCGCCCAATACATAAGAAGGACGCACCACCAAAGGATAGCCAACGCTTTGTGCCTTAATCAGCCCCTCTTCGCTGCTGGTTGCTAATGCATTTGGTGGCTGATTTAGACCCAACTGGTGAAGCATACGCTGAAAACGCTCACGATCTTCGGCACGGTCAATGGCATCGGGACTGGTGCCGATGATTGGCACGCCTGCCTCTTCTAGCGAACGAGCCAGTTTTAATGGCGTTTGGCCACCATACTGCACAATCACGCCTTTTGGATTCTCGGTGCGTACGATTTCTAGCACATCTTCTAAGGTTACAGGCTCAAAATACAAGCGATCAGAAGTATCATAATCGGTTGAAACCGTCTCTGGATTGCAGTTCACCATGATGGTCTCAAAACCATCTTCACGCATTGCCAAAGCCGCATGAACACAGCAATAATCAAACTCAATCCCCTGACCGATACGGTTCGGGCCACCGCCAATCACCATGATTTTATCCTTGTTGGTTGGATTGGCCTCGCACGCTTCATCATAGCTTGAGTACATATAGGCTGTTGAGGTTTCAAATTCGGCAGCACAAGTATCCACGCGTTTATACACTGGATATACGCCAAGCCCCCAACGCTGCTTACGGAATTGTTTTTGGCTGATACCCATCAAATTGGCAATGCGTAAATCACTCATGCCTTTTCGCTTAAATTGACGAACATTATCAGCAGTCAAATCACTAAGCCCAAGTGTTTTGATGTGATTTTCGGTCTTGACAATATCCTCAATCTGCACCAAGAACCATTTATCAATCTTGGTATATTCAAACACTTCATCAATACCCATACCATGACGAAACGCCTCCGCCAAATAGAAAATTCTCTCTGGCGTTGGAATGCTTAGGCGGTTTTTGATTTCGCTGGTGATTTCTTCATCTGCCCTACCCTCAAGCTCAATCACCTCATCAAAGCCTGTCGCTCCCGTCTCAAGTCCACGCAGTGCTTTTTGCATGGATTCTTGAAAATTGCGACCAATTGCCATCACCTCGCCCACAGATTTCATCTGTGTGGTTAGGGTATTTTCTGCTTGTGGGAATTTTTCAAAATTAAAACGAGGCAATTTGGTAACGACATAATCAATAGACGGCTCAAATGATGCTGGCGTCTTGCCGCCTGTAATGTCATTTTTTAGCTCATCAAGCGTATAGCCCACCGCAAGTTTGGCAGCAATTTTGGCAATCGGAAATCCTGTCGCTTTTGATGCCAGTGCCGATGAACGGCTGACACGCGGATTCATCTCAATCACCACCATGCGGCCATTTTGTGGATTGATACCAAATTGCACATTAGAGCCACCTGTCTCAACACCAATCTCACGCAAAACAGCAATAGAGGCGTTACGCATTAGCTGATATTCTTTGTCAGTAAGCGTCTGAGCAGGGGCAACAGTGATGCTATCGCCTGTATGCACGCCCATTGGGTCAAAGTTTTCAATAGAGCAAACGATGATGCAGTTGTCATTTTTATCACGCACCACCTCCATCTCGTACTCTTTCCAACCGATTAAACTCTCGTCAATAAGCAGCTGATGGGTTGGTGATAAATCAAAACCTCGCTCGCAGATTTCAATAAATTCTTCACGATTATAAGCAATGCCACCGCCAGAGCCGCCCATCGTAAAAGATGGGCGAATAATCACAGGAAAGCCAAATCGTGCCTGAATCTCCAACGCCTGTTCCATCGTCTCTGCCACATCAGCACGCGGACATTCCAGTCCGATTTTTTTCATCGCTTTATCAAACAGCTCGCGATCTTCTGCCTTTTCGATGGCTTCTTTGGTAGCACCGATTAGCTCGCAGCCATATTTGGCAAGCACTCCATGCTTATCCAAATCCAATGCACAGTTCAGTGCCGTCTGCCCACCCATCGTTGGCAAAATCGCATCAGGACGCTCTTTGGCAATAATCCCCTCGACAGTCTGCCAAGTGATCGGCTCGATATAAGTTGCATCTGCCATCGTAGGATCGGTCATGATGGTCGCAGGATTTGAGTTCACCAAGATAACTCGATAGCCCTCTTCTTTTAAGGCCTTGCAAGCCTGAGCTCCTGAATAGTCAAATTCACAGGCTTGCCCAATCACAATCGGACCTGCCCCAATGATGAGAATGGATTTTATATCATTGCGTTTTGGCATAGGATTTCTCTCTTTTTAAATTTAATATCAAATGAATTAAAAAGCCATTACAAGCTGCTTATTTGACTGCTGACCATTTGGCTTGTTTGTTTGATTTTGCTGGTTAAAATCTATAAATTGGTAAGTTAATCAAATCTTTATATCAGGCAGGGCAATATAAATTACTTTTATTTTTGAGCCGTTATGAAGCAAAAAGCAATATCTTAAAATTAGCCCAAAACATAAAGAAACGCAAAGTACGAACGCTCGTACTTTGCTGATATTTTACGCCTTAGACTTCTCAATCTCACACACAAATCTATCAAACAACACGCTACAATCATGCGGACCAGGGCTAGCTTCAGGGTGTCCTTGGAAACTAAATGCAGGGTGATCCGTCAGCTCAATGCCTTGATTAGAGCCGTCAAACAATGAACGGTGTGTAGGCTTAACATTGGCAGGCAAGCTTGATTCATCAACGCAGAACCCATGATTTTGACTGGTAATCATCACCGTCCCATCGGCAAGATTTTGTACAGGATGGTTCGCTCCATGATGGCCAAATTTCATTTTTAAAGTTTTTGCCCCACTTGCCAAAGCAAGCAACTGATGCCCAAGACAGATGCCAAACACAGGAATATCAGTCTTGGTAATAATATGACGAATCGCTTCGATGGCATAGACACATGGCTCTGGATCGCCAGGGCCGTTGGACAAAAAAATCCCATCTGGATTGTGTGCCAGTACTTGCTCGATTGGCGTGGTTGCAGGCACAACCGTTACATGACAACCTCTATCCACCAGCATACGCAAAATGTTGGTCTTTACGCCAAAATCATAAGCAACAATGCGGTATTTTTGCTCAATATCTACAGTCAATTGGCGAAAACGACCGCCAGTTTGGCTTGTTTTGCCATTGCGTCCATCATGGGCAAGCTGCCATGAGCCTTCTGTCCATTCATAGCCCTCTTGATCGCAGCATACTTTTGCCAAATCCTGACCCTTCATTGATGGTGCCGCTTTGGCAAGTGCCACCGCCCGTGCTTCATCAATCTGCCCATCAGCATCTGCTGTCATAATACAGCCATTTTGTGCACCTGTGTTGCGTAGCAAGGTTGTCAGGCGGCGTGTGTCAATATCAGCAATCGCAACAACCTGCTGGGCTTGCAGATATTCTGACAAAGAAGCTGTGGCACGAAAATTGCTGTGCAATAATGGCAAATCACGAATAATCAGACCCGTTGCCCAAACTTTGTGCTGCCGACCTGACTCCACATCTTCGTCATTGCACCCCGTGTTGCCAATATGCGGATAGGTCAGCGTAACCATCTGCCCTGCATAGCTTGGATCGGTCAAAATTTCTTGGTAGCCTGTCATGGCTGTATTAAATACCACCTCACCGACCGTACTGCCCGCTGCACCAATGCTTATACCACGAAAAATCGTACCATCAGCCAGTGCCAAAATCGCCTTTTGGGTTGCTTGAGCGTTCATGAATCTGCCCCAAATTTATTATTAAATATAAATAATTATTAAATATAAAATAAAATTTGCCAAATTTTGGATAAAATTTTTTTGCGAAAACTCGCTCAAATACCAATCGATTGGCAAAAATCACCCACAAAAAAGCGAATGATTAAAACAAATAACTTATCCTTGCGTTACTGCTAAGATAAAGTTAAAAGTCTTCATAATCACTCGCTCGTTGTAGATTTTGGTTATTATATACAAAAAAATACAAAAAAGCTAGACATTAGCAAAATATTTTTGGCAAATGCCAAGAAAATCACCCAAGCCCAGTGGTGTCACACGCCTGCCTTGTCATTGGCGTCCAATAGCAAAGCTGCTGAGTTGATACAATAACGCAGCCCTGTATCAGTAACAACATTATCATCAAATACATGACCCAAATGCCCACCACAGTGATGACACACAACCTCTGTACGCTGCATACCATGCGATAAGTCCAGTCGCTCATCAACCGCACCATCGGCAATCACAGCATCAAAACTCGGCCAGCCACAGCCTGAATGAAATTTGGCACGACTATCAAACAGCGGCGTATGGCAACCCTTGCAGCGATACACTCCTGCCAGTGTCGTGTCGGTATAAGCACCTGTAAACGCTCGCTCCGTACCCTGCTGCCTGAGCACATGATACGACAAGGCATCTAGCCTGTGCTGCCAATCAACCTCACTCATCGCATGAATGGTTTGTTTGTCCAAAATTTTCATGACGCAATTTCATCTCCTGTTTTAAATGAAATAACAAATGCCATCATTTGACAGTTTAACTTGCCAATAAATCAAAATCAACACGCCAAAAGCCAATTTGTCGTAGCATATCAGCCATTAAATTAAATCCTCATGACTAGATACAGCTTTGTTTAAAACAATCTGCGTGTCAGTATCTTTTCCATCATAACATTGACAATGTTGGCACTTGGCACTACATTTTGTCGTTATTTGCAATAAGCAGCTCATTAAAATATCTCCATTTGTCCATATAGTCTTCTGATAATTTTTGCAATTTTTTATCAAATTTGGAAAATTTTAATAACTGCTCCTTTTTAAATAAAACAAACTCCATTAAAATCCCAAGCCATTGCTCATCATCAAATTCTACTAAATATTTATTTAACAGAACAAACATATCTTTTGTGTCAATATTGTTCCTAGGGTGCGATAATAAAGTCAAAACATCAAACCAATAATAACCAACGCCAGACAAATCCCAATCTATTATCTTTGCATCGTCGCCAAGCACCATGATATTGTCAGGGTGTAGATCGCCATGTATGATGGTTTTTGTTAAGAAATTATTGATAATCTTTATATTCTTTTGATCATGAAAAATCTCTTGTATGGTTGGCAGCTGAGCCAATCTATAATGCTTGAGCATGGTGCCGTTTTGCATACCCAAATTCTTAAATGAGCTTAAAATTTTATCGCAGTACTCATAAATTTTGGAGCCATCTTGTATGTCCGAAAGATGCACAGACCCATAGTAGGCAGCTCTTAGAATCACCTGATTATTTTTATTGATGATTTTCAATTCATCTGTAGCATTAAAATACCAATTGGCATAATCAACGCTACCAACCAAAGAATCTTTATGCTCTGTTGGATATACTTGGTCAAAATAAAGCTGATTGTCCTCGTATGATATTGCGTTGATTTTTTTGGTGAGTGGATTTTTTGAAACAACAAAAGACCAATTTGGTTGAGATTTATACTGTATCACAAACAAAACGACAAGCAAAGCAGAAGCAACAGCCAACACCAACCAATTGCCATATACAACATCTTGGTAGAAAAAAGACACACCAATATGTATAAGGCTTGTGATGACAGCAGTAAATAGCCCGAGCATTGACAAAGCAGTAGCGATGGATTCTTGAAATGGTATGCGGTTGGTCAGCTCAGCTGAAATAAACGGTCGAAAACTTGCCTTAAAAACGCACAGCAACAAAAATCCCAAAATAAACCAATCACTTGTTGATAACAGTGCATAAGAAACAGCAAATAGCACAATCAGAACAGCCAGCTGTCGCTGAAAATTTGGCATTTTTTGGCAAAATTTTAAAAAATATTTCGCACCCAAAGATGAGGCAATATTACCCAAAACAAAACTCACCCCAAGCGTGATAAGCACATTAAACTGCCCCAGACTTGCAATCTGCGACTGGATTGTCTTATGGTTGATTAGCACCACTGAACCAAAAATTACCCCAATCAACCAAATAGCAAGATACGCTTTATTCATAAGCGTAAAGCCAATGACTAATTTTAACCTGTTTTTCTCTTGGGCAATTTGGCTTAAGACAGATTGTTTGGCAATAAATTTGCCACATTCTGGCAGTTTTTGCAAAAAAAGCAGCCCAGTTGCGAACAAGATGATTTGTAATACAAAAGCAAGTTTTGGGGCAAAAAAATAAGCGATACAGCCAATAATTAAAAATAAAATACCAACAAAATAAAACCGAGATTCTAAGTCAATGACAAAATTTTGAAACTCAGTGTTGCTTTTGTGATTGGCAACAAAGGCACTTTTTAATAATGCCATATCCGCCCCAGAATAACAACACTGGGCAACAGCTATGCTGATTAGATACAAATGATAAGCCAAAACAGAATCAATAAAAATCAAGACAGCACAAGAGATGATTTGCAAAATAAGACCCAGCGATAATATCTTTTTTTGCCCAAACTTATCTGCCAACATACCAAATGGCAGCTCAAAAATCATCGGCAAAAGATAATAAATCCCTGAAATCAATAAAATATCAGCAACTGTCAGCCCCAGCTGCTCTTCCAAAAATAGAAATAAAATCGGTACAATTAACGCTGTGGACTTACAATAATAAAACCAAGAAAAATTCTTTTTGATTTTTGTCATGCTATTCATGTTTATACTTCCTTGTTAGCCACAAAATCCCTGCCCTACATAAAATATATTTTTAAAATATCGCTCAATCATATCACACTCCCAATCTATGCTGCAATATAATAAAAACACCAACACCACACGATAGCAAGTCTGCCAAATAGAACTCAATCATCTTGCAACTATTTCTTGCAAAATATCAAAATTTCATCAAAAATACACAAATCAGATTAAAAATAAATAAAATAAAGCTCAATTTCGTATAGAATAACTTGCAATCTAGCACCACTTGGCATATAATCAGCAAAAATTTCACAATCTCCCTTATGAATAATACAAAGCAAACCGCCAAATCTCAAGGCATACGCCTAAAAAACAGACGCAAGGCACTTGGTCTGTCAGCCCAAGAACTTGCTGACAAAATGGCCGCACTTGGTACGCCTGTCAGTCGTGGTGCGATTGCCAATTGGGAGTGTGGCAAAAATGGCATTGTCATCAGCAAACTTCCTGCATTGGCAGCGGCATTACAAATTGACGAAAGCTACCTGCTGACTGGCACAACTTATAATACCACCCCCAATCAGCACAACGCATCAACACAGCCAGCCTCTGGCAGGCACACCCAAACCCACCCCACCCACCTGCGAGAACAGTCCATGTCCGAACCAGTTTTACTCAAAAAATCCAACAAACTTGCCAATGTTTGCTATGACATTCGTGGCGAGCTGCTACAAACTGCCAACCGCATGGAGGCAGAAGGTCAGCGTATCATCAAGCTAAACATTGGCAACCCTGCCCCTTTTGGACTGCTGGCACCTGAAGAGATAGTCCGTGATGTGGCGATGAACCTGCCTGAGGCCTCGGGCTATTCGGATTCACAAGGGATTTTTGCTGCTCGCAAAGCCGTACTGCAATACTATCAAGCCAAAGGCTTGGTCAGTGCCACTGATGTTGGTGATGTTTATATTGGCAATGGGGTCAGCGAGCTGATTGTCATGACCATGCAGGCACTGCTTGATGATGGTGATGAGGTGCTAATCCCAATGCCAGACTACCCCCTGTGGACGGCAGCAACCAATTTGGCAGGTGGCAAGGCGGTGCATTATCGCTGCAAAGAAGAAGATGACTGGCAGCCTGATTTGGCAGACATACAAAGCAAAATCACCCCTGCCACCAAAGGCATTGTCATCATCAATCCAAACAATCCAACAGGTGCTGTCTATCCAGAGCATACCTTGCGAGCCATCGCCGATATTGCCAAAAAACACAATCTGGTCATCATGGCAGATGAGATTTATGACCGCATTTTGTACGATGATGCGGTACATATCCCCATGTGCACCATCAGCAACGACTGCTTGGTACTGACCTACAACGGTCTGTCAAAATCTCACCGCATTGCAGGCTATCGCTCTGGCTGGCTGATGCTGTCAGGCAAAAAAGACCACGCCCAAGACTTTATCGAAGGCTTGACCATGCTTGCCAGTATGCGACTGTGTGCCAACACGCCAGCACAATACGCCATTCAAACAGCGATGGGCGGCTACCAATCCATGCAAGCACTCACCGCCCCCACAGGCAGATTGTGCAAGCAGCGAGATTTGGCAGTTAGCAGGCTAAACGCCATCAAAGGCATCAGCTGCACCTTGCCAAAAGGAGCGTTTTATTGCTTTGCCAAAATCGACCGCAGCGTCTATCCTATTGATGACGACATGAAATTTATGATGGAACTGCTCATCGAAGAAAAAGTACTGATGGTACAAGGCACGGGATTTAACTGGGATTTACCAGACCATTTCCGTGTGGTGTTTTTGCCGAATTTAAGCGATTTGGAAGATGCCATGGACAGACTGGAGCGATTTTTTGCCAAAAAACGCTTAGAGTTTGGGACGGAATAAACAGCCAAATACAGCAAACAAGTTATTGCTTGTTTGCTGTGGTTTTTCTAATCAATCAAATCACAAACATGGTTGCAGGGTTGCAAATTGGCTTTGTTGAAATTGCCATAAATTTATCTATACAAATGCCAAAACCCATTTTCAAAACCCATTTTCAAAACCCATTTTCAAAACCCATTTTCAAAACCCATTTTCAAAACCCATTTTCAAAACCCATTTTCAAAACCCATTTTCAAAACCCATTTTCAAAACCCATTTTCAAAACCCATTTTCAAAATTTTAACTTTTTATCTTGCTGGGCATTTTGCTGTTTGAAATTCTGTCAAATCAGTTATACAATATCAACTTCTGTGCCAAAGTTTGTGGCTGCGTCAGCCGTAGCACCATCATCACCGCCAGCAAAGCCCCAAATAGCACAGCATATCCCCAAACCACTGGGCGATATTCCATTTTTGCATTTTAAATTTTTGTCAGCACCGCTTAACATGGTGCGTCATATTCATAAATAGCTACAACAAAAAGCTCCCATTAGCATTAAGCCAAAGGATTAACAATGTATCAATACAGCTATGCCGATCAAAAATTGGTTGATGAACGAGTTGCACAGTTTCGCGATCAGACTGAGCGTTTTTTGGCAGGACAATTGCCAGAGGAGCAATTTTTGCCTTTACGCCTCCAAAACGGCTTGTACATTCAGCGTCATGCACCGATGTTGCGTATCGCCATTCCTTATGGCTTAATGTCAAGTCAGCAGCTTCGAACTTTAGCAGAGATTGCTCGTGATTATGATAAAGGCTATGGACATTTTACCACGCGTACCAATATGCAGCTGAACTGGGTTGAGCTGGCTGAAGTTCCTGACATTCTTGCCAAGCTGGCTGCCAATCAGATGCACGCCATTCAGACCTCTGGCAACTGTATCCGCAACACCACCACCGACCCTTATGCAGGTATCCATGCTGATGAAATCGCCGACCCTCGCCCATATTGCGAGATTATTCGTCAATGGAGTACCTTCCACCCTGAATTTGCTTTTTTGCCTCGCAAATTCAAAATCGCCGTCATCGGCACAAAGGCTGACCGTGCCGCCACACAGGTGCATGATATTGGTCTGCACTTGGTCGAAAAAGATGGCGAAATTGGCTTTGAGGTTTTGGTCGGTGGCGGCTTGGGTCGCACGCCAATCATCGGCAAGGCTATCAATGAATTTTTGCCACGCCGTCATTTGCTAAGTTATCTTGATGCCATCTTGCGTGTCTATAATCTTGAAGGTCGCCGTGATAATAAATACAAAGCACGAATTAAAATCTTGGTCGAAAGTCTGGGCAAAGAGGTTTTTGCCGAAAAAGTTGAACAAGCATGGCAAGCCAGCAAAGATGGCGAGCTGACCTTGAGCGATGCCCATTTTGCCAAAGCCCAAAGCTATTTTAGCGAGCCTGCGTATGAAAGCATTGACACACTGACCGCCCAAGAAACGCTACAGCAGTTTTTGCAAAATACAGATTTTAACAACTGGTATCAGCACAACACGGTCGCCCATAAGGTTAATGGCTACAAGGCGGTAATCATCTCGCTAAAAGCTGGCGTGGTTGATGGTCGCTATGTGCCAGCAGGTGATATTACCGATAAGCAAATGTTTGCTTTGGCGGAGCTTGCGGATAAATACAGTCTGGGCGAAATCCGTGCCACGCACCAGCAAAACTTGGTATTAAGCGATGTCAAAATCAGTGATTTGTACCAATTATGGCAAGCACTTAGCGAGTTAAACTTGGCACGAGCAAATATCGGCACCCTAACCGATATGATTGTTTGCCCTGGATTTGATTATTGTGCTTTGGCAAATGCCACAACGCACAACATTGCCGAGTCCATCGAAAAGCAGTTTGATGATTTGGATTACCTATACGACCTAGGCGATATTCGCCTGAATATGTCAGGCTGTATGAATGCCTGTGCCCATCACCATGTTGGCGATATTGGCATTCTTGGCGTGGACAAAAAGGGCGAACATTGGTACCAAATCAGCCTTGGTGGCAACTCTGGAGAAAATGCCAAGCTGGGTCAAATTCTCGGTCGTGCCGTTGCCGCCGATGAAGTTGCCAGCACCATCGCCACCATCGTCAATGTCTACAAAAACGAACGCATTGAAAGCGATGATCATATCGAAAGTTTCGCTCAAGCTGTTGAAAGACTGGGCATTGCACCGTTTAAAGCTGCCGTTTATAACTAAACCACAAGGACTATCATGGATCTTATTAAAGTTTATGCCGATGCTCGCACCCAGACTGTCGATGATTATAACAGCGAACACGCCCTAACCGCCGATAATACGCTTGAGGATACTACGGCTGCCATCGGCGAGCAATCGGTGCTGGTTTTTCATGTCAGCAACTTTGCCGATGGGCGAGTATTTAGCCTAATTCGCCATGCCAGACATCAAAGTTTTGCTGGAGAGGTGATTGTTGCAGGGGATTTTGCACTTGATCAGGCAAATTACTTTGTCAAATCAGGAGCAACTGCATTTTTGGTAACTCAAGATAAAGTCGCCACTTTGTGCAAAACCTTGCAGGATTTGGCAACGGGCTATGATGGCGAATCAGTCAGCAGATTGCCATTATTTAGTTAATACTCTGTTAAATTTTTAAAATAATCAAGCCTTGTATGAATACTCTGCCACTGTTTTTTAAGCTAAAAAATAAAACCGTCCTAATTATTGGCGGTGGTGATGTTGCCTATCGCAAGGCATTGCTTATGAATCAGGCTGACGCCAAACTCATCGTTATTGCCAAAAATTTTAATGAAGAGTTTTTAAATTTTTTAAACGAAAAACACCATCAAGCCATCAAAAAATCTTTTGATGATAATGACATCAGCCAGCACAATCCCGCCTTAGTCATCTGTGCCACCGATGATAATGCAGTCAATCAAGCTGTCCATGCCGCCGCCAAGGCTCATGGTGTCGCTATTAATGTTGTTGATACGCCCAAATTGTGCGATTTTATTTTCCCAGCCATCATTGATAGAAATCCTGTGGTCATCGGCATTTCAAGCAATGGCACAGCACCTGTGCTGGCACGGCTGATTCGTGCCAAAATTGAAAGCACCCTACCAAGCTATCTAGGGAAACTTGCCAAAAAAGCAGGTGATTTTCGCGAAACCATCAAAAACACCCTACCAACCATCACCGAGCGGCGTTATTTTTGGGAGTCAATTTTTCAGCGTGGCTTGAATGATGAACACATTGATAGCCTGCCTGACGAGCTAAATCGCTTTATCAATCAAGGCAAAAAATCTGGCGAGGTTTATATTGTTGGTGCAGGTGCAGGCAACCCTGACCTACTCACTTTCAAGGCTCTACGCTTGATGCAGCAGGCAGATATTGTACTGTATGATGCACTGGTTAGCCCAGAGATTTTGGCACTGTGTCGCCGTGATAGCCAAAAAATCTTTGTCGGCAAAAAACGCAAAGACCATGCAAAAACCCAAGAAGAAATCAACAACCTGCTTATCACTTATGCCAAGCGGGGTCACCGCGTCTTGCGGCTAAAAGGTGGCGATCCGCTGATTTTTGGGCGAGGTGGCGAGGAAATGCTTGCCTGCCGTGATGCTGGCATTGACTGCCAAATTGTCAGTGGTATTACCGCAGCCTTGGCGGCTGGTAGCTATGCTGGCATTCCGCTTACCCATCGTGGCGTTGCAACTTCGGTACGATTTTTGACAGGTTGTTACCAGTCCGATGCCAGTTTTGATGGGTTAAAAAGCACCTACCACCCTGACGAAACTTTGGTCTTTTATATGGGTCTGCACGCTCTTGAAAAAATCAGCGAAAGCCTAATTGCCTCAGGTCTGCCAAGCAGCACACCAGTCGCCATCGTCTGCCATGCCAGCCTGCCCACCCAAGAGGTTGTCATCGGCACATTGTCAGATATTGTCGCCAAAAAAGACGCAGCCAAACTAAACGCACCTGCCATCATCATTGTCGGTCAAGTGGTTCGTTTTGCAGCAGCCAGTCTGCACTGATGATGTTGCATTTCGGCGATATTTAAACGATTCAATATTATCATATCTTTTGATCATGCCAAATCATGCAAGATTGACGCCATCACTGACCAAAATGATTTGCTTGGCTACTTTGGCGAAATTTATGCCAAATTTTAAAAATAACAGTTTTCTGATGCCAACAATACCGCCAGCCAGTTACCAACCATCACATTTTTAGCCTGTTAATCTATATTTTTACAATCTGTCTTTATTGTAATTTTAATAAAAGCTGATTATTCATCAAAGCCAAATAAACAACCAGCAAACAAAAACCACACCAAGCTCATAGAGCTGATGTGGTTTTGGGTAATGATTGAGCTACTTATTGGCGTGCCGTTTATTATAAGCAATAGAATTAAACACTGACCAAACAATCAAAGTAACGCCAATTAAGCCTGTGATAATCTCTGGCACCGACACCTTGACCGATAGCAGCATAATCACCGCCAATGCACCGATGGCATAATGTGCCCCATGTTCCAGATAGACAAATTCGCTAAGCGTGCCTTTTTCAACCAAATAAATCGTCATCGAACGCACAAACATCGCACCAATGGCAAGCCCCAGCATGATGATGATAACATCATTGGTGATGGCAAAAGCACCAATCACCCCATCAAAACTAAACGATGCGTCCAATACCTCAAGATACAAAAACCCTGCCACGCCGCCTTTTAGGATAACTGGCGACACACCTGCGGTATTGGTGATGACATTGCCCTTGGTATCATACACCACTTCGTCATCATGGCTCTCGCCTTCTAGCAAAGCCGACAAAACGCTCACGCCCAGATATACCAAAATCCCCCAAATGCCAGCGGTCAAAATCGCAGCCTGTTTTGTTTCTTCGACCAATCCGACTGCCACCATTAATACCGCCAACGCCACAAAAACACTCATGGCATCAACCTTGCTAAATCTAACTAAGCGAGATTCCAGCCAGCCAAACCAATGAATGTCCTTGTCACTAAACATGAACTTCAAAAACACGAGCAACAAAAACATACCGCCAAAAACGGAAATTTCCTCATGATGAGCGTTTAGATGTTCGGCATATTTACTTGGGTTGTTTAATGCCAAATCCACCACCTCAATCATGCCCAGATTTGCCGTTACTGCAACGATGACAATTGGGAAAACCAGTCGCATACCAAAGACTGCAATCAAAATCCCAACCGTCAAAAAGATTTTTTTCCAAAATTCATTCCAGCCTTTTAAAATAGAGGCATTGACCACCGCATTGTCAAATGACAACGACACCTCCATAATTGCCAAAATTGCCGTAATGCCCAACGCCATCAACATGGCAGATACACCGCCCTGACTATAGCCCCACCATGCCGCTATCACAAAGCACACGGCGGTAAAAATAATATCAAATAAAAAATGTCGCATATTTATTCCAAGAAAAAACCCATCAACACCAAGCTGATGGGCATAAATCAACCGAAAATTCCACCATTATACCTCTTTTGGCTCATTTGGGCAATTAATAATCTTGCCAAACCCCACCCTCCAAAGAATCAGCGAACAAAATTAAAAAAATGATAAAATTCACAAAAAACACTTGCCAAATTCCAAAAATACGCTATAATAGCACCCACAAAACACTGGGGACGTGGCGAAATTGGTAGACGCACTGGATTTAGGTTCCAGCGCCGCGAGGTGTGAGAGTTCGAGTCTCTCCGTCCCCACCATATATTAACCTTGTCAGATGACAAGGTTTTTTTATATCGCTACAATCTCAAGCACATCGGATTTTTATACAAGCAATCAGCGATTAAGCATTCATATCACCTTCTGCCAAAAATTTATGCAGGCGTGCCTGCTGCTCGTCATAGGCTTGTTTTTGCTGACGATAAATTTCATACACACAAAATTCACCGCAGCCACTATCACAGCATTCAAACTCTGCTGGATAATCGGGCAGCTTGAGCAATGGCTCGCCAAATTTATCAGTCATCAGCACTTCCTTTGATACAGATTTATTGCCAAATGCACGCATGAAACAAAAGCGTTTAGTTGCCCAAACGCTTTTGCAAAATCAATTACTCATCAACAAAACTTAGCCAATGTTTGTATTTGTCGTTGCGACCTTGCACCACATCAAAATACAAACTTTGTAATTGTTCGGTCAGCTCGCCACGACCACCCTTACCGATAATGCGGTCATCATATTCACGAATCGGTGTAACTTCGGCTGCGGTGCCAGTCATGAATATTTCATCTGCCAAATAAAACTCATCACGAGTAATGCGACGCTCAATCACCTTAATACCCAAATCCTGTGCAAACTCAATGATGGTGCGGCGAGTGATGCCGTCCAATGCCCCTCCTGCCAAATCAGGGGTGTGCAATTCACCATTTTTTACCAAAAATAGGTTCTCGCCAGAGCCTTGGCAGACATAGCCTTGTGGGTCCATCAAGATGGCTTCATCATAGCCATTGCGTGTTACTTCTTGATTGGCAAGGATAGACACGGGATAGTTGCTGGCAGCTTTGGCTTTGCACATGGTAACATTTGGGTGGTGATGGGTGTAGCTTGAGGTTTTGACACGAATGCCGTTTTTGATGCCCTCTTCGCCCAAATACGCTCCCCAATGCCACGCTGCTACCGCTGCATGAATGGTATTGTCTTTGGCAGCGATGCCCAGTTTTTCAGAACCAACCCAAATCAAAGGGCGAATATATGCCGACGCCAACCCATTTAGCCGAACAACATCTTTTTGGGCTTGTACCAGCTCATCAAAGCTGTAGCGAACATTAAGCTGAAAGATTTTTGCTGAATTTAGCAGGCGTTCGGTATGTTCTTGTAGGCGAAAAATTGCCGTGCGACCATCGGGAGTTTGGTAAGCACGCACGCCCTCAAATACCGCCAAACCATAATGCAAACTGTGGGTCAGCACATGAACTTTGGCATCTGGTTGCTCAACCAATGCCCCATCAAGCCACATTTTGCCTTGTTGTGTTGCCATGCTCATAAGTTACTCCATAATTGATAACTAAAAATTGTGATATTGTTGATGATTATAACAGATGGCAATGAAATAATAAATAATTAAGTCAATCATTTGATTTTGTTCCAGCTTGGGCGTTGTTTGTGCATTAGCCCCATTTGACAATCACTAAAGGTTTAACTCAATCAGCATCTTATTTGATAAAGAAAAACGCTGCCGACTTGTTAGTCCGTATATTATAAAAAATTTCTAAATAAATAAGTAGTCTCTTTTAATAAAGATTGGGTTTGGGTAATGGTGGTAAAATTGACATTGCTTAGTTGTTTTTGTTTGTCTGTTGTTGGCAGTATCAGCAGCACTTTGCCTTTGGTGTTGTTGTCTTTGCTGGTGTTATCGGCAGCAAGCCACATTTTTTCAAATTGTTTTTTGGTTAATATTCTATTGCCCATACTTGAATCCGCCAAATAAACATGAGTGCTGTCAATCGCTCGCACCACGCTAAAATGGTCGCTTCTTTTGTGATTAAGATAGACAATGGCAGGGATTTTGATTTGGGAAAGTGTCTCATAATCCATCAAAAGCCCACGCCCAACAAAGCCGTATTTTTCGCTAACCTGTGCCAAATCCAAAAAAGATGACATCATGTTATCCAATGCCATATCTTCCAAAATTTGAGCTTCTGTTGTCGGCTGATTATAAAAGTAAGTTAAAATGGTAGACAAAGAAGATGCCCCACAAGAATAGTCCAAGTCTTGTTTGGTGATGTTGGCATCTCGCCTGTCCTTAAAGGTGGTATGGCTTGAAAAAATTTGGGCGGAATAAGGACTGTTTATTGTACTGGCATAACCAACTTGCCCAAATGCAACAAAAGCCATGCCCAAAATTTGACAATATTTCATTATTTATTTGATTGGCGGTATTTTTCTGACAAAGGCGGTGGCAATGCCCCAAGTTTGGTTGTAATGCCCAGTGATAGCGTGCTATTATTACCACCTGAAATATTGGTGCGTACATTGGCGGTCAAATTACTTCTGGCTGATAAAGCATACGCCATGCCAAGATTTAACGAGGTCTGTGTTTGGTTGTGTGATATTTGCCCCATATCTTCAAAGTTATCGGCTTTTTTGTATTGTATGCCCACGCCACCAGTCAGTGTGATATCAGGATTAACAGCGAAACCAACAACTCCATTTATCGCCAGTACATCGCCCAAATCAACCGCTGTGTTATGCAATGTTTTGCGATTGCCATTGTATTGATAAGAGCCTGTCAAGCTCAATACAATCGGATCATTGATGGTATAAACCGTGCCACCCACCAGAACCGATGAGCCTGATTTTGATCGCAAACCTTGGGTGTTATCATAGGCAGAAATTTCGGCAAATAATAGGCTGTCGGGGAATTTTTTGTTATCCTTAAAGCTGTATTGCATGCCAAGATAAATGTCTTGCAAAAAACGATTGTTGCTCTGATTGGGCTTTTGGTCTATGGTATAACGCTCTGCGGTATGCACAAAATTGCCTCGCACCCCCACCTCCCAAGAATCACTGATGCCATAACGCAAACCTGCACCCACAATCAACATATCGGTATTGCTGTTATTTTCTGCCGCTGGTGCTGGCAAGATAATAACACGCCCATTACCCAAGTCCGCCATGCCATAAGTCTGCGGAGCCAGACTGGTTTGGCTTTGGTTATAATAACTAAGCGATGTATCTAATTTAAAACGGTTTTTGTCCGTTGTTAAATCCTCTACCGTAAGGGGCAGGTCGGCATGGGCAATTGTTGATACTGTCGCAAAGATAGGCATTAGGTATTTTAACTTCATCAGGCTTGCTCTTAAACTATTTTTTGACAATCAAAGGGAATAACAAACAATCTATTTGGTATGAAAATATCTTATAAATCAAGATAAGACATAAAAATCCTAAAGAAATAATGTATAATTTCAAATACAAGCTAATTAATAAGCAAATCAGCAATAATGCTGTCAAACCAATGGAAAAATAAGCAGCAGTCTGAAGTGGCGTTTGACAAACAGGGCATCGTCCTGAAAAACCTATAACATCTATACACTTATCACGGCAGTGTGGGCATATTTTATAAATATATGGCATAAAGGTCTCATATTTGATAATCAAAGGGAATAGCAAATAATGAATTGATAAAAGTCATTATTTATCATGTTTAAAAAACCAATAATGAAATTGAGTTTAAAATTTTATATAAATTTTTAACATTTGCTACTTTGGGTAGAAATTTTAGCCAGCCGATTACCATTTCCGCCATAAATCCCATATAGCCAATAACCATATCAGACATAAAATTTACTCTTAAGACAAATAGTAAAAAACAAATACCAAGCCATCAATATCGGTTGCATCTTTATCAAATTTTAGTTCCTACTGATGGTGTATTTATCATGGCAAACACACCAAAGAATAATATGCCCATATTTAAAAACTTTATTATTTGAAATATTTACAATCACAAAATCCCATTAGTATCATCTTATTGACGGGACAAAAAACCAACCATTTTATAAAAAATAATACTGACAAAAAATAAATAGACAAAATAACAACCCAAATAAGTAAACGCCACCTCATCGCT
Source organism: Moraxella cuniculi DSM 21768 (assembly GCF_900156515.1). Classification (GTDB taxonomy): domain Bacteria; phylum Pseudomonadota; class Gammaproteobacteria; order Pseudomonadales; family Moraxellaceae; genus Moraxella; species Moraxella cuniculi. Next base: position 50,150 of record NZ_FTNU01000008.1, on the reverse strand, counting down.
AAATTCATTGGTAAAATCAACAATAGATGCCGAACACAACGATAGCACAATCGTTGATACCAACAAAAACAGTCGTTCAAGCCATGGTTTTTTGGCAATGGCAGGGATATTTTTTATCCAACATATAAACAGCCCAAGTGTAGCAATTATATATATTGTTATCATAAAAGACGCCCAAAAAGCATTACCAACAAATCCCAACAATGCTTTTTCTTTATTGTTAATTAATGAATTTTAAGTATTTTCCAGTAATTACAGCAGCAAATAAATTAAACCCTCCAGCCTAAAACCGCCTGAAAAACACTAAAAATATAACAAGCCTAAGTTATAAAGACCGCTTACTGTGCCTCATCACCAAGCTGTTCAAGCCACATTGTACGCACAAACTGCCGCAGCTGCCCAAACTGATCATCACTCACCACAGCTGGCTGTTCGGACAATGCCATCTCATGCGTTTTTTTGCGTAATTGCAGATACGCATCGGTAAGCTGTTTACAATCTTCGCTTGCCAAGATGCCTGTCGTCTGAGCCGCCTCAAAGATACGCACATTATCCGACCATCTGGCAAGCTCGGCATAATCACGGGCATATCGCAGCACCAAGTATTGTGCCAAAAACTCAATATCCACCAATCCGCCAGAATCCTGCTTTAGGTGAAACTGGTGCTTGCCATCTGTATGATTGCCAGACTTAGAACCTAGGTGCGTCTGCATTTTTTGCCGCATTTGGATAACATCAAGGCGAATTTGGGCAACATCTCGCCTCGTTGTCAATACCTGCTTGCGAATGCGATCAAACTCCGCAAGCACACTGTCATCACCAACCAAGCCTCTGGCACGCACGAGAGCTTGATGCTCCCACGACCATGCTTTTTGGGTTTGGTACATTTCAAATGCCCAAGTTGAAATCACCGCCACGCCTGCATTGCCAGATGGTCTTAGGCGAGTGTCAATTTCATAAGCACGGCCATCGCGGGTCTGTGTGGCAAGATAGGTGATGATTTTTTGGATAAGTCGTGCGGCAAATTTCATGCCACTGATTGGCTTTTCGCCATCGGTTTCGCCCAGCTCATCAATGCGATGCAAAAATACCAAATCCAAATCTGACGCATAGCTCATCTCAAGCCCGCCCAGCTTGCCATAGCCAATGATGGCAAAACCGCAATTATCCACTGTGGCTCGCTCGCCGTTTTGTAGCAATGGCAATCCGTGCTTTTTGGACAGCTCATCATAAGCACGATACAACGCCGAATGCAGCACCACCTCGGCAATAAAAGTCAAGCTGTCCGAGACTTTCATAATGTGTCGCAAGCCCAAAATATCCGCCGTCGCCACCGCCAATACCTGGGTTTTTTTAAAAAAGCGAATGGCATTTAGATAACTTTCATCATCAAACGGCTCAACACGCAGCAGACTTTGTCGCAAAATATTCCCAAGCTCCGCCCTATCAGGCAGGTGCAGATACCGCTTTTGCAAAAAAGTATCAAGCAGCACAGGATAATGTGCCAGCTCACGGGCAATCCACGAACTTTGTCCCAGCATTGGAATCAGTCGCATGGTTGCGTTGGGATTTTCGCTTAGCATCACCAAATAAATCGAACGCCGACAAATCCCCTCAAGCAAATCAATCAATCGTGGCAATGCCTGCATCACCGCTGACACGCCCTGCCTTTTGGCATGAAGCAAAACAGCGTGCAGGATAATCGGATATGCCTGATTTAGCCGCTCTTTGGATACCTCATCAAGTGTGGCAACCAACTTTGAGTTCATAAAATCTGCCAAAATCGCATTCGCCTCATCACCCAAAGTATCCTGAAGCGACTCATAAATCTGTGCAATGTCTAGACTTTCTTGCTTGGGGGATTGTCTGTCTGTTACCATACGCCCAAACGGTCGGCTGACATTTTGCCGATGGGCATCAAGCACCGAACGAAATGCAGCCACCGACTCAAAACCCAAGCAAGTTGCAATCGCGGCAAGCTCATCAGCACCACTTGGCAACTGCTGGGTTTGTTGGTCGTGGCGTGCTTGGATAGCATGCTCTAAGCGACGCAAAAAACGATATGCCGCCGCCAGCTGCTCGCCCTCTTGCTCCTCAATATAGCCAAGCTCAATCAATTTTGCCAAGCAAGGCAAGCAGGCAGAATTCTCCGCAAGAGCAACATGATGTCCGCCATAAATCAAAGCAAATGCCTGCACAATGAACTCAATATCACGAATGCCACCCACGCCCAGCTTGACATTGTCCAAATCCTGCCTTTGGGTCTGCTGATTGACAATCATCGCCTTCATTTCACGCAAAGCACTAAATGCACTATAATCTATATAATACCGATGGACAAAATTTTTGATAATCTGTTGTAAATTATACGAAAAATCTGCACCAATCTCATTGACCACCCTTGCTTTTAACCATGCAAACCGCTCCCATGTCCGCCCATGTTGGTTAAAATACTTGGCAAGTGCTGTCGTGTGCAGCACCAGCGGCGAGCCATCTCCCCACGGTCTTAGCCGCATATCCACCCGAAATACAAAGCCATGCTCGGTGTTTTCGCCAAGCAGTTTAATCACCCCTCGTCCAAGGTCTTTCATGAATTTGTGCGTGTCAATGCTCTTGGTACCATCGGTCTCACCATTGGCAATATGCACAAATACCAAATCAATATCGCTCGACAAATTCAGCTCGCCTGCCCCCAATTTGCCCATGGCGATAATGGCAAATTCATCAGCGATGGTTTTGTTTTTTTGTTTAATTTGTGGCGTGCCGTAGCGTTTTGTTAATTTATTATAAACAAAATCTTTCGAAAATTGAATGCAAGCATCGGCAAAATCTGACAGCTCCTGCATGAGTCTATCAAGCTCAATCAATGATAATGCGTCCTGCCAAATCCATTTGAGCATCAACAGCTGCCGAAGTTGCCGCAGCCCTGCCATCACCATCGGCTCATCAATGCTGTTCAGATAATAAGTCGTCCCCAAGCCCACAAAACGACGCACCAAAGCATCAAAGTCAGACCGCACAAGCGGCAGGGATAAATCATACTCAGCCAAAAATCTCTGGGCGACAGTTGTTTGCTTTTGATAAATTTGCCATGCAAAGGGGCTGGCAAGTTTTAGCCCATCAAGCTGTCTTTGATTTGGCACAAATGCACTCAACGCCATAAATCCTCGCAAAATCACCCAAAGTTAGATAATTGATATTATTTAAAAACAAGTCCAGATTTGCCAAACCAGCAATCATAACCCAAAGAAATTTTTAACAATGGGCTTATTTTACCCTATCTTTTGGGCTATAATAAGTCTTTATTTAAAAAAGTATCACCATGAGCCACAAGACCCTTTTGTTGATTACTTGCTCGCCGCACAGCAAGCAGGCAAATCTCGCCCTAACAGACGCCACCCAAAGACTTAAGCGTGGCGAGTGCGTTTTGGTATTTTTTTATGGTGATGGTGCTTATGTTGCCAATCGCTTGGCGTGGCAGACTGCCGATGTACCAAGCATTGCACAGGGCTGGATAGCTCTTGCCAAATCGCACACGCTCACACTGCCTGTATGTGTCAGCACCGCTTTGGCTCGTGGCATCACCGACAAAAATAATGCCACACGTCATCAGCTCGATGGTGATAATTTACTTAGTCCATTTTATTTAACTGGGCTGTCTGAGCTTGTATTGATGATTGATGATGACACCACTGTGATTCAGTATTAAGTTAATTAGCCCACAGATAACCATGCAAAAATTTTTGATTCATATCAATACCGACAGTGAACTCATCGCCTATGAAGCCATCTCGTTGGGACTGACTTTGGCAACTTTTGACCATCTGGTGCAATTTGTGCTTGGTGAGCAATCATTGACCTTGCTAACTGATGCCACCACGCGGATTTATGGCATGATTCAGTCGCTTGAGCTGTATGACATAGCACCTGCCCTGCACCAGTTTGCTGATGATATTATCATTGATGAGCCAGTCCGCCAAGCACTTAAGTTTGGCACGGCAAATGCTCAAGATTATGATATATGCCTTAATTTTTAGTTTATTATTTATGAATAAATTACCCCACGATACCCCACGCCTTGACCATGATGGACATCTACAAAACCATCTGGACTGGACCCCTGCCATCGCTCAACAATTGGCAAACACGCTGGATTTGCAACTAAGCGATGAGCATTATCAAATTTTGCAGCAAGTACGCCACTTTTTTGAGACTTATCATCATAGCCCTGCCACGCGAGCCTTAATCAAGCATTTGACCGCAACCCTGCCTGAGTTGCAACTTAGCAACCAAAAACTACAGCAGCTATTTAACACAGGTTTGGTTGCTCGTCATATCAATCGCATCGCAGGTCTGCCAAAACCCCCCAACTGCCTCTAGTACACATTTCTAGGTTAAGCCATGTCTGTTCATCACACAACCACCCAGTCAAGCAAAATTTGCGTCATCGGACACACCAATGTCGGCAAAACCTCGCTCATGCGAACCTTGTTGCGAGACAGTGATTTTGGCGAAGTAAAAAACAGCTCTGCCACCACACGCCATGTCAGTGCGGTGCAGATACTTGGCAACCACCAAGAGCCACTGGTTGTGTTGTATGACACGCCTGGGCTTGAGGATGCAGCAGGCGTGATGGATTTTTTGCAGCTGTATACCGATGGGCGAGCTGATGGCGTTGAACGACTGATGGCGTTTTTGGCAGCGGTGGATAATCAAGATGATAGGCTGCAAGCGGATTATAGCCAAGAAGCCAAAGTCATCAGAAGTTTATTATCCTCTGATGTTGCCCTATATGTCATCGATGCCAGAGAGCCTGTCTTGAGCAAATATAAAGATGAGCTGGCTATTTTGGCAAACTCTGGCGTGCCTATTTTGCCAGTATTTAACTTCACCAGTGCTGCCAATCAACCAAACGCATGGCGTGAAATGCTTGGCAGGCGAGCCTTGCATATCAGCAGCAGCTTTGATACTGTGGCGTTTGATTTTGACAACGAAATGGCACTATGGTCAAACCTTAGCCTACTGCTACAGCATGATGTCAATATTACCACACTCAAACAACAGCGGCATGACAATTGGCAAGAATTGCTGGAGCAAGGCAGTCTGCTCATTGCGGATTTTTTGATTAATGTTGCTGCTTTTAGCAAAAAAATTGACGAACGCAGCGACCCAAAACCTGTGCTTAGTGCCATGCAAAATGCCGTACGACAAGCAGAACAAATCCTACAACAACAGCTGCTGGCATTGTACCGATTTTATCAAGATACGCTCAATGATGACAGCCCTGCCATCACAGGCGAGGTGCAGGATATTTTTGACAGTCAATTATTGGCTCAGTATGGCATACGCACCGCAGGTGGCAGTCTGGCAGGCATGATTATCGGTGCTGGCATTGATGTGGCGACGCTGGGGACAAGTCTTGGGCTGGGTACTGCCATTGGCGGCGTGCTTGGTGGTTTGTTGCCAAACAGCAATACCTTAAAAGACAAAGCCCTAGGCATTCAGACGCTCAATATCGATGATGCCACTTTGACCCTGCTGGCAGCTCGTAGCCAAAGCCTGCACTATGTACTTAGGCATCGCGGACACGCCAGCATAGATGCCATCGACAACAAGCAACATGCCCTGCCTTGGCAAAGTAACGCACTGCCTGCCAGCCTAAAAAAAGCCCGCACACAGCCAAATTACAGCAGTCTTCATGATAATTATCACGACAAAGCACCGCTGCGTCGTGATTTGGCAGACGATCTTGCCGAAGTGCTGCTGGATCATTATCAAAAATTATAAATATTATCTAATTAATAAAATTATCATACTTGAAAAATTTACCACCTTATCAAGCACATCAGCCAGATGGTTAAGTTTCACCATCTGGTGTTTTTTATTGAACAATATCAACATAGCGATTGTCAGCAAATCAAGCCTTCATCGGTGCAGCAATCTCTTTGATTACTTATGTGGTTATTACAAGCTACAGTTGGCAGTTTAGTTAATCTTAATAAAATCCAGCCGCTCGCCCTCAAACAACTCCATATCAGGTGCCAAAGTCAGCATAAAGCGATCAAAATACAACAACTGCTTAATCAGCAGAGCAAAATCTCGAGGGAAATGAATGCCATGCCGCTTGCCAATTTCCACCATCTCAAGCATCATGACATTTAGTCCCTCTTCGGCATGGGCGGCGTTTGTCGCTCCATGAATTTTGCCAAGCATTTTTTGCAAATCCATCGCCAATAGCTGCATATCCATCTGCTCAGGCTTCTTGGTCATGCCGATAGCCACCATCGCCTGTGCCATGCCATGATAATCATTCATCTGCAAGCTCTGCACAAGTGCAAAACACGCCTGCAGGCTCGCTGGCTCAATCTTACCCATCAAACCAAAGTCCAAAAAGGCAATACGACCATCATCAAGCAACATCAAATTACCAGCGTGCAAATCAGCATGAAACTCGCCAGTCATCATCAGCGACAAAAACCAAGTATCCAGCACATCGCTCATGATTTGCTTGCTGTCTTTGCCCGCCGTACCGTCCCAAATCAAGCTATCATCAATGAGTGATTTGCCAACCAACAAATCCATCACCAGCACTTTTTTGGTAGACAGCTGATGATGCACATTCGGGGCGATGACTTTTTGATTGCCTGTTTTGGCAAGATAATCCATAAACTTTTCAATGTGCCGAGCCTCTGCCAAAAAGTCGGTTTCGGCAATCATTCTGGTGCGTATCTCATCAACAATCGGAGCCAAAGACACTGCTTTTAGATTGGGAATTGCACGCTCCAATACCCAAAATACACTGTGCAACACGCCCAAATCTGTCTGCATGACCGCCTTGACATGAGGTTTTTGTACCTTAAGTGCCACCTGACGACCATCAGACAGCACCGCCCTATGCACTTGTGCAATAGAAGCCGATGCCAGAGGTTTTGGATCAATATATGCAAAAATATCGCCCAAGCCACGCCGCTCATCTGCCAGCTCGTCATCAAGCACTTGGCGAATTTTGTCAAATCCAACAGGCGTTGTCTGATCCAAACAGCCCTGAAACGCCAGCACATATTCTCGTGGAAAAATTGACGGCGTACTGGCAATAAACTGACCAAGTTTGATATAAGTTACGCCCAATTGCTCAAAGGCATCTTTTAGCAAATAAGCGTCCATCTTATCGCCTGCTGCCACTCGCAATGCCGACAAACCTGCCACGCTTGCGGTCTTTTGGATACGCCCAAGCACCTGCACGCCCTGTGTTAGGTGCTTTTTGGCAAAAGAAAATGGATTTTTTGGCATAATTAATTCACTTATTTTTGATACAGTGTTTATATTTTATTATCCTGCATGGCACTACTGCATGATGGACGATTAACAGGGAATTTTACTACAATGCAACAAATATTCTCATCATAACAAACGGGCATTTTAGCAACCCCTCACCACAAGCCAATTCACCAGGCAGCTTAGGCTGTCAAGCATCGTCTTTTTGTTGTTGTAGCAATTTGCTCAGTGTCTGCATATCAAACCCCTCAATCTGCACCGTACGGTTGGGAAATGGGATATTGATGCCATGTTCATCAAAGGCATACTTAACCTGCTCAAGCAAATCTGCTTGCACCGTCAGCCAATGCTCATTTTCCACCCAAACACGCAATGACAAATCCACCGAGCTGTCCGCCAGTGCAGTTACCAGCACCACAGGCTCTGGCGTTGCCAGCACATTGGGGTGATTTTTTGCCAAATCAAGCATGACCGCTCTGGCACTGCGAATGTCCGCATCATACCCAATGCCCACCTCAACATCAACACGGCGGGTCGGCAATGACGAAAAATTCACACTGGCAGTGGTCATGATGTCGCCATTTGGGATAATAATTTCATGATTATTGGCTGTGCGGATACGCGTATTCACCAGCGTAATCTCAAGCACGGTACCAGTCTTGCCGCCAATTTCTACCACATCGCCACGCCCAAAGGGACGAAAAATCACAATCAGCACACCAGCAGCCAGATTTGATAACTGGTCTTTTAGCGAAACACCAATCGCCACACCTGCCGCACCCAAAATCGCAACAAATGAGTTGGTATTAACGCCAAGTTTATTTAACGCCGCCAAAATAACCGCAACCAGCATCACACCATAGAGCAAATTGCCCAAAAAATTGGCAGCGGTATTATCCAGACGACTGCGAGCCATTACCAGCTTGGCAAGCCGAACCAATCGCTTACCCACCCATTTGCCCACAAAGAAAATCAATAATGCCAAAGCCAATCTGCCTGACATATCAATGGCCATTTGGGTTAATGTAGTAATATCAATCGGCACACCCAAAAAATCCAAGGTGTTGTTTGCACCAGATTCAATGGTGTCTTTGGTGATTTTGGCAGCGTCTGCCGCCACTTCTTTGGCAACCTCAGCAGCTTGTTTGGCTTCGGTGGCAGCCTCCATCATCACCTCAGTGCTTTTTTGTGTTGGGTTTTGGCTGTTATTCAATTTGGCAATCTCCTTTTTGACAATCGCTCAAAATCGCAAAGGCTTGCAACAACAAGCCTTTTGATAACAAAACATCAGATAAATTTGGTGATTAGCTTTAGCGGCAGATACTTCATACCCAGTCCAATCGGCAACCATGGCCATGCAGGCACATAAGCCTCATCAACACCCGCCTCAATTGCCTTGATAATCACATCAGCCCCTTCGTCCTCTTCCACCTCAAAAGGTAAGTATTTGGCACCGATATTTAAATCAGTACGCACATAACCTGGATAGATAGTTGATACGGTAATCGGCAATTTTTCTTTGATCATATCAGCACGAATGCCTTCGGCAAGCCTTGCCAAACCAGCCTTGGCGGCAGCATAGGTTGTCAGATGTCGCGGCAAGCCACGCACCGCCGACATACTGGAGATGACCACCAGCTGACCACTGTTTTGGTTGCGAAAAATCTGCATCGCTGCCTCGCACTGAGCAATCGCTGCGATAAAATTGGTCTCGGCGGTTGCACGGTTGATATTAAATCTGCCATGCCCAATCACTCGGCTATCACCAACACCTGCATTGACAATGATTTTATCAAGCCTGCCCGCCTTGGCGACAAATTTGTCAAATACCGTAAAAATTTGCTCATAATCCATGACATCCAGATGCTCAATATGCACCGTAATGCCAAATGCGTGCTCAAGCTCTGTTTTTAATGCCTCAAGTCGCTCCACTCGCCTTGCACAGATTGCCAAATCATAGCCCAAAAATGCAAATTTGCGTGCCATCATCGCACCCAAGCCACTGCTGGCACCTGTGATTAGTACCGTCTTGCCTGCACCAATGCCACGAATGTCGTTCAAGTCCTTGATTTTACTAAAGCGATTGGCAACAACACGACCAAATTTATCAGCTTTATTAAATAGTTCTTCTAATTTTTTCATCAAAATATCCAAAATTATCAAAATCCATATTGTAACGCAAATTGGCAAAAATTCCCAGTAACTTGACAGTCATGCTCTAAAACTTGGCACGATTAAACTTGTGTAGCCACTGCCCAATCGCCGCAGATGCTGCATCAGCCACCTGTGCCACGCTTGTTGAGACTTGGTCGGCAAGACCTAGTTTTTCGGCCAAAGTTGGCTTGGTGCGTGAGTGCAGTGCATAGACCTGCTGTGTGTCAAGTTTATCAAGCAAATAAGCGTCCGATGTGCCAATCTCATCAACCAAACCAAGCGTTTTGGCATCACTACCAAACCAAATCTCACCTGTGGCGATTTTTTCTACATCAAGCGATGGGCGATGTTTTTTGACAAAATCCTTAAACAATTGATGAATGCGTTCCAAATCCTCTTGGTGCTTGGCACGATCTTCGTCGGTATTTTCGCCAAACATCGTTACCGTTCGCTTGTACTCGCCTGCGGTGAATTGCTCAAATTGCACATCGTGCTTTTTTAAGAATTCATGAAAATTCGGCAACTGGCTCACCACGCCCACCGAGCCGATGATGGCAAAATCGCTGGCGATGATTTTGTCGGCAGTACACGCCATCATATAGCCACCGCTGGCTGCCACTTCATCAACACAAATCGTCAAATCCAGACCCGCTTGCTTAATCCGTGCCAATTGTGCCGCAGCCAAACCATAGGAATGAACCTGACCGCCGCCACTTTTTAAGCGTAATACCACCTCATCACCCTTGGCTGCTGCACTGATGATGGTGCTGATTTCTTCACGCAATTGTGCAACCGCACTGGCTTTGATATCGCCGTCAAAATCAAGCACATATACAGCTTGTTCCTGCTCATTATTATCAATGTTTTCTTGATTTTGTTTTTGATTTTTCTTAATTTTTTGGCATAATTTTGCCAACATTTGACACGACAAATCGCTGTCTTTTTTGGCATTTTCAAGCTGCTTGATGGCATCTTGTTGAGATTTGTTTAGGTGAATGATTTGCAGCTCAACGAGTTTTTTGGGAAAATGTAACATAACTATCCTTTAACAAATTTAACTTTAAAATTTATTCATGTTTAAAGCACAAATAACATAACCACAGGCTTAAATCAGGGCAGATGCTGTTTGTTTAAAGCAATATACAAAAAATATTACAAAAAACCGACAAATCGCCAATCTTGCAATCAATCAGTGGATTTTGTCGTGGGGTTTTTGCTCTTATTTTTTAGACCAACGCCACGCAACCTGCCTTTATTATCAACATCACGCACAATCAGCGACCAAGTATCATTAAGATGCACCTCGTCGCCCTTGACTGGCTCGGTCTTAAAATGCTCCATCATATATTCTTCAACCGTTTGGTTTTTGGCGGCGGTTAATTTGGCAACCAAATATTCGTCCACCCCTGTCAAACTACTAACATCAGGTGGCACGGTAAATACATCAAAAGCACTGGCAACAGGTCGCGCCAAACGCCGCTGCTGAGCGGTTGCCAATGAGCGAGTCGCCAGATTATAAAATGGCAAATCAGCAATGCGAGCGTGTGGCGACAACAACCAATCGCCATAAAACTCGCTGTTTTTTTGGTATTGCGTTGCTGAATTATTGAAAATTTTTGCCACACTGCCAGCAATATCAGTACGCAAGGCATACCACACCACATCACCCATTTTTAAGATGGTATCCTCATTGACAGTCAATAATTTGCCCTGCCTAACCACAGCAAACATCGACATCTCATCAGCCTGAAACTTGCTAGAAATACTCTGCGGATGGCGACCGATGGCAAATGCTCCTTGTTTGACCTCAAATTCATACAAAGTGATATTTGCCTGATCACCCACCCAAATCTCATGCCAAGCCTTTGGTTCGTTATTGGTCGGCACCCACACACGAAACAGCCTTGACATCATCGGAATGCTCGCACCTTGCACCAGCAAAGACAAAATCACCACTCCAAAGGTGATATTAAACGCCAAATCCGCCCCTGCAACCTGCATAGTAACAGGGATAATCGCCAAAGTAATCGGCACAGCACCACGCAGACCAACCCACGAAATAAAGCCAATTTCGCGAAATCCAAAGCGAAATGGCAACAGCGAACTAACAACGGCAAAGGGTCTTGCGACAAATAACAAAAAAATAAAAATCAATAACGAATAATGCCAAACCTCAAATATGCTCGATGGTTGTACAAGTAGTCCCAGCACCACAAAAAGTACCGCTTGGGACAGCCATGCAAAACTATCCATCACTCGCAGCACATGCTCGGTCGCACGCACTTTGGTATTGCCAATCACCACGCCTGCCAAATACACCGCCAAAAACCCCGAACCGCCAAGCAAGTTTGTCAAACCAAATACCACCATGCCTGCCGACAGGATTAAGATGGCATACATACCATCTGCCAGATGCACCTTTGGCAGCAACCGAGACAACGCCCAACCAGCAAGCAACCCCGACACCAAACCGATCACAATCTGACTGATAAGCATCAGGATAATATCAACCACCCCTTGACTGCTTGGGTCAAGATTTAGGGCAATCATCGCAGTAACCAACAAAATCGCCAAAGGGTCGTTCGCCCCTGATTCGATCTCAAGCGTTGCCTGCACACGGTCGTTGAGCTTTACGCCGCCATTTCTTAATAAACTAAAAACCGCCGCCGCATCGGTACTGCCAACAATGGCAGCCATCAATACCCCCAGCCGCCAATCAACGCCCAAAAGCCAAGTGGCGAATAAACCCAGCACAGCAACCGTTGCCAGCACCCCCCAGCTTGCCAAAGTGATTGCAGGTCTTAGCCCGACACGGAACGAGTTAAATGAAGTCCGCAAACCACCATCAAGCAAAATGCACGCCAATGCTGCCTGCCCGATGAAATTTGCCAAATTATATTCTGCAAACTCAATGCCCAAAACCCCTTCTTCGCCAGCCAGCATGCCCACGCCCAAAAAAAACAACAACAAAGGCACGCCCAAGCGAGCCGACAGCGTAGTCGTCATGATGCTGACAAAAATCAGCAATGAGGCGATAACATACAAAAGATTTAAGGTATCCATGAAAACATCATTCCAGCTTTTTTGGCAAATTGTGCAAAAACAAAATCAGCGTTACTAATTTATTAGTTTTATTTATAAATATTTTAACAAAAACACTTATAAATCATACAGATAAATATTGTTAATGCTACCACAGCCAACGCCATTGTGCCACAACAAATCACCAAAAATTAATATTTTTAATCAAGTATTGGCAAAATGAACAAATATTAAGCAATGTGGTTAATTGTCAAGCAGCCTAAGTGGCTGATATTTTTCATGGTTTTTATTTTTTGCATACAGTCTTCATTAATTGTCATGAATTTTTTTGCCAACACTTGCACGAAAATCAATAAACAGGCATAATGTAGCAATTGAAATATTTATTGCTTATAAAAACTCACTTGCAGGTTGCTTGTGTGGCTTTTGTTATTTCACATAATTAATAATTTAAGGTAAACTGTATATGCGTAGCATTTATTGCGGTCTTGTAACCGAAGAGCTGATTGACCAAACCATCACTGTTGTTGGATGGGTGCATCGTCGTCGTGATCACGGCGGGGTGATTTTTTTGGATATGCGTGATCGCGAAGGCTTGTTGCAGGTCGTTATTGACCCTGATACGCCAGAGGCCTTTGCAACCGCCGATGCTGCTCGCTCTGAATATGTGCTACAAATCACTGGTCGTGTCCGTGCACGCTATCAAGGCACCGAAAACAAAAACATGAAAAGCGGCAATGTTGAACTGCTTGCCAAAGAAATCCAAACCCTTGCCAAGGCAGAAACACCGCCATTTCCACTAAATGATGACACCATTACCGTATCTGAAGAGCTACGCCTAAAATACCGCTTCTTGGATATGCGTCGCCCAGAAATGCAAGAGCGTATGATGTTCCGTGCCAAAGCCACTTCGGCGATTCGCCGTTATTTGGACGAGCAAGGGTTTTTGGATGTTGAGACGCCAATCTTGACCCGTGCCACGCCAGAGGGTGCTCGTGATTATCTGGTGCCAAGCCGTGTATCTAACGGTGAGTTTTATGCCCTACCACAATCACCACAGCTATTTAAACAACTGCTAATGGTTGCAGGTTTTGATCGTTATTATCAAATTGCCAAATGCTTCCGTGATGAGGATTTGCGTGCTGACCGTCAGCCTGAGTTTACCCAAGTGGATATCGAAACCTCATTTTTGGACGATGAAGAGATTATGAACATCTCCGAAGGGCTTGCCAAAGAACTCTTCAAAACCATGCTGGGTGTAGAATTTGACACTTTCCCACGCATGACTTATGCTGATGCAATGCGTGATTATGCCTCCGATAAGCCCGATTTGCGTATCCCACTTAAGCTGATTGATGTCGCCGATATCATGCAGTCAGTGGAATTTAAGGTATTCTCAGGCCCTGCCAACGATCCAAAAGGTCGTGTTGTTGCTCTGCGTATTCCAAATGGTGCTGACATCAGCCGTAAGCAAATTGATGACTATACCAAATTTGTCGGCATCTATGGTGCCAAAGGTTTGGCATACATTAAGGTCAATGACATCAGCAATATCAACAATGGCGTTGATAAAGAATCAGGGCTGCAATCACCCATCATCAAAAACATGACCGATGAGGTATTGGTTGAGCTGATTCGCCGCACCAATGCCCAAAATGGCGATTTGATATTCTTCGGTGCTGACAAAGCCAAAGTTGTCAATGATGCCATGGGAGCGTTGCGTGTCAAAATTGGCTTGGATCTAAACCTACTTACCTGCCAATGGGCACCGCTATGGGTGGTTGATTTCCCAATGTTTGAAGAAACCGATGATGGCAAATGGACTTCTGTACACCACCCATTTACCCGTCCAAAAGGCACGGTTGAAGAAATGAAAAACAGCCCAGAAACCGCCCTATCCATCGCTTATGACATGGTGCTAAACGGCACAGAAATTGGTGGTGGCAGTCTGCGTATCAACACACTTGAGATGCAAACGGCAGTTTTTGAGGCTCTGGGCATTGGCGAAGAAGAAGCCAACGAAAAATTCAGTTTCTTGCTTAACGCCCTAAAATATGGTGCACCACCACATGGTGGCTTGGCACTGGGTCTTGACCGCTTGATTATGCTCATGGTTGGTGCAAGCTCCATCCGTGATGTCATCGCTTTCCCAAAAACCAAGACTGCCGAATGCCCTTTGACAGACGCACCTGCCGAAGTCGACGCCAAGCAATTGCGTGAACTGGGTCTGCGTGTTCGTGAAAAAAGCAAAGACAGCAACTGATTATCATGAATAATCCCTATCAGCTATTTAGCCATCTGCCATTATCCCTACTGCGGATAATGGCTCGTATGGTTGCTTGGTTGATATTGCTCATGCCTTCACTAAGCATCAATCGCTCAGTGCATCGCAATCTGCAACTTGCCTATCCAGAATTAAATGCACAAGAACGGCGACAACTGCACCGACAAACCGTGCTTAACCAATGCCTAACCAGCGTTGAATCGGTCAAATCATGGGCAATGCCACCTGATTGGTCAATTAAGCAAATTCATACAATTCACAATCAAGATATTCTAACCAATGCCCTTACCAATCCCAATGGTATGCTTGCCATTGTGCCACATCTTGGCACATGGGAGATGATGAACGCATGGCTCAATCAATTCGGCTCGCCAACCATCATGTACAAGCCCATCAAAGGCAAAATTAGCAATGATTTTGTACTACAAGGTCGGCAACGACTCAACGCCACGCTTGTGCCTACTGATGCCACAGGAGTGAAGGCGATTTTTAAGACCTTAAAATCTGGTGGATTTAGCATCATTTTGCCAGACCATGTGCCAGACCCTTCAGGGGGTGTGGTGGTACCATTTTTTAATATTCCCACCCTCTCTAGCACACTTACCCCAAAACTTGCCAATAAGACAGCTTGTGCATTAGTAGGGCTTGCTTGCATTCGCCGAGATGACAATCAAGGCTTTGATATTTTTTGTTATCAATTGGACGACGCTAATCTGTATCACCCAGATGCCACCATTGCCACCTCTGCACTAAACCTAACAATGCAAGCCATGATAAATGAGCATAAAGCACATTATATGTGGGGTTATCGCAGATTTAAATATGTGCCAAATATTAATAATATCTATCAACTAAGTGATGATGAACTACAAAAAATAGCCAAACATTATCACAGTACACAGGATATTTCCCATGAATCAAGATAACCGCTATGTCATCTGCATGAAATGGGGTAGCAAATACCCTGCCGAATATGTCAATCGCCTGTATAACATGGTCAAACGCCATCTAACGCTTGATTTTCAGATGGTTTGCCTGACCGACGACACCACAGGCATCAACCCAGATATCAAGTGCTATCCTATCCCTGAGCTTAACCTGCCTGCCAATCTACCCGAGCGTGGCTGGAAAAAACTCACCACCTTTAAGCCTGAGTTATACGATCTAAAAGGCACGGCATTGTTTTTGGATATTGATATTGTTATTGTAGATAATATTGATTGTTTTTTTACTTATAATGCCAAGCATGAGGACAGCGTGGTGATTATCCGTGATTGGAAAAAACCATGGCGTATGGTTGGTAACAGCTCAGTATATCGCTTTAAAATTGGTCAAAATACCTATCCAAAATTATTAACATATTTTGAACAAAATTTTGAAAAAATACGCCAAGAAGTTCGCCATGAGCAGGCATTTTTGTCCAATTATCTCAGAGAGCATCACCATCTGGAGTATTGGGACAGTTCGTGGTGTGTCAGCTTTAAATATCACTGCTTGCAAAAAATTCCATTGGCATATTTTATCCCGCCAAAAAAACCCAGTGGTGCAAAAATCATTGTTTTTCATGGTGAGATTAATCCGCCCGATGCCATCACAGGCGGTGGTGGTAAGTGGTATCGTCATGTACTCCCAAGTGAATGGATTAAAGCTGCTTGGCAGTAACCTTCCCAACTTTTTAGTCAGCAATTATTTGTTATGATTCATAAGCTCACCTTTGGTTTGTTCAGCAAAAAAGATGCCGAAAGTTTTATGCGGCTGATGGGCTATGTCAAACCATACAAAGCACGCATTTTTCTTGCCCTGCTGGCAATCATTGGCGTCGCCTTTACCGAAAGCTATCTGGCAGCATTTATCGCACCGTTGGTCAATCAGGGCTTTGCCATACCTGACACTCGCGAAACTCCCCTGCCTGCTTTTGATGGCATTGCTGCAACTTTAAAATATTACAAAGATGTCATGCAGCACGCCATTTGGGGTACCGAGAACAAAGTATGGATTGTACCGTTGTTTTTTATGGGCTTGGTGATTTTTCGTGGCATTTGCCGTTTTATTAGTCAGTACATGATGAGCTGGGTATCCATTGTTGCCATCAGTCATCTACGCCGTGATATGTTTGACAAAATGCTTGATTTGCCCTCAAGCTACTATCAAAACACCTCTTCAGGTCATGTGCTAATGAACATGGTGCAGATGGCAGACAGCTCAATCAATAACGGCAGCGAAGTTTTTATTGTCCTGACCCGTGATACTTTAATTGTTCTTGGGCTGACTTTTGTGCTGTTTTATCTTAACTGGCAGCTGACTCTGATTGTGCTGATTATGTTTCCGATACTGTCTTGGTTGTCTCGATATTATAGAGATAAACTAAAAGATATTATTAATAATGCACAATTATCCATCGGCTCTCTGAACAATACCGTCAATGAGACACACCAAGGGCATCGTGTGGTGAAGTTATTTGGCGGTCAGGCTCAAGCCGCCAAACGCTTCGGTCAAGTCAATGACACCATTGTTCGCTTGAGTAAAAAAATCACCCAAGCCAGTGCCACTCGCTCTCCTGTCAGTGAAATCATTGGCTCATCAGCCCTTGCGGTGGTGATTTTTATCGCCCTGTGGCAAAGCCAACAAGGATTAACCACCATCGGTGAGTTTATGGCATTTATCGTGGCGATGATGCAAATGTTTGGTCCTATTAAAAACCTTGCCAATATCAGCATTCCAATGCAGACGATGTTTTTGGCTGCTGATTCTGTGTGTCAATTTTTGGACGAGAAAAACGAAGAAAATCGTGGCACAATTCGCCTAAACCAAGTGGTTGGCAATTTGCACTTTGAAAATATCGATGTGCAATATGCCAGCGAATCCAAAAAAGCACTGGATAATTTTAACCTAAGCATTCAAGCAGGCGAAAAAATCGCTTTGGTTGGTCGCTCAGGCTCTGGCAAAACCACCGCTGTCAATCTGCTGCCACGCTTTGTGCAACCAACTGCGGGCAAAATCACCATCGATGGCGTGGATATTAATGACATTGAGATTGGCAATTTACGCACACAATTTGCCCTTGTTTCTCAAGACACTTTTTTGTTTGATGACACTTTGTTTGAAAATGTGCGTTATTCCTCCCCGCAGGCAAGCGAAGAGCAAGTCAGACAAGCCCTACACGCCGCCAATCTATCCACGCTTATTGAACAGCACCCCTTGGGACTACACCAACCAATCGGTGCCAATGGCAGCCAGCTATCAGGTGGTCAGCGTCAGCGTGTTTCTATCGCCAGAGCCATTTTAAAAGACGCACCCATCTTACTGCTTGATGAGGCAACCAGTGCTTTGGACAATGAATCAGAAAAACTGGTGCAACAAGCACTCGAACGGCTGATGGCTGGTCGCACCAGTATCATCGTTGCCCATCGCCTTAGCACCATTGAACAAGCCGATCGTATTATTGTGATGGACGAAGGCAAAATCATTGAGGAAGGTTCGCATCAACAACTGCTGGCAAAAAATGGCTATTATGCCAGACTGCAAAGCCTTGATATGAGCAAATAATTTGACAAGTTTACAAAACCATGCCCAGAAAAGACTTTGGCACAAAAAAAAACAGCAGTAAAAACTGCTGTTTTTGGCATTATAGTTTGCTGACTTCTTCAGCTTGCAGGCCTTTTTCGCCTTCGCTGACGATAAACTCCACCGCCTGACCTTCTTTTAGTGAGCGATAACCCTCACCGACAATCGCACGAAAATGCACAAATACATCTTCACCTGTAGCACGCTGAATAAAACCGAAGCCCTTGGCATCGTTAAACCATTTTACTGTACCTTGTTCTTTTGACATGGTGATTTCCTTAAAAAATTACACAACCTGATATCTGCCTCGACAAATTAATCTCGATAATTGGCAAAAACAAAATCCACCAATCTTACAGATATCTTGCACGATTATCTTACCATTATTTCTGATAATTACAAATACTTACATAGGAAAAATTACAAATACCCAATATTTTTTTATAAAATACCAAAAAAATTGCTATACATTCCATACAATTAGCCAATGTTAATTATCAGTTAATAGCCTGTCGCTAATGGCGAGATTACACCCAAGCCACAGAAAATTAACAAAATCCACAACAAATATTTGCCAAAACTTGGCAAATTCGCTACAATGAATTTTTGGTTTTGGATCAAGTTTATGTCTATTGCCACCTCAAAAAAACTTGCTTTGATTAATGGTGCTAATCTGCATTTGCTCGGCAAACGAGAACCACATCTGTACGGCACAACCACCCTGCATGACATCGAGCAGCGATTGCAGGCACAAGCAGCACAACACGCCATTGAACTGATTGCTTTTCAGTCAAATCACGAAGGAGCGATTGTTGATTTTATTGGCGAGATTGGTCTTTTGGCAGCACGCCCTGTTGATGGCATCATCATCAACCCTGCCGCCTTCACCCACAGCTCCATCGCCATTCGTGATGCCCTATCAGCACTAAACAAGCCTTTTATCGAAGTGCATTTATCCAATGTTCATGCCAGAGAGCCTTTTCGCAGCCATTCTTATTTTTCGGACAAGGCGGTTGGGGTGATTTGTGGGCTTGGTGATATTGGTTATGATATGGCGTTGCAATGGTTTATTAAAAATTTATAAATCATTAATCATTATTAACCTTAACTGACAATTATAACCAGTGTCAAGATTCATCATTTTGGAGTTTAACTTTAAGGAGTGTTTATGACTACTAAAACCGAACAGCTCATCGTACAAAACGATCGTTATGGCACAAAAAACTATTTGCCACTGCCTATCGTCATCAGCAAAGCCGCTGGAATCTGGGTAGAAGATCCAGAAGGCAAACGCTATATGGATATGCTCAGTGCGTATTCGGCGGTCAATCAGGGTCATTGCCACCCACGCATCATTGACACACTCAAGGCACAAGCGGACAAGGTTACGCTGACCAGCCGTGCATTTCATAACGACCAACTTGCCCCATGGAGTGAAAAAATCTGCAAACTGGCAGGCAAAAGCCGAGTATTGCCGATGAATACAGGTGCTGAAGCGGTCGAAACCGCCATCAAAACTGCACGACGCTGGGCTTATGATGTCAAAGGCGTGGCGGACAATCAAGCCGAAATCATTGCCTGCATCGGCAATTTTCATGGCCGTACGATGGGTGCGGTATCGCTGTCATCAGACCCTGATTATAAGCGTGGTTTTGGCCCAATGCTTGGCGGTATCAAACTTGTGCCTTATGGTGATATTGAAGCCCTGCAAGCAGCAATCACGCCAAACACCGCTGCATTTTTGATTGAGCCGATTCAGGGCGAGGCAGGTATTAATATCCCGCCAGCAGGCTACATGAAAAAAGCGTTTGATGTCTGCAAACAGCACAATGTATTATTTATTGCTGACGAAATTCAAGCAGGTCTGGGTCGCACAGGTAAGCTATTCGCCTGCGAGCATGAAGGAGTTGTGCCTGATATGTACATTCTGGGCAAGGCATTGGGCGGTGGCGTGTTCCCCATCTCTTGCGTGCTGGCAGATGATGATATTTTGGGAGTGTTTGAACCAGGTTCGCACGGCTCAACCTTTGGTGGCAACCCTATGGCGTGTGCCGTCTCAATGACTGCCCTTGATGTTTTGCTTGATGAAAATTTGGTTGAGAATTCTGCCGAACTGGGTGCGTATTTTTTGGCTCAATTACAAAAAATTGACAATCCCATCATCAAACAGGTGCGTGGTCGTGGACTGTTTATCGGCATGGAACTTAACACATCGGCACGCCCTTATTGCGAAAAGCTCAAGGAATTGGGGCTGTTGTGCAAAGAAACTCATGATACCGTTATTCGCTTTGCCCCACCTCTTATCATCAGCAAAGCCGAAATTGATGAAGCTTTGGAAAAAATTCGCCAAGTGCTATAAGTCCAAAACCAAAAACCTAGCATCGTGCTAGGTTTTTTGTTGGTGGGATTTTGGTGATACGCCTAAATCAATGGATTAATCACAGGGATTTTATACGGTTTGTCCGAATCCTGCGTATCGTCTGCCTGCTTGGGTGTGTCAGTAAACTTTGGATTAAAATTTTGCACCAAAGGATTAATCGGCAAGCCCATCTTGTCAAGCTCTTCTGTCAACCCTGCTTGAATTTTTTCACCTTCAAACAGTCGCTCATTATCATCTCGAGCAAGCGTCAGATTCTCAAAATCAAACAAATTGCGATCAGCCAATTGGCTTGGAGCGACATTTTGCAGTGCCTTAAACATACTGGCAAGTCGCTTTGGGTGAGCATTATCCCACTCTCGCAACATCTCATTAATCATTGCTCGTTGCAAGTTTTCTTGTGAGCCGCACAGGTTGCAAGGAATGATGGGGAATTTTTTGTAATTGGCGTATTTAATAATGTCTTTTTCGGCAACATACGCCAAAGGTCGAATCAAGACATTTTGCTTATCATCGCTTAATAATTTTGGCGGCATGGCTTTTAGGCTGCCACCATGGAACAAGTTCAAGAAAAAAGTTGCCAAAATATCATCACGATGATGCCCAAGTGCCACTTTGGTTGCACCGATTTGCTTGGCAAAACCGTATAACGAGCCACGACGCAGACGAGAACACGCCGAACAATAGGTCTTGCCTTCTGGTACGACAGATTTTACGATGCTATAAGTGTCTTTTTCAAGAATGTAGTAAGGAATACCCTGCTCTGACAGATAGCGTGGCAGCACTTCTTCAGGAAAGCCGGGCTGCTTTTGGTCAAGATTAACCGCAACCACCTCAAATTGAATCGGTGCAATTTTCTTTAAAAATAGCAAGATATCCAGCAAAGTAAAGCTGTCTTTGCCACCAGAGATGCAGACCATCACCACATCGCCATCTTCAATCATCTTAAAATCGCGAATCGCCCACGACACTTCTTTGCGTAGCTTTTTTTGTAATTTTTTAAAGCGAGTTGATTGGATGCCATCATCAAAGTCATGGCGATCATCGTCTGCCTGCTCATCATCGATTGTATGGGTGGTGTCATCACGATCCAAAAGCACCTCAGTCAGTTCTTGTTGCTCGTCATCGGTTTGAAATTGATTCATGACTGTTTATCCGTTGTATTTGTCTTTGCTTTGATACTGTAGCGTTTTTCGCTTAGGTTTTGTGTATCTATATTTAATTTATCATTTAATTTTTTTGCCAAATTCGCACCGTCTGCCGCCTTAGGGTTGATATACACTCGCTTCGTACCAGATTGGCTGGGCTGCTGCTTACTTTGTGTTTTATTGGCTTGGCGTGGATAAGTTGGGCGATTTTTTGACCTAGATTCCTTCACTTGTGGCAACCGCTTAGCACCCTGCCTTTGTTTACTGTCTTGCTGCTTGCTGTCTTGATAAGTCATCAACTCTTGGCGTGTGGTTTTATCAAGCACCCTTTCATCAACAAAATCACGCACTGGGGCATTTTTGTGGCGGATTTCATAGCTTTGATGAATTGGTTTTTTGCTATTAAAATCAAAACCAATGGTCTTGTGGGTAATCTGCACAATTTCATAGCGAGCCATCAATGCCTCATCAAGCTCAAACTTGCTGAAATTATTGCTAAAATACAACACGCCATCAGCACTCAAGCGATTCATCGCACGATTGATAAGGGCTGCATGATCTCGCTGCACATCAAAAGTACCCTTAAACTTCTTGGAATTGGAAAAAGTTGGCGGGTCAATAAAAATCACCTCAAACTGCTCGGTATTGTGCTTAATCCACTCAAACACATCGGCAGCGATGAACTGATATTTCGGCAGATATTCGCCCTTATCTTCGATAATGGCATCAAGCAACAAGCCATTTAAGGCAAAATTCTGCTTACCCCAGTCCAAATAATTGGCAGACAAATCAACGCTGGTTACTTGCTTTGCTCCAGCCAGTGCCGCATGGACGCTTGCCGAACAAGTATAAGCAAATAAATTCAGCACTCGCTTACCACGACTGGCCGATTTGACAAGCCCACGCATGGTGCGATGGTCAATAAACAAGCCCGTATCCAGATAATCGGTAAAATTCACATAAAAATACGCACCATCTTCTCGTGCCAGCCACAACTTACGACGCTTGCCATGCTCAGTTTTGGTGTATTGCTCATTGCCTGATTGCTTGGCTCGGGTTTTGATAAAAATCGTCTCACGAGACACGCCAAAAACCTCTCGCACCATCTGTAGCACCAGATTAAATCGCATCTTGGCAACATCGGCAGGAATTTGCTTGGGCGGTGCGTATTCTTGCACATGGATTTTGTCGCCATAAACATCAATGGCAACATTAAAATTCGGCAAATCAGCATCATAAACCCGCAAGTTGCTCACTGCATATTTATTGGCTTTATTTTTTAGATTTGATAAATTTTTTTGTAATCTATTGACAAATTCTTGTGCCTCTTCATGGACAATATGTTGTTTTTGCCAATCGCCAATCAGACTCGGCAGTTTTGCCAAATTCAACTCGCCATGGCGAAAATACACCGTCAAAGCACCATTATGGCAACGCAAAGTATGTGGGCTTAGTATCGGCAAAGTATCGGCTTGCTCAACCTGACTTGCCAATACCGCCATATATGCCTGTTGCACCCCTGCTTGTCGCAACGCCTCTGCACTGATCAAACCCAAACCCTGATACAAAGGCTTGATAAAATCCAGCTCACCAAGTCGCTCTCCATAAGGCGGATTGGTGATAATCAAAGGATTTTTGGCTGCAAGCTCAGGCAGGGCGGCCAAAGTACGCGGCAGATGGTGCAATGCTTGTTGCTGCAAGGTAATGCTCGGCAATAGACAGCCCAAGCCTGCCGCCAATAAATTCTTATGACAGGCTCGGATTGCTTGAGCATCGGCATCCAAGGCAACGATTGTTAAGTTTTGTTGTTGTAGCTTGGCAAGGCGTGCATGAAAATCATCATTTGCCGCTGCCACCATATCCAACCACAGCGATTCATTGTGGTGCTGCCAAGCATAAAAACCAAACTCACGACTTGCCTTGTCAATCCCCACAGGATAGCCTGCACGCATGAGCAATGCTTCACTGATAAAAGTCCCAGAGCCGCACATTGGATCAATGATGGCATCAAACTCTCCAGTATGCCAGTTGCACTCATACAATAGTGCCGCTGCCAAATTTTCTTTTAAAGGGGCTGCGGTATTTGCCACTCGATAGCCACGACGGTGCAAGCTGGTTCCTGACAAATCCAAAAAAAGCTCGGCAACTTTTTGATTGGCGGTTGCAAAAATCTGAAAATCAGGCGATTTGGCATCAACATCAGGGCGTGCAGCAAACGCATGGTTAAAAGTGTCAGCGATGGCATCTTTGATACGCAAGGTGGCAAATTGCTGATTAACTGTCAATCGCTTATCGGTACTTAGACGCACCGCAAATCGATGCTCCAGCCCAAACAATGCCGTCCAGTCAATTCTTCTTGCAAATTGGTACAATGCCTGCGGAATGTCTTCATCAGGCACTTCTGTATTATCAGTTATTTTTTGTTTAAAATGATACTCGCCCAGTGGTAGCAAGACACGGCTTGCCACGCGGCTATACAGACAGATGTGATAAAGCTTTGTCAAATCAATACGCACCAGCACACGCCCTGCACGCAAGATTTGTGGTGCAAGCTCAAAACTTTCAAGCTCGATACATAACGCTGCCTCCAATCCGTCTGCACAAGTGATGATGATATAAAAATCATCAGCACAAAATTGGGTTAAATTGGCAAAATATGCAGGGATTGCTAGGCTCATAAAATTCCAAAATTTTTATTTAAACCAAATATTATAGCACAAAACTGTCAGATTTTCTCACACTCTGTCATTTGCTTAGTTCGGCATAAATTTGTTATACGCCCAAATGATTGCCAAAACTTCGCTACTGCTCACTACCCAGCTTGGGATTGTCTAGCAGTAATTTCATATGAGGAAATGGCACTTCAACACCTGCCTCGTCCAAGGCGCGCTTGATTTTTTCATTGATGTTTTCTTTAATCACAGGAATGCGTGCAACCGACAGTGGAGCTACCCAAAAACGCACCACCAAACGAATGCCAGATTCGCCAATTTCGGCAACTGTTGCCAGCGGTGCTGGGTGCTTTAACACAACCTCATCTTTTTGCAAGGTTTTGATGATGGCACTGCGTGCTGTGGTAATGTCAGCGTGCAAGCCAATACGAGTTGTTACCTCAAAGCGAATCATTTTTTTGGAAGTAAGATTCACCACCTCCGATGAGGCAACTGAGGAATTTGGTATGATGATAATGATATTATCACGGTCAAGAATTTGGGTGGCACGCAGTGAAATTTTGACCACTCGCCCTTCTTTATCACCCAAGCGAATCCAATCACCGACCTGAAACGACTGCTCAACCAAAATCACAATGCCTGCAATGAAGTTTGCCAGCGTGCTTTGCGATGCCCAGCCCACCGCCAAACCTGCAATACCCAAACCTGCCACGATAGAGATGACATCAAAGCCAAATTTTGCCATCACGGTTGCAAATGCCAATGCCAAAATCAGCACCAACAGCAAATTTTTGAGCAGCTGCTCAATAGAGGCATTTAGCTCATAATGCTTTAACACACGGCTTACCATCTGCCCACTGGCTGCCCATAGAGCATAATAAAACCCTGCCCAAGTCGCCGCCTTTGCTGTGGCTTTGACCGTATCAGCCTGCAAACCAATCTGCGACATAAATGCAAGCAAGCTGGTCATAAACCACAAATAACGCAAAATTGCTCGGGCAATGCGTGCATAACGGTGCGACAAGCCAAACAACTTACGCAGCGTCTTCACCACATACACCAACAGCCAATATATAAAGCCAATCAGCACAAGCAAGATGACAATTTTGATACTGGTACGCAATACAGACAGCCCAATATTTGCCAAACTTAGGGTCTGATCGTCAAGTGAACCACCAAGCAACTGGTAGATATTTTGGTATAGTTCTGTTAAGATTTTCTTAAAAAAATTGGCAACTGTGGTCGCGGCGGTCATGATAAAAACAGCTAAAGATTGTCAATAATCATAAATAACATGATGGACAAAATAACCATCAAAGAATAAAAGCCACAGCCCTTAAGTAAAATCTTAAGAGCTGATTTTATTATTTGGACTGATTGTTTTTGTCAGCCAAAAAGAACCAAGTTTTTAGCACAGTATCGGGGTTTAGGGATACCGAGTTAATGCCCTGCTCCATCAACCAATACGCCAAATCTGGGTGGTCAGATGGCCCTTGACCACAGATGCCGACATATTTATTTGCCTTACGGCAGGCATGAATAGCCATTGCAAGTAACTTTTTGACCGCTGGGTCTCGCTCATCAAACAAGCGAGAAACGATACCACTATCACGATCAAGCCCAAGTGTTAATTGCGTCAAGTCATTTGAGCCGATAGAGAAGCCGTCAAAATATTGCAAAAATTCATCGGCAAGCAACGCATTGGTTGGCAATTCACACATCATGATAACTTCAAGTGAATTTTCGCCACGCTTTAAGCCATTTTTTTCAAGCAATTCAATAACTTGCTTTGCTTCATCAGTAGTACGCACAAATGGAATCATAATCTTGACATTACTAAGTCCCATATCATCACGCACATATTTTAAGGCACGGCATTCAAGCTCAAAGCAATCACGGAAATTCTCTGACACATAGCGAGACGCTCCACGGAAACCAAGCATTGGGTTTTCCTCGCTTGGCTCATACAGCTTGCCACCGATGAGATTGGCGTATTCATTGGACTTAAAATCACTCATACGCACAATCACAGGCTTATCACGAAACGCCACCGCAAGCGTTGCAATGCCTTCAATCAATTTATTGATATAAAACTCCACAGGAGAATTATATCCTGCGATTTTTTCGTTTATCGCCTGCACGGTTTCTTGTGGCAGGCTGTCAATATTCAGCAGAGCTTTTGGGTGAATGCCAATCATGTTGCTGATGATAAATTCCAAGCGAGCCAATCCCACGCCTTGATTTGGCGTTTGGGCAAAATCAAAAGCACGATCAGGATTACCAACATTCATCATCACCTTAAAGTCAAGCTCAGGCATGCTGCTGATGGAGTTGCGATGGACTTCATAGTTTAGCAAACCTTCATAAACAAAGCCAGTATCGCCCTCGGCACATGACACTGTAACCTCTTGACCATCAAGCAGCACTTCGGTGGCGTTGCCTGAACCGACAATCGCAGGCACGCCAAGCTCTCGGGCGATGATGGCTGCATGGCAAGTGCGACCGCCACGGTTGGTGATGATGGCTGATGCTCGCTTCATCACAGGTTCCCAATCAGGATCTGTCATATCCGATACCAGCACATCGCCCGCTTGCACTTTACTCATCTGGCTAAGATCGCTGACAATACGCACCGTACCGCTGCCGACACGCTGACCGATTGAGCGGCCTTCTGTCAGCACTTTTGCTCCTTTTGAGTTGATGGCATAACGCTCCATGTAGCTTTTATCTTGGCGAGATTTGACCGTCTCTGGGCGTGCTTGCACAATGAAAATCTCACCACTGTCGCCATCTTTTGCCCATTCGATATCCATCGGACAGCCATAGTGCTTTTCGATAATCATCGCCTGCTTGCCAAGTTTGGTTAATTCATCACTACTTAGGGCAAACTGCAAGCGTTCCGCCTTGTCCACTTCGACAATTTTGGTGGATTTTTTGGTATTGCCTTCATCGCCATAGATCATTTTGACTTGCTTGGCACCCAAATTACGGCGTACAACCGCTGGGCGATTTTGCTCCAGCAGCACTTTTGACAGATAAAATTCATCAGGGTTTACCGCACCTTGTACCACCATCTCACCCAATCCATAGCTGGCGGTGATAAACACCACTTCATCAAAGCCAGACTCAGTGTCAATGGTAAACATCACGCCGCTTGTGCCAGTCTCTG
Source organism: Moraxella cuniculi DSM 21768 (assembly GCF_900156515.1). Taxonomy (GTDB): domain Bacteria; phylum Pseudomonadota; class Gammaproteobacteria; order Pseudomonadales; family Moraxellaceae; genus Moraxella; species Moraxella cuniculi. The sequence goes on along the minus strand of NZ_FTNU01000008.1, from coordinate 22,465 downwards.
AACGCACCATACGCTGCACGCCTGCCGACAATGCCACGCCAGCATGCTCAAAACCCTTATGAACACGATAAGCGATTGCACGGTCATTATATAGGCTGGCAAAGACTTCCTTGATGGCAATCAACACATTATCAATGCCACGAATATTCAAAAATGTCTCTTGCTGCCCTGCAAATGACGCATCAGGCAAATCCTCCGCCGTTGCTGACGATCGCACCGCCACGGCAATGTCTTCGCCAGCAGACAATTCGGCAAACGCCTCGCGAATCTCATCTTCCAAATCCTTTGGTAGTGGCTGCTCAATCACCCAGCGACGCACCTTCGCCCCTGTCTGGGCAAGCTGCTCAACATCATCAACATTTAAAGTTGCCAGCTCATTGTTGATTTTTTCAAGCAAACCCGTCTCGCTCAAAAAGCGGTTAAACGCCGCCGCTGTTGTTGCAAAACCATTTGGCACATTTACGCCCAACGCACCCAAATGACTAATCATCTCGCCCAATGATGCGTTTTTGCCACCAACAATCTCCACATCATCTTTGCCAAGCTGACTAAAAGCAATGACTTGCTTGCTCATATCTTACTCCCATAAAATGTACAATCAATCAGACCTTTGGCTTGTGAATTTATTCGCAAAAATTGATTTTTTAAATAGATTATTTACAAATTGCAAGAGAATCCTTTGTGGCAAGCTGTTAAACCATCACGATTTTCTCGCCTTGCAACAAGCTTAAGGCAAAACCAAGCATTGCAAAAAATCTATAAAATCAATTCACCCAAACAAGGTCAAAATTGTTGCCTAATTTGATATTCTTGCGGTGATTATAGCGACAAATTTGCCAATACTCAATCAATTTATCAATTTATTCAAAATAAAAATATAGCCATAAAATACAAAAATATCAAAAAATCCAGTGGCAACAAACAAACTTATTAGCAACTGTGCTATAATGAAGTAGATTATGAAAATTTTCCCAACATTAAGCAAAAAGAACACGACATGTATGTCCACACACCCACACCGCCCCCACCTGCCATTCGCAGTGCGTTTTTTATTTCAGATGGTACTGCAATTACCGCTGAAACTTTAGGCAAGTCATTGCTCAGTCAGTTTAGCGATGTTGAGTTTGACATTCAGGTAATTCCCTATGTTGATACCATTGAGCTTGCCAAACAAGCCGTAGAGCGGATCAACCGTGCCTTTGAGACAAGCAAATTACGCCCCTTGGTATTTGACACCATTGTCAGTGATGAAATTCGTGAAATCATCAATTCTGCCAATGCTTATAATTTGGATATTTACGAAGGCTTAATCAATCGTATCGCCACCGAAATCAACCACGAACCCAACCCTCATGCTGGCATGGCACACAGCCATGTCGATTCTGACGACTATAAGGCTCGTATTGATGCGGTGCATTTTGCCCTAGATAATGATGATGGTGCTCGCACGACACATTATGACGGTGCTGATATTATCTTGATTGGATTGTCTCGCTCGGGCAAAACCCCAACCTCATTGTACTTGGCACTACAATATGGCATTCGTGCTGCCAATTATCCCTTGACCGAAGAAGACCTTGACACCAGCCAGCTGCCAGCTGCCTTAAAGCCTTATCACAACAAGCTATTCGGGCTGACCATTGATACCGAACGGTTGGTACGCATTCGTCAGGAACGCCGAGCAGGCAGTCGTTATGCCAGCCTTGCTCAGTGTCAAGAGGAGCAGCGAGCCATTCAGGCAATTTATAGCAGCCAAAAAATCCCAAACTTAAATGTCTCGGAAATGTCAGTTGAAGAAATTGCCACACGCATTTTACAAATCACGGGGCTAAAAAGACGCATCGGCGTCTAGCGATGGATTTTGTTATCAAAAACAAAACCATAAGAAATGCCAATCCAAACTTATGCACTTGGCAACAACAAAAGGAAATATCATGCCAAAAAAACAAAAAGCCACAGCCACCAAAGCTGCCAGCAATACCAAAGAAACCGTGCTACAGACTTTTGAGCATATTGACCACGATCATACGCACCCAAACCTCATCAGCCCGCTTGACGGTCATCGCATCGGTTTGGCTCGCCATCAGCAAAATCGCACCAAGCATAACTATGAGTACGATGCTATTGTGCTGGGTGCAGGTCCAGCAGGCGAAGCTGCTGCAATGAAACTTGCCAAATCAGGACAACGGGTCGCTGTCATCGATCCCCGCGATCAGGTTGGTGGCAACTCTACCCATGTAGGAACTATCCCAAGCAAAGCACTGCGTCAATCGGTATTTAATATCATTAACTTTCGCCGCGATCCCTTGTTTCAGCAAACCAAAGATGGCTATCAAGTTCCATTAAGCAAAGTATTAAGCAGAGCTAGAGAAGTTATCCGTCATCAGGTAAATACGCACAAGCTATTCTATGAACGCAACCAGATTCATATCATTCGTGGCTGGGGCAAGTTCATTGATGAGCATACATTGGAAATTTGCACCAACGATCAAGAACCCACCAAAACCATCACCTTCAACCAAGCGGTTATTGCTGTTGGTTCACGCCCTTATCGCCCTGATATTTTGGACTTTAATCATCCTCGTGTATTTGACTCCGATAAGATTTTGCAAATGGATTATGTTGCACGCAAAATCATCATCTACGGTGCTGGAGTCATCGGTTGCGAATATGCCTCGATTTTTACAGGCTTAGGCTATGTTGTTGATTTGATTAATAATAAAGAACAACTGCTTAGCTATTTGGACGAAGAAATCTCGGACGCACTGAGCCACGATTTTCGCCAATTCGGTGTACGCATTCGCAACAACGAGGAAATTGAACGCCTAGAAACGCACGATGATTGTGTCATTTTGCACCTAAAAAGTGGCAAAAAAATCAAATCGGATGCAATTTTATGGTGCAATGGTCGCACAGGCAACACAGACAGCCTGAATCTAGAAGCCATTGGTTTGGCTACCAACAGCCGTGGTCAGCTGGAGGTTGATCATAGCTACCGCACCAGCGTGCCGCACATTTATGCCGTTGGTGATGTGATCGGCTGGCCGTCTTTGGCATCAGCTGCTTATGATCAAGGACGCAATGCCGCCGCCTTTATGGTGGGTGATGAAGACGCTGAATTTATTAACAGCGTTCCAACAGGCATCTACACCATTCCTGAAATTTCTAGCATTGGCAAGACCGAAGCTGAGCTGACCGCCGAACAAATCCCCTATGAAGTCGGTCAAGCATTCTTTAAGCACTTGGCACGCTCACAAATCATCGGTGAACGCTCTGGTGTCTTAAAGATACTATTTCACCGTGAAACGCTGGAAATTCTCGGCATTCATTGTTATGGCAATCACGCCTCTGAGATTATCCATATCGGACAGGCTGTCATGAAATGCGGTCATACGCTTGAGTATTTTGTCAATACAACCTTTAACTATCCGACAATGGCGGAGGCTTATCGTGTTGCTGCACTCAATGGTCTGAATCGGATTTTTTAACCCTCTTTGCCTGATGAGCTGATGGGCAGCTTGTCAGGCAATATCAAAGCACAAACCCCTTCACCATCTGGTGGTCAAGCCTGCCAGTTGCAACAAAATAAACCAATCTAAGCGGCCGCTCGGCGGATTCTCATGGCATTCATCACCACTGCCAAACTTGACAAAGACATACCAATCGCCGCAAGCCAAGGTGGCACATAACCAAGTGCCGCAGGAATCAGCACAGCAGTGTTATAAATCAATGCCCAGCGTAAATTTTGTCGAATAATCGTATGCGTCTTGGACGAAACAGCTATCGCCTGATGAATCACCGCCAACCGTCCACCCAACAAAACACTGTCGCTGGATACCTGTGCCAAATCCGCCGCTCCTGCGATGGCGGTAGAGACATTGGCTGCTGCCAGCACAGGTGCATCATTAATGCCATCACCAACCATCAGCACCTGATGGCCATTTTCCTGCAACTTCTTGATATGATTGACTTTATCCTCAGCAGTCAATCCATAATACACCTCGTCAATGCCCAGTGTTTCTGCCACCTTGAGTGCATTGGGATTGGGGTCGCCTGTCAGCATTAAGGTTTTGATACCACGCTTGTTGAGCGATTGCACCAATGCTCTGGCATCGCTACGGATTGGGTCATTAAAATAAAACCGAGCAATCAATTGCCAACGCCCCTGCCGCCAAACCGATAGTAATACCGAAAGGTTTGCCTGATATTCCTGCAATTGTTCGGCAAATTTGCCAAATACAAAATCTGCCTTTTGCGAATCGCCATCACTGACAAAGCTGGCATGGCCAATGCGATAACGCTGTCCGTTTACCACGCCTTCAATGCCGCCTGCTGCATGATGACTCAAGTCATCAACTTGTGGCAAATGCAAATTGCGTGCCGCCGTCAATAGTGCCTTGGCAACAGGGTGGCGACTGCCAACCTCCAGTGCTGCCGCAATCGCCAGCGATTCATCAGTGGTGGCATCAGTAACCACCGCCAGCAAATTCGCCTGCCCCATGGTCAATGTGCCTGTCTTGTCAAAAGCCACATGACTAACCGCTGCCAAAGTCTGCACCGTATGCCCTCGTGTCGGCAAAAATCCCAAAGCCGATAAGCGATTGGTTGCTACCGTCAAAGCAATCGGTGTTGCCAAAGACAATGCACAAGGACAAGTTGCCACCAGCACCGCCACAGTCGCCCACAGTGCTTGCTTCGGATCAATAAAATACCAAACCGCAAACACCAGCAACGACAGCACCAACACCCGTGCCACGAACCAGCGTGCCATACGATCAGCATCTTGGGCGATTTTTGGTTTTTCGCTCATCGCTCGGTTCATCAAGCGATCAATCAAGGCGATTTGGCTATTATCCACATCTGCCGTAACCAGCATAATCAATGGCTGACTGTCATTTTGCGAACCGCCAACCAGCACATCGCCGCATTGCTTGACAATCAAATCGCTCTCACCAGTCAGCAAACTCTGCGACACCGTCGCCTCCTGCGACAATAAAATACCATCGGCAACAATCTGTGAGCCTGCCTCAATGGCAACCACATCACCAATTTTGACACTTTGAGCCAGCACTTTTTCGTCAAGCGTGCGGTTGATTTGACTGGGCAAATCCACCTCATCAAGCCAGCGACAGATGGTATTTTTGGTAAGATTTTGCTCATTAAGATTTGCAATCAGATTTTCCGCTTGGGTGATTTTTTGTACCAGCAGCGGCTCAATCACCACCAAATCTGACGCCATGTTTGATGCCTTGAGCCGAGCATTTTGTTCAATATATCGCCCAGCCAACAAAAAGAAAATAAACATGGACACCGAGTCAAAATAAGTCTCGCCCACGCCTGTGATGGTGGCATACAAACTGGCAAAAAAAGTCAAAATCAGTGCAATAGATACAGGCACATCCATGTTGATTTGTTTGGCTCGCACAGCATTATACGCTGAGGCAAAAAATGGCACGCCCGAATAAAAAAACACAGGAATGCTGACAAACAATGCCACATAACGCAAAAAATCACGATGCTCATTAAGCATACCACTATAATCGCCAAAATAAATACCGATGGAGAACATCATCGCCTGCATCGCTCCTAGTGCCGCCACGCCCAAGCGAATCAGCATTTGTTTATTTTGTCGTTTTAGCATCGCTTCGTGCGTGTCTTGGCGATAGGGCTTGGCATCATAGCCCACCGAATGCACCGCCTTTAAAATATCGGCGATAGACAGCTCGCCCTCGTCCCAATTGACTCGCATTCGCTGCTGGGTTAGGTTCACCTGACAGGCTTTGACACCATTCATTGACCGCAGCCGCGTTTCTATGAGCCAAGTGCAGGCTGCACATTTTAAGTTGGCAACCGACAATTCTGCCGTACTGCCACCATTTTCATGATAAATAAATTGTTTTTTAATATCATCGTGATTATACGCCTCAAAATTGATGGCATCAGGCAAGCTGGCAGTTGGGCTGATTTCACGGCGATCAAGATAATATTGCGACAATCCCGCCTCAACGATACTTTGGGCGGCCAATTGACACCCCAAGCAACACATCGCTCGCTGGCGAGCAAAAATCAGCGTAAAAAATGGCTCTTTGGGCAAAATCTCACCACAATGAAAACAACTGCCTTCGGCGGGCAATATCAGACTTTGTTCAATTTCATCAAAATCCGTTTCGTGGATTTTTGTAGTAGCCTTAGGGGTGATATCGTCATTGCTCATAAAAACACACTGGTTGCACTTATCTTGTCTATTATAGCACAGCAAAACAAAGTTTATCCCAACAAGTCAACTTTGGTATGGCGGTAATAATTAATAAAAATAAAAAGATAATTTATATAAATAAAAATAATAAAATTTTCGCTTGAAAATTTATGCAATTTGGGTGATAGTATTATTTTTGACTTGGGGATTTATTGTGTCAAACTTTACGCCCTACTCACCCAAACACCGCTCGGGCTTTATTGTCAGCACGCTGGTTATTGTCTTGTTGCTGACACTGGTGGTTTTGGCATTTTATGCAGTTTATCTAAACACCACTGTCATTAAAAAATTTGAAAGTCGCCGATGGGACATTCCTGCCACTTTATATTCTCGCCCTCTGCCACTGTATCAAGGGGCAAGCCTCTCGGCAGATGAGCTTGAATCTTGGCTAAAATTATTAAACTACAGCAAAAGCAGCAGCAACAAAACAGGTCATTATCAAAATACTGGCAACCGTTACCGAATTTATCTGCGTAGCTTTGATTATGGCGATAATGACATTCAAGCAGAGCAATTGGTTGAGCTGGTATTTGAAAACAACACCATCACCAAGCTGCTAAGCAGTGCTGCCAACACGCGTGGCATGGTTCGGCTTGAGCCTGTCAAGATTGGTGGCATTTATCCCAAAAATAACGAAGACCGCAAACTCATTGATAAAAACAGCACACCCCAAGAATTCATCGATGCACTCATCGCCACCGAAGATCGCAACTTTTATAAGCATTATGGCTTATCGCTGCGTGGCATTAGCCGTGCCATGCTTGCCAATCTGCTCGGCAAACCCACACAGGGTGGCTCAACCATCACTCAGCAGCTGATTAAGAATTTTTACCTTAATTCTGATCGCACCCTTAAGCGAAAAATCAACGAAGCAATCATGGCGGTGCTGCTTGAGGCACGCTATGATAAAGATGAGATTTTGCTGGCTTATCTTAACGAAATTAATTTGGGGCAAAATGGCAACCGCTCTGTTAATGGATTTGCAATTGCAGCTGAATTTTATTTTAATAAACCTTTAAGTGAGCTAAGCCTTGAGCAGTACGCCTTGCTTGTTGGTATTGCCAAAGGCCCAAGTTATTATAACCCCAGAAACAACCCCGAGCGAGCTTTGGCACGCAGAAATATCGTGCTAAATAATATGCTTGTTACAGGAAAAATTAACGAGCAACGCTACCAAGAAGCAATAAAACGCCCCCTAGGTGTAGTCAAGACACCAACCATCGCCAGACCAAGATTTCCTGATTTTGTTGATGCAGTGCAACGAGAGCTGAACAGCTATTATCGCCAAGATGATTTGCAAAATCGTGGGCTGCGTATTATTTCAACACTCAACCCACTGGCACAGCAGGCCGCTGACACCGCCATGCAGACACAACTTGACAAATTACGCAAGCACTCTGATGCCACCAAAACCCTGCAAGGAGCCATCGTCAGTGCCAATCCAGCAACAGGCGAGCTGGTTGCTTTGGTTGGTAGCGGCAGTCAGTTTACAGGTTTTAACCGTGCCATTGATGCCAAAAGACAAGTCGGCTCGTTGCTTAAGCCTGCGATTTATCTGACCGCCCTACAGTCTGGCAATTACAACCTAAGCACCCCTGTCAATGACAGCCCAGTCAGTTATAATAACGGCAATCGCCCATGGACACCCAAAAACTATGGCGGCACTTCCTATGGCAGCGTGCCATTGATAACAGCACTGGCAAACTCTTACAACCAAGCAGCGGTAAATACTGGTATGCAATTAGGCTTGGATAATTTTTTGACACAAATGAGCAATCTATCCATCACCAGCCAAATCACCCCCTACCCTTCGGTACTCCTTGGGGCAGTGGATTTATCGCCCATGCAGGTGCTTGGTATGTATCAGATTTTTGCCAACGGTGGTGCTTATACACCGATTCACACCATCAATGCTGTGATTGATGACAAAGGTCGGGTACTGCAACGCACTCAAAATAAGCAGCAATTTCGTGCATCGCCTGAGGCGGTTTATCTGCTCAATTATGGTCTGCAAGAAGTGGTTCGCACTGGCACTGCCAAATCAGCCAATGCCATCAGTGGCAATCTGGGCTTGGCTGGCAAAACAGGCACAACCAATGACAATCGTGATGCTTGGTTTGCTGGTTATAGTGGCAACTATGTCAGTGTCGTCTGGGTTGGTCGTGATGACAACAAACCCATTGGCTTGACAGGCGGTCAAGGAGCTTTGCCAATTTGGACAGATTATATGAACAGATTGACATTGACTGCGGTAAATTTGCCGCTGCCTGCTGGCGTTAGCTGGCGATGGCTTGATGGCAATCTTGGACTGCCCACCCAAGCCAACTGCCCAAACGCCGTTTGGTTGCCTGTCATTGACAGTTATCTACCCTATCAGACAGTCGATTGCACCGATGCCAGTCCGACAACCTCCATGCCAGATGAGATGATAAATGAGGATAATTTTGACGATATGGATGCCGATGATGGCGAGCCAATACTTTGGGAAGAGCAAATCAGCACAGATGAAACGCCTACTTGGTAAGGATTTGGCGATTGTCTGATAATTTTGTTATAATGGTGCAAATTTGGTAAGATTTGCCACCACACAACTTGTTTGTGCCGCAATCATCGCACAATATCGGTTATTTTATTGAGGAAATCTATGTCTTGGCAACAACTTCACCTACAATGCCCACAATCTACTGTTGAGCTTGCTGAGGCATTGTTTTATGAATCAGGTGCCGTCTCCATCTTGCTAGAAGATGCTGGCGATGAACCATTGTTTGAGCCATTGCCTGGCGAAGAGCCACTGTGGTCGCAAGTGATACTGACCGCTATTTTTGATACCAACAGCGATGACAGCTTGGCAGGCATGGATTTTGAAAGCCTAGCAGCCTCCATTGCAGCCGAGGTTCAGGCTTCGAGATTTTGGCTGACACGGCTTGATGATAAAGACTGGACACGCGAATGGATGAGCCATTATAAGCCCATTCAATGTGCAGATAATTTATGGATTGTTCCTGAGTGGCTCAGTCCGCCTGATAAGACAGCAATCAACATTATCCTTGACCCAGGTCTGGCTTTTGGTACTGGCTATCATGCCACCACCCGACTGTGTCTAGACTGGCTTGCCAAGCAAGATTTGGCAGATAAATTGGTGATTGACTATGGTTGTGGCTCGGGGGTTTTGGGCGTGGCAGCCCTATTGCTGGGTGCAAGACAAGTGCTGGCGGTGGACATTGACCCACAGGCAATCCTTGCCACACGCCAAAATGCCGAGCTAAACGGTGTTGCTGACAAGCTCATTGCATTTTTGCCAGAAGAGTTTAACCAGTATCGCAACACACATGACGAGCTTGCCGATACCATCACTGCCAATATTTTGGCAAAGCCGCTGATTCATTTTGCCCCAACTTTTCAGCAATTATTAAAGCCACACGGCTCGATAGTGCTGGCAGGGTTGATTCAATCACAGACTCAAGAGGTTGAAGACGCTTATCGTCCTTATTTTGAGCTTGACGCTCCATTTTGTTATGATAATGACAACGATCATCATTGGCATCGCTTAAGCGGTATCAAAAAATAAATATTTACAAACTTGCTACATATCATAACACAAAAATCATAGCCAAATTGACAATGCTTTGCTAACATTAGTCGCAATTTCTGTCAAAAATGACATAAATGAGTTGCTTTTGTTTTATTTAAATATTTAATTGCATTGATAAATTCTTTGGATAAACTTACGAGTATAACAATGACAACACAAACCGAAAACACCATCCCTCTCCATGTCCATGTTGAAGATGCCGCACAGCGATATTTTGCCGCTTTGGGCGATGCAAAGGCAAACAATCTGTATGAGATTTTTTTGGCAGAATTAGAAAAACCCTTGCTAATTGCCACCTTAAAGCACACTCGCGGCAATCAATCCAAAGCAGCAAAAATTTTGGGGCTAAATCGAGGAACTTTACGCACCAAATTAAAATCATATCGCCTGCTGTAAATCGCATGCCAACTGCCCACATTGGGCAGTTTTTTATTTTCTTTACAGCCGCAGCCATAATCACCAAGATCCAGATTGCATTGACTGGTAATTGCTTGCACTACCAAGGTTGATTTTAGCCAATCAATTTGCTAACAGTATCAGCAATCAAGCCCGCTCATGATGACTGTTTTTGCTAAAAAACACAACAAATCACGGCTTGGCACTTTATAAATTTGGTAATCAATGGTATTATTTTATGCTCAATCATCGATGGTATCACATCGACAGTCAATGCTATTGACAAAAAAATCTCAATAAATTTATTAGGTTGAATTATGAATCAAAAGCGTTTTGCCCTATTGTCCGTATCTGACAAAGCAGGCATTGTTGAATTTGCCCAAGGTCTTATCAAGGCAGGTTTTGATATTTTGTCCACAGGTGGAACTTATAAACTGCTGACGGAGAATGGTATTGATGCCCTTGAAGTTTCGGCACATACAGGCTTTAGCGAAATGATGGACGGCCGTGTCAAAACCTTGCACCCAAAAATTCACGGTGGCATCTTGGGTCGCCGTGGTGTTGATGATGGCGTTATGGCAGAGCATGGCATTGACCGCATTGATATCGTTGCAGTCAATTTGTATCCTTTTGCCGCAACCATCGCCAAGCCCAATGTTAGCATGAGCGATGCCATTGAAAATATTGACATCGGCGGCCCTGCCATGGTGCGTTCTGCTGCCAAAAATCACGCCCATGTCGCCATCATCACCAGCCCAAATGACTACAACCGTGTATTAGATGAACTAAACAATCAAAACGATCTAAGCCATGCGACTCGTTTTGACTTGGCGGTGAAAGCATTTGAACACACGGCTGCTTATGACGGTATGATTGCCAGCTGGCTAGGTGCTCGCCTACCAACAGACACGGCTAATAACAACCCAGATAATGCTGATGCCACAAGCCAGTACCCTCGCACCTTCAACCAGCAATTTATCAAGGCACAAGAATTACGCTATGGCGAGAACCCCCACCAAACGGCAGCATTTTATGTAGAAAATCATGCCAGTGAGGCATCCATCGCCACCGCCAAGCAGTTGCAAGGCAAAGAGCTTTCTTATAATAACATCGCCGATACTGATGCTGCCCTAGAATGTGTCAAATCCTTTGCCAAGCCAGCTTGCGTTATCGTCAAACACGCCAACCCATGCGGTGTTGCGGTGAGCGAACAAGGCATCTTGCAGGCTTATGATTTGGCCTATGCAACCGACCCAGAGTCAGCTTTTGGCGGTATTATTGCCTTCAACCGCCAGCTGGATACCGCCACCGCCCAAGCAATCATCGACCGTCAATTTGTTGAGGTGATTATCGCTCCAACAGTAGCAGACGGTGTGGCTGAGATTGTCGCCAGCAAAAAAAATGTCCGCCTACTCACCTGTGGTGAATTGCCAGACATCAACGCACGCCATGCTCAATTTGACTTTAAGCGTGTTACAGGCGGTCTGTTGGTACAAGAGCAAGATTTGGGCATGATTGATAAGTCTGACTTAACAGTCGTTACCGAAAAAGCACCTACAGATGCCGAGCTTGATGATTTGATTTTTGCATGGAAAGTTGCCAAATATGTCAAATCTAATGCCATTGTCTACGCCAAAAATCGACAAACCATCGGTGTTGGTGCAGGACAAATGAGCCGTGTCAATTCTGCTCGCATTGCCGCGATTAAGGCAGAACACGCAGGCTTAAGCGTTGCAGGTGCCGTCATGGCATCAGATGCCTTCTTTCCATTCCGTGATGGTATAGACAACGCCGCCGCCGCTGGCATCAAATGTATCATTCAACCGGGTGGTTCGGTGCGTGATGATGAAGTGATTGCCGCTGCTAATGAACACGGCATTGCCATGGTCTTTACTGGCATGCGTCATTTTAGACATTAATTACACAAACCAAAAACGGTGTTCATGCACCGTTTTTTTTGATAATTCTTAATTTGACAAATCAATCCACCCTGCCACATCTGCCAAGTATTTGCAGCACGATTATTTGTAATCAAAAAAACCTTAAAGTTTAACTTTAAGGTTTTTGTTAAGATTATCGCTGCTGAGCTTTGAGGGCATCTTCATTGATGACCACTTCGCTACTTTGTCGCAGATAATGCACATAATCTTCCAATTGATCTGCACCGATATTATCACGAATCACCGCAACAACACGCATACGATCTTCGGCAGACAGCGGACTTTCACTACTTTTTTGCACCTTGCCACCGACAATCACGCTTGCTCCTGACTCAGTTTGTACCGCCCAGACATCTTTATCGTTACCGCTTTGGTTCAAGAATAAACTTGCCAGCTCAAGCGAATCAAGCAAGGGATTGATGCGTGTACTCATGCCAATATTAGCACTTGGCGTTGTCAATCTGGCAAGCTCTGCTGGTGATGCTTTTGCCGCCTCTACTGCTTGCTGTGCCGCTGCCATTGCAAGTTTGCTGGCTTTTTGCTGAATTAATCGCTGCTTAATCACAGGTTTTGCTTCATCAAAGCTCAAGGCACGTGCCGGCTGATAATTGCTTGGTTGCAGCCAAATATTTTTCTCACCAATCAAAATATTCGGGCTGACACCTTGATTTTGAATGGTGAAATCATCAAAAGCCGCAGCAATAATCGCAGGCTGGTTCAGTGCTGTGTCATTGTCTGTTTGTGGATAAGCGGCTATTTGGGCAACTGTCAGCCCTGTTTGCTTGGCAATATCTGCTGCACCCATGCCATCGGTCGCCATTGTGTTGATTTTTGCTGACAATTCCTCAAAGGCTTGAGATCGCTTAAATTGCACCGCACGAGCCAGCAATTCATTGCGTGCATTTGCCAAAATCGCCGAATTGTCATTGAGTTTGGTAATTTTAAAAATATGATAGCCAAATCCACTTTTGACAGGCTGACTAACCTGACCCACACCCAATCCAGACAATGCACGCTCGATAGCCACCCCATCATTACCAAAAACATTGGGGTTAAATGTGCCAATATCGCCGCCATTTGCCCCACTTGGGTCATCGGAATATTGCTTGGCAAGTACCTCAAACGATTCGCCTGCATCTAGCTTTGCCCGAATCTGCTTGGCACGCTCTTCGGCATCTGCTCCTGTTAATAAAATTTGAGCCAATTGCGGGCCAGCATTAATGCCGTTTTCTTTTAAATAAGCAGCTTGCTGAGCACGAATCTCCTCCTCGCTTGGCTCATCGACTTTTAATTGGCTGGCATCAAGCTCAATATAGCTCAAATCAACCGTTGCAGACTTGGTGAGCGATTGTTTATTTTGCTCAAAATACGCCTGAATTTCTGCATCGCTGACCGACACCTGATCGGCATAATCCTGCCATTTATAACGATTCACCCACACTTCTCGTGATTCTAGCTGCAAATCAATCAATCTTGAAACTTGACTGTCTGGATAAATAGCCGTCCCCAAAATGCTGGTGATTAACTGACGCAGGCTCAGGCGAAGTCGCTCAATTTGAAACAGCACATCTTTGGTCAGCCCATTTTGTTGCAAATAGCTGGCAAATTTTTCATTAGAAAACTGCCCATTGTCCTGAAAGACAGGAAATTGTTGCAACAGCTGCGTAATCATCTCATCTGACACCGTCATGCCAAGCACCGAAGCCTGATTTTCAAGCAATGCCTTATCGGTCAGACGCTTTAGCACAATCTGTATTAACGCCTGCTCGTCAATCAGGCTGGCATCAACACCCGACTCAATCAACGCATTGCGTTCGGCATTTAATTCTGCCTGAAAAGTGCTAACATCAACCACTCGGTCGCCAACCTTAATCAGCTCATTTGGCTTAATCTTAGAGCCACCAAAAGTCCCAACGCCCAAAAACGCCATCGGCACCAAAGTACCAATCAGCACCAAGCGACCCGGCCAACTGTTTAAGAAATTCCGCATTTTTTCCATAGGATTACACTTTGCTCTTGTCAAGTAGTCAATATAAACCTTACTATAATACGCTAATTTTTGTCATTTCTCAAAATACTTTTTGTAACTTTGCAAAAATATCCAGCCATCATCATCTTGGCAAAATAAAAAGCCACCAAAGGGTAGCTTTTTAGATATATTACAGCTTGATTGCTGGTATTAGTTTACAGCGTCTTTTAGACCTTTGCCTGCTTTGAAGCTTGGTACTTTGCTTGCAGGGATTTCGATGGTTTCAAGCGTTTTTGGGTTACGACCAGTGCGTGCTTGACGCTCCTTAACGCTAAAAGTACCAAAACCAACCAAAGTAACAGAATCACCGCGTTGCAGTGCATCTTGTACACTTTCAGTGAAAGCATTCAATGCTTTGGTGGCTTGATCTTTGGTTAGACCTGCAAGGCTTGCAATATTATCAACCAATTCTGACTTATTCATAACCTATCCTCATGTAATGGATTTAACAATTAAAATATTGCTTAAGTTTCCCAAGCGTATTTAAACACGCATTTTAAAAGTATTGCTAAAGTTTTACAAGTGCCAAAGTACAAAAATTTGCAGAAAATCACAAAAAATTGCATTTTTTGTGAAAATTTGCAGAAATTAAGCCATTTTCCAACAAAAATCAGCAGCACAAACCAGTCATTATCAGCGTGCTGACATGATAATTTTGACAAATTAGCAACCACTGTGATGGATATGGTAACAAAAACAACCAACAATTCTCCAATTTTTATGCAAAAAATTGCAAAAAGTTGCTATTTTTCTCAATCAAGATGCGGTAAGATAATCAAAATAAATAATCAGCTGGCAAAGTTTGGCAAATTTTATGAAATCAGCCAATTTTATCATCAACTCTACCAAGTGCAGCTTGGTGACTGGATAAATCAACAATATTATGATAAATTCTACAAGCAAATAATTCGCCAAACGACAAGCAGCCTTACTTGCTTATAACCAAAAATATATCAGGAACAATCAATGACAACAAATACCCCAAACGCACTACAAACCCAAACGCCACAAAATGACAGCGAACAGCAACCAGCAGGTGGCATCGTTTCTCGCAGTCTGATTGGCGTTGTGCTGATTTTTATTGAATCTGCGATTGCTCTGATGTTGCGACTTGATCCGAAGTTACGCCAGCTTGCCTATCCACTTGCCAAGGCAGGCACGGTGGTCTGCATTCGCTCCTACCTACCCCACACCACCATCTATGCCACTTTTGGCTATCGTGGTGTTTTGCTGGACAGTCAGCTGCCAGCCAATGTCAATGCCGAGATCACGGTAAATGCTTATAGCTTTCAGCTTGTTAATGCACTTATTAACCACAGCCCAAGCCACATTGAGTCGCTACAAATCCGTGGTGAAGCTGTGATGGTTGAGAATTTCAAGGCATTTTTGTTGCGTGTTGGCGTTGGTGGTGCTATCCAAAATCTCATCACCAAATTTACAGGCAATCAAAAACCAAAACCAACCGCCGAAAGCCAAGCCAAACAAAACAGCGATTATCAACAAAAAATTGCCGAGCAAGCCGAACGCATTGACACATTATCTACAGAAAACAAACGCCTATCCATTCAACTGGCCGAGCTTGCCAGCAAACAAAAATCGACTTTTGTTGCCATGATTGTCGCTGCCTTTGCCGCCATTGTCAGCACGGTTTTGCACTTTTTTATCTAGCAACAAACAACCATCGACTGGGCAAATAACCATTAATTGATAAAATCAATCCATGAAATTGAAAAATTTGATGGATTTTTTATTGATTTAATCTTGACCTGTTTACTAGGAATTATTATAATAGGCAACATTAACCACCCAACTTCACAGGCCACTGTGCCAAAGTGGAATTAGGCAATTTTTTTTGGAATTATTATAATGCGTTTGACAACTCGTGGACGGTATGCCGTCACTGCCCTTTTGGATTTGGCTGTCCAAGAGAATCGCCATAAAGGTGCTGTGTCCTTATCCGACATTGCAAAACGCCAATCCATCTCCATATCTTATCTTGAGCAACTATTTTCCAAACTTCGCAAAAAAGGCTTGGTCAATAGCACGCGCGGGGCGGCAGGTGGCTATCACCTTGCCAAACCCCTAAACGAAATTGATGTGATGAGCATTATTATCGCCGTTGATGAAAGCATCAATGCCACCCAATGTGGCGGCAAAGGCGACTGCCAAGATGGCTCTATGTGCCTGACACATGACCTATGGCATGACTTATCCATACATATCGAAAATTATCTAAAAAATGTTACTTTAGCACAGCTTTTAGAAACCAAAAATACCCAAGCCATCGCCGACCGCCAAGAGCATCGACTGTGTGGCAACAAAAAAGACAATTCACAAATCACAACTGTCAATTTGATTGGAAATCCAGCATGAGCCAGAATTCTTTGATTTATTTAGATTATGCCGCCACCACGCCTGTTGCCCATGAGGTTGCTGACAAGATGGCAAAATACCTGACCTTTGATGGCATCTTTGGCAATCCAGCCTCTCGCTCGCACGGCTTTGGTTGGCAAGCCGAAGAGGCGGTCGAAAATGCCCGCTTGCAAATCGCCGAAACCATCGGTGCTGACCCACGCGAGATTGTCTTTACCAGCGGTGCAACCGAATCGGACAACCTTGCCCTAAAAGGCGTGGCACATTTTTATGAAAGCCGTGGCAAGCACATCATCACCAGCCAAATTGAGCACAAAGCCATCTTGGACACTTGCCGTCAATTAGAGACCGAAGGCTTTGAGATTACCTATCTTGAGCCTGAGCAAGGCACTGGGCTGATTCACCCAAGCCAAGTTGCCGATGCCATTCGCCCTGATACCATCTTGGTAAGTCTGATGGCAGTCAATAATGAGCTTGGCACAATTACCGACATTGCCGCCATTGGCGAAATCACCCGTGAAAAAGGAATTATTTTTCATGTTGATGGAGCTCAAAGCGTCGGCAAAATCAAGCTAAACTTGGCAGAGCTAAAAATAGACCTGATGAGCTTTAGCGGTCATAAAATCTACGGCCCCAAAGGCATTGGTGCATTGTATGTCAGCCGCAAACCTCGTGTCCGTATCAAAGCAGAGCAGCACGGTGGTGGTCATGAGCGAGGTATGCGTTCTGGCACATTGCCAACGCACCAAATTGTCGGCATGGGCGAGGCATTTGAACTGTCTGCCAAACGCTTTGATGAAGATCATGCACACATCACAGCCCTACGCGATAAACTATGGCAAGGCTTGCAAGACATTGAAGAGGTTTATCTAAACGGTAGCCTTACCCAAGGTGTGCCAAACATTCTCAATGTCAGCTTCAACTTCGTTGAGGGTGAAAGCCTAATGATGAGCCTAAAAGACTTGGCGGTGTCATCAGGCTCAGCGTGTACCTCAGCCACCCTTGAGCCGTCTTATGTATTGCGTGCCATCGGTCGTCCTGATGAATTGGCACACTCATCAATTCGCTTTAGTTTCGGTCGATACACCACCGAAGAAGACATTGACCGCGTCTTGGCACAAATCCATGAAGCCGTTGATAAACTGCGTGAACTTTCGCCATTGTGGGATATGTTCAAAGAAGGCGTGGATTTTAGCAAAGTTGAATGGCAGGAGCATTAATCCACCGCCTTTTGCAAATTAATCGCTCGGCAGTTGATTGACCGCATGGCTTGGGTAAAACAACAAGTCATAAGACTGCCAGTTTGGCAAAATGCAGTGAAATTTGAACCAAAATCCTGCTTAAACGGACAATTTATCAGCCCATCATAAATGCGAATTTGGTGAATTGTCCGCAGCAAAGCTACAAATGAACAGCGGTTCTTTTGTACAACACAAGCAAGGCGATTGGCAAACGCTGTTGTAAGAAAAAATTAAGAAAATTGTTATTAAAGCTGATTATTTCAACATATTTTCACTAAAACTTTTGACAATAATCACAAACAAAAGAGAGTAATCATGGCATATTCAGACAAAGTTATTGACCATTATGAAAATCCTCGCAATGTAGGCAATCTTGACAAAAACGCCAAAAATGTCGGCACAGGTATGGTAGGAGCCCCTGCCTGTGGTGATGTTATGCGACTACAAATTCAGGTTGGCGACGATGGCATCATCGAAGATGCAAAGTTTAAAACCTATGGTTGTGGCTCGGCAATTGCCTCAAGCTCACTGGTAACAGAATGGCTAAAAGGCAAAACACTCGACCAAGCCGCCGCCATCAAAAACAAAGACATCGCCGAAGAGCTTGCCCTACCCCCTGTAAAAGTGCATTGCTCGGTACTTGCCGAAGATGCCATCAAGGCAGCCATCGCCGATTACCAAACCAAAGCTCAAGCCTAATCGCTTGGGCTTTGGTGGCGATTTGCCATTTTGTCAATCTAAGGAGCAATGATGATCAGTCTAACCAGTCGTGCCGCTCAACATGTTAAAGAGTTTTTGCAAAATCGTGGTAGTGGCGAGGGCATCCGTGTTGGTGTGCGTACAGCAGGCTGTTCTGGGCTTGCCTATGTGCTTGAATTTGTTGATAAACCTGACAGCAGTGATGAGCGTTTTGTCAGCGAAGGCGTCTCGGTATTTGTCGATCCCAAAAGTTTGGTATACCTAAATGGTCTACAGATGGACTATGTTACCGAAGGGCTAAATTCTGGCTTTAAATTCAGCAACCCAAATAAAACGGGTGAATGTGGCTGTGGCGAATCGTTCACCGTCTAAGGATTATCGATAAGCATTGTCTTGACAAGGCTTATTTGATGATGATTTTGCGTTAATTATCGGAACTTATTATGTCTGATGCTCATTTTTTTGCTTTATTTGGTCTGCCTGTTGATTTTAATATTGACAAACAAGCCCTCAAGCAAGCACATTTAGCTTTACAAAAACAGCACCACCCAGACCGCAATACTGCCAATCACGGCAGCAATCAACAGGCATCTCTTATCAACCATGCTTATCAAACTTTGCTGGCTGATGACAGTCGTGCTGATTATTTATTGCAACTATCAGGCGTGGTTGTTGATGCATCAGAATCCATTGCCGATTGGGAGTTTTTGGACAGCATGATGCAGCTGCGTATTGAGCTTGACGATACCTCTGATAACGGTGAACTTGCCCAAATTGCACAGCAGGTTGGTTTAATCAATCAGGCACAGGCACAACGCTTTATTGAGGCTTATGGTAATCAGAATTGGTCGCAAGCAATTGATGCCAGCAAAAAACTGCAATTTACCGCCAGACTGCTTGATGATATTGCCAACAAAACAAGCGAAAACCTAGCCAAAGACAATACTGACGATGAACTGTATGTCTGAATTTATCCAAAATTAACTTAGCATTAAGAAACCATCATGTCTTTATTACAAATCAGCGAACCCAATCAAAGCAAAAACCCACATCAGCACCGCTACGCATTGGGCATCGATTTAGGTACAACACACTCACTGGTTGCAGTTGTGCGTTCGGGGCGTGCCGATGTCCTGCCCTTTGACAACTCACCTCTATTGCCTTCGGTGGTGTATTATGGCAAAAATAGCAACACGCCGCTGATTGGTAATGCAGCATTGGCACACGCCAACGACAGCCAAAACACCATCATCTCTGCCAAACGCTTTATGGGTCGTGCCAAATCAGACATTAAATTTTCACACCCCTATCAACTGGCAGGCAATCATAATACCATGCCTGCATTTGTTACCGCACAAGGTGAAAAATCCCCCGTAGAAACTTCGGCTCATATCCTAAAATACCTAAAAAACCACGCCGAAGCCGCCCTGCCAGCAAACAGCATTCAAGGAGCGGTGATTACCGTGCCTGCCTACTTTGATGATGCACAGCGACAGGCCACCAAAGATGCTGCCACTGCCGCAGGTCTGACCGTACTAAGGCTACTTAATGAACCAACCGCCGCTGCCATCGCCTACGGACTGGACAAAAATACCAACAACGGTAATTATTTGGTTTATGACTTGGGCGGTGGTACTTTTGATGTTTCGCTGCTGAATTTATCCGATGGCGTTTTTGAGGTTTTGGCAACAGGTGGTAATTCTGCTTTGGGTGGTGATGATATTGATCGCTTGATTGCCAATTGGCTTATCAAAGCTGCCAATAAAAATCCCAGCGAGATTAGCAATGACGAAAAAGCCCATTTGGCAAAAGTCAGCAAAAACTACAAGCAGCAGCTTAGCCATCATGATGCTGTTGAGATTGATATTGACATTGCTGGCACCAAATTACAAACCACGCTGGACAATCAGACACTAAGCAGTATCATTGAGCCTGTCATTCGCCGTACGCTGCAAGCCTGTGAGCAAGTTCTGCTTGATGCCAAACTTGACAAAGCAGCTCTTGCCGATATTATTCTGGTCGGTGGCTCAACTCGAATGCCCGTTATCCGAAGAGCGGTCGAGCAGCATTTTGAGCGTGTACCGCTTTGCAATATCAATCCTGACGAAGTGGTCGCAATCGGTGCCAGCATTGCCGCTGACCAACTGGTTAATCAGTCCAATAATGCCTTGCTGCTACTTGATGTAACACCGCTATCGCTCGGCGTTGAGACAATGGGCGGTTTGGTGGAAGTGATTATTCCTCGCAACACCCCCATTCCTGTAACACGCCGACAAACTTTCACCACCCATCAAGATGGTCAGACAGGCATGGTGGTTCATGTCGTGCAAGGCGAGCGAGATACAGTTGCGGATTGTCGCAGTCTGGCACGCTTTGAGCTGCATGGCATACCGCCAATGAAAGCAGGTTTTGCACGCATCGAGATTAGCTATGCCATTGATGCCAATGGTCAGCTGACGGTTTCGGCACGAGAGACCACCACTGATGTCGTGAGCCAAATCCAAGTCAGCCCAAGCTATGGTCTGTCAGAAGAACAGCAAGAACAGTTGCTACAGGCTGGCTTTATCCACGCCCAAGCTGACAAGGCTGCTCGAATGTTAATAGAAACCAAAGTTGAAGCAGAGCGAGAAATTATCGCCCTAACTTCAGCACTTGAAGAGTTTGCCGAGTTGCTAACTGATGAGCAGCACCAAACCCTACTGACGCATATACAAGCCGTCAAACACGCCATCACTACCGATGACAAGGCTCAAATTGACAAGCAAATAACTGCACTCAAGCCACACAGCGATCATTTTGCCAGCGTTATTATGGACAGCAATGTCAAAAATGCCCTTGCAGGCACACACACAAGCGATTGGTAATTCCATAGCCATTTAAAAGAGATTATTATGACCACTGTAACTATTTTACCTCATCATGAAATCTGCCCAGAAGGTGCAACCATTGAAGTTAATTCAGGCGATAATCTATGTGAAGCCATGCTAAATAATGGCATCAAAATTGAACACGCTTGCGATATGTCAAAAGCTTGTACAACTTGTCATGTCATTGTCCGTCAAGGCTTTGACAGTCTTGACGAAATGGACGACATTGAGGGCGATTTGCTTGACCGTGCTTGGGGGCTTGAACCAGACTCTCGCCTATCCTGCCAATGCGTTATCGGCACAGAAGATTTATTGATCGAAATCCCCAAATACACCCTAAATCACGCCAAAGAAGGTCATTGACCGCACATCTAGCCACCACACAGTCAAGTCCTATGTGGTGGTTTGTTAAAAGACTGATTGAACGATATAAAAATTAACTTATTGGTTTATAAAGTATAATTTATCATTATAGCAAGACAATATCACACCATCATGCTTAATCGGATTATCTGTTTAAACCCGTAAAGTATTCATCATCATTGTATTTTTATTATTTAATAAAATTTTATTATTAATGAATATATTTTTAACTTAATAAATCCGCCATATCTAATCATCAAATCAACACCTGAACCAATAAAACTTCTTGCTCCCACTCCATCATAACCCCTGCCCTACCCTGCCGCCTTTGAATTTTAATAACATTTATGATAACATCACATAATTATTAAGATATTATCACATTGCCATAAAATAAATATTCACTGGAGTCTGTCATGAACCGCCTGTGCTACCGAGTTATTTTTAATAAAAACTTAGGTCAGCTTATCGTGGTTTCTGAAAAAACCCGCTCACAAGGCAAATCCAGTCAAACCACCAAAACCAGTCGTTCGCTAGTATTTAGTGTTGCTGCTGGCACTGGCTTTGGCTTAAAAACTCTTTCATTATCACTTCTTCTTAGCCTAGGCTTAGTTGCCCACGCCAACACCCCAACAACCATCTTAGCCGACAAATCCGCCGATAAATCACTACAACCCATTGTTCTACCCACAGCCAGTGGCATCACTTC
>NZ_FTNU01000002.1 GCF_900156515.1 Moraxella cuniculi DSM 21768 | reverse complement strand
GATAATAAATAAATGATTTATTTTTTAATTTATTTAAGTATCTTGTATTGACAAAAATCCACACAAGTTGTTCTTTAGTTTGGATTTTAAATAGTTGTTGAACACTGTCGTCCAGTTGTTCAATGAGTTGCGTATTATATACGCTTTTAATTGTTTGTCAAGGGGTTTTAAAGATTTAAATTAAAAATTTTTATTTAAACTTTATTAACCCAGCAAATCAACCTAAGTGATTGATTTAGCTCAAGTTTTTTATTACTTGGCTTGCTTGAGTGGTGCGTATTATACGCACCAGAATTCATGTTGTAAAGGGGTTTTTTGGGGGATTGGGAATAAAGTTTGTAAGTTGTTGATTTTAGGGGGATTGTTTTTAAAAAATTTTTTGGCAGTATTTTATGCAAGCCAAATTATACAAATCTCTCATAAATACTTGCTTACATATCGTTCATTTGCATCATAAAAACCGTGGCTACTTACCTGTAGCAAGTAGTGGTGGAAAAGATTCTTTTGGTTGTCATACCAACAGCAAAACAGGCGTTTATCACTGCCATTAAACCAAATAAAAACCCAAGCATCTGCTTGGGTTTTGCATCAATATTTCGGTCAAAGTCTAAGCCTTGATACAGCTAAGCCTAGCCACGATAAGCAAACTTGGGGTCAGCGGCTGCCGTAAATAACACATCGGTAGATGAATTCAGTGCCGTTTCGGCAGAGTCTTGCACAACGCCAATAATAAAGCCGATAGCAACCACTTGCATGGCGATATCATTTGGGATATTAAACAAGCTGCACGCCACAGGAATCAACAGTAGCGAACCGCCAGCGACACCAGAAGCACCACAAGCTGACACACTGCCAACAATCGCAAGCAATAACGCCGCCCCAAAACTCACCTCAATGCCCAGCGTGTGTGCCGCTGCCAAAGTTAGCACATTAATGGTGATTGCCGCTCCTGCCATATTGATGGTCGCCCCCAAAGGAATGCTGACCGAATAGGTTTCTTCTGACAAGCCCAGTTTGCGAGCAAGGTTCATATTCACAGGAATGTTTGCCGCCGATGAGCGAGTAAAAAATGCCGTAACGCCAGACTCTCGCAAGCAAGTTAGCACCAGCGGATACGGATTTTTGCGGGTGATGGCAGCGACAATCAGTGGATTGACCACCAAGGCAATAAACAGCATCGACCCAACCAGCACGCCAAGTAATCTGGCATAGCTCATCAATGCCTCAAGTCCTGTCTCGGCAACGGTAGACGCAACCAAACCAAGAATACCAAATGGAGCCAGTGCAATAATCCACTTCACCACGCTGGTAATCGCCACGCCCAAATCCGACACCACTTGACGCGTGGTATCACCAACAGAGCGTAATGCCAAGCCAATTAGCACTGCCCAAGTTAAAATACCCATATAATTGGCATTGGCAAGCGATGAAACAGGATTGGCAACCAAATTCATCACCAGATTGGTCAATACCTCTTTTAAGCTCTGAGGGGCGGATTGCTCGACTGCCGAAACATTTAGCACAAGCTCCACTGGGAACATAAAACTTGCCCCAACCGCCACCAAGGCTGCTGCAAATGTGCCAACCAGATACAATAATAAAATCGGCTTGATGCGTGTATCAGCACCAACTTGCTGACCTGACACTGCCGCCAAAACCAGCACAAATACCAATATAGGGGCTACCGCCTTTAATGCACCGACAAATACCGAGCCTAAGATGCCAAGCGACAATCCCAGCTCGGGTGTCAATGCACCAATTATCGTGCCAAGTATCAATGCCGCAATAATCATCGGCACCAATCCCAAACGCATATAGGCATTCGCAATAGAACGCATAATTACTCCTAAGTTTCATACGAGCAAAGCTGATCTAAGCTGGACTGATGGTTTCAACCAACAAGCCCATTGCAACATTGTACAAATGCCACCAACACAGCGATTGGCTGATAAACTGGTTTCAACTTTGGCTTTGCAACAAAATAACACGCCTGACAACTTGCATTTATCTCTTATTGTTTTTGTAACTCATGTTGAGTCTGCGTTAATATACCATTTTTTTGTCATAAAGTCAGAATTTGTTGGCTTGGCAGGCACATCGCCCAAAATTTGCCCATAATCTTATCAAAAGTCAATCACTGTCATCATACAGTGGCAAATAATTTTTGTGATATTTATCTGATACTTACAATCCATCTGCTGATTTATCAGAAGAAAAATTTTCCAAATCCAGCTCAAATTCTGACTCAAAACGCATCATCTCACCTGTTATCGGATCAACAAATGACAATCGCTTGGCAAGCAGCTGCAAGGGCTTGCTAAAATCATCATCGGCTCGGTGGCGAATCACAGGATAAAAACTGTCATGGCAGATGGCAAGACCCAGATAATTCATATGCACACGCAACTGATGCAGCTTGCCTGTGGTGGGTCGCAGTTGATATTTGCACCACTTGCCATCACGGCTTATTTGCAATGGCTCAATCAGCGTATGTGTATTTGGTTCGCCCTGTCCCACTTTCATGGTATAAAACGGCTCACCACGCTCAAGTGGCAACGCAAGCGATAAAGGAAAATGGTGCTGCTCGCTAGCAGGAGCGATGGCATGATAGCATTTGTCTATTGCACGATTGGCGAATAATTGCTGATATGTCGTGCGAGCCTTTGGCGTTTTGGCAAACAAAATCACGCCTGCCGTCTCCCTGTCCAAACGATGCACAGGCGAGATATTGGCATTGCCCGTTTGTGCCTTTAGCCGTGCCAAAAGCGTTTGTTGCACATAACGCCCTGCTGGTGCCACCGTCAAAAAATGCGGCTTATCCACCACCAGCAGTTCGTCATTTTCATAAATAATCCGATGGGCAAATGGCACAATCGTCTCACACGCCAGCTGCCGATAATAAGAAATGGTCAAGCCATGCTGATAAGGACTGTCCTGCGTCAGCACCTTGCCTTCGTGCAGCACCAAGCCTTGCTCAAAGCGACCACGCCATTCATCAGGGGTGATGTGGGGGAATTTTTGGCACAAATAGGTAAAAATGGTCGGCACGGTTTGGGCAAGTTTTGGCAAATATAACTTGCTTGGCGATATGCCTTGTCGCATCAAGCCATCTGCCTGCTGGCTACTTGGCATGAGCGATACAATAGGCGGTATATGGCACAGCCTTTAGGCGATTGTCGTCAATTTTTTCTGCACATTCCACGCAGATGCCGTACTCGCCCAGCTCAATACGCCGCAATGCTGCATTGACCTGTGCCAAACCTTGTTCCGCCTCAATCAAGAGAGCCTTACGCATCTCATCACGACTGGCAGCCACTGCCTGATCGTCCCAGTGTCGCTGTAGCTGATCTTGGGGGTGGCTGATGTGGTCGCTGATTTTGTCAATGCGTGCTTGGTACTCTTGTTTAAGCGTTTGTAATGCCTGCTCATACTGATGCAATTGTGTCATGATATCTCCTTATTGGCGGCGGTTTTCTTTGGCAAGGTTTGTTGCTCAATTCTCCATCGCTTAATTGTTAAGGCAAATCATTCCTTGCCTTGTGTCAATTATTCATGAATTTATCAAAAAACGCAAGACCGCACACCACAATTGACCATTTTGGTAGGTTTGTAAGAAATTTCTTACAAAAATTGGCGAAATTTGCCACTGTGTTTTGTCATGGCAATTTGGCATAATAGCACCATCAGCACAGGAAATGGCAACGATGCCACACGGAGGATTTGCTGTCGGTGTATGGAGGCACATTAGGGAGCCGCAAAGTATTGCACAAAACCACAAGTGATGAGCTTGTGGTTTTTTATTGCAGGTCTGTCAAGCAATCCTACTGACTGTCTAATAGCTGTCCGTATACCCCTAGACTTGCGACAAATTCCTTGAGCCGTGCCGCATCCAGCCTAACTGTCGCACAGACATCAAGTGCATAATCAACCTGCAACATCTCGCCACCTGCCGCCAAGACCAAATACCGCAACTGTGCCTCGTGAGCAAAACTGGTCTTAATACGCAGTGTCGTCTGTGGCACGAACTGGCTTAGCACCATCTGATCAACCACCATCTGTGCCGCTGTCGCATAAGCACGCGTCAGCCCGCCAGCACCCAATTTAATACCGCCAAAATACCGCACAACCACAATCAGACAATTGCCAATCGCCTTGTGCTGTAGCACGCTTAAAATCGGCCGACCTGCTGTACCATTTGGCTCACCATCATCATCAAACCCTGCACTGGTGGTGTTGTGCGGATCGCCGATGATATAACCATAGCAATGATGGCGTGCATCAGGGTACTGCTGCCTTAAGTGCTGCACCCACGCCAACAGCTGCTCTCGTGTCTGTATCGGATAAGCAAAAGCCAAAAACTCACTTTTTTTGATTTCATAAGTCGCCGTGCAGGGCAAACTTAGCGTCTGATAGCTCACAACACACTCTTTGATGACAAAATGCCATTGTCCCACATTTTGATAATTTATACAATTTTTTGCCCAAATTTGCCAATCTTTGGGCAATTCAGACCACCCACAGGCACTCTTAGCTTGATTATCACCACAAATCAAGCAGACAATGGCAAAATATGCTAAACTCATGCTTTGATTGTCTTATTGAGAAAAACCATGCGATTGGATAAATTTTTAAGCAAAGCCACCGAATTATCTCGTAAAGATGCCAAAAAAGTGCTACACGCTGGCGAAATTACAGTAAACAACACCATCATCAAAGATGGCAGCCATCATATTGACACCACCTGCGATGAGGTGCTGTGGGCGGGCGAACCATTATCGGTCGCTGATGGCAATCGATATATTTTGTTGTACAAGCCTGATGGCTTTGAATGCACCCTAAAACCCAAAGAATATCCGATTGTTACCGATTTAATTGCCGTGCCTGAGGTGGCAAATTTGCGTATCGCAGGCAGGCTCGATGTGGACACCACAGGAGCATTGCTACTGTCTGACGATGGTGCATGGCTTCACCGTGTTACCAGCCCAAAAAGCCATCAGCCCAAACGCTACGAAATCACACTTGCCGACCCGATGGACAGTCAAGCCCAAGCCGTCGCCATCAAGCAGGTGGCAAATGGCATCTTGCTTGAATCAGAAACCGAAAAAACCCGCCCTGCAAAACTGTCATTTGTTGATGAAACGCACGCCGTGCTGACACTAACCGAAGGCAAATACCACCAAGTCAAACGCATGATGGCATATTTTGGCAACAAAGTTGTCGCCCTGCACCGTGCCAGCATTGGCACCATCACGCTTGACGGATTGCAAATGGGCGAATGCCGTTTTTTGCGTGCTGATGAAATTGCCCAATTTTGATAAATTTCTTGCGACACTTTCAAGGTTTCATGTGAAACGCTTGATAAGTTGGCAAAATCTTCACCCTAGGCCATAAAAATTTGGCAAAATCAGCAAAAGCTGGCAAGATTTATTATTTTGACTTGATAAATCGCTCAATTGGCACCATATTGAGCGATATTTTTATTTTTTATAATTTTTTGATAATGAGTATGACAAATGAGCAATGATTTTTATAGCACGCTGGGTGTCAGTCGCAGTGCGGACGAAAAAGAAATCAAAAAAGCCTTTCGCAAATTGGCAATGAAATATCACCCAGACCGCAACCCAGACAATCCCGAAGCCGAAGAAAAGCTCAAAGAGGCCACCAAAGCCTACGAAACGCTTAGCGATCCTGAAAAACGAGCCACTTATGACCGTGTCGGACACGCTGCCTATGAACAAGGCATGGGTGCAGGCGGCTTTGGCGGTGGTGGTTTTGGTGGCTTTGGCGGTGGCGATTTTAATGATATTTTTGGCGACCTATTTGGTCAGGCATTTGGTGGGGGCTTTGGCGGTGGCAGCTCACGCCGTCAAGCACGACAAGGAGCGAACCTGCTGTATAACATCAGCCTAACCCTTGAGGAAGCTGTCAAAGGTTGCAAAAAACAAATCACTTACCAAACTTCGGTTGCCTGTGGCAGCTGTCATGGCAAAGGTGCAGCCAAAGATAGCGACATCGTTACCTGTGGCAGCTGTCATGGTCAAGGTCAGGTGCGTATGCAACAAGGGTTCTTTGTCATGCAACAAACCTGTCCTGACTGTCAAGGCACGGGCAAACAAATCAAAACCCCTTGCCCAGATTGCCATGGTGTCGGCAAAAAACAAGAGCAACAAACGCTGGAGATTAGCATTCCTGCTGGTGTTGATGACGGCGACCGCGTGCGTCTGGCAGGCAAGGGTGAGGCTGGCAAAAATGGCTCACCAAGCGGCGATTTGTTTGTCGAGGTGCGTGTCAAACCACATGATATCTTTACGCGTAATGGTGCTGACTTGCACATGGAAGTCCCTGTTTCTATGGTATCGGCAGCTTTGGGCGATGAAATCGAAATTCCCACTTTGGACGGGAAAATCAAAATCAAAATCGCCGAGGGAACGCAATCAGGCAAAATGCTGCGAGTGCGTGGCAAGGGCGTAACCACTGTGCAGGGACGAATGCAGGGTGATTTGATTTGCCGAATCATCGTCCAAACACCTGTCAATCTTAACAATGAACAAAAAGACCTGCTCAAGCAGCTACAAGCAACCTTGGGCAGTAACAACAGCAGCAGCGAAGCCAAGAAAAAAGGCTTTTTTGACAAAGTCAAAGACGACCTAAAAGACCTGTTTGATTGATACCACAAAAGCCCCATAGTTGGGGCTTTTTGTTGTCTTAATGCTTTGGTGGGATATTTGCCAAAACCACTTAACAAGACCGCACACACTGGCAATGGCTCAATCGCACCAGCCCAAAACAAGTTTGACACAGCCAAGGCAAGAGATTATGATAATCGCATAAGCATTCTTTTGTAAACAAACCAAAACCACAAGTAGATATAACAACAATACCATGCACAAACAAACCGCCCTTATCCACGACCCAAAAGCCGCTCCGATGGATATTAACACCATGCAACCGCCCGTGTATCACGCCTCAACCATCATCTTTGATAGCACCAAGGCGTTATTTAATCGCCACTGGACAGATCGCTATGACTACAGCTATGGCACGCACGGCACGCCAACCACTTATTTGCTCGCCGATCAAATCGCACGGCTAGAAGGCGGTCAGCACTGCCTATTGACCCCCAGCGGTCTGTCTGCGATAAGTTTGGTCAATACCGCTTTATTGACAACAGGCGATGAGGTCTGGATACCAGACAATGCTTACTCGCCCAATTTGGCTCACTTGCAACAACTACAGTCAAGCTATGGTATCAGCATAAAAATCTATCAACCACAAGATATTGACAGTTTTATGCCATCAAAGGCGTGCAAATTATTGTGGCTTGAGGCAGCAGGCTCAATTACCCTTGAGTTTCCCAATTTGCCTGCATTTATTCACAAGGCTCATCAGCATGGTGCTTGGGTGGCACTGGATAATACTTGGGGTGCGGCGGTGGCGTTTTGTCCTTTTGCTATCGATACGCTGGCGGTAGATATTTCGGTGCATGCACTCACCAAATACCCAAGTGGCGGTGGCGATGTACTAATGGGCAGCATTGTCAGCCATGATAACAAACTACATCAGCGACTCTTGCAGACGCATTCTGTCTTGGGGCTTAGTGTCTCTGGTGATGATTGTGCACGCATTTATCGCAGTCTGCCCAGTTTGCAGTTGCGTTATCAACAACAGTCCGCCACCGCTCAACAGCTGATGCACTGGCTAAAAAATCAACCACAATTCAGCCAAGTGCTACACCCTGCCAATCCAGACAGTGCTGGGCATGACGCTTGGCAAAAACTTTGCCCCAGCGGCTTGTCATCAGGGCTTGTGAGTGTGGTATTTGACAAACGCTATCGCTGGGCGGATGTTTGTCGTTTTTGTGATGCGTTGCGTTTGTTTCAACTGGGTTTTAGCTGGGGTGGTGCGACAAGTCTTGTGATGCTGTATGATATTAAAAAAATTCGCAGCCTGCCACAGACGCATTTGCAGGGCGATTATGTGGTGCGATTTAGCGTTGGGCTTGAGCATATTGATGATTTGACAGCAGATATTGCCGCTGCACTACTGGTGCTAAATTATGATGAAAAAGTGGCACAACCTTGATATAATCATCTCATCTAGCCAAAAGGAGCAAGTATGAATCCATTAAAACTAGGCATCATGGGAGCATCGGGTCGCATGGGGCGTATGCTGATTGAGGCCACCTTAGACAATCCTGATACCGCACTTGGTGGTGCGTATGTACGCAGCATTTCTAGCCTAATCGGTGCAGACGCTGGGGAATTTATTGGTGGTGAGCGTATCGGTGTCGCTCTTGCACCGCTTGATGTCACCAAGGTTGATGCACTGATTGACTTTAGCCTACCTGAAGCACTTGATGAAGTGCTATCACAATGTATCACGCACCGCATACCGCTAGTGATGGGGGTAACAGGCTTAAGCCAAGACCAAGAAGCCAAACTGACAGAAGCTGCCAAGCATATCGCCATCGTCTATGCTGGCAACTACTCAACAGGGGTAAATCTATCGCTGAACCTGCTTGCAACCACCGCTCGTGTGCTGGGGCTCGATGCCGATGTTGAAATCATCGAACATCACCACAAGCATAAGATTGACGCTCCCTCTGGCACGGCATTAATGATGGCAAATGCCATTGCTACCACACGAGGTCAGCAGCCAAATACCGTCATCAACCATGGTCGCTCAGGAGCTGCCAAACGAGTTGCTGGCGAAATTGGCATTCATGCAGTGCGTGGCGGTGAGATTATCGGTGAGCATACCGTGCAGTTTATTACCGCTGGTGAGATTATCGAAATCACGCACAAAGCCCAAAGTCGTGCCACCTTTGCCACAGGGGCGGTGCGTGCCGCTTTATGGGCAGCCAAGCAACCTGCTGGTCTGTATGATATGCAAGATGTTCTGGGGCTAAAATCTTAAGCACCGCCATGCCTACTGCTGATGGCGGTAGGCATTTTTCCATTATTATAGCAATCACAGCGTGGCATTTAGCCAAACCACAGCTCAATCACCCTATCCCAGCAAATCTTAAATTTATAATTCACAACCACAACGCACAGCAACACAATCACCATCAAATCAGCCTAGGTGCATAGTACCGCTCGCTTGGCATGAAGTCTAAAATTCCCACTACCAATATTATCTGCAATATACCCAGATAATCACTTATAAATGTAACATAATTACAATACAACTTGGCAAAGGCTGGATAAATTTTGAAAGATGCACAAACAGCATGGCAGATGATCTATTTTGTAATTTTTATGAGCAAGTCCGTACAGCCATTTCACCCAATAACAAAAATGGCACGATTTTTGACTTGCTACTTATTCATAATCCACCTTATCACCATCACTGTAATAAATAACAGGCGATTTTAATTTTAGAACTGTACTAGATTAACCCAAGCCCCACACCATTTTCTCAATCTTTAAGCTGATTAGATAGTGTATCATGGTTAAATCCAAACTCACATTCTTGGATAAAAAGCTGTCGGTATAAACAATGCTGCTGGGTTTGATTTTACTGGTAATAATAGGTATTAATGTGGTCAGCTTGGGTGTCTTAACAACAACGGTATAAGCCTTGCCATTGCGTTTTAAAAGACCAAATACAGCAGTTTTGCCGCCAGCACCGCGACCACGCTTGACTTTTTGAGTGCCACCTTTGTTATCCTCATCAGGTTCAATCTCACCATCAAATAATTAATTGGTTTCTTGGGTTAAATGATAGTCTATTACAAGTCTGATTTTTGATAAAATAAAGTTGCTGAACGAGCAGTTGCTTCAAGTACAAAAATTCAAGCAACTTTTTTAGGATTTTTTACTTATTTTACAATGGGTTATCTTTATAAAACCAGTATAATATATTTGCTAATCTAGCACGGCTCTTAATTTTATTATAAATTACTCACAACCAAAAAACCTTAGGGCGTTGTGTGGCACAAAGGTTAAATCAAACTGCTTTTGTTGATAGCGATAATCCAAAAATCCAATATGCCCACCAAAACGCGTATCCAGCAACTGCACACTTGACGAAACATCGCTTGGTTCGGCAGTTACCCCCAAAAATGGGTCATCTTTTGCGGTTATTATTAAGGTTGGTTTAACAATATCTGCCAAATAAGGCAATGCAGATGCCTTGCGATAATAGTCATTTTTTGAGCGATAGCCATGTCTGGGTGCGGTGAACGCATTATCAAAATCTGCCATGCGTTTGGCGGTTTTTAGCATGGTGATTTCGTCATCGGTCAGTTGATTTGCCAGTGCTTTTTTGACAATGGGGTTGAGCAAATATGGGGTATAAACACGGCGACCGAGCAATCTTTCCATCGCCACCGAAGCACTCGCCAAGTCCACAGGTGCAGAGACAACCACCGCCCGCTGAACAAGTGCATCAGCACCGTATTCGCCCATGTATTTTGCCAAAACATTACCGCCAAGCGATACGCCCATCGCATAAATTGTCGTAAATTGCTCGGTGAGCTGTGCCAAATTGTGCTGCACTTCTGCGGTGTCGCCTGCATTATAAAACACCTTGCCTGCCACTGCCACACCGCCACAAGAACGAAAATGCACCACCACAAAATGCCAACCCACCTCATGCACACATTGTGCCAGCGTGCGTGCGTAATGGCTCTGACTTGAGCCTTCCATGCCATGAAACAGCACCACCAGTGGCGTGCTGTATCTGCCTGTGGCATCTTTTTTTTCATCTGCCAACAAATAATCATAGGCAACATCGCTTTCATTGAGCGAATCTTTTACCAACACACGCTGATAATTGGGCGTATAACGCACCAAATAGCGTGGCAAAATGGTTTGTAAATGTGCATTACGAAGCCATATTGGCGGTGAAAATTGTTCGGCCATATCAGTCTCATTTATTTATATTTTCTAAAGAATAATTTGTAATAGCACAACCTGCATGATACATCGCAAGAAGGGTAGTTACTTATGTAGCTTGACGCAATTGCACCACCAAATCCCCCGTGCCGTCAGCTGTTGGCAACCCACGCCCAGTCAGCACAATATCAGCAGGACAATCCAAGCAGGCAGGGCTAATCAAAGTCAGCGAAAGCGGTGCTGGCAAAGTGATTTTTGCACCCTCCATCATCTGATGAGCAGTTAAATAAACCACATAATAAACATCAGCCCCTTTTAGCTGCACGCAAGGACTATCCAGCCAAATCCGCACACGCAACAACCGCTCGGCATATCGCACCTTGACAATCTCGCCTGCTCCAAGACCGCTTGGCAAATCCAGCTCAATTGTCTGCTCATGCCTTTGTTGCTGGGTGGTGATAGACACCTTGCCACCAAAATATGCGGTTTGCAAACCAATCCTGCAAACAATATCCGCCTGCTTGCCAGCCAAATGCGGCAATTGCTGATAAAAACGCTCAAACCGACCCCATGCCGCCATCACCGATTGTGCCGTCTGCATCATGCGACCTTGCAACTGCTTGCCAACCCCTGCCAACTGACTGTAGCGTCTATTTAGCCACTGCCGCTGTTGCACTTTGGCAAGATGTGCATCATAGGCTTGGCGAGTATTGGCGTCTTTTAAGGTGGCATAAGCAATATTGAGCCTGCTTGCCCAAGCATCATCGGCACCTCTGTCGGGGTGGTGCTGCGAAATTTTTTGGCGATATGCACGCTTAATGGTTGCTGTATCTGCGGTATAAGCAACCCCAAGTATCTGATAATAATCTGCTGTGGATTCGTCCATCTGCATTCACCAAAGTCATTCAGCCCAATTCACGCTCAAGCGTTTCAAGCTCGTCCATCGCAACCAAAAGCTCCTCTTCAATGGCGGCAATTTGTGATTTTAGTGCATTTTGCTCGTCCAGCTTCTCCAGCAAACGCTTTTTATTTGGCTCATCGTACAGCGAAGGTTCTGACAAATCATGCTCAATTGTCTGTAATTGCTCGCTGTGCTTTGTCAATTGCCCTTCAAGCGTGCTGATTTGCTTGCGTAATGGTGCGGTTTGTTCACGGATTTGGGCGTTTTTTTTGCGTCGCTCCTCCTTACTTAGCCCATCACCCTTGGGTGGCAAATCAGCGGTTGGTTGCTGCTTTATCACTGGCTGGGCATCTTGGGCATTTTGATGAGCTTGGCGAGCTTTTTTTAGATGCGTGCTATAATCGCTCATGTCTCCCTCAAAGACAGCCGCTCGCCCATCAGCCACCAACAGCAACTCATCACACACCGACAAGACCAAATCACGATCGTGCGACACCAAAATCAACGCACCTGAAAAATTTTGCAATGCCAACATCAAGGCATTACGCATCTGCAAATCCAAATGGTTGGTCGGCTCATCTAGCACCAAGACATTGGGTCGCTGCCACACAATCAACGCCAACATCAGCCTTGCTCGTTCACCACCAGAAAAGAACTTGCTTGGTGTATCGATTCGCTCTCCACGAAAATCAAAACTGCCCAAAAATGCACGCAATTTATCATCTGGCGTCTTGGCTGCAATGCGTCGCAATAGCAGCATTGGCGTGGCTTCATCGTCCAAACTGTCCATCTGATGCTGGTTAAAATACCCCAATTTGAGCGTCTGTGAGGATTTTTGCTCACCTGATAACAATGGCAACTCCCCCACCAATGCCTTGATGAGCGTTGATTTGCCTGCACCATTGGCACCCAAAATACCCAGTCGGCTGGCAGGCGTAATTTGTAAATTAACCCCTGTCAATAATGGCTTGCCCTGATAGCCAATGCTGGCATTATCAAGACAAATCAGCGGTGAAGACATCTGCTCTGGCTCATAAAAAGCAAATGAAAACTCACTATCAGCCATGACAGGACTTAGCTCGCTCATGCGGTCAAGCTGTTTGATGCGACTTTGGGCTTGTTTTGCTTTGGTTGCCTTGGCACGAAATCTACGGATATAATCTTGCAAATGCTCCTTGAGTGCTTGTTGCTTTTGGTAGGCTTGTTGCTGCTCGGCAAGTTGCCAAGCACGCATACGCACAAATTGGCTATAGTTGCCCGTATACAGCTTGATGCCGCCTTGCTCAATGTGCAAAATATGACCACAAACCGTGTCCAAAAAAGCCTGATCGTGGCTCACCACCAGCACCAAACCGTCAAACTTCAATAGCCATTCCTCAAGCCACAAAATAGCGTCCAAATCCAAATGGTTGGTCGGCTCATCTAGCAGCAACACCTCGGCTCGGTGCATGAGCGTGCGTGCCAAATTCAGTCGCATTCGCCAGCCACCAGAAAATGAAGCAACAAGCTCGGCGTGGTCAGATTCACGAAAGCCCAATCCCGCCAAGATGGTTGCCGCCTTGGCACGCGTGCGATAGCCATCAATCTCTTCATAACGCTGATATGCCACCGCGATTTGTTCTTCGTTCAGGCCTGCTTGCTGACCAAGCTGATTATCCAGCTCCCACCACTGGGCATCGCCAGACAGCACATAGTCCATCGCCGTCATATGCACCGCATGAATCTCTTGTGCCATGTGTGCAATCTGCCAAGTTGTCGGCAAATTCACCTCGCCAACATCGGTGCTGTGCTGCCCCAAAATGGTCGCAAACAAAGTGGATTTGCCCGTGCCATTTTTGCCCGTCAGGCCAATTTTTTGACCTTTGTGCAATTGCAAATTCACCTCATCAAACAGCAGCCGACCCTCTCGCCGCACTGCCACATTTTTAAACTCTATCATGAATCATCATCACCAAGGTGCAGTTTGTGCCATTGTAGCACATTTGATAATAGCCAAAAATCTAACAAAGACCGATTTTTGCCGAACCCATAATTAAGCATGGACAAGCTGTGCCAATAAGGCTTGCAGAGCAAGACCGCGATGGCTGATGGCATTTTTGGTGGATTTGTCCAATTCGGCGGCTGATTTATTCAGCGTTGGCACAAAAAATAACGGATCATAGCCAAAGCCGCCCTCGCCACGAGGTGATGGCAAAATCTGCCCTTGCCAGCGACCGATGGCAATAACTGGCATCGGATCATCAGCGTGCTGCACCAATGCCAAAGCACACACAAAAAATGCTTCTATCGGCACATCTGTGCGATAAGGCAACAGCTCATCGAGTAATTTTTGGTTATTGGCAGCATCATCACCATGCACGCCTGCATAGCGAGCTGAATAAATCCCCGGTGCATTGCCAAGCACAGGCACGCACAATCCAGAATCATCAGCAATCGCTGGCAGCCCACTGGCTTTGGCGGCATGGCGTGCTTTGATGATGGCATTTTCTACAAAACTGAGTCCATCTTCGACAGCGTCATCAATGCCCAAAGCCGCCTGATTGACGATGGTTAATTGTAAATTGGCACGATCAAACAATGCCTGAAACTCTGCCAATTTGCCTTGATTGTTGCTGGCAAGCACCCAGCAGTCATGCATCTGCATAAAAATCCTTAGTTAAGTTAATGATAAAAGCAAAATCCAATCATGGCTACAACGGCGACACCACTGCACTGATGGGCAGATGGTCAGATAAGTTTGACCATGGTATGCCTGCGTGTACCATCGCTGTCTGCACTGTCAAATTACGCACATAAATGCGATCTAGGCTAAGTAGCGGCAGCTTGGCAGGAAAAGTGGCAGGATAAGCACCGTGTGCCTGCACAAATGCCTCATTTAAACCCAGTGATGACAGTGCTTGGCAGGATTTTTTTGACCAATCATTAAAATCACCCGCCAGCACCAATGGCACATCACTGGGCAGAGTCTGCACATACTTGGCAATCGCTTGGTACTGCTTTTGCCTATCACGGTGCAACAAATTCAAATGCACGCACAGCACCACCAATGCCGTCTGCCAGCCATCAGGATACACCTCGCAGTGCAGCACTCCGCGTTTTTCTAGGCGATTGACGGTGATATTCAGATTGTGCTTGGGGTCAAGTGGGTGCCGCGATAACACCGCATTGCCATGATGACCGTGCTGATATTCGGCATTTTTACCATAGCTGACTTGTGTGGATAAAAATTCGCCAAACCATTCATGCTGACCACAGTCGGGAAATTCAGCAAAATTCATCGCACGCTTAAGATTTTGCCCCTGCACTTCTTGCAAGCACAACACATCAGCATTGAGCTGCTGTAGGGCGTTTTTCATGCCATCGAGTCGCAGCCAGCGGTTGGTTGGCGACATACCTTTGTGGATATTATAACTGGTGATGGTGATGGCGTTCATCGTGATTGGTTACTGATGGTTATTTTTGTTGGTTTGTCTGACAAATCATGTTGTTTAATTTGCTTGGCAAATATGGCGGCTTGGTAAATCATTTGTCAACCTCGCCCAGCAAAACTTCCTGCCAAACAGATGCCATTATACCACAATTGCCAAAAGATAAGGCAGCCAACGCTGGCAAACAACCATCAGCAAGCATATTTTGCCAAAAATCACCCAATCTTAGTCTCAAAGACCTTGCAAAATCGCAAACCGCACGCATTTAGCTATTGATAGAATTTGGTTTAATTTGGCACACACCGCCCATCTAACAAAACACAAGGAATACGCATGACTGATACCATCAATCTAACTGGCAGCCCGCTCAATGATAATCTGCACTTGGTTGATTTTGACAAGGCAACGCCAGAGACACTACAGGCACTGACCGAGCAAGCACTGCACGCCGCCAGCTGTCAGCTTGATAATATTGAGGCACGCCAAGATATGCCCGATGTCGCTACGGCGTTTGCCATCATTTCGTCCTTTGATGATGCCACTGCTCAGATTTGGCGTCATTTTGGCATTTTGTCGCACCTAAACAGTGTCGCAAGCACCGATGATATTCGCCACGCTCATCACGCATTATTGCCAAAATTGTCCGCCTTTGGTACTCGCACAGGTCAATCAACCGCCCTGTATCAGCTATACCAGTTGGTGCATGATGAGTTTGACAAGCTGCCAGACGAGCTACGCCATGATGCCCAAAAGCGTGCGATTAATAAGGGATTGCAAGAATTTGTCTTGTCAGGCGTGGCTCTTGATGACGAGAAAAAAAGCAAATTTGCCGCCATCGAAAGCCAGCTGTCTGTCAGCTGTGCCAAATTTGCCGACAATATCATGGACGCCACTTATCATTTTGCCCGTCCACTAAAGCAAGATGAGCTGTCAGGCATCAGCAGCAATGGCTTGGCGTTATTAAAGGCGGCAGGCGATGCCTATCGTGCCAAAAACCCAAACGCCAGCTTGCCCAGCGATTATGTGGCGACATTGGATATGCCTTGCTACTTGGCGGTGATGGAATTTGCCGACAACCGAGCCTTGCGAGAGCAATTATATCACGCCTACAATACGCGTGCCTCTGACCAAAGCCCCGATACCACCGAGTTTGACAATGCTGACTTGATGGTTGAAATTCTCACACTACGCAAACAAAAAGCCGAACTGCTTGGCATGAGCAACTACAGCGAGTATTCATTGGCAACCAAAATGGCTGACAGCAGTGCAGAAATTGAGCAGTTTTTATTGCAACTGTCTGCTGCCGCCAAACCAAAAGCCATCGCCGAACTTGCCGAATTGGAACAAGCTGCCAAAAAGTTTGGGCTGGACAAATTGCAAGCATGGGATATTGCCTATTTAAGCCAAAAAATCCGCCAAGAAAAATTCAACCTAAGCAGCGATGCCTTGCGTCCTTATTTTCCTTTGCCTGTGGTGCTTGATGGCTTATTTGACATTTGCAAAAGTCTGTTTGGCATTCGCTTTGTGCAGGCGGATAAAGCACATTTTTCAGCATGGCATGATGATGTGCTGTTTTATACCCTGTATGATGACGACAGCGATACGCTCTTAGGCGGTGTGTATCTTGACTTGTTTGCTCGTGCAGGCAAGCAAGGCGGTGCGTGGCTTGATGATTTCCAAAAACGCCAAATCAAAGACGGTAACACGCGTCTGCCTGTGTGCTTTATTGTTGGCAACTTCGCCCCACCGCTTGGCGACAAGCCGAGCCTATTGTCCTTTGATGAGGTCAATACCCTATTCCACGAATTTGGACACGCCCTACATCATCTTTTGACTCAGATTGATGTTGCTGCCATCGCAGGCATTAATGGCGTTGAATGGGACGCTGTCGAGCTGCCAAGTCAGTTTATGGAAAATTTTGCCATCACAGATGTTGGCATTGGTAAAATCAGTCGCCATATTGACAGTGGCGAGACACTGCCTGCGGACAAAAAAGACGCTCTCATCGCCGCCAAAAATTTCCAAACAGGCTTACAAACCCTACGACAAATGGAATTTGGCTTATTTGATCTAAGGCTACACAGCCAGCAATCAGACACCAGCCTAAGCTACCAAGACATCTTGCAAACCGCCAACACCATTCGTGATGAAATTGCCGTCATTACCCCGCCTGCCTATCAGCGAATGGGCAACGGCTTTAGCCATATTTTTGCTGGCGGTTATGCTGCAGGTTATTATTCGTACATCTGGGCAGAGGTGCTGTCGGCGGATGCTTTTGGCAAGTTTGAAGAAGATGGCATTTATAATGCCAAAACTGGCAGAGCCTTTAGACAAGAAATTCTCGCACAAGGCAGCCTAAGGGACGCCAAAGACAATTATTTGGCATTCCGTGGTCGTGCCGCCACAACCGATGCTTTGTTAAGACATCGTGGGTTGGTGGAATAATTCCTTGTATCTTAGACTGGCACTGATATCAATCATGCCAGTCGGCTCGCACCAAGCATTAACAAACACTGAAAATTAAGATTTTATTATTAATAACCAACTGACTATTATGCGTTATCAATCCACTCGCCCAAAGCGACAATTTCTTGCTGGTGTCTCATGCCCCAGCTGTAACCACACTGATACCATTGTGCAGGTGCAAATCTTTATTCCCAGCTTTGATGAATACATCGAATGCATCAACTGCAATCACCAAGAAAGACGGCCAAGCAAAGAGGACATCGCCACCATCAATCAGCCAGCCGACCAAAATGGTGTTGGTATTGTTAAGTTTAAATAAATAGCATCAGCAGCTTCTGTCAATTTTCTTGATTGCAAGATAACTTTGATTCTCTTCAGCTCATCAGAGATGCTCTGCCTGCAGCAATGATTGGTGTGCTTAGTTATACTCTCTTGCGTATCATAAAAATGGCAAGACATAACCACCGCACAGGGAATAAATTATTGTTGCTCAATCATGAAAATAAGATGCTGCTTATAGATGGTGCAACTTGGCTCATGCTGTGCTGTGTTATTTGGCTGATTTTTTCTTAGTTTATCCAGCGATAAATTATGGCTGGGATCGCAAAACCTAAAGTAAAGCCAATTGGCACTTTAAACCACTTCACAAACAACACCCTAAAACAAACTTTGTTGCCCCACTAAAAATTCAGGTTTGGGCTTTGTGCTAAATCCGAATTCTACCAAATAGCCTTTTAGACTTTCAATATTATAAAAAGAGTGGCTGTGGGTGGTGTTTTGAAAATAGAGATAAAGCTCATCAAATTCGCTTTTGCGTTGATTTAAAAACGCTGCCAACTGCTTTAATTCCGCTTCACTATAACGATAATCGTGGCGAGCTTTGGCGGATTGGGCTTGCCACCAATTTTGGTTGCGTCCGTGCAATCGCAAATAAGCGGTGCGTTGGTTGGCGTAAAAATGAAAGGCGGGCAAGCCGATATTCGGCGGATAATCGACATTGCACCAAATCAGATTTGGCTTGGCGTGGAAATAATCCAGCACCGATGGCGTATGCCAACTGGCGTGGCGAAATTCAATCGCAAGGGGGAAATCGCCAAACCACGAAACCAGTTCCGCCAGATAGTAACGATTGGCGGTTGTCCGCTCAAAGCTGGCTGGGAACTGCACAAATAAATTCGCCAAACAACCCTGTTCACGCAAGGGCTGTAAAACGTTCAAAAATCCTACCGCTTGCTCGGCAGTTGCGGTGCGTTTATGGCTAAAATCTTGATGTAATTTCACCGAAAATTGCAACCGCCCTTCCGCTTTTTCGAGCATACCTTGCAACGCCTTCTCCCCAATCGGGGCGTGAAAGGTGCTGTTAATTTCAACGGTGTCATAATGCTGGGCATAAATCGACAAAAAATCCGCCTTATCCGTCCCAAACGGATAAGGCGTCCCGATTAAGTCTGTATCAGCATAACCGCCTGTGCCGAGGTGGATTTGGGGATTGTTCCTCATTAATTTATATTCCCAGCAGCAAAATTTAATATTATGCTTTCATCACTCTTGTCTCTTGCCATTTGAGATGAATAACAAAAGCTAATAGCAGGATCATTTTCAAAATACTCAAACAATCTAGGTCTTAACAGCTTGGTTTTATCTGAGTTAAATTCTGAACGCCTTCCTATTCTTGTTACCCCAAAACAATAAATTTTGTTAGGGTCTTGAGAATCGCTTTTGCTTAATGAATTAATCATTGCCCTTTTTGTAATATCTTGTGCATTATCAGGCATTTCTGTAGGGATAAAGTGTCCTAAATTTTCAGTAAATTGCCTAATAATATCGCCCAAATTATTAGCATACTTTATTCCAAAATATTCTCTTAATCTCCTTGCATCTATAATTAGCCCATTGGAATTAGCTTCAACTTCTAAATCGTTGTTTAAATCATCAGCCCTCATAAAATGTAATTTAACCAAAGCATATTCATTTTGACGAGTTTCATTACCAACGAATCTTTTTACCAAAACAACATAATTTATTTCCTTATATTGAAATTGGAAACCACATATCGTCCAATCTTTTTCAATCATATCATCTCTTAAGAGTCTAAGATTTTCTAACATTATTCTTCCTTACATTATCCAAAGTTAAAAATACAATAACAAGCAATTTAACCCCAGCTGACAATCAAACCAACAAAAAACCAGCTCAAAATTAGAGCTGGTTTTTAGCTTAAATCAATTACTTGCGTTTTTTACGCTGAATTGCATGAATTGCACGACCATCAGCAGACAATGCCGCCTCATGAACCGCTTCTGATACCGTTGGGTGAGCAAAAGTCATCAATTGCAAATCTTCGATACTAGAAACAAACTCCATCGCAATCATGCCCTGATGAACAATCTCGCCTGCACCCACAGCAACAGCGTGCATACCCAGCAGACGATCAGTCTTGGCATCGGCAACAACCTTAATCAGACCCACGCCCTCGCCCTGTGCCAAAGCACGACCATTGGCAGCCAAGCTAAATGAGCCAGTTTTCACCTCATAGCCTTTTTCGATAGCAGCTTGCTCTGACAGCCCCACCCATGCAATCTCTGGGTGCGTATAGATAACGCTGATGATGGTGTCATAGTTCACCTGTGCTTTTTCGCCGTGAATGCGTTCGGCCGCCATCATGCCCTCTTCCATGGCTTTGTGGGCAAGCATTGGACCACGCACCAAATCACCGATGGCATATACGCCGTCTAGGTTGGTTTTGCACTGATCATCAACTGCCACCAAGCCACGCTCGGTCAGCTCAATGCCACAACCCTCTGCAAGTAGCTTCTCGCTATACGCACGGCGACCAACACAAACGATCAGCTTGTCAAAAGTCTCAGTCTTGGTCTCGCCCTTGACATCTGTGGTAACAACCACTTCACCATTGACCACTTCAGCATTGGTAACTTTGGTATCCACACGGATATCCAAGCCTTGTTTTTTCAGTAATTTGGCAGCTTCTTTGGAGATTTCTTTGTCCGCCACTGCCAAAAATTCTGGCATTGCTTCATAAACCACCACTTCAGCACCCAAGCGACGCCACACCGAACCAAGCTCAAGTCCGATAACGCCCGCACCAATCACGCCCAAGCGTTTTGGCACTTCGCTAAATTCCAATGCCCCTGTTGAATCAACGATATACTCGCCGTCAGTCTTGGCAACTGGAATCTCGATTGGCACAGAACCTGCCGCCAAAATTACATATTTTGCGGTGATTGTGGTCTCTTCGCCCTCAAGCGGTGCAAATTTTACTTGTTTTTGCTCGCCCTTGCCGTCAAGTAGCGTACCCCAGCCTTGCAACCAGTCAATGCCATTACCCTTAAGCAAACCTGCTACACCAGCTGTCAGACCTTTCACCACAGCGTCTTTACGCTCAAGCATTTTGGCAATGTCAATTTGCACATCACCTGTTGTGATGCCATGATCGGCAAGCTCATGCTTGGTTGCCTCATAACGATGCGAGCTGTCAAGCAACGCCTTTGATGGAATACAACCAACATTCAAGCAAGTGCCGCCCAATGCTGGCTCACCTTTATGAACACGCTTTTCGATACAAGCCACGCTCAGACCAAGCTGTGCTGCACGGATTGCGGCTTCGTAGCCACCAGGACCACCACCAATAACAACCAAGTCGTATGAATTTTTCATAATTTTCTCTTTTTTGTTAATTTAAAACACGCAAAGAATTGCCAGTACAATCCAGCAATTCTTTGTAACACGCTCAAGCAATTAGATCTTATAGATCTAACAATAGCATTGATGGATCTTCAATCAGCTCTTTGATTGTTACCAAGAATTGCACCGCTTCTTTACCATCAATGAGACGATGGTCATAAGACAAGGCAAGATACATCATTGGCAAAATCACCACTTCGCCATTTACCGCCATTGGGCGTTCATTGATGGCGTGCATACCCAAAATCGCAGTCTGTGGTGGGTTGATGATTGGTGTAGATAACAACGAACCAAACACACCTCCATTGGTGATGGTAAATGTACCGCCTGTCATCTCATCAATAGACAGTCTGCCTTCGCGAGCCTTGATGGCATAATCACGAATGCCTGCCTCGACATCTGCCATGCTCATGCGGTCAGTATCACGCAGTACAGGCACAACCAAGCCACGATCGCTTGATACCGCTACGCCAACATCATAAAAACCATGATAAATAATATCATCGCCATCAATAGAGGCGTTTACCGCTGGGAAGCGTTTTAGGGCCTCTGTTGCCGCTTTCACAAACAGCGACATAAAGCCAAGTTTAACACCATGGCGTTTTTCGAAACGGTCTTTATATTTTGCACGCAAATCCATCAACGGCTTCATGTTCACCTCATTAAAGGTGGTTAGCATGGCAGTTTCTTGGGTTGCTGATAGCAGACGCTCTGCGATACGCTTACGCAAGCGAGTCATTGGCTCACGCTTTTCGATACGCTGACCAACCGCTGTGGCAATCACTTGACCATTGTCAGATTTTAAGGTTGGATTAACCATATCAGACTTGGTTACACGACCGCCACGACCACTGCCCTGTACATCGGCAGGATTGATGCCTGTTTCTTTGGCAGCCTTACGCACCGCTGGGCTTTGGTCTTTGTACTCTTCTTCTTTGGCATCGCTCTTTGGCTGTACAGGAGCAGCAACCGATGCTGGATCTACGGTAGTATTACCATCAGCCTGATCTTCGCTGGCAACCTTAGCCTCACCAGCAGCCACAGCACCCGCCTCAAAAGTTGCAACAACTTCGGCAGACAACACAGTGTCATCAACATTTTTGACAATGCTGGTAATCACGCCGTCATCAGGTGCAACGATTTCTAGCACAACTTTATCAGTCTCAACTTCAGC
Source organism: Moraxella cuniculi DSM 21768 (assembly GCF_900156515.1). GTDB lineage: Bacteria > Pseudomonadota > Gammaproteobacteria > Pseudomonadales > Moraxellaceae > Moraxella > Moraxella cuniculi. The sequence goes on along the minus strand of NZ_FTNU01000002.1, from coordinate 229,430 downwards.
CAACAGCTGATCTCGGCTCACCGCTTCGCCTTCTGCGACATGCCATTCAACAATCGTACCATCTGGCACTGACTCTGGAAATACAGGGGCTTTAATTTCAGCCATAATAAACTCCTTGAAAGTTTATAAATCATTAAAAATTAGTTTAATTCATTTAACAATATCAGCCAAAGCGACCACCGCTTCGGCTGAAGTTGTGTTATTTCAACTCATCAACAGTTACACCCAATGCAGCTGCAATTAGGGCTTTTTGTTGCTCTGCGTGCAATTTTGGCGAGCCAGTTGCAGGTGCGGCAGCAGCAGGGCGTGCCGATGGTGGCACAATCTTCGCTTTGGTTGGTGCTGGCACCACAATGCGGAACAATTCAGGAGCAAGATAATACCACGCACCTTGATTCAGTGGCTCTTCTTGTGCCCAAATAATCTCTTGCAAGTTTGGATATTTGGCAATTTCGTCCAAAATGCGTTGTTCTGGCAGAGGATATAATTGCTCAATACGCACGATGGCAATATGCTCTTGGCTTAGTTTGCGGCGTTGTTCAAGCAAATCATAATACACTTTGCCACCACACAACACAAGGCGTGTTACCTGTTCAGGGTTGATGGCATCAATCTCTGGCAAGACGGTTTCGAACTTGCCGACTGCCAACTCATCAAGTGTCGAAGTAGCAAGCGGATGACGCAATAAGCTCTTAGGCGACATCACCACCAATGGCTTGCGAATTGGACGCACCACCTGACGACGCAACGCATGGAATATCTGTGCTGGCGTGGTTGGGGTAATCACCTGCATATTGTCTTCGGCACACAACTGCAAGAACCGCTCAAGTCGTGCTGATGAATGCTCAGGACCTTGACCCTCAAAGCCATGTGGCAACAACATAACCAAGCCACACACACGCTGCCACTTGGTCTCACCGCTTGAGATGAACTGGTCAATCACCACCTGTGCACCATTAACAAAGTCGCCGAACTGTGCCTCCCAGACAATCAAGGCATTTGGCACTGTGGTCGCATAGCCATATTCAAATGCCAATACCGCCTCTTCGGACAACAGTGAGTTATAGGTAGCAAAGCGAGCTTGGTTTGGTGAAATATGCTGCAACGGAATGTACATACTGCCATCGGTCATGTTGTACAATTCAGTATGGCGATGCGAGAAAGTACCACGACCCACATCTTCGCCCGTGATACGCACCAATGCCCCTTCGTCAGCAAGGCTGGCATATGCCAAAGTCTCAGCAGCCCCCCAGTTCAGCGGCTCTTCGCCTGTTTGCATGGCAAGGCGTTGCTCCAGCACTTTGGCAACTTGACGCTGCAATACAAAGCCCTCTGGCACTTTTGCCATCGCTTGCCCATATGCTTTTAGCTTATCAATATCAACACCTGTTTGCCAATCATCAACCAGCTGATGACCCAGATATGGCTGCCAATCTACAAACAACTGCGTATCTGGCTCGCTGACCAAACCGCCAGCCACAAAGTCGCCACGGTCAAGTGATTCGCGATAATCGTCCTCGGACTTCGCCCCTTCGGCTGCTGTGATAACGCCTTCTTTGATTAGCTTGTCAGCATATTGGGTACGAGTGGTTGGTAATTTTTTGATGACGCTATACATCAGTGGCTGTGTTGCTGATGGCTCATCAGACTCATTATGTCCATTGCGGCGATAGCAAACAATATCAATCACCACATCTTTGCCAAATTCACGGCGATAATCCACCGCCAATTGTGATGCAAACACCACCGCTTCGGGGTCATCACCATTGACATGGATAATCGGTGCATTCACCATCTTGGCAACATCGGTACAATACTCGGTTGAACGAGCGTCCTCAATGCGTGAAGTCGTAAAACCAACTTGGTTGTTGATGACAATATGCACCGTGCCGCCTGTTTTGTAGGCACGGGTTTGCGACATTTGAAAAGTTTCTTGATTGACGCCCTGACCTGCAAAAGCAGCATCGCCATGCACCACCAGCGGCATCACGGTACTGCTGTCAATCTCAAAGCCGTATTGCTCTGAGCGACGAGCCTGTCTGGCACGCACCGAACCTTGTAATACAGGTGAGACAATCTCCAAATGCGATGGGTTAAATGCCAATGCCAAGTGCATCTCACCGCCTGGTGTCATGACATTTGAACTAAAGCCATTATGGTATTTGACATCGCCCGAGCCTTGTGTTGGCTGTACTTTGCCATCAAACTCATCAAACAAATCGCTGGGGTTTTTGCCCAAGATATTGACCAACAGGTTCAAACGACCACGGTGTGCCATGCCGATGACAACTTCTTTTGAGCCATAACCACCTGCACGCTGCACCATTTCATGCACCGCAGGGATAAAGCTCTCACCACCTTCCAGACCAAAACGCTTTACGCCCGTGTATTTGCGTGCCAAATATTTCTCAAGCCCTTCGGCGGCCGTTAGGCGTTCTAGGATTTCTAGCTTTTTGGCTTTATCAAACTGGATATGACCGCGTGATGATTCAATATAATTTTCAAACCAGCGTTTTTCTTCTGTGGTAAAGACATGCATATATTCATAGCCAATGCTTTGGCAATACACACGCTCCAAAACCTCAATAATCTCACGCAAGGTCGCTTCAGATTTGCCGATGAGCAAATCATTGGTCGGGAAGGTTGCCGCCAAATCAGACTCATCAAGCCCATGATATGCCAAAGTCAGCTCGGCAATTACTGGGGTAGGCTGCAATCCCAATGGGTCTAGATTTGCCTTGCGATGGCCACGACGGCGATAAGCAGAAATCAGTTGCTGTACTGCCATCTGCTTAGGGCTATACTCACCTGCTTGTGCTGCTGGTGCCGCCGTTTGGTTGGTTTGGTTGCGAGCAAGCAACAAAAATTGCTCTTTGATGGCGTTATGCGGTGCATCATTATCTTGGCGATAATCAGCAAAATATCGCTGCCAATCCTCACTTACGCTTTGGCTGTCCGCCAAATACTCCTCATAAAGGGCTTCGATATAAGCCGCACCATCGGCTGTCAGTTCGGTGCTTTGATAAGCAACCGTATCTTTGCTATTTTTTGTCATGACCTACCACTCTTTGGTTGTTGTCATTTGCCCAATAATTGAGCAAATTTCCCTCTGGCTATTTACAATACGCACATTTGATATAGTTTACGCCATTTGGGCAAAGATAACAAGGGTAAGCGTGATTTTTCATTCAAACAAACTTCTCTCTACATCACGCCAGCTAAAATTTGGGTAAAGAAATCAAAAATTGATAAAAACACTTGAATCAAGATATTTTTTGCTAGGATAAAACTGTTCTTAATGGATTAGGGCATGATTTCATTGAGTTCTATTCATTTAGAACGCTTGGCAATTTAATTGATTTTGGTTTCATATGGAAATTTCAAATCCATCATCAAGTCTATATTTTGACAAGAAAACTACTGGTAATTTGTTCCAGTATTATGTGTCAAAAATGGTTCAATTCCTGCACCACTCATGATTGATGGTTGCAGTTGAAAAATTAGACTAAATTGCTGGCTCAATAGACGATTGGATTGCTCAATCATCTTTGCAAAGCACTCAAAAGGATATTGATAGGAAAAATTTGATTTATGGGATATATCCAAAACCCCTGATGAAATCTCAACAAATCAAGAAGAGACATTACAAGCAAAACAACTATTAAACGACTATCTGCAGGAAGTATCAAATGCTCAATAACCGTGCTTTGCTTGTCAGCATATCACTGGTGCTTATCCAGCAGCTGCTATTGGGTGCATCTACTTATTTGATTGCCAATGCAGGGGCTTATCTTGCTGCCCAAGATACCCAAGCTGCGGTGCAGGCGATGTGCTACTTTTTTATGCTGGCATTGACAGCGTATTTGGTCAGCGGTGTGGATAAGCTGGTTGTTGTGCGTGCCAAGCAGCATATTTGTACAGAATATTTCATTCGATTTTTAATAAAATACATAACAATCAAGGCTATAACAGCAAACACGGCAAAATACAAACAATCGCTTGGCTATCGGGCGAGGTACGCCAAACCTTAACCGCCGTCATTGATTTTATCAATCAAGCATGGTCGCTGTATTTACATATTCTCATCACTTTTTTGGTGTTTTATCAGACAGTGGGAGCTGTGATTAGCCTTATTATTCTTGCCTGTTTTGCTCTGTCTGCCCTATTGGTACTGACAAGTCGGCAACGCATACAAACGCTAAGCCACACCAACCAAGCCGATAATATCAAGCTCAACGAAGCACTGCCTGTGCAGTGGGATTATGTCCTATTTGGTAATGCGAGCCGCCATCATCGCTTGCTTGATGCTGCCCTTAATGGTTATTTTGGCAGCTTGCGGCGGTATGTCCGCCTTGAGCAAGTCATCGCCCCTGTTGCCGTGTGCGTACTGGCAATGGTTGGTTATTTACCCATCGCTGATGTGCCACTTGTACAACTGGCGATGATGGTGGCGGTACTGCCTCGAGCATTACAACTACTCGGCAGTGTACATACTGTTGCCACCATCAATACCCAGTTTAATTTTATTAAAAATAAATATCAAGGCGTGGTTAATTTTCTGCCCGCTTATCGTGATTTGGCTACTCACATTCAGCCTGATAAGCTCCAAATTTACTCAAATCGACAACAAACCACACTCACGCTCGAGGCATTATTTGACACAATTAGCCGTCCAGCTGGCACGCACCCAGACCGCATACGCCTGACAGGGGCGAATGGTGCTGGCAAATCCTCCCTGCTTAAATTATTAAAGCAACACAATCCAGCTGCCGCGCTCATCACCCCAGACAGTGATTTTCAGTATACGACAGCCGCACTATCCACAGGACAAGAGCAACTGCTTAGATTGACCGAGCTTATCCATGACCCACAAAATACCATACTGCTGCTTGATGAATGGGACGCCAATTTGGACGATTATCATCTCACCGTGCTTAATCAGCAGCTTGCAGCACTTGCCAAAGACAAGCTGATTATCGAGGTTCGCCACCATCAGGGTGGCCAGTTAGGCGGTTTTTGCCAACAACAGCCAACCTGTCGCTAAGGTAGCAAATAACGCCAAAATTCCCACCGTCCCACCATATCCCACAAAACCGCTTATCATCAAAATTAAGGCAGCGATGATATTGCCAGCCCTGCCTGTTAGCGAAAAGGCACTTAAATAGATGCCAGCATTTTTATCGCCAATGCCATTGGCATAAATAGTCTTGATGCCCACCACTGATACAAAATAAAAAACAATCACCAAAGCAGATACCATATAAAATAAGTACTCATTATCAATCACCAAAAATAGCAACACAAACAGTAATCCGTATAAAAATGTTGTCCATAACATGGTGGTGTAGCGGGCGATTTTTTTGATAAATCCCAATAATGCCAGTCCAGCAACCAAAACAACCACACCGCTTATCGTTCTTGAAAAAGACAAAAGCTGTGAGCCATTATTAAGCCCGCTCAGATATGCTGGCAAAAATTGGCTTAAAGAAAAAAATAAACTGTGAATAAAAACTGATGATAACAGCAAATATGTCGCTGATTTGTCGTCCAAGATTCTGGAAAATTGGTTGTTTTTTGTGGGCGTTTTGGCTTGAGAATCAGTCGATTGCCCTGCCAGCCGATTGTGCGATAATTGAGCAAAACCAAAAAAATAAAGCAAAAATATCAAAAAAGAAAACGCAGACAACACATAAATCAGTATATTTAAACCATAACTATAAAAAAATCCTCCCAGCAACGCCCCCAAAGGAGCAGCCAGACCGTTCATTAGCCCACTAAGCTGGTACAAAACGGCTCGGTTTTCGTTTGTTGTCAGCTCAAAAACAAATACCTCGCCAAAGGGAACTAGGTAGCTAAATATCACATTTTTTAACAAATAAAGCAGTATAAAAACGATGCTATTTACAAAAATAGCCATCAAAAGCACCGCAATGAACTGCACAAATTCACCCCAGATTAAGGCATTTTTGATATTTTGGCTGGCAACCGCTTTGCCTCCATAACCATTAAAAAATGTCCCCAATGCCAAAATTGCAAAAGCAATCGCACCTGCCAAAAATTCCCCTTCTTGCAGCACCAAAAACATCATCACAAAAGGTATCATGCCTTCTGTAACAAGCTTTTGCAAAAAACTTGCCAATAAACGCATCTTGAGAGGGTAACAAAGCGTGTTGATATCATTGATAATATTTTGTACAAACCGCACAATCACGCCTCCGTTTTATTGTAAAAATCCTTTATTGATTAATAATAAATAAAAAACAATTTTAATTGATAATTATACGCCGACACAACCCAGTCATGCGACAAAACCTTTGCTGCCTTCTGAGTGTATTTACTTGCTATTATACCTCTTATCTGATAAATAAAAATGGGGCGGTCAAAAAAACCGCACTTAGTTTGTGCGGTTTTTGCTTACTTTTGGTATTAACCTGCTTGGTCAAGCAACATATTTCTGATATGACCAATGGCTCGTGTTGGGTTTAGACCCTTTGGACACACTGACACACAGTTCATGATGCCACGACAACGGAACAAGCTAAATGGGTCATCTAGGCGTGCTAGGCGTGCCTGAGTGTCGCCATCACGGCTATCAATGATGAAACGGTAGCCATTTAGCAGTGCTGATGGGCCCAAGAATTTGTCAGGATTCCACCAAAATGATGGGCAAGAAGTTGAGCAACACGCACACAAGATACACTCATACAGACCGTTCAATTTCTCACGATCTTCTGGTGATTGCAGGCGTTCTTTTGGCGGTGCTGGCTGGTTATTGATTAGATAAGGGTGAACCTTTTCGTATTGCTCATAGAACTGGTTCATGTCCACCACCAAATCTTTAATCACAGGCAGCCCTGGCAATGGGCGAACGGTGATTTTGTTTGGTAGTGTGTTCATATTAATCAAACACGCCAAGCCATTTTTACCGTTAATGTTCATGCCATCAGAGCCACAAATCCCCTCACGGCAAGAACGGCGGAAAGTTAAGGTCTCATCTTCACGCTTAAGACGCAATAATACATCAAGCAACATACGATCCGAATCCAAAAGCTCAACGGTGTATGATTGCATATATGGTGCTTTGTCTTTGTCTGGGTCGTAACGATAAATCTCGATGATACGGGTGCCTCGACTCATTATTTTTCTCCGAAGTTGGAAGGGCGTAGACAGCCCTTCATATTTGGCAAATGCTTAGAAAGTACGGACTTTTGGCTCGCAATAATCAACCGTCAATGGTGTTCTGCGAACTGGCTTATAAACAACTTTATTGCCTTGTGAGTACCACAAGGTGTGCTTCATCCAGTCTTTGTCGTTACGCCCAAGTGGAGCTGGTTCATAGTCGGCTGGGTGCTCATAATCAACAACCATATGTGCCCCACGGCATTCGTGGCGTAGCGATGCCGAAATCATGGTCGCCTTGGCAACCTCATACAGATTCGCCACTTCCAATGCCTCGATACGAGCTGTGTTAAACACTTGCGACTTGTCCGCCAAATGGATTTGGTTGATTTTTGGCTCTAATGCCAAAATACGCTCAACGCCCTTGTCCATCAATTCTTGGGTGCGGAAAACACCTGCATGGTCTTGCATGATTTGGCGAATTTCATCACCAATCTCTTGAGCGTTGTAGCCGTCAGTTGAGTCTTGTAGCTTGTTTAGACGCGACAAGGTAAAGTCCAAAACTCGTGGGCTTAGCGGCTTGTAGCTGCGATCAGACTGATTGAAGCTGTCAATGATATGCTGACCTGCTGCACGACCAAACACTACCAAGTCAAGCAAAGAGTTCGTGCCCAAGCGATTCGCTCCGTGTACTGACACACAAGCACACTCGCCGATGGCATATAGCCCTTTGATGATGCGACCTTCGGTGTATAGACCTTGCTCATCTTGTGGACCTTCAAGATTTGGTACAGTTACCTGACCGTGAATATTGGTCGGAATGCCGCCCATCATGTAGTGAATGGTAGGCACAACAGGTACTGGTTCTTTGGTGATGTCCACATTACCAAAATTACGGCTGATTTCAAATACCGATGGCAGGCGTTTCATGATTGAATCATGACCCAAATGCGTCATGTCCATCACGATATAGTCGCCATTTGGACCACATCCACGACCTTCTTTGATTTCTTGGTCCATTGAACGAGAAACGAAATCGCGTGGTGCCAAGTCTTTTAGGGTTGGTGCATAACGCTCCATAAAGGCCTCGCCATGCTTGTTACGCAAAATCGCCCCTTCACCGCGACAACCTTCGGTCAATAGTACACCTGCACCTGCTACGCCTGTTGGGTGGAATTGCCAAAACTCCATATCCTGCAGCGGAATGCCTGCACGCACCGCCATACCCAAGCCATCACCTGTGTTAATATAGGCGTTGGTTGATGCCTTAAAGATACGACCTGCACCACCCGTTGCCAGCACTGTGGTATGTGCCTGAAATACCGAAATATTGCCTGTTTCTTGCTCAAGTGCAATCACCCCATTGATGTTGCCTTCGTCATCTTTGATCAAATCAAGGGCAATCCACTCAACAAAAAACTGTGTGCCTTTTTCAAGGTTTTTTTGGTACAGCGTATGCAGCAGAGCATGACCTGTACGGTCGGCTGCAGCACAAGCACGCGGCACTGGCTTTTCGCCATAGTTCGAGCTATGACCGCCAAATGGGCGTTGATAAATCGTGCCATCAGCATTACGGTCAAAAGGCATACCCATATGCTCAAGCTCATAGACCACCTTTGGTGCTTCACGGCACATATATTCGATGGCATCTTGGTCGCCCAGCCAGTCAGAGCCTTTGACTGTGTCATAAAAATGAAAATGCCAATTGTCCTCGCTCATATTACCAAGCGAGGCACCGATACCGCCTTGGGCTGCTACAGTGTGCGAACGGGTTGGGAAAACTTTGGTAATGACCGCCACTTTCATGCCGCCATTGACCAATTGTAGCGATGCACGCATACCTGAACCGCCACCGCCAACAATCACTGCATCAAAGTTAAGCGTTGGGATATTATTAATTTTATCTTGGTTTGTTGCCATGTCTATTCCTAATTATTCTCATTGCTGTCAAAGCGTTATGATTTTGGCATTACCAAAAAATCATCACGCCCCAAAACAGATATACCAAAACAGCGATAATTACCAAAGATTGGATCACCAAACGCAATCCTGAGGATTTGACATAGTCGGTCAATACCGTCCACATACCCACCCATGCGTGAAATACCAATGACAAAATCGCCACCAAGCTAAACAACTTCATCGGCAAGCTCAGCATAAAGCCCTGCCATGCCTCAAAGTTCACCTCAGTGCATAGGAAAAACCCAACCACAACAACGCTATAAATCGCCAAAACAACGGCACTGATACGCTGCAAAATCCAATCGCGTGAACCTGACCCTGTCAAGCCAGTCGCACTTTTAATACCAGAATTATTTCTCATCAGAACATTACCCATACAAATGATGCGACAATTAATACCGCTGCAATCACAAAACTGACGATTGCGGCAGTACGGCCAGAATTAAACTCTTCATTCATGCCAAGGTCGGCAAGCAAATGCTTAATCCCCATCACAAAATGATACGCTGTCGCTGCCACAAAGATCCATGCAACAAAACGCACAGCAATGTTATTAAAAACATTCTCAAACCCTTCGGCTGATGACAGCGAAGTCTGAAGCAAGCACAACATCACAGGCACAAGCAAAAATAGCACGATTCCAGAGACGCGATGCAAAATAGAGGCCATAGCAATCGGTGATTTGGAGTTTACCGCAATCACTTGGCTTAATGGTAAGTTAATCGGTCGGTTGCTTTTCACAGCGGGCATCCTTATTTGATTAGATCTAATTTATGCCGTCATCAGCACGGCAAGGAGAGCTGGCTTTTATGATTGATATCCAAAAACATCAAATCATTGCATTATTTCTATTTATTAGTAATGGTAAAAAGTATATGCATTGGTTTTGTTTTGCCCAAAACCGCCTATGAGCAACCAAGCCATCGCCCATCACAAAGGTAGGCTTATGCTGGCATACTTTTTTACCACTGACATTTATTTTTATAAATACTTATCAATCATCAAACACATAGGCCACAAAAATGCACAACCACTCATGCTTTTTGTTATCTTTGCCTATTGACAACACAAATGATTATCATTTATAAAAATGAATGGGTAAACTGTTAGATTATAAATCGCTTTGCGGTGAATTACAATTCTTTGCAGCCAAAAATTGCCAAAAACCCCTTATTTTTTGTAACTTTTCTCAATCTTATCAGCATTAACCAAAATGCTTCTCATTAACCCAATAACAACTTGATGGCACATCGGTCATATGTTCTGTAGCTCTTTATAATCAACAAAAAACCACACCTGATGCTCTCGGTGTGGCTTTGTATTTTATGCTACTGCACTTTTTTTACTTGTGCTTCTAGGTGGTGAATCTTTTCCTCATTTTCCAGAACCCTTGAACGCGTGTGCTGATTTTCTATTGCAAGCTCTTTATCTCCTACCTTATGTTTCCATTCCAATAATTTAATATCATCAAACAAAACCTTACTCACCATAAACTGAAAAACCTGAAATACCAGCATGACAGCCAAAACAATGCCCAGTGCAATTTTAGACCAAGAGATTTTCTTTTTTGGGACGGTAGTAGCGGTTGTCATAAATTCTCTCCTTGATTGAACCAATAATTTTGTAATACGCCAAAGCACGCCCATGTCAAGCTGGTTTTTGATGACTTACAGGTGCTTGCACAGATATACTTATTTGCTTAATGCAGTTTAGGTTGATATTTTACTGATCTTTTTGTAACTGATTTTCCAAACGATCCCCCAATATCATTACTTCAAGCCGATCGTCTGCTATCTTTTGCTTTATTTCCAATTTTTCGTGTTGCAATTGTGATATTTGTATTTTCTCAAGTAACATTGCACTAATTTTGAACTGAAATACCTGCAAACCTATCAGCACGACCAAAATCACACCCAAGGCGATTTTAGACCAAGGGATTTTCTTTTTTGGGGCGGTGGTAGCGGTTGTCATAAATCTCTCTCCTTGATTGAGCTATCATCTTAGCTTGAACAATGATGGGTAAGCACGCCTACCACAACTTCAAAGTTTTAGCATTTTTAAAATTATGCAGGTGTGCTTACAGATGTGGTAAATTAATATTGCCCACAATCAGCACCATCTGGTGGTATTTGGCACTCTTGACCTCTGCGATGATACTGTCCACACCCTGCAATTTTATTCTTGTGCGTCCACTACCCCGCTTGTCATATTTTTCTTAATAATAACCTGCGAAATCCAGCATTTTTCATAAAAACTCCTTGTATTGAAAATGACATGCACTATAAAATTTACATAATAATAAAGCTAAGTGCAATTTTATATTATGTATAAAAAATCATCATGTCAAGCGTTCTATGGCTCAATTTGTAACTAAATATTTCATTGAATTGCTTGCGATAAAACCGTCATTTGCTAAAAAAATATTTGCAAAACACCAAATATTTGCTATTATCATCACTGTAACAGACAACTATTAGGAACTTAGCGAAGTTACAAGACAAAAAGGCTGGCAAAGAATTTGCCAAAAGAACGGAAGTTCTATCTTATCCTATCATTTTAAGAACGAGGTGATTATGTCAGATATAAAAGATGTAAAATTAGTCGTGGACGGCACAGAATACGAAATGCCTGTACTGGAGAGTACACTGGGTCGCCCTGTACTAGATGTCAGTGCCATCGCCAAAGCAGGTCTATGGACATACGATCCTGGCTTTATGGCAACTGCTCCAGTTGAGTCAAAAATCACCTACATTGATGGCGAAAAAGGCGAATTGTTGCATCGTGGCTATGCCATTGATGAGCTTGCCTCAAATGCTGAATATCTAGAAGTATGCTATGCACTGCTGTATGGTGATTTGCCAAATGCTGAGCAAAAACAAGCATTTTATGAGCGTGTATCAAACCACATGGCAGTACACGACCAACTGCGTAAATTCTTCGAAGGTTTCCGCCGCGATGCTCACCCAATGGCAATCATGGTAGGCGTGGTTGGTGCATTGTCTGCATTTTATCACAATCATCTTGACATCTCAGATCCTAAGCATCGTGATAACACAGCAGTGGATCTGATTGCCAAAGTACCAACACTTGCAGCAATGAGCTATAAGTACTCAATCGGCGAACCGTTCATGTATCCACGCAAAGATTTCAGCTATGCTGAGAATTTCTTGTACATGATGTTTGCCACACCAGGCGAGCCTGATTATAAGGTCGATCCTGTGCTGGTAAAAGCAATGGACAAAATCTTCACCCTGCACGCTGACCATGAGCAAAATGCCTCAACCTCAACTGTACGCTTGGCTGGCTCAACAGGTGCTAACCCTTATGCCTGTATCGCTGCTGGTATCGTTGCCCTATGGGGACCATCACACGGTGGTGCCAACGAGGCTGTTCTAGAGATGCTAGATGAGATTGGCTCTGTGGACAAAGTTGAAGAGTTCATGGAAAAAGTCAAACGCAAAGAAGTCAAACTGATGGGCTTTGGTCATCGTGTTTATCGCAACTTTGACCCTCGTGCCAAAGTGATGAAAGAAACCTGCGATGAGGTATTGGGTGCGTTGGGTATCAACGATCCAAAACTTGAGCTTGCCATGAAACTTGAGCAAATCGCTCTGAACGATCCATACTTCGTTGAACGCAAGCTATACCCAAATGTTGATTTTTATTCAGGCATTATCCTAAAAGCCATCGGCATTCCTACCTCAATGTTTACGGTAATTTTTGCCCTAGCTCGTACAGTAGGTTGGATCAGCCACTGGACAGAAATGCACTCTGAAGCATTCAAAATCGGTCGTCCACGCCAACGCTACACAGGTGAAACACACCGCAAATTTGTACCACTTAATGAACGCAAATAAGCGATCGCTTGGTAGGCGTACAATCCCCGAGAGTTTTCTTGGGGATTTTTATTTGTCAATTATTCAAACTTATTGCATCAACCATGCTCCAATCTAATGGCGATTTGCCTAATCTTGTAGAATTAATGGACAATGCCTTAACTGATGCAGTTATAAAAAACCTGCCAGCATCGGCAGGTTTTTGGTATGGATCATGACTTACCCAGACCTGCTTGCTGCAATAACGCCCCAAAGCTGCCCAGCGTTTTTTCCACTTTTTTGCCAGTCTTAACCGAGTTGCGTGCAGTCTGCTTGGCAGGTTTGTCAGCAAGTTGCTCCCTGCGTTTATTTGTCTTGTCTGCCTGTTTTTTGTCAGATTTTTGTAGCTTCATGCTAAAGCCAATGCGGCCTCTTGCTTCATCAACCGAGATGACTCGCACCTTGACAATGTCTTGTGGCTTGACAACATCGGCAGGATTTTGCACATAATCATCAGAAAGCTCAGAAATATGCACCAGCCCATCTTGATGCACACCAACATCAACAAAGCAACCAAAAGCGGTAACATTGGTTACTACGCCCTCTAGCACCATATCAATTTTTAGATCTTTGATGTCATTAACATCATCACGAAATGATGCGGTACGAAACTCTCCACGAGGGTCGTGTGCAGGTTTGGCAAGCTCACTTAGAACGCCCGTCAGCTGGCTGAACGCATCACCATCACCGAGCGACTTGGCAAGTGATTCGTTGCCCAGCACCTCATCAAGCGATTTGCCATGCTTTGCCAAAATCTCATACACCAAGCCGTAACTTTCGGGGTGAACGCCTGTGGCATCAAGTGGCTCATCGCCATCTTTGATACGCAAAAATCCTGCCGCCTGCTCAAAGGTTTTCACGCCCAATCTTGGGACATTTTTTAGCTGCTCGCGATTACCAAAAGCACCATTGGCACGGCGATAATCGACAATTTGCTGGGCGACATTTTTGTTCAGCCCAGAAATATGTGCCAAGATTGCAGGACTTGCGGTATTAACATCAACGCCAACCGCATTCACACAATCCTCGGTAACTTTATCCAAGCTACTCTCAAGCTCGGTCTGATTGACATCATGCTGATACTGCCCAACGCCAATGGCTTTTGGCTCAACTTTTACCAACTCAGACAAAGGATCTTGCAATCGCCGTGCAATCGACACCGCACCACGCACCGAAACATCCAAATCAGGCAGCTCAGCAGAGGCAATCTCGCTGGCTGAATACACCGATGCACCTGCTTCAGAGACAACCAATGCAGTTGCAGACAATGCTGACTCACGGATTACCGATTTTACCAATTCTTCGGTTTCGCGGCTGGCGGTACCATTACCAATCGCCACCAATTGCACCTGATGGGTCGTGATGAGATTTGCGATGCTGCTTTTGGCTTTGGCAAGCTGATTGTGCGGGTTAAACGGATACACCGTATCGGTAGCCAACACCTCGCCTGTGCCATCAATCACTGCCATTTTTACACCATGGCGAATGCCGGGATCAACACCCAAAATCACCTTGCGACCTGCAGGTGCCATCATCAGCAAATGCTTCAAATTCTCGGCAAAAACAGCAATGGCATCACTCTCGGCTGTCAATCGGCGTTCGGTCAATAGACGATGCTCAATCTGCGGTCGCCATTTGACCGACCATAGTTTTTGGGCGGTATCGGCAAGAAACTCGCCACTTGGCGATGCTTGGTTAATATCAAAATAGCTGATGATTTTTTCGACAAATGGCGTATCCTCTCCCTCCACCGACAACACCAGCACATTTTGCTGGCGACCACGCAACATTGCCAACAGGCGATGGTTGGACAGCTTGGCAAATGGCTCGCTATGCTCAAAATAATCTTTAAATTTCTCGCCTGCTTCACGCTTTTCTTCACCAACCAATGCCGAACGGATATTGGCAGTTTTATTAAAAGCTATGCGTACCTCATCTAACAAATCCAGCCTAGTTGCCCATTCGTCCAAAATAATCGCTTGCACGCCTGCCAACTGTTTGGCAATGTCCTCAAAATCCGCCTCAAAAGTCTCGCCAGACTCATCGGTCAATGTCTGCGGTGGATTAAAACCAGCCAACGCCTCTAGCGGAGCAACACCCGCCAAGATATTATGAGCGATTGGCTCAAGCCCTGCCAATTTTGCCTTGGCAGCCACTGAGCGGCGGCGAGGACGATAGGGCTGATAAATTTCTTCCAGCTCAATCTTGCTTGTGGTTGCCGCAACTCGCTCGGCAAGCTCATCGGTCAAGGCATTTTGGGCGGTCAATAGCCCCAATATTTTTTGGCGGCGAGCAGCAAGGTCTCGCTCGGCGGTCAGGGATTTTTCAAGCTGGCGTAGCATTTCATCATCAAGCCCACCTGTCTGATCTTTGCGATAGCGTGCAATAAATGGCACACTAGCACCTTCATCAAACAAACCGGCAAATGAAGCGACTTGTTGCACCTTAATATTGTGCTGTATGGCAAGTTTTTGATAAATAGACTGATTATCAATCTGAAAATCGGTATCTTGGGCAGATTGTGTCATAGCAACTCTTTGTTATTAAACACCATTATTAAACATACGAAAATTAAGCCACCAAAGCACATGATGGACACTGTGTCGTATTATAGCAAGTTTCGGCAAAAACACCAAAATTGCCTTGATTTGCCAATTTTGACCCAAAAGTGATCGCCAAACCGAGAAATTAACAAAAAATAGTTACATTTTTTTGTGCAATATTGTACACTAGCTATAATTATACTTTTTGACAAATCATGGCAAAAGGACAGGAAAAATGACTGATACTCTTGATAATTTGACTCATCGCATTTTGGTGGTTGATGATGATGCTCGTCTGCGTGCATTGTTACAGCGTTTTTTGGAAGATGACGGCTATGTGGTGCGTGTGGCACATGATGGCAAACAAATGGACAAGTTCATCGCTCGTGAAATGTTTTCGCTGATTGTGCTGGACTTGATGCTGCCTGACGAAGATGGTATCGCCATCTGCAAAAGATTGCGTGCCGACAATGCTGACATTCCCATCATTATGCTCACCGCCAAAGGTTCGGACGCTGACCGCATTGCAGGGCTTGAGGCTGGTGCTGATGACTATTTGCCAAAGCCATTTAATCCAAAAGAGCTGCTGGCACGCATTAAGGCTGTGCTACGCCGCCAAAATCGTGAATTGCCTGGTGCCCCCAGTCAGCAAGTGGAAGTGGTGGATTTTGGCCCTTGGACACTTGATTTGTCCACACGCACACTCAAACGAGACGGCAATGTGGTTACGCTAACCACAGGGGAATTTAGCGTATTAAAGGCTTTGGTACAGCACCCCAGAGAGCCTCTGACACGAGACAAGCTGATGAATTTGGCACGCGGTCGTGAATGGGGTGCAATGGAACGCTCCATTGATGTGCAAGTATCTCGCCTACGCCGACTCATTGAGGACAATCCTTCGCAAGCACGCTATATCCAGACCGTTTGGGGTGTGGGTTATGTGTTTGTCCCAGATGGTGCCGAAGGCTAAATCTCATAATGATTTGACAAAATCAAGCGGTCATCACTCTGATGTAGACCGCTTTTTGGTATTTTTCCATCAGCTTGATGACTGTATAAACAGCAATGCACACTGGCAATATCTGATAAAGCTGATGGCATGGTCAATTTATGCTGTGGTGATTGGCTACAAAGTTATGTAGATAAAATCATTTAGGCAAATTCAGGAACCGTCGTTTCACGACTTAAACCATATACACTAAACGATCCTGACTGCGGCTGCATCTTGACTGTTTTGCCAATATACAAGCGAAACGAATGCCCATTGGTCAAGCTGTTTAACTGCACAAATGGCTCGGCTGTTTTTGTCTCTTGATAATCCTGAAAATACGCTCTTGCCTCGTCCACCGAAATGCCACGCCGTTTTGCTTGATGCAAAATGCGGTGCCGCAAAGGTATCTTGGGTGCGGTGCGATAATAGCAGGCATGACCAGTAACCCTATCTTGTGGCACGGGGCGAATGCTGGTCATATGCACATAGTCGGTAAGTCGCTCTAGCCATTTTGCCAAGTTTAGGTCTTGCAATGCTTGTTCGGTTGGGGCAAAAATACGCACTCTAAAACCCAAAAAACCAATTTGTTTATCGGCATTTATACGATACTGCGGAAAACCCACACCGTATGAGATTTCACCATCATCGTCTTGTTGCTCAACGAAGGCGAGATGGAGCTGGGTGTAGAGTTTGCTCCAAATTTGATAAGCTGTTAATTCAGGACTATCTATGACGGTCAGTTCAATGTAATAATTCATAAACATTCTCATTGTTTTAGACGAATATCAGACACATACGCCAAGCCTTTTTTACCCAGATAAAATGATGATACGCCTGCATTATCTATCATCTGCTTTAGCTCCATCGCTTTTGGCAGGTCAATATCCAAAATGATTTCAAGCTGTCCACTGGCTTTGGTGAGATTATAGGGAGTATGGGTTGTTTTTTTCTTGTTACCCATTAAAGGATTTAGAAAATCTCGAACACCATTGAAGTTTCTTTTTGAAAACCCCTTAATTGTACCTCTCGTTGAAATATATTTTGAGATATCAACACCTCCTTGCTCAAGTTCGTTTACCATCACATAAAGACCTGCGGAGTACAACCTTATTGGATCAATGGTATTATTTTTTTCAACATATGATTCTTCAGGAAACAAATGTTCAAGAACTTCCAAACAATCCTTCAATTTTTTCTCAAATTTTACAACATTTTCCTTGTTTGCTAAATTCTCAAATCTTGAAATTTGCTCATGTAAACTTTCGATTCGCTTATCACTTGGTTTTTCCTTTTTGTATTCTTGAGTTAATTTGTCTTTAACAAGATTAATTTTATCTTGGAAAAATTGAACAGCCTCCATTGGTTGAATATCAAATTGAACCTTGTTTAAAATATGCGATACAGACACCTCCTTTTCAATTTTTCTTATCTTGGGATTGATAATAAAATCAAGCAACTCTTCAAAAGTAAAATCTAAAACAGACCATAAAGTGGCAGAATAATCAGAGAAAAATAAAGGCTCGTCTTCTTTTAACACACCAATAAAGCTACTTTGCGGCGGTCTATTTTCAGATTTATTAATTAAAAAAGCTTTTTCAATCCATGTTTTCGAATGTTTGGTATGTTGAAAAGAGATCTCCATATCTTTGAAATAAAAATCATCATTATTTTTTACCTGATACAACTTTCTTTGATCTCCAATCAACCTAGACAAAATACCCAAAATCGTATTATGAGAAATTTCTTTTACATCCTCTGCTTCTTTTGACTTAGATGATGCCTTAAATTCTCTTTTTTTAACAGGCTCATCATTTGAACCTGTTAAAAATGAGTTTTGCCAAGAGGATTCATAATCAATGATAATTTTCATTATTATTCTCCTTGTTGATAATAAATAGCATATTCTCCACTTTTCTGCGGGCTAATTTTGCTAATATCCTTTCTGATACGGAACATATCTTTAGGCTGCTCAAAGTTATTGTAATCAACCTCAACACTTTCTACATACACATAGCCTTTGGCTTGAGAAAAACCCAAGTTTTCTATCATATTAAGCATTTGTTTTACCAAAGTATTGATGGCATCTTCATTTAGCAAAATACCTTTCTGTCCTTCTGCAAAAATTGTTCCTTTGCGAACAAAGTTATTATGATAGGTTGCCTTAATATCCCCATGAGCAAAATCTAAGGTTTTAATATAGTTTTCAATTTTTTCAGCCAATGCGATACCCTCTTTGTCAGTAGTAATCTGTATAGCTTCTTGGCCAAAGTCATTGGATAAGGCAATAAATTGCAGTTGTTCAATATTGATTGAACCGTAAGCGATATATTCCGTATCGCCAAAAGTTGTCTTAGAAAATAATGAGTTGCTTTTATCTTTACCAGATTTGGTTTCCTGCTTTTCTTTGCTGCCCGCTCTTCCTAATTGTTCAAAATTGCCTTTTTTACCCAATTCTAAGAAGTCTGTTAATAGCAACGGACTTGTACGCTTATTCTCATTTCTCGGGATAACATAACCCCTTAACAATCCCGTCATTGAACATAAAATCTTATCAACATTCTCATGAATTTTTGGATGCTGCCAATTAATCACATCATCTTTAAACAAATGATATCGGATGCAGTTTTGGCTGATATAAAGGGGAGTCTCATCAAAATCAACTTCTGTAGCCTCTTTTAAGGTTTCGAATTTTTCACCTTTATCATTTGAAGCCAGTTTCTTGTTTGTGTAACCTCTTAGTTTTGGCATATTATGATTGGTTACGGTTTTCCATGAGCCATCAATTAAAGTTTTGAGCTCTGTCGATCCATTCCAATTCACCACGCCATGACCGCAAGCCTTGATTTTAAAATCAACACTTTTGATACCTGTTACTTTTTGCATGATTTACTCCTTGATTAAACTCATTTAAGTGATTAACTGTTTGTGAATGATATTATCGCATACATGAGTATGCGGATTTACTTTTATAAGCTTGCAAAATGTTAATACTACATCTAACCGACTTCATCAACAAGCTCATTATCCATAGATTTTGGGCTTGCCAATACATTAATCGGCATCATACCAACCGCCTGCTTGGGTGTGCGTACATAATACATGGCAAACTTATGTCGCTCTCGTTCACCCCCGATGTATGTCAAATCTTCTGGCGTATAGCTGGTATAAATCGGATATTCTGGCGAGCGAGCCAGTTTCAGCAGCTCATAATCAGCAAATGACTTTTTGTGCGTATTCTCGCCGCTGCGTCCATTTAGGATCTGATGATGTTTTTTGTGCATAAAAGCCAGCAAATCTTTTTCGCTATCTCTCATCTCAAATCTACCGCCTTGCAGTCGATCTGTGCTTTCGGTCAGACCGATATGCACCTGACTGTGATCGGTGTCTTCATCATAGGCATATTCATTGATAAAGCTTGGATTGAGCTGATTATCTACCATACAGACCGCCATCTGCACAAAGCGATTATCCCCACGCAAAGACACTCTGGCGATTTTGGCAATTTGATCTGTTTTGATGGATTTTTTACTGCTGATGCTGATGGGATCAACCAGCTTACGATGAATCATCTGCACACTTTGATTGAGTGATTTTGCAATATCTTCGGCAATTTTTTCTACTGCTGATTTATCTTGATAAAACGCTTGATACAGCCGATACAGTTCATTTAACCCCATCACATTGCCATGATCTGACAGATGGCTTTGTAAATAGTCAAGCCATGCGACACTACTGTGAAACACGCACATATTTGCCAAAAATTTGGCTTTACTACTGCTTTGTTTTTTGGTCATCAATGACTGTGGTACCGCCGTTGTGTACACGCATTGCTTGGCTTCACCAAAACGGTTGAGTCGCCCTAGCCGTTGCAGCCAGTTTTCTGGGCTCGTTAGGTCAGTAATCATCTCATCACAGCTGATATTGAGTGAGGCTTGTACAATCGGGCCACTGCGTAAGACTTGATATTGACCATTGCCATGTTTGCCAAAACTGTCTAGCACGCTGGCAAATAGATCAGCCTTGTCTTGTTTGATGAATTTTGAATGCAGCAAAATGGCATTTTCCTCATCTTGGTGAAGTAGATAACCAAGCTGAGCATCTTGAGCGGTATTACTGATTACAAAGGTGGCTTTGTCGCTACTTACAGCATTCACTATCAATGGACTGATCTGCTCGGTCTCATCATATACATCAAATACGAATTGATATTTTGCTGGATTAAAGCTATCCATACGAACCACGCGACTGTCATCAATCTTTAGCACATTTTTCACAAAAAAATCATGCGGCGTTGCTGACACAAGTAAAGTATTGGCTTTGGCACCTTGCAATTTTTTAGCTTCAATCAATTCGGCAAACAACAAATTCATCGCCGGAATGACAATCAGCTCATGAAATTCATCAAACACCACATGATATTGCATAAAATCCATCATGCTGGTAATTTTTTGGTGCGAAATAATGCCATTTAAAATCTGGTCAATGGTCGTAATGATGACATCACCAGAAAAATAATCTTCCACCTTGGTATCAGGCAATGCTATCAGCGGCGTATCGCCTTGAGAGATTTTCTTAAATTCGCCTGTAAAAATTTCAATACGGCTATTGGACAGATATTCTTTTTGGGTCAAATCATGAAATAAACCCAAACACACCTGCACTCGTGGACAGACCCAAATGATTTTTTGGGCATGGGTTTTCATTGCCCATTCTAGGGCAATTTTGGTTTTGCCGCAGCCTGCCGGTCCCTGTAGCACTGCCACATTATCACTATCTTCAAACTCTGCAATCATGGTAAGTTCAGACAACTCTTTGGCGACTGTGCTTTGTGCCTGATTGCGTTCGCTGTTAGGATATTGACGCTCAAAGCCATCCAAGCACGCTTGGATATGCTTGCCAAGCTGACTGTCTGTCGCTAGCACATCATCCAAAGCATACGCCAGCGTACCTTCTTTTAGATAATCTTGCAAATCTTCTGACGACATCTTTGAGACGATGCGATCGGCTGTAATGACCGCCATTCTCACCAAATTATGATAAGCATTGGGTGCAATATCAGCGACAATCTCATCAATCTCTGTAGCGATGTTTTCATATGCTTTATAAGGTGGTAAATCATCTCGTGTCAGCTCATAGTGGTAGGACAAAGTAGGCAATAACTTGGTCAAATCAAAATCATCTTGGCAAAACCGCTCAGCGATTTTATAAATATCCTTAAAAATCGCTTCTAACTTATCCATCAGCTTAGCTATGCTACTCGTCCCAAGCGATTTGATAAACAGCTTATCAATGCCTTTTGCTTGATCAAAAAATTTGTCATCTTTGCGATAAGGGCGAGTATGATGCCAATAAATGCTATGGGTGATTTGCCCATATTGTGCCGAATTTAACTCGCCATTTTCTTTATTTTCTTTTAATAATGACGCCGCAAGCAGCCATGAGAGTTCATTATGCCTTGGGTGGTTTTCAAAACCAAACTTGCCAAACCCCCGATCGCTTTGATTGATATGTACACCATCTTCTGGCAGTACGACAATTTCTTGTTCTTTGTTCAGTTTTTTGGTTAGCCACTCTTGAAACTGCGGATCTAATTTACCGACATCATGCAGCATCCCTGCAATGAGGGCAGATTGTGCCAATTTGGGTTTATTTAAATTTAAGCTCTTCATCAAATGATATGCCAAATAACCCACCGCAAATAAGTGTTCGCTTAATATTTGCCCTTGGCTATTGGCATAAATATCTTTTACATTGATTTCAATATCCATAATTAATTCCTTCTTTGTCCAATTCACGGGCACAAAGCCCCATTCATTGAATTTATTGCGATTGCCCACAATCCACAACAGTTCACTGTGTTTACGCGTATGAAAACGATAGCAGCTGACTGCGGTACTTTTGCTTGCCGTACGCGATAGCAATTTTTTGACCATTGCCAAACCATCTTCGGTAATCACTGTTTGCCATGTATTATCGCCAATACGATTAGCAAAAGCGTCCAAAACCTGCCTTGTGCGTGGCAAAGCCTTCTTTTCACATTGAGAAATAAAGGTAACAATCATAGTCAATTTTGAATAAAAAAGAATTATTGAAATTTTCAGGCTGTCCGAACTTGAAAATGTTGTGAAGCATTTTTGACTTGCTCAAACATAAAATCTAAAGCTTGATATTGAGTAAATTTTTGCAGAATTTTCTGACGAAATTCTTGTTCGGTAAATTCTTCTTTGGCACAGATAAATGCCCAAGGGAGCACAATTGCGTCTTTGATTAAATCCGCCACATCAAACACCAAAGCACCACGCCGTGTTTTGCCATGCATTACCGCGAAACCATGCGGAATGCCCAACACCCATAGCGTTGTCGCACCCAGTCCATACGCCAAATAATTGCCATGATTTAAAAAATTATTGGCAAGATCACCTGCTTCATGATTGCGTTCAAAAGATAACTGACATCTTGTGGCTGCTGCTTTGTAAAGTTGTTTGGTCATCATGGCTTCAGCCAGCAACAACTCATTTACCGTGTTGATTTTGGAAATTTTATTTTGAAATGAAGTATAAGCCTGCGAAATATCAACCTCATCGGCATAAAATCCAAACTCATGTAATTGTTTGTCTTTTGACCAGATTTGCTTAATAAATTCAATTCGTTGCTTTTGAAATTCTTTGGCAACAACCAATCGTTTTTGCTCATCAAACCAAAATGACAACCAACCTTGCACATATTCGGTCGGGCGATATTCATTTTGCGGATTGAGCCATTCAATTTCAGCACCCGAAAATAATGGCGTAGCACCACCCCCACAAAAACCAACCAAAACACCTGCACTGGCAAGCATACGCATGGCAGCTTGAGTAATCGATGTTCCCGTACCAAGCAAAATACAGGTGGTGTTGGCGATGGGGATATTATAATAATGATTTTCGTATTTGGCTTCGGTCAGATACAAAACGCGGCCATCTTTTTGCATCACTCGGCAATGCTCAAGATAAAAAATATTTGCCCGCTTTGAATGCAAAATCGCTTTGAGATCCTTAGGCTTAAGCGTGTCCATGGCGTCAATTTCCTTGATGATGAATTTAATTTAATCACACTCATTGTAGCCTGTCAAGCGATGATACGACCAAATTATAAGCTTATATTTTCCATCTGCCACATTGGTTATGCTATACTAAATTTGCCGTCAGATGATGATGGAAGTAAAAAACCTTTATTTTTTTAACTATTTAAAAACTTAATAAAATCAATAAGTTATAACTGGTCAAATTTTGATTGGGTAAAAAGGGTCAATTCATCATAAATGGCTGTTATTTCTTAATTTTTTGGCGTATAATTACTCTTCACGACCGCATAGGTCGCTTAGAAATGCTGACTTTTTTGGCAGCGTTATTGATTGCACTTCACGACCGCATAGGTCGCTTAGAAACAAGAGCCCTCGAGGTTAGTTTTTTTGCAGACCTTCACGACCGCATAGGTCGCTTAGAAAATGCCACGCTCAACGGCTAAATTACCGCCGTTCTTCACGACCGCATAGGTCGCTTAGAAATTAACTGTTAGTTTAACCTTACCTTCTTTTAACTTCACGACCGCATAGGTCGCTTAGAAAAAAAGAACCTGCCTTATGGAATACGCTTGTAGCTTCACGACCGCATAGGTCGCTTAGAAATGAATGTCCGCTTTAAGTTTAGCTTTACTAGCCTTCACGACCGCATAGGTCGCTTAGAAATGTAACGTCTTACCATCAGCTAGGTACTCACTCTTCACGACCGCATAGGTCGCTTAGAAATGTCATGAGTGCAAATGACAGCATTATTAACGCTTCACGACCGCATAGGTCGCTTAGAAACTATAAAATAAGGGCAAATAAGTTCTGCAATACTTCACGACCGCATAGGTCGCTTAGAAAATGAAAATGTTCAAAAATGCAGACTGCTACGCCTTCACGACCGCATAGGTCGCTTAGAAAACAGAGACAGAGAAAATGAGTTACGCACCCCTCTTCACGACCGCATAGGTCGCTTAGAAATGTAGCAAGGGCTATCACTTACACGGAGAACGCTTCACGACCGCATAGGTCGCTTAGAAATTACCTTCTTTTAATAAAGTTTCAACCAGCTTCTTCACGACCGCATAGGTCGCTTAGAAAAACGTCATTAACCCTAACCCATGCTATGATGACTTCACGACCGCATAGGTCGCTTAGAAATTTTTGAGCAAGAACATCTGATAACTTAGCTACTTCACGACCGCATAGGTCGCTTAGAAATTTATTACCCGTAGTACCTTGTGCCGCTAATACTTCACGACCGCATAGGTCGCTTAGAAAATATACCCCATATTGCGGCACATCATCGGTGACTTCACGACCGCATAGGTCGCTTAGAAAATCTAGGAGCCCCATTCATGAACTTTATTAATCTTCACGACCGCATAGGTCGCTTAGAAATAAATCAACTTGTCAGCAATTTCCATTATAAGGTTTATAATAATACATATTGTTACTGGTTCCACATGGAACATTTATCATTTTGCATCAAAAGTTTGCAATTTGCTGTTTTAATGGTAGTATGATAAAAACAACAAATAAGTCAACCATGTCTAACACTCAGCCATTAACTCTCGATGTCATCATTCCTTGTTACAATGCCACAGCTACCCTTGAGCGTGCCGTACACAGCACGCTAGGCCAGTCTGCTTGTCGGCGGCTGATTTTAATTGATGATGGCTCGCACGATAACACACCTGCCTTAATACGCAAATTTTCCCAAGATTATCCCAATAAAATCTCTGCCTTGGCATTTGCTGACAATCAAGGTGCGGCAGCGGCTCGCAACTTTGCAGCGATGACAAGTACCGCCGATTTGCTTGCTTTTTTAGATGCTGATGATGCTTATGAAGCACACGCTTTGGACATCATGCCCAGCTTATTTAACATGATGCCAATGCTTAGCTTGGTCAGGCTTAGGCTGACTCCAGTCAGTTTTCCTCAAAAATACACCAAACACCCTGACTTTGCCCAATCTTGGGATAACTTACAAATGACTGTTGGTGGTAATACCATCTTTCGCCGCAGTCTATTTTTGGCTTGTGGTGGTTTTCCACAAGATGAGCTATTTTGCAGATTGGGAGGTGAAGATGCTGCTTTAGGCATTGCATTGGCTGAAAGTAGCATGGTTGGTACGCTGTTTGATGATGTACATGCAGGCGTTTTACATTATTACCATAAAAATATACACGCCACACGGCTGCTTGATGCTGCACTGTTTGGCATATCAGACCCAAAAATTTGCGATACAGACATGGCGGCTGCTCATGCTATCAGCGAGCGGATTAAGCGTCAGCTTACCGCCATTTATCCTATCATAAATAACGAAAGTATCGGTCGCACACCGCTTGTTTTGACATATTCTTAATGCTAAAATCTGCCCAAAGTTCATCATATTTTGAGAAAATCATGCACCAAATTAACCCTGAATTGCTTCACAAAGCCAAACAATGGCGTAACAACATCGTTTTTCACCAAGAAGTTTTGGGTAAGCCTTTTAAATTCACCAGTACTTGGGGGATTTTTTCGCCCGAAAAACTCGATGACGGCAGTCTGATGCTGCTTGACCATATTGACTTTCGGTCAGATGACAACAGCATTGATTTAGGCTGCGGCTACGGTGTGCTTGGCATGACCGCCGCACGAGAATGTCCACAAGGACAGCACTTGCTGATTGACAAAGACTTTGTGGCGGTGGAATACGCCAAATTAAACTGCCAAAACAATCAGCTGCACAACGCCACAGTCATGCTCTCAAACGGCTTTTATCATGTTGATAAAACTTGCAAATTCAGCCTCGTCATGAGCAACCTGCCCGCCAAAGCCAGCAAAGAACAACATTATTTGTATCTGATTGATGCCTATCAAGCCATGGAAATCGGGGCAAGGTTTTATGTAGTAACAATTAACGGACTGCGTGATTTTATGAAACGATCTTTTGGCGAAGTTTTTGGCAATGCAACCAAGGTCAAACAAGGCAAAACCTACACCATCACCATGGCGGTCAAAGAAAATTGATAAGGATAACTTATGAATTTTGTGCAAATGAAAAACCACTGGCAAGCACGATTGTCCACCAAGCGGTTTGGCGTGATTGATGAACAAATCCAACCAAAATCCATCGATACAGACGCCATTCGCACCAATTTTCATGTGGACTACGATCGTGTGGTTTTTAGTCGAGCATTTCGCCGATTGGGACGCAAAACACAAGTTCACCCATTTGCACGCAGCGACCATACCCACAACCGCCTGACACACAGCGTAGAAGTGGCGAGCGTTGGTCGCAGTCTGGGCAATGCTGTCGGTGCCAAGCTACAAGATGCCCACCTGTTGCCAGATGGCTACAGCCCGAGCAATATCGGCACCATTGTGCAAGTGGCTTGTCTTGCTCACGACTTGGGCAACCCAGCTTTTGGTCATACAGGCGAGGCAGCACTGCGAGAATGGTTTGCCAACCCAAAGCATGAGATTTATTTAGAAAATCTTAACGAAATACAGCGACAAGATATCTGCACTTACGAAGGCAATGCCCACAGTCTGCGTACCGTGTTACGGCTAGAAATGTACCAAAATCAAGGCGGTATGCGGCTAAGCTGTGCCAGCATTGGTGCCTTGTTAAAATACCCATGGGCAAGTAACAACCCCCATGCCAAGGGCAAAAAGTTTAATATCTATCAAAGCGAAATGCCACTCATTCGCCACATCGCTACCGAATTGCAACTGCCCGAACTTGCCACCGACCATTGGGCAAGACACCCCTTGTCATACCTGATGGAAGCTGCTGATGATATTTGCTATGCCCTGCTTGATTTGGAGGATGCTGTAGAGCTTGGACTGATTGACATTGCTGATTTTCAAGATATTTTGGGCAACATTGATGGCGTTGCCAAATTGACCAACATCAGCAATATTGAACAGCGTTGTGGAGCGATGCGTGGCACTGCCATCGGACAAGCCATACAGGGCATTAGCCATGCTTTTATGCTGCATCATGATGAGTTATTGATGGGCAAATTTACCCACAAAGACCTGCTCGCCGTCTGCGATGAATCCATCAAAAACACCCTAAAAGAAGCCAAAAACCTCGCTGCCAACAAAATTTTTCGCCATGACAGCAAACTGGCTACCGAAATTGCCGCTTTTGGTTGTCTAGGTTCGATACTGGATTTGTTGATTCCTGCGGTCTTTGCTCATCATCAGAATCAACAAATCAGCACCAAACACGCCCTAGCACTGGATTTGATAGGTTTTGACAAATCAGCCAAAAATAGCCTGTACCAAGATTATATGAGCGTGCTGGATTTTATTGGCGGATTGACCGACAACACTGCTGCTCGCTTGGCACGCGACATTTCGGGCGTAAGCATGGTTTAGGCGTCCTTGACTCATTGGTCGCCTAAAAATGCGTAAAATCAGCCAAACACATTTTACTTTTTTTGGTACAACCAAAATACCATCAACCACGCCCAAAACAGCATGATTGATGATAAATTTAGCAATCGCCCTTGAAAAATCTGTATTTTACCACTATCAAGATGGGGAATTTTAACCTTTGGGGCGATTATGACTGAACAAAATACCGAACACAGCACCGATGAAGTGCTACAGACCAGCACCGACAATGCCAAAGCCGATGAGCTAGCCACGCTACAAGCAACCATCGAAACACTGACAGCACAAGTCAAAGAAGCAACCGAAACGGCAGCTCGTGCCAATGCCGAAAGCTACAATGCCCAACGCCGCATGGAGCAAGAAGCCGAAAAAGCCAAAAAATTTGCCTTGCAAAAATTTGCCAAAGAGCTGCTTGATGTCGTGGACAATCTGGAGCGTGCCATTGACAATGGCGAAAAAACAGGCACAGACGAGGCGGCACTGGAGGGTATTCGCCTGACGCACAAATCGCTGCTTGGCGTACTTGAAAAAAATGGCGTAGTTGCTGTTGGTGAAGTTGGCGAGGCATTCAACCCAGATTTGCACGAAGCGGTGGGTATTTTTGCCGATGCCGAAAAAGACACCATCGGTCAAGTACTACAAAAAGGCTACACGCTCAATGAGCGAACACTGCGACCTGCGATGGTACTGGTTGGAGCATAATCCTAAGGATTTATTGAATAATTTCAATGGCTTAAAAATCAAAATTTTTTGAAAAAATTTCAAAATTTTCCCTTGAAAAGCCAAAAATCATACAAATATAGCACTTACTCTGGCAGGATTTTGAATTAAACTTTCAAGTCTGGCTAAAGCAAACAACCTTAATCATTAAAATAATTTTAAATTGGAGTAAACTATGGCTAAAGTAATTGGTATTGACCTAGGCACCACCAACTCATGTGTGGCAGTGCTTGAAGGCGACAAAGTAAAAGTGATTGAAAACGCCGAAGGTGCGCGCACCACGCCATCTATCGTGGCATTTAAAGACGGCGAGACCTTGGTCGGTCAAGCTGCCAAACGCCAAGCGGTTACCAATCCAAAGAACACACTGTTTGCCATCAAGCGTCTAATCGGTCGCCGTTTTGAGGACAAAGAAGTTCAAAAAGACATTGGACTTGTGCCTTTTAAAATCGTCAAAGCCGACAATGGCGATGCTTGGGTTGAGGTAAACGACAAAAAACAAGCACCTCCACAAATCAGTGCCGAAGTACTACGCAAAATGAAAAAAACCGCCGAAGATTATTTGGGCGAAAGCGTAACCGAAGCTGTTGTAACTGTGCCTGCTTACTTTAATGATGCTCAGCGTCAAGCCACCAAAGATGCGGGCAAAATCGCAGGTCTGGATGTTAAGCGTATCATCAACGAACCAACTGCTGCTGCACTTGCCTATGGCATGGACAAAAAAGGCGGCGACAAAACCGTGGCTGTGTATGACTTGGGTGGTGGTACATTTGATGTGTCAATCATCGAGATCGCTGATGTTGATGGCGAGCAACAATTTGAAGTTCTGGCGACCAATGGCGACACCCATTTGGGCGGTGAGGATTTTGACCTTGCATTGATTGATTATTTGGTTGAAGAGTTCAAAAAAGAACAAAATGTCAATCTAAAAGGCGATCCGCTTGCCATGCAACGCCTAAAAGAAGCTGCCGAAAAAGCCAAGATTGAACTGTCAAGCAGCCAATCAACTGAGGTGAATCTGCCTTATATTACTGCCGATGCCTCAGGTCCAAAGCACTTGGTGGTTACCATCAGCCGTGCCAAACTTGAGTCTTTGACCGAAGAGATGGTTGCTCGCACCATTATTCCTTGCAAAACCGCACTAGAAGATGCTGGTCTATCAGCAAGCGACATTGACGATGTTATCTTGGTTGGTGGTCAAACGCGTATGCCGCTGGTACAACAAAAAGTGCAGGAATTCTTTGGCAAAGAGCCAAGAAAAGATGTAAACCCTGATGAAGCGGTTGCAATGGGTGCTGCTATCCAAGGGGCTGTGCTTGCTGGCGACAAAAAAGATGTGCTGCTGCTTGATGTAACACCGCTAACCTTGGGCATTGAGACCATGGGTGGCGTGATGACGGCAATCATTGAGAAAAACACCATGATTCCAACCAAAAAATCACAAGTGTTCTCAACGGCAGCCGACAACCAGCCTGCGGTATCCATTCAGGTATATCAAGGCGAACGCAAAATCGCCAACCAAAACAAACTGCTTGGCAATTTTGATTTGACAGACATTCCGCCAGCACCGCGTGGCGTGCCGCAAATTGAGGTTACTTTTGACATCAATGCTGATGGCATTATGAACATTTCTGCCAAAGACAAAGGCACAGGCAAATCACAATCAATCCAGATTAAAGCAGACTCTGGTCTATCAGAGGCAGAAATCGAGGAAATGATTCGTGCAGCCGAGGCAAATGCCGCCGAAGATGAGAAATTTGCCGCCCTTGCCAATGTGCGTAACGAAGCTGATGGTCGCATTCATGGCGTACAAAAAGCCCTAAAAGACGCTGCTGACAAGGTCAGTGATGACGAAAAAGCAGCAGTTGAGGCAGCCATCACTGCCCTAGAGACTGCCGCCAAAGAAGACGATGTTGATGACATCAAGGCCAAACTTGAGGCATTGGACAACGCCTTCTTGCCAGTGGGTCAAAAAATCTATGCCCAAGCAGGTGGCGAAGCTGGTGAAGCACAGCCAGAACAAGCTCAAGCTGACGATGGTGTCGTTGACGCTGAATTTACCGAAGTCAAAGACAAATAATCAGCCAGCATTACCAAACAAAAAAACAGCCCATGTTGCATGGGCTGTTTTTTATTACATCAGCCAAACAATGGATGGACAATCCAGCACAACAAAGCTGCCCAAGCCAAAGCCACTTGTCCATCAAGATAATAACGCCCGATCATGTATGCGATTTATAACCCTGACAAGGTCGCCACCGAACAATAAAAATGCTATAATAAGCACAACTACCAGCCCGCCAACCAAATGGCTGGCACAACCAATCAAAGGAATCAGCCAATGAATGATATCATCAGCCAATTTTTGCCGATTTTTTTTGTTACTCTTGGCGTTTTTGTTTTATTCTTTTTGTTTATGGGTATTGGTTATTTGGTAAAAAAACAACCACTCAAAGGCTCGTGTGGTGGTGTGGCAAATTTGATGGGTGATGAATATTGTCAATTCTGTGGCAATGACCCAAATAAATGCGAAAACAACAACGATTTTGATAAAGCCACCCAAGCCAAAGCCAAAAATTTATCCAAGCCTGCCTAAATACTAAAAGCAAAAAGCGTAACATGAATAGTTACGCTTGTGGGCGAGCTGATTTATTTTTGTCGCTGTCTTGCCACTTCATATAACATCATGCCTGTGGCGACGCTGACATTGAGACTCTGCGGGCGGTCAGTCCTATCTGCCATCGGAATATAAACCAGCGTATCGCACATCTGCTGGGTCAATCGTCGCATGCCTTCGCCTTCTGAACCCATGATGATTGCAACCTTGCCAGCAAAATCACACGCCTGCACTGGCTTGGCAGTCTCATCAAGTGCTGTGCCAAAAACAAACACGCCTGCTTTTTTCAGTTTGTCCAAAGTGCGTGCCAAATTGGTTACCAAGACAACATCAATCACCTCCGATGCCCCAACCGAAACTTTGGCAACTGTCGGCGTAATCGGTGCTGATTGGTGCTTGGGTATGATGACAGCATCAACGCCCATCGCACACGCTGAACGCAAGCAAGCCCCCAGATTATGAGCATCGGTAATCTGATCAAGCACCAAAAATAACACATCGGGCTTATCCATCAATACATCAAGCAAAGCCTCATCAGCAACCGCCTTGGCTCTGGCTGAAGCAACAACGCCTTGGTGCTGATGACTGTCGCAAAGCTGCGATAATTTATCCTTGTGTGCATACTGAACACTGATACCAAACGCTTGGGCTATCTCAATGATGCGTTGGTGTTCGTGGCTTGGCTGACCATCTTCACGCAATTGTACAAACACCGCCAGCACCTCTTCTGGACGGCGTTTTAATAACATGGTTACTGCATGAATGCCATAAAAATGTGGCATTTTTGCCTTGGCTGACCTAGCCTCGCCTTTTTGGTGTGCAGATGACTTTGGCAGGTTACGATAATCGCCTCGGTTTGGGCGTTTTTTGTTGGTTGTGTTCATTGGGTTTTATCCTGATAATTTAATCACAGCCACCATCTTATTGGCGGTTCATATAATAATTTGACAAACACTTAGGCAGTGTGTTGCATTAACCCATCAATTGCCAAGCAAATCTCATCAGGGTGCAGGGTGTCTATCTTGGCAACTTGAGCGGCTGGCTCTTGGCTACGGACAAGCTGTGATAATCGCTCGCCCAGCGTCAAATAATAATAACGACAAGTATGCTGTAGTGTCCGCCATGCTTGATATGCCATTTGGCTGCTAATTAGCACACAGGTATTGTGCTTATCCAGCAAAGGCTGCAAATGATTAAATTGCAACTCTAGATTATCTGGCACACGCCGCTGATACCAATAAACATCATCAACCTGCACACCTTTTGCCAACAAAGTGTCTTTTAATAGCCTGCGACCGCCAACACCGCACCAAATTAGCACCCTCTCGCTCGCCTGCAAAGTGGCAATCTCTGGCAATGCCAGCATACCCTCATTGCTGGCAACAGCTGGCAAAATCACCGAAAATCCACGAGCTGATAACACTTTGGCGGTCGCCTCACCAACGGCAATTATCGGTGCGGTCATCGTGGTAGCGACAGTTGTCAAATCCACGCCAAGCTGCCCAAGATATGCCAATGCTCGCTTTGCCGCCTCAACACTGGTGATAACCAATGCATGATAATCGCCAGTCAGCCACTTTGTCATCATTGCCTGCTCGCTGATACTCAAGGACAGCGAAACAATTTCAAGCAGTGGCAAGCTCACCACAGGCACTGCCGTGATTTGGTCAATTGCCGCACTTCGGTGGCTGGGTCTGGTATTGATAAGTAGCGGAGTCATGCGTTGTCTTGATATATCGCTTGCAAAATCTTATCCGCCCCCTGTGCCAGCAAATCTTCGGCAACTGCTGTGCCTAAATTTTCGGCAGCGGATTCATCATCGCCTGTCAGCACAATGCTGTTTTGGCTTTTTAACAGAACTGTGCCATCAAGCGAACCAACGCGTCCACGCAAGCTAAGTTTATCCCCAGCGATGGTTGCAAACCCTGCAATCGGCACTTGGCAACCGCCCTGCAAAGTGCGATTCATCGCTCGCTCTGCCATGACACACAGGCGAGTGCTTGCATGATTTAGCGGTGCAAGCAACGACAAAACAGCAGCATCATCGGCACGGCATTCAATCGCCAACGCCCCCTGTCCAACCGCAGGCAAACAAAGCTCATCATCAAGCTCATGACGAATCCTGTCATCAAGCCCCAATCGCTGTAACCCACTGGTGGCAAGGATAATCGCATCGTACTCGCCTGCGTCCAGCTTAGCTAAGCGTGTGCCAACATTACCACGCAAACTTTTGATTGATAAATCAGGGCGTGCCTGTCGCAACTGACACTCACGGCGTAAGCTCGAAGTTCCCAGCACAGCACCAGCTGGCAGTGCTTGCAGACTGTCATATTGATTGGATACAAATGCATCGGTTGGGGCGTGTCGTTGGCAATATGCCCCAAGCACCAAGCCATCAGGCAGCACCATTGGCACATCTTTTAAAGAATGCACAGCAATATCAGCCCTGCCATCATACAGTGCCTGCTCAAGCTCTTTGACAAACAGCCCCTTGCCACCGATTTTGGCAAGTGGCGTGTCCAAAATTTTATCGCCACGAGTAACCATGGTCAAAAGCTCAACAACCAGCTGCGGATACAGTGCTTCAAGTGCTTGTTTAATAAAATTCGCCTGCCACAGTGCCAAGGGGCTTTGACGAGTGGCGATGGTTAGAGTGCGTGCATTCATACAAAATCCAAATTATGTTACTTATGCCTATTATAAGAGTTTTGGCACGCAAATGGCAAAGTTTGTTCGCTGTTTTGGCAATTTTTCTGATTAAGCGTTATTCTTGTCAGCAAATATGGTATACTTTTTGATATTTTTATTATCAAGAAGGCAGATTATGACAGAACAAACTTCAAGCATGTGGGGTGGTCGTTTTAGTGAGGCAACCGATGGTTTTGTGGCTGAATTTACCGCATCGGTCAATTTTGACAAACGCATGGCAAAACAAGACATTCAAGGTTCCATCGCCCATGCCACCATGCTGGGTCGCTGCGGTATCATTACTAGCGAAGAAAGTGATTTGATTATCAGTGGTCTAAAGCAAGTACAAGCCGAAATTGACGCTGGTCAATTCCAATGGTCGGTCGCCCTAGAAGATGTACATATGAATGTCGAATCTCGCCTGACTGCCCTAATCGGTGATGTCGGCAAAAAGTTGCACACAGGCAGAAGTCGCAATGATCAGGTGGCAACCGACATTCGCCTATGGCTAAGAGATGAAACGGATAATATCTTGGCACTGCTAAAACGCCTACAATCGGGCTTACTTGATTTGGCGGACAAGCACACCACCACCATCATGCCCGGCTTCACCCATCTACAAACCGCACAACCTGTCAGCTTTGCCCATCATGTGATGGCGTGGTTTGAGATGCTTGTGCGTGATAGTGAGCGATTTGCCGACACTCGCCACCGCATCAATCAAATGCCACTGGGCAGTGCCGCCCTAGCAGGAACAACATATCCAATCGATCGCACGATTACCGCCGAACTTCTGGGTTTTGAGGGCATTTGCCAAAACTCACTTGATGCGGTATCAGATCGTGATTTTGCCATCGAATTTACCGCCAATGCCTCGCTACTGATGATGCACCTATCACGCATGAGCGAAGAGATTATTCTGTGGATGTCGGCACAATTTGGTTTTGTGGTGGTGCCTGACCGCTTCTGCACAGGCTCATCAATCATGCCCCAAAAGAAAAACCCCGATGTGCCAGAGCTTGTGCGTGGCAAGGCGGCGAGGGTCTTTGGACAATTGACCACTTTATTGACACTCATGAAAAATCAGCCGCTGGCATACAACAAAGACAATCAAGAAGACAAAGAACCATTGTTTGATTGCGTGGATACTATTACGGGCAGCTTGCTTGCCTTTGCCGATATGCTGCCAAACCTTGTGCCAAATAGCGAAAATATGCGTGCAGCAACCATGAAAGGCTATGCCACCGCAACCGACTTGGCAGATTATTTGGTCAAAAAAGGCTTGCCGTTTCGTGATGCCCATGAAGTTGTTGGCAAGGCAGTGGCTTTGGCGGTGCAGACAGGCGTTGATTTGTCAGAATTATCATTGGCACAATTACAGAGCTTTAGTCCGCTGATTGCAGATGATGTATTTGATTGCCTAACCCTCGAAGGCTCGCTACAGGCTCGAGACCATCTTGGTGGCACAGCCCCCAATCAAGTCAAACAAGCCATCATCAGAGGCAGACAGCGTATCAGCTAAGCAACAACACACCCCAAATTGGGGTGTTTTTAATGCGACAAATAAACCAGCAACCACCCACAAAGCTACAATCCTTAATGGCATTTTTGACAAATTTTGCAAAAATGCCTACGGGGTATTTGCAAATCATTCCGCCTGCGTATATAATATATGCTTTAAATGAATAATCACACATACGGTGAAATCATGTCCTCTTGCAGCAACACCCACAAACACAGCCACCCTCACGGCGATAATCACGACCATGACCACAGCCACGATCACGGCGGACATGGTCATAGTCATGTACCCAATGACAAACGCATCTTGCTTATCAGCTTTGTTATCATCACTGGCTATATGTTCATCGAATTTGCTGGTGGTTGGTACTTCAAAAGCCTTGCCCTACTTGCAGATGCAGGACACATGGCAAATGACAGCCTAGCATTATTCTTGGCATTTGTCGCTTTATATTTTAGCACCAAAGTACAAATGTGGGCAGCACTGCTCAATGGACTATCACTCATTGTCATCGCTGTATATGTACTGATTGAGGCAATCAACCGCTGGGGCAATCCACCAGAAATGCTGGCTCTGCCAATGCTTGGTGTTGCTATCATTGGATTGCTTGTTAATATCGGTGTTGCTTGGCTTATCCTAAAAAGCGATCAAGAAAACCTAAACATCCGCTCTGCTTATCTGCATGTGTTGGCGGACTTGCTCGGCTCGGTGGTTGCCATCATCGCAGGTTTGGCGGCATGGTTGCTGAACTGGCTATGGGTAGATATTGTCGCCAGTGTGATTTTGAGTATTTTTATCCTAAGAAGTGGCATCATGGTAACTAAGGCTTCTTTTTTAAGAATCAAAAACGCCAATAGTGATGATGATAATCATGATAATCACAATCACGACCATAGCGACCACAAACACTGATTACAAAAATCCCCAAACTTACAGCTTGGGGATTTTTTATAAACAAAACTGATTACTTAACGGCAGTCTTAGCGAAATTGAACATAATCAGCGTCAATTTCTACGCGTTTTTTGCGTAAGCTAATGTCAGTTTCGCCATTGATGGTAACTGTCTTGCCAATCAACTCTTGTGGATTTTGATAATAATCATCATCAATCTCAACAATCACAGTGCCTGTTTGGTCTTGCAATTCAAACTTTTCATTGCCCAAAAAACGCACAATCTTGCCCGTGATGGTTACTTGTCTGTCATCACCAACTGACTGAACAGTGGCTGCGGTAACGGTTTGGATACCTTGTTGTTGATTGTTTTTGGCATAAGCCATCGGTGCTGCTACCACAGAAACTGTCAATGCCGCTGCCAAAATTTGCTTCATAAAAGTCATAATAAACTCCAAATAATAAACTGTTTGTTTTGGCTGATGGTTATTGCCATCAGTTGATGGTGCATATTAAACCACATCAACCTTAACCAAACCTTAAGGGATAAAAATTTATCAAAACACCAAGCAAAATTTATGCAACCATTTGATTTTTAATAATTTTTATTCTTGCAAAAAACCATCGCCTGTCTGCCTTGCCCACAGCGACGCATAAACACCGCCATAAGCAAGCAGCTCATCATGACTGCCCATTTCGACAATTTGCCCCTTATCCATCACCACCAACCTATCCATTGAGGCAATCGTTGATAAGCGATGGGCGATGGCAATGACAGTTTTGCCTGCCATCATGTCATCAAGACTGTCCGTGATGGCTTGCTCCACCTCGCTGTCTAAGGCACTGGTCGCCTCATCAAGCAACAAAATCGGTGCGTTTTTTAGCATCACTCGGGCGATGGCAATACGCTGCCGCTGACCTCCAGAGAGCTTAACTCCTCGCTCACCCACTTGGGTATCTAGCCCCGTGTTGCCATATTTATCTTGTAGATTTTCAATAAACTCCCACGCATGGGCTGCTTTGGCGGCAGCAATAATCTCATCATCGGTGGCATCAGGACGACCATAGGCGATATTTTCTCGCACACTGCGATGCAATAGCGAAGTATCTTGTGTTACCATGCCAATCTGTGATCGCAATGAATTTTGGCTGACATGGCTAATGTCTTGATTATCAATATATATTCTGCCACCGTCCAATTCATAAAATCTTAACAGTAGATTAACCAAGCTGGATTTGCCCGCACCACTTCGCCCAACCAACCCAACTTTTTCTCCTGCTTTTATTGATAATGTAAACTTGCTAAATAGTTGCATATTGACATCACGGCGTGCATAATTAAATGTAACATCGTCAAAAATAATATCACCTGCAACCACTTGTAGCTGTGTCGCATCTGGCTTGTCTACGATGGCGTGCGGTGTGGTTAAGGCGGTCATGCCATCTTGAACCGTGCCAATATGCTCAAGCAATCCTGCTGTCTCCCAAGTAATCCAGTGAATCATGCCCTTTAGTCGCAGTGCGATACCGCTTGCCACCGCAATCGCCCCCACCGTTACCTGCCCAACACTCCAC
The DNA here is from genome assembly GCF_900156515.1 of Moraxella cuniculi DSM 21768. GTDB lineage: Bacteria > Pseudomonadota > Gammaproteobacteria > Pseudomonadales > Moraxellaceae > Moraxella > Moraxella cuniculi. The sequence goes on along the minus strand of NZ_FTNU01000002.1, from coordinate 191,487 downwards.
AGATACACACCAACAACCATGCTGCCAACAATCATCACCAGCGACAGCACCTCGATTGTGGTTGCCAATAAGCTCACCCAACGCATCTGGGCATGAACCGTTGTCATGAACTCGTCCATCGCTGTCTTGGCATAGCCCAGCTCTCGTTGCGAATGGCTAAATAGCTTCACCGCACCAATGTTGGCATAGGCATCGGTTACTCGCCCTGTCATTAACGCTCGTGCGTCTGCTTGTTTTTCGGCGGTGCGTCTTAGGTGTGGTAAGAAAAACTTAATAATCAGTACCGCAAAACCAAACCATAACAAAAATGGCAAAAACAGCCAAAAATCCAACTGAAACAAAATCACGCCACTGGTGATAAGATAAGCTGTAACAAATGCCATCATCTCCACCATGGTCATAATCGCATCACGCACCGACAGTGCTGTTTGCATAACCTTGGCAGAGACACGCCCAGAAAATTCATCTTGATAAAATTGCAATGATTGCCCAAGCATGTGCTTATGAAACCACCACCGCAGTCGCATCGGAAACACCCCTTGTAGGGTCTGATAATGAATCAAATTGCCCAAAAATTCAGCAAAAATTGACAAAACGCACAATGCCAAAATCACCATGACGGTGCTGCCTTTTTGTTGCCACAGCGTCTGCGGTGTGTAGACAGTCAGCCAGTCAATCACATCTCCAACCCATGCAAACAGCAACGAGCCAAACACCCCCAGCAATACCGCCAGTATCATGCGAATAATAATCCAGCCCCTTGCTCCTTTGGTACACGCCCACAAAAAAGCAAACAAGCCATCTTGGCTGGTTGGCATCGGTGTGTCTGGGTAAGGGTTTAGGCGTTTTTCAAAATAAGAAAACAAAGACATATCGCTCTCTTGGTTATAAAAATACCGCCATTATACCGCATATTATAGGCATGGCAAGCCAGACACACCGCAACATCGAGCCTACATCAATCCACACAGCCAACACGGCAGTCAATCAGTCATCAACACAACCAGCTGGCATTTGGTGGTCTTTGGCATAATCACGCACATTTTGGGTAATTTTCATCGAACAAAACTTCGGCCCACACATCGAGCAAAAATGTGCCGATTTGTGTGCTTGCTTGGGCATGGTTTCATCATGCATACTGCGTGCAGTATCAGGGTCTAATGACAGATTAAACTGATCTTCCCAGCGAAATTCAAAGCGTGCTTTTGACAGAGCATTATCACGCACTTGGGCAGCAGGGTGTCCTTTGGCAAGATCTGCAGCATGGGCGGCGATTTTGTAGGCGATAATGCCGTCTTTGACATCTTTTTTATTTGGCAATCCCAAATGCTCCTTTGGGGTTACATAGCACAGCATCGCCGTACCATACCAACCAATCATCGCCGCCCCGATGGCACTGGTAATATGATCATAGCCGGGGGCAATGTCTGTGGTGAGCGGCCCAAGTGTATAAAACGGTGCTTCATGACACAGTTGCAACTGTTGCTGCATATTTTGCCGAATCAACTGCATCGGCACATGACCCGGCCCTTCTATCATTACCTGTACATCATGTTGCCACGCACGACAGGTTAGCTTGCCCAAAGTAGCAAGCTCGGCAAACTGTGCTTTGTCATTGGCATCTTGGATACAGCCAGGACGCAGCCCATCGCCCAAACTAAAGCTGACATCATACGCTTGCATGATTTGACAAATCTCATCAAAATGCGTGTACAAAAAATTCTCTTGCTTATGTGCCAAGCACCACTGTGCCATGATCGATCCGCCACGGCTAACAATGCCTGTCAAGCGATTGGCAGTAAGCGGTATGTGGTCAAGCAGCACCCCTGCATGAATGGTAAAATAATCCACGCCCTGCTCGGCTTGCTCAATCAGCGTATCCCTAAAAATCTCCCACGACAAATCTTCGGCAACACCAAAAACCTTCTCCAATGCCTGATAAATCGGCACGGTGCCAATTGGCACGGGACTGTTGCGGATAATCCATTCACGCGTTTCGTGGATATTTTTGCCTGTGGACAAATCCATGATGGTGTCAGCACCCCAACGAGTCGCCCAAGTCATCTTGGCAACTTCTTCATCAATGCTTGAACCCAGTGCCGAGTTGCCAATATTGGCATTGATTTTTACCAAAAAATTCCGCCCAATAATCATCGGCTCAAGCTCTGTGTGATTGATGTTGGCAGGGATAATCGCACGACCTGCGGCAACCTCTTGACGAACAAATTCGGCGGTGATTTCCTGCTGATTATTTGCACCAAAATTCTCTCCCTGATGCTGTCTGGTATCCACGCCCTGTGCTTGGCGTTGATTTTCGCGAATGGCGACATATTCCATCTCAGGCGTGATAATGCCCGCTTTGGCATAGTGCATTTGGGTAACGATACGCCCCTTTTTGGCTCGGCGAGGCTTGGTGATGTGAGCAAAGCGAATATTAGCAGTGGTGATGTCTTTTAGCCGTGCCTTGCCAAAATCCGAACTGGGTTCATCCAAAATTATCGTATCAGCCCTGCTGTCTATCCATGGCTCTCGCAGCTTTGGCAATCCTTGATTTAAATCAATCTGAGCATCAGGGTCGGTATAAACGCCTGAAGTGTCATATACCAAAATCGGTTCATTTTTTGGTGAATTGCCATCAGCCAAGCCCTCTGGGGTATCAGACAGCGTAATCTGGCGAAATGGCACACGAATATCCGCCTGCAAGCCTTGCACATAGACCTTTTTGGACGCAGGCAAAATACGGGTTAAATCTTTGGCATCTTGTTCATGCTGGGTGGATTTGTGCGTATCAAATTTGGCAAAATCATCAACGCTTTCAACACAATATGGCGTGCTGGTACTGCTAGACTGAGTCATGGCATATTCCTTTATGGGTGATTGATTGTAAAAACGCACAAACCAAGCCAACAAAGAAAAGCCAATTTTGGGTACAAACAGATGGGTTTACTTTCATTAACTTGATTCCTACGCAGGTCTTAACCTTCAGGTTCAACGGTATCTGTCTGCAACAACGCTTGGGTTATAAGACAGTCTCAACAGCTTATTGGCTGTACTCCGTCAAGTTATAACAACAGTATAGCACAAATTTTTAGATTGATTAATTTTTATTCTTTTGGCAAATTGTGTCAATTCTGCACAACTTGTCAATAATACCAGTGCAAGCAGCCAGCGGATTTTACCTTGAATAATTGATTAAATTTTAGCTTGTCAAGCATTGTCATTGCCTGTTATTATATATTTAATTAACCTTTGCCAGTTCGTCTGTGGCAAGGAAATATGGAACAAAAAACCACAAAACAGCTTACAAATTGTGCATGATTGCCCAAATTTGGTGTGGTTTTAAATCGGTTAATTGTGGAATAGTTCATGAAAGTTTTGGTTTTGGGTGGCGGTGTCATCGGCACAACCACAGCGTATTATCTCGCCAAACAAGGCGTAGAGGTTACAGTTGTTGAGCGGCAGCACAATGTTGCCGAAGAGACAAGTTTTGGCAATGCAGGGCAAATATCCCCCGGCTATTCAACACCTTGGGCAGCACCCGGCATTCCGCTAAAAGCTGCCAAATGGCTGCTTGAAAAGCACGCTCCTTTTGCTGTGCGTCCTGATGGTTCACTGTGGCAACTACAATGGGCGATGCAAATGTTTGCCAACTGCAATGCCGATCGTTATAGCATCAACAAAGAACGCATGATGCGAGTCGCCGAATACAGCCGAGACTGCCTGCAACAGTTACGCAAAGACACCAATATCAGCTATGAGCATCGTGAGCGTGGCACGCTACAATTATTTCGCAAGCAAGCACAGATGGATGTTGTTGGTCGCGATATTGAGGTTTTAAAAGAATGCGGCGTTGATTATCAACTGCTCAACCGCGATGAGCTGCCCACCATCGAACCTGCATTAATTCATGCCAAAGATAAGCTGGTTGGCGGCTTAAGACTGCCCAATGACGAAACGGGTGATTGTAATATTTTTACCAAATCCTTGGCAAAAATCGCCGAAGGCTTGGGCGTGAAATTTTTATTCAATACGACCATTGCAGATATCGAACATCAAAACAATGCCATCACGGGCATTATCACCGCAGATGGGGAGCGTTTGGTGGCGGATAATTATGTGTTGGCATTTGGTAGCTATTCTCGCCCTTTTGCCGAAAAACTCCAGCTAAAGCTCCCCGTTTATCCTGTCAAAGGCTACTCGCTGACCGTGCCGATTATTGATGAATCGCTCGCCCCTGTCTCTACCGTACTGGACGAAACCTTTAAGATTGCCATCACTCGCTTTGATAATCGCATTCGTGTTGGTGGCATGGCAGAACTAAGCGGATTTAATACCGATTTGCCCGTTGCACGCCGCGAAACTCTACAGATGGTCAGCCAAGAGTTGTTTGGCGGTGGTGATTTTGCCAATGCTCGCTTTTGGACAGGTTTGCGTCCAATGACACCAGACGGCACACCTATTATTGGCGAGAGTCGATTTGCCAATTTATATATCAATACAGGGCATGGTACACTTGGCTGGACGATGGCCTGTGGCTCAGGTCAGCTGATTGCCGACATCATCACGCATACACCGACACAAATTAGCCTTGAGGGGCTGTCTGCCGCTCGTTATAATTAATTTATCATTTAAGGAATATTCATGAGTAACATCATCAAAATTGACAGCAACGATACCCTAAGCGAAATCGCCATTCATAACGGCGTGGTCTATTTGGCAGGGCAAGTGCCTAATGATGACAGCTTGGACATAAAAGGTCAATCTCGTGAGGTTTTTGCCAATATTGATGCCGCCCTTGCCAAAGCAGGTACGGACAAATCAAAAATTCTCTCGGCTCAAGTTTTTATCACCGATTTGGCAAATTTTGCTGATTTTAATGAAGAGTGGAATAACTGGGTCAAAGGTACAACTCCGCCTGCTCGTGCCACCATCGAGGCCAAGCTGGTCAATCCAAACTGGCTGGTTGAGATTATGGTTATTGCCGCAGTCTAAGCCAAGCCGAGTCTTACCACCCCGATTTTGGGGTGGTTAGATGATAAAAATTTATACTAAAAATAAAAACGGGGGTAATGCCCCCATTTTTACATTCGATTTATTTTCTCACTATCTTCCCTTGAAATAGTGGTGTTATATAAGCCCATCACTGCACTTCGCTTGTCGATTCCCGTGTATTCTAGGCTAGAATCTTCATAGCGTTTGAATTTGTACACCGCGTCATTCATCAATGCCCCGTTAAACACATTCAAATTCACCAACAATTCAAAATCTCGCTGGGTTAAGCCCGTTACTTTTTGGAACAATCTTGGTTCAAGCTGGGTGATCACATCTTCCAAGCAATGTTCACGGTAGTCGGTCAAATACATAAACACGGGAATCCGTGTGGCGAATTTGATCAGCTTTTCTTGAATTTGCTTACGGAGCGATTTGTACTCTTTCTCCTCCTCACTTAGCTCTTTCTTCTCTTTCGAGGTCAGCTCATCGCCTTTTTCTTTCTTGGTTTTTTTGACCGCCTCCGATTTGTTGATAATCGTCTCAATATCTTGATTGAGCGAACGGAATCCCTCAATGTTCATCAGGGCTTTCATCGCCTGTTCATTGTTACGAATTTTATCCAGCGTGGCGTTATCCACATTCACCAACAACGCACTTTCCCAACGGCGAGCCAGTAAAGTCGCCGTCGTGCCACTCATCGCAATATCTAGCACGCCTGCCGCATCAATTTGTTTCATTGAGCTACCATCATAGGCAAGCACTGGCAAGAAATGGATAAACTCCGCCACTTTTTGCTCTGGGCTGGTGCTGGCAGTGTCTAAACGGCAACTATATTCAGCAATTTGGCGTAACGCACGGTCGGGGGCAAAATCGAACACATAGCATTGCTGTTTGAGGATCTCCTCATTATTCAGGTTCGTTTCATCATAGCCACGCAATACCCAAGGGGTTTGCACACGGAACGCCGCTTGGAAATAGGTTTCAGGGCTAGACGCATTGCGTAGCATCAAAATGCCCGTCCACGGCGGCACAGAGACCCCCGTGGTTAATTTACCGCACGAAAGGGTAATGGTCTTGGTTGCAAGCGGATTGTTTGTCATCGCTTTTTGCACCGGTGGTAACGCCTCCAAGCCTACGCCAGCCTGCGTGCCTGCTGCCACGATAATTTGATATTGATGGAAGAACTGATTTTGCTTTTCCGCCAATAAATTCGCCATCGCATAGCAACTCGCCACATTCGGCAAAAACCAAAAGGTATGCAACAAATGCCCCAATAAATTCACATCTGAAAACGGCATCGGTGGTTTTTCGGTGCGTAGTTTCAGGGTATCGACCGTCATTTCAGGCAGTTTATTTTGAATAAAATTCAGCCATTTTTGCACTTCTTCTTGATAGGTAAAGCGAGCATTTTCGCCACTGCCCTTCGCCTCAAAAAAGAGGTTCAAATCAAATTCATTAAATTCGCCACGGCGTGCCACATCACGGATACTCTCTGGCAACTGATAAGTCATCATCACCATTTTCGGCAAGGAAAGATAGGGATTTTTACCCTGCCTTGCGTCCCACTGGGCTTTGGCTTTTTGCTCATCGGAGTAAGTCCAGTTAAAAATCTGCTCCTCAATAAATTCGCCCGAGGCAATCGCACGGAACGGCGTGCCAGAAAGATATAAATAATGATGAGTGGTAATCGGCAATAACCCCTCATCAAAGGCTTTCATCTCCTCACTCTCGGCAAAATTCCGCTCTTTTTTATCGTCCTCGCCGTCAAAAAGATCCTTGGCATTCTCACGCCACGCCCCGTAGTGATATTCATCAAACACCACGCAATCCCAGTTAGTGCTATGCACCCACTCATTTTTTGCTTTGATACCGCCCGACTTGGTTCGCCCTAAATAATCTTGGAACGACCCAAAACAGACCACGGGCGAATTAAAATCCACCTCCTCATAATCCAGCCCGTTTTTCGCCACAAATTGCCAGCCCTCAAAATCGGTATGGTTCGCCAAATCCTCCTGCCACGCATCTTGCACCGCTGGTTTAAAGGTTAAAATCAGCACCTTTTTCCAGCCCATTCGCTTGGCTAATTGATAGGTGGCGAACGTCTTACCAAACCGCATTTTAGCGTTCCACAAAAAACGCGGGGCTTTGTTTTCGTTATCCTGCTTAAAGCTGGCAAAATACGCCACCGTCTTTTCGACCGCCTCCTGCTGTTCTGGTCTCATTCCGAATGAAAGCGTCCGTTTTTGACGGTTCGGCTTGCCTGATTTCACCTCAATTAACGCTGCTTGCACCGCCTTTAAATCGCATTTAAACCACTCGCCATCAAGTCGCTCCACGCCTTGCTTTTTCAGCACCTTATGCAAATCGTGATCGGTGAATAAATCCCCATTATCACGCACCGCTAATTCTTCCAGCTCGATTTTCCACGTCTGCACTGGCGTTTTGACTGGATATTGCTCCCGCACCCGATCCACCGCCTTTTGGCGCGTGGTGTAACCAATTTTCAAACAGCCCGCAAAACGGCTATCCGAATACGCATAAATTTTCGGCGGAATAAATTCCTCAAAATTGACTTTATGTTGTGTTGAAAGTTGTTGATCGTTCATTTGTCTTCCTTATTGAATGGCTATCGCAAAAATCCGCTAAAATCAGCCCGCTTGTTCACCTCTTTCGTTGCCCCCTACCCCGCCTAACGGCGGTACTTCCCCCGCAAGCGGGGGCAGATCAATTTGATCTCCCCCCGTTTACGGGGGGAGGTAGGAGGGGGGCAATTTGCAAAAATTTTTAAAAATCTTACCGCTTGTTTACCATTACATTCTTGGTCTTAACTCTAATTTCAATAAATCATTTGCTTTTTTATTGAAATAAAAATCTTGATATTCTTTTGCAAGGTATTCATAATCAGGCATCAAATATGGTGCATTGTTATTTAATCCATTCGGTGAAACAACTAAATGCAACTTATCCTTCAAATTATGAATTTTTATAAACTCTAAAACCAATTCTTTTGGTTTTGGTTCTTCATTCCAAAGGTCGTATTCTTTAAAATCTTTCCCTTCTTGCATTGCAATTTCTTTTCTAAATCTCGCTTTCATTTCTCTAATAATATAGCCAAAGCAAGAAACTAAATTTTGCATTGGTGTTCTAGGATTACCAAAGCTGGTAATACTAAACTGTCTCTTATTTTGATTATTTTTGTCCATTAGCCAAAAACAATATCCATTATAATCCTGAGGCTTATCCACATAGAAAATACAATTTTCAAGATCAAATTGCTCTTGAATAGTTATACTTTCATTATGATAATCTTCTAGAAAATCAATTAGATCGAAAATATCATCTTGATCCTCTACTTCATTATTCGGCAATGATGTTGTTTTATGCAAAATAGCCTGTAAATGCTCTTTAAATTTTCCTTTTGTAGGAAAAGTAACTTGTCTTGTTTTTAAATAATGTGGTTGTGCTTTAGCCATTGCTTAACTCTATCGGTCTTACCATTTTTTCAATAAAGTCAATTTCATCTTGGCTTAATCCGTATTTTTGATAAAGTTCTTTATCTGTCCACGGTTTAGAAAAATCTTGGATTGGCACTAATTCATAAACCCTTTTAGGGGCATCTTGTGTATTTTTCTTTAATAAAACCATAAAACGGAAAAATTTTGTTGAAATATAACTCATTACATTTAAGCAAATTTCTTTACTTTCAAAATCGCCAATAAGTAAATAAGTTTCTGTACAACAGGTTTTTGGTGCACCGTAAATCGGTTTATTTAAAATTTGGTGTGGAAATCCCTCTCCTGCTCCATAAGCTCTACCGATATAAACCTTATGTTTATCAATCCATTGATGATTAAGTAATATAGAACTTCTTTTTACATATCCTTTACCGCCATTTTGATACAAAATGATATTATCTTTCGTATCTGTATAAGAATTGGGATTTCCCTTAACATTTGTTGCTAATCCAAAAGGTTTTCTTGAACTAACCAATTCACTAAAACTATCTTCTTTAAAAGCTAGAATTTTTCTTAAAATCGAAATCCCTTCATTGTAACGAATAAAAATATCTAATCCTTTTTCTTTTAAAGGTCTTGTCATTTGAGATATTTTCTCGCCATTCTCATAAGTCGTAATTAAACAATCGCCTTGATAATTTTTCTCCCAAATAAAATAATTCACACCGCCTTTAATATCTACCCCGGGGAAACAATCTATGGCATTTGGAAAATCGTGAATTTCTTTAATTCTTTTATCATTCAACATTTCATCTCGAAATTCATCTAATCCTTTTCCACCAGCAAACCAACGGCTTGGAGTAATCATTATTAAATAATCAGGATTTAATTTTTTTGCTTGCTGGATAAATTTGTGATAAATCGGGGCAGCACTTGCCTGAGCACCTCCATCACTCAACTGATACGGCGGATTGCCGATGATGACATCAAATTTCATTTTTTCTAATCCTAATGTTTTTCTTGCTTGGCTATGGATAAACGCATAGGCGTGGTTTTCAAGGGAAAAAGTGCGGTCGTAAACCGCCTCGCTCGCACCACATTCCACGCATTTTCCGCCCTCCCAAATATGCTCACTTTTTGGCTTGAAAATGTTGCCCTCGTCTTGTTCAAACACGGTGCAAACGGAATTTTCGCCATTCGCTTTTTTGGAACAGTAGAGGCTACGGCGAGAGAGCAAGGCGGTGAGTTCGGTGATGGCGATCCCGTAAAGTTGTTGACTGAAAATGTGGTTGAGCCGTTCTTGTAAGTCGGGGATTTGCGTTTCTAACCCGATAATTAACCGCTTGGCAATTTCTCGCAAAAATACGCCCGATTTGCACACGGGATCGAGAAATTTGGCGTTGCGGTCGCGCCATAATCGTTCGGGTAGGCTGTCAAGCATTTGGTTTACGATATTCGGCGGGGTGAAGACTTCGTCATTCGATAAATTCGCCAAACAGCTTAATACGTCAGGGTTGTAGTTGATGGAAGATAAATCACGCATTGCCTAGCTCCAAAAAAGTGGTGAGGGGGTATTCGGTGTTTGTGGGTTGGGGGATAAAGGCTGGGTTGCCTTCATCGGAAAAGAGAGGGAGATCGCTGAGGTTGTCCACCAGATCACGATAGACAAAATCTCGCCGTTGTACTTGCCAACGCACGACTTTCCATTCGGTAAAAATGATGTCTTGACCGTCGGCGGTTTTGAGGGTGAGGGCGTCACCACAAAGGATATTTTTGCTCAAAATAAGCTCGACCGCTCGGCAGTATTCCACCTTAAAACTGTTCGGATAGTGCCGTTGGTAATGTTCACAAAATTGGGTTAAGAGGCGTTGGCGACACTCCGCCACGTTGTCGGGCAAGAGTTCGATCCCGTATAGGCTCGTTACCGCAAGCACCGCATTGCGTTCGTAGTTGAGCTGGATTTTTTTGTGCTTTTGAGCGACCGCATCTAGCTTGCGTGCCAAAATCGCGGAGAGAAAATTGCCCGTTCCGCAGGCAGGTTCTAAAAAGGTTTTTTCGGGATTGGCGGCTTGATCGGCAACCAAATCGAGCATTGCATTGACTTCTCGCTCGTTGGTATAGACCTCGCCAAAATCGGCGACACGTTGTTTGGATTTAACTTGCATAGCGAACCGCCTTGCAAGCTAAAAAATTTTTGACAAAAAATCCTGCAACAAGCAACTTGTTACAGGTCAGACAAATGGAAAGATTTTGGGTAGATTTTAAGCTAGGTACGCAGGTACGCAGGTACGCAGGTACGCAGGTACGCAGGTACGCAGGTACGCAGGTACGCAGGTACGCAGGTACGCAGGTACGCAGGTACGCAGGTGTATTATGTCTTGTGCAAATAATTTGTCAAGATAATACATACATTTATCCTTGATTATAGGGCTTTAATTTTTGCAAATTTAAAGCATTGTGAATACAAAGCCAATTTTCACAGATTGTGCAATAATATTATCATAAATACTCAACCACCATCAAGCTAACAAAATAGCTTAATGGTGGTCTAATATAACTTTAAATAATTTTAACCAGCTCAATGTTCCACATGAAACATCACTTGATATATTTTACCTTCAATGGCGGAAAACCATTAAACTCCACCGATGAATAAGAATTGGTATAAGCCCCTGTGGTCAGCCAATACAGCTTATCACCAATCTCAAGGTTCTGTGGTAGTTTGTAGGCAGCATTTTCGTACATAATGTCAGTACTATCACAGGTCGGCCCTGCCAAGATTACCGTGCCTTTTTCGGTGGCAGTTTCCATTTTTGGTGTATAAACAGGGTATTTAATCGCCTCGCCAAGCGTCTCAATTAACCCTTGGAACAGCCCAACATCAGTATAGACCCAGCGGGTTAATTCTGTGCGTGATTTGCGGCTAATCAGCACCACTTCAGACACCAGCACGCCACTATCACCAACCATAGAACGGCCCGGCTCTAGGATAATCTCTGGCATTTCATCTTCATCAAAATCCTCAGACAAATAGCGGTGAATCTCTTCGGCGTAGACACTAATTGGGTTTACCTCACTGATATAATTGGTTGGAAAACCGCCACCCAAATTAATCATTTGCAGTTTAATGCCTTCTTCGTATTTCATCCAGTCAAACATATATTTGACCTTCGCCAAAGCATCGTCCCACGCTGCCACATCTTTTTGCTGACTGCCAACATGAAACGAAATGCCATAAGGCACAAGACCTAGATTTTTGGCCTGTACCAATAAATCAATCGCCATATCAGGGTGGCAACCAAACTTACGAGACAGCGGCCATTCGGCAGTATCTGCACCATGTACCAAGATACGCACAAACACCTTTGAACCAGGGGCGTTATTGGCAATATTAATCAAATCAGCCTTAGAATCTGTGGCATACAATCTGATGCCCTTTTCATAAGCATATTTGACATGGTCAGCTTTTTTGATGGTGTTGCCATAAGAAATACGATCAGGCGAAACGCCACAGCCCAGCACACGATCCAATTCATAAATGGACGCACAATCAAAATTTGACCCCAAATCCGCCAAATAATTCACCACCTCAACAGCAGGGCTTGCCTTCATGGCGTAGTGAATTTTTGCCTTTGGGAACAAATTCACCATCTCTTCATACTTGGTCTTAATACGGCTCAAATCCACCACCAAAAGCGGCGTTTCTTCGCCCTTGGCAGCATCGGTGAATTTTTGCCATTGTTGTTTGTCAAAATATTGATCGATTTTAATCATGCTTAGCTCCCTGTTATTAAAGTTATCTGTGCAACAACCCATCTGTATTGCAATTATCAATTGTACTTATCATGGATTATCACACAGTTTTTTGGTTTTAAAATCAAAAACCTGCCATAGTTATTATAGCAGGCTTTTGGGTATCAGACCATTGTCAGTCATCACGGGTTTTTACCTGCAACAAAGCAATCTCAAAGTACAAATCAGAATGCGGTGGAATTTTGCCCACATGGCGCTCGCCGTAGCCCAAATGAGCAGGCACAACAAGTCTTCTTGTGCCGCCAACTCTCATCGGTTCAAATGTTGGCAAATCCAACTCAATGCCCCATTTTTCGCATAATTTTTGACCGATTTTATCGCCCAATACGCCCAAATCCCAGCCTTTTATCACTCGGCCTGTACCAATGACACACTCAAATCCGTGTTCATGAGACGCATCAAATATCGTGCCATCAGCCAAGCGACCTGTATACTGAGCCGTGATTAACGCCCCACGCTCAGCAGCCTTGCCTGTGCCAATCACCACATCCTCTACCACAAACTGCGACATAATCACCACACTGTTAGTCATTTGTTGGGTTTGCCAGCACCACTTTTACTGTGCGTGTGGTTGTTACTGCTGCGATTTTTGATAATGCTTCATCAACCTGACTGGCAACTGGAGCGGCATCTGCTACCAGATTTGTATCTTTGTTATCAGCGACATCAGCGTCATTTGCAAGCTCGATGGTAACTCTGGCACGACCTTGCGACAAGGGAGCGATTTTGGCAAATGCCCCTTTGGACAAATCCAGTGCAATGCCATATTTACCAAATCCGCCACGGTCATTGACACGACAAACCACCGATTTGCCATTGGCGACATTGGTAACTTTTAGGCGTGTGCCAAATTTGTGCTTATTGCTGGCACAAGTCATGGCATTTTGGTTAAAAATCTCGCCACTTGCCGTCTTGCGACCGTGGAATTTTCCGCCGTAATAAGTTGCAACCTGCTGGGCATGTACAGTTGTGGCACTTATTGCAATCGCCACCGCCAGAAACTTTTTCATGGATTTCTCCTTATAGATTCAAACCGCCAATAATAACCAAAAACCGCCAAAAAATATATCTTTTTTGGCGGTCATTGACATTTTTTAACAATGATTATTTAATATTACTCAATTATTGCTGATTTACTACAAAATCCCCAAAAAAAGAGTTTTTAATCAGACAAATCAATATACTTTTACATAAGAATCATAAATTTCTACCCTAACTGTCGGGTTGCCACGCACGATTCTTTTGATTACTACTGGCGATAGGTTGCTTCTTTTTACTTTTTCTTCAAATCTGGCTCGACTATCAGCATCGCCCAGACCGCACTCCCATGAGCCTGCATACGTCCTTTCTTGGCGTAAAATAGCAGCGGCTGCTTTTTTGGTTACAGAATTACCCAAAAATTTACCACTGGTGTTAAATTTATCATCATTGCTAATATAAGTTGTGTAGCTGCAATAATAAGCAAAGCTGCTTGAGCTTATCAATGCCAGTGCAACAGCTGCCAGATATTTTTTCATCATTTTCTCCCAATTGGTTAATAAATACATTGTTAAGGAAAAGGCTATCATAATCAAAAAAAAACAATCTTTATTTTTTAAAAATCACAAAAAAAACCGCCAATTGCTGTCATTGGCGGTTTTATTATAAAAATTTATATCAAATTATTCCCATTCGATGGTGGCAGGTGGCTTGCTTGATACATCATACACCACGCGTGAGACATCGCGGATTTCGTTCATGATGCGTGTTGAAATTTTATCAACAAGCTCATACGGCAGATGGGCAAAGCGAGCAGTCATAAAATCTACCGTCTCCACTGCACGCAAGGCAATCACCCACGCATAGCGTCTGCCGTCACCAACCACACCAACCGATTTGACAGGTTGAAATACCGCAAAGGCTTGAGCAGTTTTGTCATACCAGCCAGACGCTCGCAACTCCTGCATAAAAATATCGTCCGCCACACGCAAAATGTCAGCATATTCTTTTTTGACCTCGCCCAAGATACGCACGCCCAATCCCGGACCTGGGAACGGATGACGATAAATCATATGAGCAGGAATGCCCAATGCCACACCAAGTTTACGCACTTCGTCCTTAAACAAATCACGAAGCGGCTCAACCAACTCAAATGCCAAATCGTCAGGCAACCCGCCCACATTATGATGCGATTTAATCACATGAGCCTTGCCCTGCTTGCTTGCAGCTGACTCGATAACATCAGGATAAATCGTGCCTTGTGCCAAAAATTTCACGCCATCTAACTTGCGTGCCTCTTCGCTAAATACCTCAATAAACTCACGGCCGATGATTTTTCTTTTTGCCTCAGGGTCGGTAACGCCTGCCAAAGCCCCCAAAAATCTCTCTTCGGCATCGGCACGAATGACACGAATGCCCATATTTTCGCCAAACATCTGCATCACTTGATCGCCTTCATTAAGGCGTAGCAAGCCATTATCAACAAATACACAAGTCAGCTGATCGCCAATGGCACGATGCAACAACGCTGCCACCACCGAACTATCAACACCGCCCGACAGACCCAGCAAAACCTTATTATCGCCAATCTGCTGTTTTAATTGAGCAATACGCATCTCAATGATATTGTCAGAATTCCACTCGCTGCCACAACCACAGATTTTATGAACAAAGTTTGCAATCAACTCCACACCTTTGGCGGTATGAGTAACCTCAGGGTGAAACTGCACACCATACAGCTTGCGATTCTCATCACTGGCAGAGGCAAATGGGCAACTTGGCGTACTAGAAGTGCTTACAAACCCTTCAGGAAGGCGGGCAACCTTATCTCCATGGCTCATCCATACTTGGGACTGATTATTTTCATCAGCGATGCCGTGTAGGAGTTTATCTTGATGCGTGATATCAATTTTGGCATAGCCAAATTCATGCACCACACCTGCCTCTACCTTACCGCCCAGCTGCTCTGACATGGTCTGAAATCCATAACAAATACCCAAAACAGGCACGCCCAGCTCAAAAACCACCTGTGGTGCTCGTGGACTGCCCTCAATATGCACACTTTCTGGGCCGCCTGATAAGATTATGCCTTTTGGATTAAAATTGCGGATATCTTCTTCTGAAATGTCATAAGCGTACATTTCACTATATACGCCAGCTTCACGCACACGGCGAGCAATCAACTGGCTGTATTGTGAGCCAAAATCAAGAATTAAAATACGATCAGCGGTGATATTGGTCATGGCAAATAATTTCCGTCTTGGTGTGTAATGAGTGGTTATTTTAGCATTTTTTGGTGATAAAACTAAGGAAAACTGCCACAAATCGCATATTATTCATGGCAAAATTCCAAACAAATTTATAAAACAAAATACCGATTGCTTCATTGCCAATCAAGCATCAATATCTGCATTTAGAGCATTTTCTTCGATAAAAATACGGCGTGGCTCAACATCATCACCCATCAAGCAACTAAATAAATGGTCGGCTTTTATCGCATCTTCGATGGTGATTTTGAGCATACGGCGATTTTCAGGATCCATTGTTGTCTCCCATAACTGCTCTTTGTTCATCTCGCCTAGACCCTTATAACGCTGCACATCAACGCCACGGCGAGCCGCCAGCATTAGTTGCTGCCAAAGATGGTCAAAATCCTTAATCGCCAAATCTTTGTCATTGCGGCGTAAAAAAGCATCTTCGCTTAACACAGTGTTCCATTGAGTGCTAAGCCTTAATAAACGAGCATAATCCGACGATGCCAAAAATCCCAAATCCAGCAGGTATTGTTGTGGCAAACGATGAACATATACCACCACCTTGGGCAGCCACTGGGCATTTTCATCGCCAGAGATAACCTGCTCCAGCTCCACCGTTGCCTCAAGTTTTGGTGCCAGTTGGTTTATTTTATCTTGCAATAATTTTGCCCATGTGGTCATTTTTTGATAATCGCCAATATCTGCGGTGTCAAATTTTGGCACAAAGGTCAAAGCATCAAGCACAGCCGCTGGATATTTTGCTTGCAGTTTGTTTTTGACAGCTTGGCTTTGGCTGTAGTCTTTTAGCAACTGCTCAAGAGCCAATCCTGTGACAGGCGGCGTATCTTGGCTGACAAACAGCTGATGGTCATCAATTGTTGAGGACAATAAATAAGCATCCAAAGCCTCAGTGTCTTTTAGGTATACTTCCTGCTTGCCACGCTTAACCTTGTACAGTGGTGGCTGGGCGATATAAATATAACCTCGCTCAATCAATTCAGGCATTTGACGGAAAAAGAAAGTCAAAAGCAAGGTGCGAATATGGCTACCATCGACATCGGCATCGGTCATGATGACAATTTTGTGATAGCGGATTTTATCAGGATTATACTCATCTGGACCAATGCCTGTACCCAGTGCGGTAATCAGCGTACCAACCTCGGCACTGGAGAGCATTTTGTCAAATCTTGCTCGCTCAACATTTAGGATTTTGCCCTTTAATGGCAAAATTGCCTGCATTTTGCGATTACGACCTTGCTTAGCACTACCACCTGCCGAATCACCCTCGACAATGAATAATTCAGACAGTGCAGGGTCTTTTTCTTGACAATCTGCCAACTTGCCGGGCAAACCTGCAATATCAAGCGTACTTTTGCGGCGAGTCATCTCTCGTGCCTTGCGTGCTGCATCGCGTGCCCGTGCCGCCTCGATAATCTTGCTGGCGATGGCTTTGGCTGCCGCTGGATTTTCAAGCAAGTATTCAGACAACCTTTCGTGCATGGTTGTCTCAACGGCTGATTTTACCTCGCTTGATACCAGCTTATCTTTGGTTTGGCTACTAAACTTCGGGTCAGGCACCTTGACCGAGATAATCGCTGTCAGACCCTCGCGTGCATCATCACCTGTTACTTGCACTTTTTCTTTTTTGCCGATATTTTCGCTGTCCATATAGGTATTTAGACAGCGAGTCAATGCCGAACGAAATCCTGACAAATGCGTACCGCCGTCTTTTTGTGGGATATTGTTGGTAAAGCACAGCACTTTTTCGTTATAACTGTCCGACCATTGCAACGCCACCTCAACTCCGATGCCTTCTTGCCCATCAGCGGTAAAGTGAAAAATTTCGTTTAAGGTTTGTTTGCCACCATTGATATAATTAACAAATTCTGACAAACCGCCTTTATGCTCAAACACCTCTTTGGTGCCTGTACGCTCATCGGTTAGCACAATACGCACGCCAGAGTTCAAAAAAGACAATTCTCGCAAACGCTTGGCAAGAATATCATAATCAAAGGTCGTTACACCCTTAAAAATCTCAAAACTTGGATAAAATCTGACCTGCGTGCCTGTCTGTGATGAAGCTTGTAATCTAGCAAGCGGTGCATCAGCAACCCCATCGGTATAGCTTTGTGTATGTGCAAAGCCATCACGCCAAATATTTAATACTAGTTTTTTGGACAGGGCATTTACCACCGACACACCAACGCCGTGCAAACCACCTGAAACCTTATAAGAATTATCATCAAACTTACCACCAGCATGCAGCACAGTCATGATGACCTCTGCCGCCGACACCCCTTCTTCAGGGTGAATATCCACAGGAATACCGCGGCCATTGTCCATCACAGACACCGATTCATCATCATGGACAACAATATTAATCTCATCACAATGACCTGCCAGTGCCTCATCAATGGCATTATCCACCACCTCAAACACCATATGATGCAGACCTGTACCATCGTCAGTATCGCCAATGTACATACCAGGGCGGACACGCACCGCCTCAAGTCCACGCAAAACCCGCACATTTTTGGCGGTGTATTCCGCATTTTGTCCATCGACCTGCTGGCTGCTGCTTGTGGTTTCGGTCATAGCAAATCCTTAAACATAAACTTGAAATAATTTCAGGGTTTTTCCCAAAATATTTAAACAAAATAACGCTTATTATAGCATAAATCAGCCATAGATTGTATCGGTTTTCTAAGCCCAAACACACCTTGTTCTTGATTTTTAAACAGTTATCCAGTTTTTATAAATCCAAACCTATCAGATGAATAATTATTATTAAAATTAAAATACTAATAAAGATTGACTGGTTAATCTGCGTACATAAGAGCAAATTCACCCTGTTTCACATGAAACATATGATAAGATTTTTGTTGATTTTCAGACACATTTTGCCCATTTGATTGGTTGTATTGTTTATTGGTATTATTATCACCAGTGTTATTTAATTGATTGATTTTTAATAATATTTCATCATGAATGGCATTATTTAAGCTACTGATAATAACCTGACAGGGCAAAGATAGTACCGTATCTAACAATATCGACACAGCCGCAGCATCCAGCTCGGCATCAATATCATCAATCAATACAATCGGTGGATTATCCAACATCACTCTGCCTTGTGCAACAGCATGACAAATTAACTGCAATTGCGACAATCTTAAAGCAGTAATGAGCAGTTTTTTTTCACCTCGTGAAAGAACATGGGTTGCCTGCTCACGAATCTTTTGACCATTTTGATGCTGTATTTTTAGCATAACCGCAACATCAGCACGATGAGCCCCTATGCGAGTATAGCCCAGCTCTATATCTTGTTTTATTCTTTTATTTAGTATATCTAATAAATTATGCTCAGTATCAAACCCTGCCAAATACTGCAAATAAAGTTTATTATGATATGCTGGCAACAGTCTTGCTATCATTTCATCAAAGCATTCAATCCATTGATAAAACACCTCCTCTCTGCATTCATGCAATGTTTTTGCATAGATTGACAGCTGCTTATCCCAAGCAGCAAGCTGGCTAATGTTTTGATTTATCGCAGGATTTTTTAGTAAAGAATTTCTTTGTTTTAATAATCGCTGATAATGAAGCCAGTGCTGGTAAAATTCAGGTTTCATGTGAAACGCCAACCAATCCAATAATTGTCGTCTCGAGGCACTGCCTTCATCAAGTAAATTCATACCAACAGGGTCAATTAATAAGACTGGCAAATGCAGGCTTAATACACTTTGGCTTGCGACAGGTTGTTCATTAAATCTTAATAATGTATCCGATTTACCAGCCGTATCTATCTTTTTTTGAATTGCCAGAGATGCACTTTGTTGTTGCTCACTGGTGGTTGCCCAGATTGTGCAAGATGATTGATGATAACTGATATAACGCTTGGATTCATGATGGCGAAAACTTCTGCCACGAGACAGCAAAAACACCGCTTCCAATAGCGATGTTTTGCCACTGCCATTTTCTCCAATCAACAAATTACACTCAGCCAAATCCAGTACAGCTTGGCTAAGATTTCGTAATTGATGAATTTGTAATTTATTTATCACAACAATCAGGTGCTACGCATTGGCATGACAACATACTGATGCAAATCATCACCAATTTGATAAATTAGTGCAGGTGAGCTTGGTTGGTTCATCTGTAGACAAATATCTCCCTCAAGCACATTAAGCACAGCTCGCAGATAACCTTCATTAAATGTCAGCTCAATCGGATTGCCCTCATAGCCAACAGCCAATACTTCCTCTGCCTCGCCATGTGCTTTGTTATTCACCCCCACTTTACAAGAATCAGCATCAGCAAAGTTTAACACCACACCAGGATTTTCTTTACTGTTTAATACCGAAATACGACGCAAAACATCAACAGCCTGTTCTTTATTAATGATTGCTTTTTTGTCATTATTGGTTGGCAAAACACGGCGATAATCTGGGAATTTACCCTCAATCAAGCGTGCAGATAAACTAACTTCAAGCTCTATGGCGGTTTCATCATCAATCAAAGTCAGCCCAACTTGCAAAAATTCACCGTCAAAACCAAGCTCAACAACACCGTCCTCATCTTGGGTTTTGGCAAGCTCTAATAATAACCGCTCAAGCTCCAACACAGCCTTACCCGGAATAATCACCTGACTGGCTTCATACTGATTGGTCAATAAGCGATGTGCCACCGCCAAACGATGTCCATCTGTTGCCACCGCCGTCAATTTATCACCATCAATATCAAACAACATACCCGTTAGGTAATGACGAACATCTTGGGTTGCCATGGCAAAACGAGTATGATGAATCAAGCTGGTTAAATCATCCTGACTGATGGTTACAACATTGCTCGCCGTTGCCGTACCAATGCTTGGAAAATCAGCCGCTGGTAAAGAACTAAGCACATAGCGACCCTTGCCACTGGTAATCACACAACGCGTGGTATTTTCTGGTGCGTCAATCACCACCGTTTCTTCAGATAATGATTTACAAATGCTAAAAAACATTTCGGCAGGCAGAGTTGTCGCCCCTGGCTGAATGCACACGCCTTCAGCAATGGCAAAGCGTGTGGTTAATTCAAGCTCCAAATCCGATGCTGTTAAGGTTAAAAATTTCTCCTCCAGCACCAGTTTGATATTACCCAAAATTACATAGCGATGGCGTTTGTCAGCTGCTTTTACCACCATGTTAATGGCTTTAATTAATAACTCTCGATTGATAGATAATTTCATAAAACTTATACACCATGTTAATCAAAATTAGTAAACAAACCTGCCCTTAGACATATTCAAGCATCATTTTTAGCGAATGATAGTCTTTTTCAATACTAGCATCAATCTCTCTTAGTTCATGAATCTTTTCACAGGCATGCATGACAGTGGTATGATCTCGCCCACCAAATACTTGTCCAATCTCAGGAAAGCTGTCTCTGGTAAGTTCGCGAATCAATGCCATTGCCATCTGTCTTGGGCGGGCAATTTGGCGAGATCGCTTTTTACCAATCAAATCCTTTGGCGATACATCATAATATTTTGCCACCAAATCTCGGATATTTTCAGCATTTAGTGCTTGGATACGCACCTGTATTTGACCTTTGATCGCACGCTTTACAAGCTCAATGCTAATGGGTTCATTACCCATTAAACTTGCCGCTGCCAATTGCACATTTTTTAATGCACCCTCAAGCCCTCGCACATCAGGTGGTAGGTTTTGAGCCATATAAAACGCACAATCTTTTGGCAAATCAAGATCCAGCACAGCTGCCTTTTTTTCCAAAATTTGCACCCGCATATCCATATCTGGCGGTTCAATCGCCAATTGCAAAAAGGCAGATAATCTGGAAATACCACGATCGCCAAAGCTATCAAGCTGTGAAGGCGGTTTATCCGAGGCAAGAATCAGCTGTTTTTGCTTGCCATGGGTAGAAAAATCATCAACCAAATTCATCAAAACATCGTAGACTTTTGGCCCTGTTTTGACACCAAACATATGCACATCATCAATAATCAGTAAATCATGCTGACATATATTTTTTATCAATTGATCGATTTTTTTTGCATTAAACGCCTTGACTATCTGACTATAAAAATGATCTTTTGTAAAATAACAAAAAGACTTCTCGTATCTATGATAGCGATGGGCAACCGCCTGCATCAAGTGCGTCTTACCAAGCCCTGATGAACCATAAATAAAAATTGGACCATAATTGTGATTACTGTCTCTTTTGGACAACTCATTACAGGCATTATACGCCATAGAATTTGACTTTCCTTTAACAAAGGTATCAAAGGTAAAAGCAGGATCAATTGGCAGCCCTTCAACGGAATTTTTTTTCTTTGCGGTTTTGTTGCTTGCCGCCTGATTGTCAGATTTGGTCGGCGTGGTATTTACCATAACATCGACACGAACTGACTGTATTATTCCTTGACTGATTTTTTGAACAACCTCGGTAATTTTTTCTAAATAATTATTTCTTAAGTGTTTTGCCCACATTGGATTGACAGCAAGCAATACCAACTCATTGCCATCAATTTCTGCTTTTAACTGCTCAATCCACTGATAATATTCTTTTTCTTCCAAGACAAATCGCAGTTCGGTCTGACACTGCCGCCATAATACCTCATTTTCAACCTGATTCATAACCTGCCCTACAATTTTATCTTTTATCAATCAGCCTACCGCTTATCTGCTTGGCTGTATTTTAATCAATATAACCATCGCCTGTTTAAACTCATTACAAGCGTGAGCAAATAGTACCATATTTTACCCAAATAGCAAGCATTATTTTTGTGGATAACTTTATGAATAACTCTGTGGATAACTTAAAATTGCCAATTTTCCCCAAAAATAAAACAAATTATTAACATTAATTTCCACAATATAAATATATGATTTTTATTAAAAAAATTAAGTTTTCCACAAAATTTTTTAGCTTTATTATTATTATATTTATCTATATGTTTTAATAATAGCTCGATTACAAATCTGTGGATAACTTTTTTTGAAAAATTAGCAACTAACAAAAACAATATAAATTTTCTAGCCGAAAATAAAGATAAAATTTTAAGGCAGTAATCTTAAAATCAGCTGTTAATTTTTTAAATATTGACCTAATAATTTTATTTTGTTATAATTAAAAGGTTTTCTATCTTTTAGAGTGAAAACATTAACTAGTTAATTATCATTGTTGTTTGTCGTACTACGAACAACACCGCTTGCTTTTCAAGCATCAACATCTTAAGGTGAATTATGAAGCGTACATTTCAACCAAGCGTTTTAAAACGCAAACGCACTCATGGTTTTCGTGCTCGCATGGCAACCAAAAAAGGCCGTCAAGTCTTGGCTCGCCGTCGTGCAAAAGGTCGTCATCGCTTGACCGTATAAGCGAAAATCAAAAGCACCGAATTTGCGGTGCTTTTTTGTGCCTAAAATTTTCTAAAATAACCAAAGTGGTTTGTGGCAACATAAAATCAAGCCTGACAAGTATATCACGATAAATAACAATCATCAGAAAAAAATGACCAATTTTCAAAAACAGCATCGATTATTAAAACCTGCCGAATTTAAGGCGGTGTTTGATAAGCCAATAAAAAAAATTCACAGCACACATTTGTTGATTTTTGTTGGTGAATCAATATGCCCACAAGCACGACTTGGGCTTGCCATCACCAAAAAAAAGCTCAAAAATGCCGTTGATCGCAATCGTCTGAAACGGCTGGTGCGTGAGAATTTTCGCCATGTTAGAGATGATATTTTGCCAATTGATATGGTGGTGATTGTTAAATCTGGCTATCAAAGAGAGTTTGATATCGCCCAAGAAATCACCGAATTATTTAGAAAAATTAAAAAGATGTACAGAATTGAAAAATTGTGAAATTTTATAATTGATAAGATATGATAAAAAATCTAATTTTGTGGATTATCAATAGTTATCGGCGATATATCAGTATCATAATCCCTGCCAGATGTCGTTATTATCCCAGCTGTTCGTTGTATGGCAAGCAAGCGATGTTATGGCATGATACAACCAAAGGCTTGTGGTTGGTGATACGCCGTGTTGCAAGCTGCCACCCTTGGGGTGGTTCGGGTGTTGATTTTGTTCCTCTGCCGCTGTATCGTTACCATTATCAGATTTCATCATTAACTGTGTGTAAGGTCGCCTGTGATAACACCAGTTATGTTGCTAGATTAAATTTCTTAATGAATAAATAAATTTTGATTAAATAATTTTAATAAAATATCATACCAAATGGGCGGATTTTTTATATTTACCCTGCTAAGAGCTGGTTTTTCTAGGATTTTTAAATTATTTTTAGTACAATAGAAAGTTTTGAGATAAATTGGCTTTTATTTTATAGCTCGTGGATTAATTTTATGCAAAAAATTCTTAGGATTTTAATCATTGTGGCGATGCTGATTACGGCGTATTTGCTGATTTTGGCTTGGCGTGATGATTATGCAGGCAAGCCTGCAACAACTCAGCCTGTGGCAACACAAAGCAGCAATACGGATATACCAAGCAGTCAAGCTGCTGGCGATGTACCAACGCTGACTGCTGGCACTGTGGCAGATTCAACCAATCAGCAAGGCAATCTTATCAGCGTTAGCACAGATTTGTATGACATAAAAATCAACCCTGTTGGCGGGGATATTGTTTATGCTGCACTCAAGCAATACAATGCAACCAAGGACAGTAGTGAGTCTTTTGTACTGCTTGAACAGAACGCCACGCGTACTTATGTGGCACAGTCTGGTCTGACTGGCAAAGATGGTGTGGATACTGCCGAAGGTCGTGCGGTTTATAGCAGTTCTCGCAGCAGTTACGAGCTAAATCCTGCAGCAGGCTCGTTGCAAGTGCCATTGGTTCTGCAAAAAGATGGGGTAACAATTACCAAAACTTATACATTTAATGCAGGTCAATATCCTATTAATTTAAGCTACAATATTAACAATAATTCAACCAAGCCTTGGCAAGGGCAAATGTACGCACAATTAAAGCGTGATGGCAGTTCAGATCCAGGTTTGGACGACAAGGGCATGCTTGGCTTGGCAACATACTTGGGTGGTGCTTGGGGTGTACCAGCAGATCCTTATAATAAGCTAAAATTTGGCGATTTTGGCGATGGTTTAAATGTTGGCAGTAAAGATGGTTGGGTGGCAATCGTTCAGCATTATTTTGTGTCTGCATGGACGCCGTCTAATAGTTTTGATGCGAAATTTTTTGCACGCACAACAGGTAATGATTATTTTATTGGTTATAATAGCCCAATTATCAATGTTGCCGCCAATAAGCAAATCACTCTAAATAGCACCTTGTACGCAGGGCCTAAAGTGCAGTCGCAGTTGGCACCAGTGGCCGAAGGGTTAAATCAAACGGTTGATTATGGATTGCTATGGCCAATCTCAAAGGTGTTATTTGCTATTTTGGATAACATCCACAAAGTGCTTGGCAACTGGGGTTGGTCGATTATTGTACTGACTTTGATTGTCAAAATTGCTTTATTTTGGCTGTCAAATAAAAGCTATGTTTCTATGGCAAAAATGCGTGCCATTGCACCAAAATTACAAGCTCTAAAAGATAAGCATGGCGATGATCGCATGGCGATGAGCCAAGAAATGATGCAGATTTATCGTGATGAAAAAGTAAACCCAATGGCGGGCTGCTTGCCGATTTTCTTGCAAATGCCGATTTTCCTTGCACTGTACTGGGTGTTGGTTGAGTCTGTTGAATTGCGTCATGCACCTTGGATTTTGTGGATTAAGGATTTGTCTGCAATGGATCCATGGTTTATTTTGCCGATTTTTATGGGCGTAACTATGTTTGTGCAACAGTTATTAAACCCACAACCAACCGACCCGATGCAGGCCAAAATGATGAAAATTTTACCTGTGGTTTTTGCGGTATTTATGCTGTGGTTCCCAGCAGGTTTGGTGTTGTACTGGACGGTTAATAACTTGTTTAGCATGACTCATCAGCATATTGTTAATAAGCGAATCGAAAAACAAATGCAGCAGCGTGCATAAACCAAAAACCCCATGATTTCATGGGGTTTTTTATTACCATAAATTATTAAAATCAAATTAATTGCAAATCACCAAAAATTTAGACGGTGTATTAAAACTAATTCAGCACCAATTTATTTGATGGAATATTTTAATTGCTCCTATAAAAGTGATACAATAAAAGGTTAAATAATAACAAATCGATATTTATGAGCATTATTCAACAGCCAACCATCGCCGCCATCGCCACGCCCATCGGACAAGGAGGGGTGGGGATTATCCGTTTGTCTGGCAAAGATGCCTATCAAATAGGCTGTGCCATCACAAAAAGACAAAGCCTTAGCCCTAGAGTGGCACATTTTGGTAGTTTTTTTGGTTCTGATGGTGTGATTGATGAAGGGGTGATTATTTATTTTAAGGCTCCTCATTCATTCACAGGTGAAGATGTTGTGGAGCTGCAAGGGCATGGCGGCATGATATTACAAAATATGCTGCTGGCAAGGCTGTTTGAGCTGGGTGCTCGTCAGGCTACAGCGGGTGAATTTTCTTACCGTGCTTTTGAAAATGATAAGATTGATTTGGTGCAAGCTGAAGCGATCAGCGATGCCATTTCGGCAACTTCGGTGGCTCAAGCCAGCAGTGCTATCCGCTCACTTTCTGGGGAATTTTCAAATAAAATCAATGATTTATCTGAAAAATTAACACAGCTAAGATTATATGTTGAGGCGGCAATAGACTTTCCTGATGAGGAAGATGTTGATTTTTTGTCCGATGGTGTTATTGAGAAGAAGATAAATCTAATATTATCAGGCGTTGATGATATTTTGGCGACCGCCAAGCAGGGGCAGTTATTGCGAGACGGGGTTCATGTGGTGTTGGCAGGTAGGCCTAATGCTGGCAAATCCAGCCTGCTTAATCGCCTGTCTGGTACACAAAGAGCCATTGTTACCGATATTGCAGGCACTACTCGCGATACACTTGAAGAAACACTGGTTCTGGACGGCTTGACTGTGCATTTGACAGATACGGCTGGCTTGCGTGATACCACAGATCAGGTCGAAAAAATCGGTATTGAGCGTGCTTTTGATGCCATAAATAAAGCAGATATTTTGCTAATGGTCTATGATGTCAGTGTAGAAAATGACCCACTTGCACTGGCAAAATCATTGTTCAGTGAAGGTTTGCCAGAGGCAAATATAGAGGAAATTTTTGCAAAAAAACTTGTTCTTGTTGCTAATAAATGTGATTTATTGACAACAAAACCCAGCAGTTATGTTTCATGTGAAACAGAAAATTTACCAAAAACTGTATATGTTTCATGTGAAACTTCCGAAGGTATTACGCAATTAATTGATTTGTTGAAAGAAAAAGTCGGTTTTCATCCACCAGAAAATAGCCTGATTGCACGCACTCGTCATCTTGATGCACTAAAGCGTGCCAAACAGCATATATTGCAAGCACATGAGCAATTGGTTTATTATCATGCAGGTGAATTGGTGGCTGATAGCTTAAGACAAGCACAACAATCTTTGGGTGAAATTACAGGTCAGATGAGTGCCGATGAATTGTTGGGAAAAATTTTCTCAAGTTTTTGTATTGGCAAATGATAAAAAATGAGCGGTTTTATTTTATTTTTCTAAAAAATTAAAATGATAAAATTATGCTAATTTTTTATTATTATATTGTTTTTCTAAACAAATAAAATTAAAAGGATGGTTATGCATTGCCCTTTTTGCAATACAGATGATACAAAAGTAACCGACTCTAGGTTAGCGGCAGCTGGTGCCCAAGTACGCCGTCGTCGTCAATGCGTGGCGTGTGGTGAGAGGTTTACAACTTTTGAGATTTGTGAGATTGTGATGCCTCGCATTATCAAGTCAAGTGGTCGTATTGAACCCTATGATCAAAATAAATTGCGTCGTTCAATTTCGTTGCCATTGCAAAAAAGACCTGTCAGCAGCGATGAGCTGGAGGCAAGCATTAGTCGTATTGAGCATTCGCTGCGTACGCTGGGAGAAAGAGAGGTTGCCAGCAAAGTATTGGGCGAGATTGTCATGAAGCAACTTCAAGATTTGGATGATGTTGCTTATGTACGCTTTGCGAGTGTCTATAGAGATTTTCAAGATATTGGGCAGTTTCGTGCAGAGCTTGACAAAATAAATTTACCAAAAGATGTTGAAGAATCATGAATACAGCAATCATGCAGGCAGATGATGCACATTATATGACGCTGGCAATCAAGCAGGCATGGCAAGGTATTTATACCACACGACCGAACCCTGCTGTAGGGTGTGTGATTGTCAAAGATGGCATGGTTGTCGGTCAGGGATTTCATCCGAAGGCAGGTCAGCCCCATGCGGAGGTTTTTGCCTTGCAAGATGCTTATAATAAAGGTTGTGATGTTGTAGGAGCAACGGCGTATGTAACACTTGAGCCTTGTAGCCACACAGGTCGTACACCTCCTTGTGCTGATGCTTTGATTGAGGCAAAAATTGGGCGTGTGGCAATTGCCAATGTTGATCCCAATCCGCAAGTTGCTGGTTCTGGCATAGCTAAGCTTCAGGCTGCTGGTATAACTGTTGATGTGGGTGTATGCTCTGATGAAGCTGCCGAGCTTAATCGAGGGTTTTTTAAGGCAATGCAGTGGCAAATGCCTTATGTGCGTCTGAAGGTTGCAGCCAGTCTTGATGGTCGAACAGCAATGGCATCTGGTGAATCCAAGTGGATTACAGGAGAGCAGGCTCGAGAAGATGTACAAAAGCTGCGTGCTAGAAGTGCTGCGATTATTACAGGTTCTGGTACTGTAATTGCTGACAACCCTGCTTTGTCTGTACGCAGCCAGCTGCTTGGTGTGGATGTTGCACAGATACCCACCCCAAAGATTGTTGTGATAGATCGCAGTCAAAAACTAAGCATAGGTGATGATTTTCAGGTATTGCGTGATGATAACACCTTATTGTGGCGGCAGGATATATTGACGCTACTGAAGACCTTGGTACAAAAATATCAATGCTATGATGTACTGGTGGAGGCAGGGGCGAGACTGTCGGCGGCATTCATTCAGCAAAATTTGGTTGATGAATTAATTGTTTATCAATCTCCTTGTATTTTGGGCAGTTCAGCACGAGCGATGTTTGATTTTAATATTGATAATTTATCCGAACGCCAACAATTTTGGTTGCAATCAGTCAACCACATAGGGCGTGATTTGCATTTGATCTATCGCAGATAGTTTATATTGGAAGTTTTAAAATATTGTAAAAAACTTATACACAGTTGATATAAGTGATAATTTATCAAATCGGGTGAAATTTTCTATTATTTTGGCTGTGTATAACTATCAAAAATAAGATAAAATTTTATTTTGTTATTTATACAATTATTTGATTTTTATATATTTTTTATAAAAAATTTCTCTGATTGTTGTCAGAAAAATAAACTGTGGATAATTTTATTGTAAAAATAAAAACCCATAATGGTTGCTATAACCAAGATAATTATCCACAAGAAAATCGAGGTAAATATGTTTACAGGTATCATAGAAACCACTGGCAAAATTAAAGCAATTAATCAGCTTGGCGGTGATATTGAATTGATTATCCATGCACCTGATTTGGATTTTTCTGATGTAAAATTGGGTGATTCTATAGCATCAAATGGCATCTGCCTGACGGTCGTATCGGTTGCTAAAGATATGTATAGTGTTGATGTTTCACGGGAAACATTAAGCAAATCCGCCTTAAAAAATTGGCGTGTGGGGGATGTTATTAATCTTGAAAAAGCAATGTTGCCTACCACTCGCTTTGGGGGGCATATTGTTGCAGGACATGTAGACGGCGTGGGAGTAATAAAACATATTGCCAAAGATGCCCGTTCTGTCTATATTGAGATAGAAATCCCTGCCGAGCTCATGCATTACACTGCAGACAAAGGCTCAATTACAGTGGATGGGATTAGCCTGACAACCAATATGATTAAGCCTGAACAAAATCTAGTGTGCTTAAATATTATTCCTCATACTGCTGAGCGTACAAATATCGCATATCATTGGACGGTGGGTGCATTGGTGAATATTGAGGTTGATTTGCTTGCTAGATATTTGGAACGACTTTTGCATAAAAAATCAGGTAAAAATACAGCTGGTAATATCACAGAAGAAATGTTGAATAAGGCTGGATTTTATTTATAATTATTAAGTTATTTTTAACAATAAACAGTCTGTTATTTTTATCGTATTAATTTTTATTTTTTATAAAAACTAATCAATTAAACCATTAATAAATAAAGAGTGTATGATGATACAAGGTGATAAGCGGTTAAGAGTCGTGTTTGCGGGTACGCCAGAGTTTGCAGCGACAAGTTTGCAACGGCTGATTGAACAACAGTCAATATTAAATATTGAGATTGTCGCTGTGTATACCCAGCCTGACCGTAAGTCAGGCAGAGGACAAAAAATTACTGCTTCTGCTGTCAAAAAAGTAGCAATTGCTAACAATATCCCTGTTGAACAGCCAGTTAGTTTTAGCCTTAAATACAACCCAGAACAAGGTGTAAGTGGAAAAGTTTCACGTGAAACTTTGGAAAAATATCGTCCTGATGTGATGGTTGTAGCAGCGTATGGCTTGATACTGCCATTGGGTGTTTTGGGTATACCAAAGTTTGGCTGTTTAAATATTCATGCATCTTTATTGCCAAGATGGCGTGGAGCTGCACCGATTCAGCGTGCTATTTTGGCTGGTGATACGCTAACTGGCATTACTATTATGCGGATGAACCAAGGGCTTGATACGGGAGATATGTTATATAAGAATATTTGTCCGATAACCGATATGGACACTGCCCAGACTTTGCATGACAAACTTGCCCTGCTTGGTGCTGATGCGATTGTTACCGTCTTACAGGATTTGCCGAATTATCAAAAAAAAGCAGAAAAGCAGATAGATAATGAAGCAACCTATGCAGAAAAGATTCATAACACGGAAGGTCAAATTAATTGGCAAGACAGTGCTGAGAATATCCATCGGCAAATTCGAGCTTTGAACGCTTATAGTTATTTGCATGACGAGAGAATTAAGGTGCTTGCTGCTCAATCCATTAAACAAGATCAAGTTACAACAGAGCCTGCAGCAAAGATTGTGAGCGTGGGCAAAAAAGCGATTTTGGTTTCATGTGGAACATCTAATGATGGCATGAAGCGTTTGATAAATTTAACAGTTTTGCAATGGGCTGGAGCTAAGCCATTAAATACTGAGCAAATTGCAAATTCAAATAAGATTAATGATGGTGATTATTTTGAGATGGTTGATTGAGATAATAAATGACTGATAATTTAAAAAAACTTTCTAATGATAGTTTATCAACTCGGGCAAAAGTAGTTACCATTATTGAAGAAATTCTAAATGGTAAATCGTTGTCTTTATTACTTGACACATTACTAGCGTCGGTGAGTTTTTCTGATAAGCCTTTTGCCCATGAGTTATTGATGGGAACATTGCGTCAATGGTGGGCATTGACTCGCATTGCAGAAAGCTTGGCAAAAAAGAGCATTGATGATCATGCCGTGTTGGCAGTATTAAATATTGGCTTGTATCAACTTTTGTATATGAATACGGCAGATTATGCCGCGATACATAACACGGTTGAGGCACTCAAGCAGCTGAATAAATCTTATGCTGTGGGTTTTGTGAATGCAATTTTGCGAAAGGTACAACAATCTTTGGCAAAATATCAAAAGAAGGTTCAAAAAAATCACAGCTTGCCTAACTGGCTGGCAAAGCAGCTAAAGCAAGATTGGCCTTTGGTGTATGATGAATTAAGTCTGGCATTGAGACATTCGGCAGCTATTTTTTTGCGAGTCAATGAGCAAAAAGTCAGCATAGATAAATATTCAGAAATTCTTAATAATAACGGTGTCAGTCATAATATTATTTCACTTGGCTACGAGCATCATCAGACGATACGCTTGGATAGCCCTGTACAAATTGCGACTCTGCCTTATTTTGAGCAAGGCTGGGTTTCGGTGCAGGATATGCACGCACAGTTGTCGGCTTTTTTATTGAAACCGTTATTATCCACACAAGGCAAGCGAGTATTGGATATGTGTTGTGCCCCTGGTGGCAAGACGGCACATTTGCTTGAGAAGTTTCACATGAAACATATTGTTGCGATTGATTGTGATGAAAGTCGTCTAAATCGCGTTCATGAGAATCTAAACCGCCTAAACCTTAATCAGCAAAATATAACAATCATGGCGGCAGATGGCACTTCTTGGCAAGATAAGTCATTGTTTGATGTGATATTGCTTGATGCACCTTGTACAGCAACTGGGGTGATTCGCAGGCACCCAGATATTGCGTTATTACGCCAAGAAGCAGATATCTTGGCAACCTGTGAATTGCAAGCCAAAATTTTACAAAACGCATGGCGACAGTTAAAAACAGGTGGTGTATTATTGTATGTTACCTGCTCTATCTTAAAAGCAGAAAATGAATTGCAAATTATTGATTTTATTAAAAAAAATACAGACGCTCAAGCCACCCCTTTTGTGTTGGATTTGCCAAATCAAATCAAGCAAACAGTAGGCTATCAGTGTTTGCCACTGGATAGATTTGGTGGTGATGGTTTTTATTATGCGATGCTGACCAAATGTGCAACATGAGAATTGGGGCAAAACTTCGCCATTTGTTTATAATTTGTGCTAAAATTGATTAACTTGTTTAAATTTGGAGACAACATGAAATACATCAGTACTCGTGGTAATACCGCACCAATGCAGTTTAGTGATGTGCTTTTGATGGGGCTTGCACCAGATGGCGGATTGATGCTGCCAGAGTATTATCCGCAGATTGATAATGAGACGCTGAATAAATGGCGTAAGCTGGATTATGCCGATCTTGCTTTTGAGATTATGTCATTATTTGCAACGGATATACCTGCTGACGACTTAAGATTGATTATTAACAAAACCTACACAAAGCAAGCCTTTGGCAGTGATGAAATTACCCCTGTTAGCCCTTTGTGCGACAATTTAAGTTTGCTTGAGTTGTCTAATGGTCCAACGCTTGCTTTTAAAGATGTGGCAATGCAGTTTTTGGGCAATGCGTTTGAATATGTATTGGACAAAAAAAATGAGCGACTAACCATCATCGGAGCAACTTCGGGGGATACAGGCAGTGCTGCTGAATATGCCCTGCGTGGCAAGAAAAATATCAGTGTTTTCATGATGTCGCCGCATGGTAAGATGAGTGAATTTCAGCGGGCACAGATGTACAGCCTTGATGATGCCAATATACACAATATTGCTGTAGAGGGGATGTTTGACGATTGTCAAGATATCGTCAAATCGCTGCAAGAAGATGCAGAATTTAAGAAAAAATACAGCCTTGGGACGGTAAATTCTATCAACTGGGGGCGTATTTTGGCACAGATTGTTTATTATTTTAAGGGGTATTTTGCAGCAACGACAAATAATGAGCAAAAGTTGAGTTTTTGTGTGCCTTCGGGGAATTTTGGCAATGTCTGTGCAGGGTTGTTTGCAAAACAAATGGGCTTGCCAATTGATCGTTTGATTGTTGCCACCAATGAAAATGATGTTTTGCATGAATTTTTTAGCACAGGTAAATACACGCCTCGCCAATCAAGCGAAACTTATGTAACTTCCAGCCCTTCAATGGATATTTCTAAGGCATCAAACTTTGAGCGTTTTGTGTATTTACTGCTTGATAAAGACAGTGCTTATCTTGCTCAGCTGTTCAATGATGTCAAGCTCGGCAAGGGCTTTGATTTGTCAGATAAACTTTCGGAAGTATCACAAAAGTTTGGTTTCGTTTCGGGCAAGTCCACGCACCAAGATCGCTTGGATACTATTAAGAAAATCTACACAAAAACCCAGCGTTTAATTGACCCACACACTGCAGATGGCGTCAAGGTTGCCTTGCAACTTCAACGAGAAGATGAGCATATTTTGGTTGCTGAGACGGCATTGCCTGCTAAGTTTGAGGATACTATTGTTGAGGCACTTGGTAAGATTGATTTGCCACGACCTGAACACACTATTGGGCTTGAGGATAAGCCGCAATATGTAACGGTTGTGCCAAATGATGCCGAAGCGGTTGCACAGATTATCAAGCAGCACATAACTGCATACTGACGGCTAAAGATGGCGTATTCATCATTAACAGATAAACAAGCGGTATTGGCACTGTGGTACATTGTCAATACTTCGCTAATTTCTTATTATAAACTTATTACTTATTGTAATAATGCTAAAGATGCTTTGCTGGCTGATACTTCTGTTTGGCAAAATCTCGCCATTCATAAGCTGCATATCAAACGCTGGCATGATAGTGCTGATGTGCTTGCTTTTGTTGAGAAAATCAAGCAAGAGGTTTCACTTGGCAGTTATCAAGTGTGTTTTTTGAGCGATGATGATTATCCGCCGTTATTAAAAGAAATTTACGATCCGCCACCTGTGCTGTTTTATCGTGGTAATATTAAGCGGCTCACCGATCGCCAAATTGCCATTGTTGGCAGTCGCAAGCCCAGTACCGAAGCCGAAAAAATCACTTTTGATTTGGCACAGTATTTGGTTCAGGCGGGATATACCATCACCAGTGGCTTGGCTTGGGGGATAGATAAGCAGGCACATTTGGGGGCGATGGCTCAACTGCCTGCCTTGTCAGGTCGCACGGTGGGCGTGCTAGGCACAGGTATTGATGTTTGTTATCCTCGCAATCACAATGCGTTATTTGCCCAAATTGTCCAAGATGGCGGTTGTCTTGTCAGTGAATTATTACCAGCAACGCCTGCCAGCAAGCATACTTTTCCCAGACGCAATCGCTTGGTTGCTGGATTGTCCAAGGCGGTGGTTGTTACCGAAGCGGCATTACAAAGCGGCTCTCTTATCACGGCACGATTGTGTGCAGAGCAAGGCAAACAGGTTTTTGCAATACCGAGCAATATTTATAATAGCAATGCTGAAGGTTGTCATCATCTGATTCGCGAGGGTGCAACTTTGATATATCACCCCGATCAGATTTTGGAGGATGTGGGAAGGCAAGATGATGACTTTTTGCCTATGTTGCCAAAGACTTTTAGCCAAGGGGTGTCGGTGTATGATGGCGATGATAAGCTAGCCAAAAATCACAGCAGTAAGTCTGATGTGAATCATGACACACCTGATTCTGTGGCGGTTCCTGAGCATTTAACGAAGCTGTATCATGTGCTGGATAAGCCGTGTGATTTGGATACTTTGGTTGTGGCAACCAATCAAGAAGTTGGTTCGTTATTGGCTGGGTTGATGGAGCTTGAGATTTTGGGTTTGATTATTCAATCAGGAGGTCATTATGTCAAATCCTGATGTGATATTATCAGTCCATAATCTGCCAGCGGTAGCTGATTATCTGCGGTCAGGTGCTGTGTTGGCATATCCAAGCGAAAGCGTCTGGGGTCTGGGCTGTGATGCGTTTAATACCACTGCACTAAAACGAGTCATTGCCTTAAAAAACAGACAGCTTGACAAAGGGCTGATTGTTTTGACGGACAATGCTGAGCGATTGTTACCATTATTTGCCAATGTTTCACATGAAACAGCTAAGCGGTATATTGAGCAAATCCAGCAGCAAACAGAGCATTTTGTGGCGACACATCAGCGAGCTGTAACTTGGCTGATTGAGGCTGATTTGACACAATTGCCAAAGGAGCTATTGGGTGGATTTGCCACTTTGGCGGTGCGTATTACACCCCACCCTGTACTACAATCTTTGTGTCAAAATTTGGTATCCAAGCATAATCCTTATGGTTTTTTGGTATCGACCAGTTGCAATTTGGCAAGCCAGCCACCAGCACAGACATTGCTTGATGCGTATGGATATTTTGCTGACAGCGTTGCTTATTTGGATACGGATAATCTGGGTTTTGTGCAACCAAGCTGTATTATTGAGCTGGCAACTGGCAAGATGCTTAGATAGCTGTGTGTTAAAATTGAATCAGATGTGGTTATTTTGCCAAAGCAAATCCTTAAAAATTTTAAGGCATTATAAAGTAAGGCTGGGTACGCGTGGCGTTAATTATTTGCTTAATTAAAGAGTTCAAGCAAATCATCTTTGTTTAATAAAAAATCCGCCAAAGTATATTTGTCCAGCACCGAGATAAAGGCTTGGGCAGCTTCGGCAAGTGCAGGTTTTAGCATACAAGCAGGGGCGATGGCACAATATTCGGTGCTTTTTGTGCTGAAATTCACAGTAGGAATGATGGCACTGTTGTGCTGGGTTTGTTGCAATTGTTCAAAGCACTGCACCAAAGCAAAGTCGTTTTCGGTATGGCGAATCAGCTGTCCGATATTGATTTTTGTTGGGTGCATGGCAAGACGAATGCCACCATTTTTGCCACGCACAGTTTCTACATAGCCAAGCCTGCCCAGCTGATGAATAATTTTGGTTAGGTGGCTTTTTGAAATGCGATAGCTGTTTGCAATATCGACAATATTGACAAATTCATCTGGCTTGGGCTTGACCGCCAAATATATCAAAGACCTAAGGGCAAAATCACTGTAATTGGTAAGTCTCATGCGTGTTTTGATTTAGATGATTGATTTTATTATAAATTGTAATTTTTATTTTGTAAATCAAAGTTTGTTAAAAGTGCTGATTTTGATTCATTAAACAGCAATCTGGCAAAAAATGCACTAATTTGCCAAATAAAAAAGACACGAACAAGCGTGTCTTTTGGTATAAGTGCTGGTTTGTTTAACGGCGTTTGCCAGTTAAAATCTCATAAACGAACAGCAAAATCATCGCACCGATGACTGAGAAAATCAGATAGCTCATGCCAGAGGCGGCATTCATGCCCAAGAAATTGGCGATAAATGTTCCAACATAAGCACCCGCAATGCCCAAAATAATGGTCAAAATCCAGCCCATGCTGTCCGCACCCGGCTTAATCATGCGAGCCAGTAGACCAACAACAAAGCCAACAATCAAAGTCCAAATCATCATCGTCTCCTTTTTTGGGTTTGTATTATTACTAAAACCAAGGGGTTAAGATGATTTATTATAAAATCTTAAGCAGAAAATTACTTATAATATTTTGTAACTTAGGTAGTAAGCCTGTTATTAATTGTTGTTTTCTTGTCTTGGTTCATTCCACTGTTTCGATGATGTTTAGGTCAAATCCTGATAAAGCATTAAACTTAATAGGGCTGGATAATAGACGCATATCCTTAACTCCTAAGTGTTTTAGGATTTGGGCACCGACACCGATGGTTTGGTAAGGGGCACGGCGGTTTTGGTTGCTGGATTGTTGATTTTTGAGTGCGTCAAATGCATCTGACAGACCCATTTCATCACCATGACCTATCCATACCAATACGCCATGCTCAGCTGTGGCAATCTCTTGCAAGGCGTTTTGTACACTCCAGCGGCTGCCTGTTGTGCGAATGCCAAATAAGTCTTTCATCGGAGAAAAACTATGAACACGCACGGTGCTAACACCACCTGTTGGCGAGCCTTTGACAAATGCCAAATGCGTGTCATCGGAGCCAAACTCGGCAAAGCGATAGGCTTGAAATTCGCCATATTCTGTCTGAATGCTGAAACTCTCAACTTCGCTGACGGTTTGTTCGGTTGCCATGCGATACTGAATCAAGTCGGCGATTGTGCCGATTTTTAGCCCATGTTCTTTGGCAAAAATTTCCAAATCATCACGGCGTGCCATTTCGCCATCTGCCTTAATGATTTCAACAATCACCGCTGAGGGTTCAAGCCCTGCCAGTCTTGCCAAATCACAACCTGCCTCGGTATGTCCAGCACGGTGCAATACACCGCCCTTGCGAGCCATGATGGGGAAAATGTGTCCTGGTTGCACGATGTCGCTGGGCTTGGCGTTGGCTGCTACTGCTGCACGAATGGTGGTGGCTCTGTCGGAGGCCGAAATGCCAGTACTGACCCCTTCGGCAGCTTCGATGGATAAGGTGAAATTGGTGCTAAATTTTGCACCGTTTTTATCGCTCATCAGTGGCAAATCCAGTTGCTGACAACGAGCCTCGGTTAAGGTTAGGCATACCAAACCGCGTGCGTGAGTTATCATAAAATTAATCGCCTCTGGGGTGATGTGGCTGGCTGCCATGATCAGGTCGCCTTCGTTTTCTCGATCTTCGTCATCCATCAAGATGACCATTTTGCCAAGTTTAATGTCTTCGATGATTTCAGGAATGCTGTTTAGTGCCATAATTGTGTCTCTGATGAATTTTTGGTAAATAATGGGGGCGGTTTGTGTTTTGTAAAGGGGTGCTTTGGTAAAGTTCCACCATGCTACTGTGCTGAATTTTTTAGCCAATTGATAAAAGCAAAGCTGGCTTGTTCTTTTTGATTGTCAGCAAATTCATAAAACCTAACGCCTTGCAGGGCATCTGGCAGATATTGCTGTGGGTGATAATGGTTTGGATAATCGTGCGGATAAATATAGCCTATGCCATAACCTTCGTTTTGCATCAGTTTGGTTACGCCATTTCTAAGGTGCAGTGGCACGCTAGATTGGTCAGTTTCGGCAAGTTTTAAGGCACGATTGATGGCATTGTAGCTTGAGTTGGACTTTGGGCTGTTGGCAAGATAGATTGCCACTTGACCCAAAATAATGCGTGCCTCTGGCATACCGATTGACTGAACTGAACGCAAGGCAGTATCGGCAAGCAACAAAGCATTGGGATTGGCAAGTCCAATATCTTCACTTGCCAAAATCACAAGCCTGCGTGCGATAAAGGCAGGATCTTCGCCTGCCGAGAGCATTCGTGCCAGCCAATATATCGCAGCGTCAGCATCCGAACCACGCACCGATTTTATCATTGCCGAGATAAGGTCATAATGATTGTCGCCTGATTTGTCATAACGCACCAAGGATTGCCCTGCCACAGCGGTAACACTGGCATTGTCAATAACAATGGGGTCGGTATCGCCACTACAAACCAGTTCAAGCAAGTTTAACGCTCGTCTGCCATCACCTTGTGATAAATCAATCAAGGCGGTTAAATCACAAACTTGGATATTTTTTTTGCTAAGATGGGCATCTTTTCTGATGGCACGATGAATCAGTGTGCTGATTTCGTCAGGGCTTAGGGGGTTTAGTTTGTATACTTGGCAGCGTGATAACAAAGCATTATTGACGCTAAAGGAGGGGTTTTCGGTGGTTGCACCGATAAAGGTGATTTCGCCTGTTTCGACAGCGTGTAACAGGGCATCTTGTTGTGCTTTGTTAAATCGATGAATTTCATCAACAAAAACCACAGGCGGCTGATGAAATAACCCATCATCGCTGCCCAGCACTTCTCTTAATTCCTTGACACCACTATTGATGGCAGATAAGGGGCGAAAAGGGCGACCGACTGCATAAGCCAGCAACATGGCAAGGGTGGTTTTGCCGATACCAGCCGAGCCGTGCAGTATCATTGAGGGCAAAAAACCTTGTTTGACAATGGTGGTAATCGGTGCTTGTTCACCAAGCAAGTGTGTCTGTCCGATGACATCGTCAAGCGTGGCGGGTCGCATTCTTTCGGCAAGAGGTTTCATGGCAATTGGTTTTTGTGATTGTTTGTGTTATTTTAGCATAAAATTTGGTAAATTCTGGCACAGTTATGATAACAAACCCATTTTGGCATCAACAACAGGTGCGAAAGCTAACCGATGGCGAGCGACAAATTGCCCGCAGTGTTTTTGGTGAGGCATTGTGCCTTGATGAAATTCATCTAAAGACGGTGTGGTGGGTGATTAGGGGTTATGCCGTCTCACCTGATGGCAATATTTATTTTCACCCTGATGACTGGTGTGAGGATTTTGCCAGCCAGCCACTTGAGCGGCGTGCGTGGCTTGTTCATGAGCTGGTGCATATTTGGCAGGTGCAACAAGGCATAAGGGTGTTTTGGCGTGCTGTGTTTAATCGCCGTTATCGCTATCAGTGGCACAAAAATAAACCGTTTTTAAGCTATGGCATCGAGCAGCAGGCACGCATGGTTGAGGATTTTTATATTCGCCGTGAATTGGGTGCAGATTGTACCGCTTGGTATCAGTGTGTGCCGTTTTTAAAATATTAAAAAATATTTTTATTTTGCATCAAAAAATATACAAAAGGTATTGACAGGGTGTTTTTATGCGGTAGCCCAAAACCGTCATAAGGAAACACTCTAGGCATTTTTATGCGACGGTTTCTTAACTTTATAAGGAGATGAGTTATGTTAAAGCGGTTAGGCTTAAGCAAGTTGGTTACTTTAAAAATCAATCAAAAGTAACAAAAATACAAGCATGATGAAGCATATAAAAAATTTTTAGAGGAAAAAGGCAATGAGGCTTGATTTTTTTTACCGCTATCAAGCCGCCGAGCTATTATTAACCACCAGCATCAGAACCATTGGTATTTTATTTGCATGGGTGATGATTGATGGGCTTGGTTTGGTGCAGGATTTGGGTGAATTTATCGCCCTCTCTTGGCTGTGTCAGGTGTTGTCTTTATTGATTTTTGGTAAAATCTCTAGCAGATTACAGTTTGATAACAAGCACCTTTTGCTGCTGTTTTGTTTTCTGACCGTTGTGGGGCTGCTTGCTTTATTTTATAGCCAAGCGATTTGGCTGTTTGCCACGATTTTATCATCACTTCTGTATTTGCTATTTTATTAACTCCACTGGGTAATGCACTGGCGGCAGATCTGTATGCTGGGGTGGGGTGGATAAGAATCACGCATTTAAGGTGTGGGGTTTTGTTGGTTCTGTTAATACCATCTTAGCACCTGTGCTGTCTGGTTTTGTGATTTATTATCTAAGCCATCAGCAGATTTTGTTTTTGTGTTTGAGTGTTGCCTTGCTTAGTTTGTATGCTTTTTCTACGATAAAACTGCCCAAAGCCTCTACAAACACCGCCGACACCCATGCTGTTAATGTGTTAAAGGTGCTACTTTTTAATCCCATTGAGCGGATTATGGCAACCGTCTCTGCGGTGGCAAATTTTTCCGTTACGCCGATTTTGGCTTATGTGATTCCTTATAAAATCAGCCAAGAATTTTCATTGCCTGTGCTGTATGTCGGTATCAGCGAGGGATTTTTTGGCTTAGGCATGATTATGGGCAGTGCGTGGCTATTGGCGGTGTTTAACGCCATCTTGGTAAGTATCATACGGTGGCTGTTAGCACAGCGTTATTTGCTTTGGGGATTGTGATGACAGCTCTTAGCCAAAATGTCGCTGTGCTGGCGGTATCGATGTTTGTGCTGGGTTTGGCGGTGGTGATGTTTAATATCAATAGCACAGCAATCCGCTGTACTGCTACGCCCAAGGCATTAACCCAGAGTTTTGAATTTGTGTTTTTGGCGGCGTGCATCATTCCGATACCCTTGGGTGTGATGGCGACCACTTGGGCGTTAAGCGGTGGTTATTTGCTGTGGTTGTATATGGCAACTGCGGTGATTGTGCTGCTGTTGTCTGGGGTGATTTATTTTCATCAACAAATCAAGCAGGTGTATCGGCTTACTGCTGATAAATTGCCCAATTTTTATCAAAGACAATATCCTAGGCTGTATTTGGGTATGGATACCGCCCAGCCTTAAGCCAAATAAAGAGCGTTCTTTCGTCTGATGGATTATCTTTTATAAGGCTAAATTTGCGTATCAATGGATTTGGTGCCGTTATCAAGCATGGAGCGGTTATCAATCAATTTGATGCGTTTTGTGCCAAATTCTAAGCAAAATTGATAAAATTAACATTGATAATGATTTTCATTTTTCATATAATAATTGCTATGTGTATTGATAATTTAAGGGTGCATTATGAAAAAAATTTTTGTTTTGTCGATGATTGCTTGTGCGGTGATGCTTGCTGGCTGTCAAGAGAAAAAAACCGAACAAGCTGCCAAAGTGGCAAGTGAGACCACCAAAACCGAAACGCAAAACAATCAGCCATCGCAAGCGGTTGATTTGTCCGAAGAGATTAATACTTATCGCACATGGCTTGAGTCAGAGATTGATGAGCTGGTGGTGGGCGTAGAAAAATTTGCCACCGTGCTAAAATCAGGCAATGTCGCAGAGGCTAAGGCACTGTATCCAGAGGTGCGTGTGTATTTTGAACGCAGTGAGCCGATTGCTGGCAGTTTTGGCGATCTCGATCCACGCATTGACAACCGTGAAGCGGATTTGGAAGCAGGCGAGGTCTGGACGGGCTTTCATGCCATCGAAAAAATCCTATGGACACAAAACACCACAGCAGGCACAGAAAAGCTCGCCGAACAGCTACTGGCTGATGCCAAGCAGTTGCGTGAGCAGGTCTCACAAATGCCAATCACAGGCGAGCTGATGGTACAAGGCTCGGTGGATTTGCTCAATGAGGTTTCTACAGGCAAAATCACGGGCGAAGAAGAGATTTTCTCAAAAACAGATTTGTATGATTTTCAGGCAAATATCGAAGGTGCAGAAAAGATTTTTGAAATTTTGACCCCAAAACTTAAGGCAAAAGATGAGAAATTGGTCGCAACCATCGAAGAGCGATTTGCCGATGTGTACAAAGAATTGGCAAAATATCGAGAGGGTGGCGTTTATAAACCTTACGACACATTAACCAGCGAACAGACCAAATCGCTTGCCGAAGCGGTCAATAAACTGGGTGAGCCGTTGGCACAGATGGGCATTATCCTTGAATAAATAAAATCGGCAAATAAGCTTGGCTTGTTTGTCGTTTTTTTTGGTGTTGTTTTATGTCGGATATGAATTTTTTGCAAAATCGCCGTCATTTTTTAAAGGGCATGGGAGCGGTTGGGCTGGTGGCAAGCTCGCCGCTATTAACCGCTTGTAATAAAGTCGCAACAGGCTTTGGCAAGAATCAGGCAGATGCCACGCACTGTATGGCGAATTTGCAGTATGAGTTTTTTGGGGAACATCAGTCGGGGATTATCACGCCCGTTCAGCGGCATATTTATTTTTTGGTGGCAGATTTGCACAGTCAAGATGTTGATAAGATACGGCAAATGCTACAAGCATGGACGCAGGCGGCAGCTCGCTTGATGCAGGGTAAAAATATCGCCGACTATGGCACAAGCCAACAAACGCCACCGACCGACACAGGCGAGGCAGATGGGTTGGGGGCGTATGGGCTGACGCTTACCTTTGGTATTAGTCCCAGTTTTTTGCAAAAATTGGGTTTGGTTCACAAGGCTCCTTTGGCATTTCGTGAGTTACCAAGTTTTGCACGAGAGCAGATTCTCCCCGAGTTATCAGGCGGTGATATTTGCATTCAGGCCTGTGCCGAAGATCCACAAGTGGCGTTTCATGCGGTGCGTCAGCTTGTTCGGCAGGCACGCGACAAAATTACCATGCGTTGGTCGCAGGCGGGGTTTAATTCTTTTGATAAAGGCAGTGATACGCCAAGAAATTTGTTTGGTTTTAAAGATGGTACGGCCAATCGCTCGGTGCTACAAAATGCCGATGAGCAAATTTGGGTGAATGATGGCAGTTGGCTGACTGGTGGCAGTTATTTGGTTACGCGGATTATCCAGATGCACCTTGAGACTTGGGATCGCACTGCTTTAAAGGCACAAGAACAAACTTTTGCTCGGCATCGCAACACAGGAGCACCGCTGGGATCAGCACAGGAATTTGATGAATTTAACCCCGATGCTACCGATGATAATGGCGAGGCAATCATGCCTGATATTGGGCATACAACGCTTGCCAATCGCACCAAGCTACAGATGCTTCGGCGTTCGTATTCGTACAGCAGTGGCATAGATGCACGCACGGGGCAGTTTGATGCAGGTTTGTTGTTTATTTCATTCCAAAAATCGCCCGAGCAATTTATCGCAATTCAGAATGCCTTGGGACGCATTGACAAGATGAATGAATACACCACGCATATTGGCAGTGGCTTGTTTGCGGTTTTTGGTGGCGTGTCATCTGGTGAATATTTGGGGCAAAAATTGTTTGACTCATAATTTATGCACAAGCAACCAAATCCACCCAGTGATAACAAGTGCCAAATATTGATGGGTATGCTCCATTAAGCTGGTACTTGTTATTTTTTAGCAGTACTTAACAAAATTCCAAAACCGCATGACTGTGACCTAGGCTGACAAAAGATAGTTATTTGTCATTGCAACAGTTCATGTCGGATAGTTTGGTTGTGATGTGAATTTGGTGATGTTCATAAACGCTGATAATGGCTTGATATAAGCTCGCCAAATGTGGCACGGGGTTGTGTGCCAATGTATTGATGTAGATGGCGGAGCTAAAATCATGAGCCAGTGGCAGATAGCATATCTGCTCATGACGAACGCCAGTTAAGCTGTCAGGAACGATGGTTACGCCCTCGCTGGCAGCAACCATTGCCAAGGCGATCTGAATATCACGCACTCGCACACTGTTTTTTGGTTGCGTTTGTGCTTGCTCGAACAGTTGTAGCAGTGGGTCGCTTTGTGCCATTGTTGGTGTGTCGGTGGTATGATGATACAAAATCAGCGTATCGGTGGCAAGCTGTGATAGCTTGATGGGGCTTGTATGATTTGCCAGCGAATGCCATTTTGGTACCGCCAAAACTTGTGGCTCATGACGCAAAAATGCTTGATGAATCAAACTGTCGTGACTGACACTGCGAGCAAATCCAACATCAATCTCACCAGCCTTTAGTGCCGTGATTTGCTGCTCAAAGCTCATCTCAACAACTTTAATATCAAACTCTGAATGATCATCACTGACCATTTGGCGAAATTTCGAAACAACTTCTGGCAACAATCCATGTATGACCGAACCAACCGAACCGATGATAAGGCGGTTTTGGCAACTTTCGCCAAATCGACGCGTCAGTGCCATTGCTTGCTCAAGTTCATGCAGTGGTTCTTTGATGTGGCGGTATAAAAATTCGCCAGCGTCTGTCAGCGTCATGGGGCGGTGATGTCGTTTGAACAGCTGAGCCTGCAAATTGTCCTCAAGCTGCTGAATTTGGCGACTCAGAGATGGTTGGGATAGACCTAGGGCTTTTGCTGACTGGCTGACGCTGCCAGTATTTGCCAGATGCAAAAAATAACTCAGTT
Organism: Moraxella cuniculi DSM 21768; assembly: GCF_900156515.1. Classification (GTDB taxonomy): domain Bacteria; phylum Pseudomonadota; class Gammaproteobacteria; order Pseudomonadales; family Moraxellaceae; genus Moraxella; species Moraxella cuniculi. The sequence goes on along the minus strand of NZ_FTNU01000002.1, from coordinate 146,945 downwards.
GTCGAAATTCCATGCCTACCCCAAAGGTTATTGTTAGTTTGTTACATTATTATAAATCATAGCACTATTTGTGGGCATTTGCCAAGATTGCATTGATAAATTTGGTCAAATGGCAGCGATTGGTTGATGGTTTGGCATCGCTGGTTTGTTAAAATGTAGCATGATTAATCAATCACTGGCAATGGGTTGATGCTTGGGTTAATTGTCAAATGCACCTTGCTGATTGACAAAAGCAAACACGCCACCGCTGACACATTGGGAAGTTGTCAGGCTTGGCGTGGTGTGCGTTTTAATTTAAGCAAAGCACACTTGCCCCAGCACAACAGCTCGAGATGCTCCCGTGGCGGCAGGTAGATTGCCTGTGCGTCCCAAGATGGTTTGGCGTGCCAACCAAGCAAATGCTACGCTCTCAACCAGGCTTACATCGATGCCAAACTCATCGCTTGGTCTGACTGACATGGTTGGCAGATGGGCTTGCAAGCGACGCATGAGGTGCTGATTTTTGGCACCACCGCCACAAACAACCAGCACGCCATCATCAACAAAGCGAGAGATTTCGCTGGCGGCACTGATGGCGGTCAGCTCGGCAAGCGTGGCTTGTACATCGGCAGCTTGATAGCTAAGTGAAGGGTGATTTTGGTGCAGTTTTTCAAGATTATTGTTAAGCCATGCTAAATGAAATTCCTCACGACCTGTGCTTTTTGGTGGTTTTTTGGCAAAAAATGGGTGGCTAAGCAAAAGTTGTAATAATGGCTCAATCACTTGTCCTGATGCCGCCCATGCACCGTCTTTGTCATACGGTTTGCCTGTGTGTTTGGCAATCCATGCGTCCATAAGTAGGTTTGCCACACCTGTATCAAAGCCCACTTGGGTGCTGTCTAATGGCTGATTTAGCAAAGTAATATTGGCAATGCCGCCCAGATTGAGCACGGCTTTTATTGCTGCATGATTGCCAAACATTGCCTGATGAAATGCAGGTACCAAAGGAGCTCCTTGACCGCCGACCGCCATATCACGGCGACGAAAATCGCTAACAACGCTAATGCCTGTGTATTCAGCGAGCAAATTGGGATCAATGAGTTGCAGGCTAAATGCCCACTGTGGTCGGTGTCTGACCGTCTGACCGTGGCAGCCGATGGCACAGACTTTGTCGCTATTGATGTTGGCTTTTTCAAGCAGTTCAATGACAACCTGTGCGGCAAATGAAGCATAATAGACGCTTGCCCAACCGAATACATCAAGCTCGCTGTCAAAGCCAAGATTATAATCCGAGATGACCGAAGCCGTCCCATTTGGCACAGTCAATGCCAGCAACACGGCACGCAAATCATCGGCAAAAGGCAAACTGTGGCTTGCAACAATCTCCACTGTGCGTTCATCGTCAAAAAATTGGCACAAGACAGCGTCCATCGCATCTAGACTTGTGCCACTCATCATGCCAATAAAATAGGGCGTATCTGCCATTAAATCCTGTGCATCATCAAACAGCTGGCTCATCTGTGCCACAAAATCTGTCGCCATGTCATTGCCTTTCTTAAGTTTCTTATCAGCTTGCTAGCATAGCAAATTTTTGCCAAATTATCCATGATTTGAGAGGGTGTCTTATTCATGCCGCTCTTTAAGCTTGCCGATCACCTCCGCCCAGCTTAAGTCGGCATCTTGCAATAGGACGGTTAAATGATAGGCAAGATCCGCCGCCTCGCAGATGGTCTCGGCTCGATCTTTGACGGTGGCGGCGAGGGCGGTTTCCACGCCTTCTTCGCCGACCTTTTGGGCGATTCGTTTTGTGCCTTTGGCGTATAATTCTGCGGTGTAGGAGGTGCTAGGATCTGCCCCTTTACGCTCAGCAATTAAGCGTTCTAATTTAGCAAAAAAGATCCAATCGGGCGTTTTGTCAAATTGATGAAAACAGCTTTCCGCCCCTGTATGACAGGTTTCGCCGATTGGATTTGCCAGAATTAACAGGCTGTCATTATCACAATCAAGGCTCATTTCCACCACATTCAAAAAATTGCCCGAGGTTTCGCCTTTCGTCCAAAGCCTGCCTTTGGTGCGAGAATAAAAGGTAACGCGTTGTTCTGCAATGGTTTTTGCCAGTGCCTCTTCGTTCATATAGCCCAGCATTAACACTTCGCAGGTTTGATAATTTTGCACGATGACGGGCAGTAATCCGCCCACTTTTTGCCAGTTGATTTTGTTTTGCATTTTTTCTTCCTTTTTGACTTACAAATAGCGACTGATTTCTAGTAAATTGCCATCAGGGTCGCGGCAATAAACTGACTCAATTTTTCCCACTGCCCCTGTGCGATGCACGATACCACCTTCTAAAATGGCGACACCGTGCGATTGCAAAATCCGCAATACTTCATCAAGCGGCGTGTCGGTTAATAAGCATAAATCTGCCGTGCCACAATTGGCATTTTGGGCATTGGGTAGGATTTCTGAACCTTGTTGGTGCAGGTTGATTTTTTGTGTGCCAAACAAAAGTGCTTTACGATTTTCGCCAAAAGTGATTTCTTGCATACCCAAAATGGTTGTATAAAAATCAATGGTTTGCTCAATGTCGGCAACCGTTAAAACCAGATGGTCTAGGGCGTTGATTTTGATGGTGTTCGCTTGGTTTTGCATTTTTATTCCTTTTTTTGGGCGATGAAATGGTTGGTCTAACAAGTTTGTGTTGGGCTATCGCCGAACCTCCACATTCGCTTTTGCCAAATACGCTTTTAACTCGCCGATATTGATAATCTGCTTATGAAACACACTTGCCGCCAATGCCCCATCGACATTCGCCTCGATGAATGCGTCCCGAAAATGCACCATTTCGCCAGCACCGCCTGAGGCGATGAGTGGCACTTGGCACACTTCACGCACTTTTTTGAGTTGCACCAAATCATAGCCGTTGCGTACGCCGTCTTGGTTCATCATATTTAGCACGATTTCGCCTGCCCCACGGCGTTGCACCTCTTGCACCCAGTCGAGCAGTTGCCAGTTGGTTTGGCGGGTGCGTTTTTCATCGCCCGTGTATTGATTGACCCAATATTTGCCAGTTTCTTGCTCAAACCAGCTATCAATGCCGACCACAATCGCTTGCACGCCAAAGCGTTGCGACAGCTTGGTAATCAAGACAGGATCAGCAAGGGCAGGGGAGTTGATCGAGATTTTATCCGCCCCAAAAGCGAACAATTTTTCAGCATCTTCAAGGGTTTTGATCCCGCCAGCCACGCAAAACGGAATGTCGATCACTTCCGCCACCCGTGCCACCCAGCTTTTATCGACCGTGCGGCCGTCCGATGAGGCGGTGATGTCATAAAACACCAATTCGTCCGCCCCCTCGTCCGCATAGCGTTGTGCAAGCGGTACGATATCGCCGATAATTTCGTGATTGCGGAACTGCACGCCCTTGACCACCTGCCCATCACGCACGTCCAAACAAGGGATTATCCGTTTTGCCAACATTCGATTGCCTCCGCCACATTAAATTTACCTTCGAGCAAGGCACGCCCGACAATCACGCCCGCCACACCTGTGCCTTTTAACGCCTCAATGTCCGCCAGCGAGCCGATACCGCCTGAGGATTGGAAATTCACATTTGGATATTTGGCACAAATTTCACGGTAAAGCTCCACATTTGAGCCTGCCAGCGTGCCATCTCGGGAAATGTCGGTGCATAAAACGTGCTGTAATCCGACCGCTTGGAAATCTTCGAGCAAGGTTTCGAGCGACACTCCGCTTGCCTGTTGCCAACCGCTAATTGCAATGATTTTTTGACCGCTTGCGTCAATGTTTACATCCAACGCCAGCACGAATTTTTCTGCCCCATATTTCTCAAACCAGCCCTTGACCATTGCTGAATCTTTCACGGCGGTAGAGCCTACCACCACACGGTTCGCCCCTGCGTTGAGCAAATCCGCCACATCTTGCTCAGAGCGGATACCGCCCCCCACTTGAATAGGGCAGTGGGTGTTTTCGATGATTTGGGCAATTAACGCGGTTTGCTGTTTGGCAGGATCTTTCGCCCCTGTTAAATCAACCAAATGCAACTGCTTCGCCCCTTGCTCAACATAGCGAGCAAATTGAGCAATCGGATTGTCGCAATAGGTCGTCTGCTTGGCATAGTCGCCCTGATGCAGCCGCACCACCTGCCCCTCAATCAAATCAAGGGCAGGGATAATGATGGATTTTTTCATTGATGTTGTGTCCTTTTAATAAAAATTTCGCGGAAAGTTACCGCTTGTGGTTTTGTTGAACAAGTTGTTCAATCAGTTTTGCAAAATCAATCGCATTTTGTTTGGTAATCACCGGTTTTCCGGTTTCTTTTTCAAGGCTTTCTCGAGCGGTTTTGGCAACATTTCCTCCTCGTTTGGCGACTTGGCGATTTTCTTCCAAGCCTTGTGGGTGGCTAATTTGCGTAATGTCTTTGGTCGCAGCTTCGGCAAGCATATTTAGCACCAATTCGGTGGTGGATATATTGTCTCGCAGATTTTCTTTTTTTAACCCTTTGAAATCTTTATATTCGCGTGTCGTCATTCCGCTCCAAGCCTGAGTAATTTCATTGGTTAAAATGGCAAATTCTCGCCCTTGCTCTATGCCGTGCTCAAGCCACGCATCGGTTAATTCCTTGCGAACTTGAATCGCTTGCAGCCGCTGATTTATCCATTCTTTGGAATGGCCTTTTTTGAGGTAGGTCTCTAAGGCTCGATCAATGGTCAATTCAGGGTCGATAATTTCATCAACTCGCTCTTTTCCCACTTCCGCCAGCCACATTTTTAGCGGTTCAGCTTTGGGAGAGGGAATGGATTGAATAATCCGAAAAACGCCCTGCATATCAGTGGCATCGGTTTTATACATTTTCCCATCTGTTGATCGAAATTTCAGTTGTACGATTTTTTCGTACAACTCAACGCCCCCTTCATCATCTTGGATTTTCCGTTTCAAATCACTCCAATAACGGCGAGGATTTGAGCTGCCTGTGAGTACCAAAATAATATCAACAATGCTAAAAAACCATTCCTCTAATTCGTTATGCCAAACAGAACGAATTTGGCTATTTTCAAAAAGTTTGATCTCGCTCATAAATCCTCTGTAAAAAATACCAGTAATGATAAAAGTATAACGCAATTTTTAGCCAGCAAAATGGCGAGGTGTTAATTTTTCGATCAAGCTCACAAAATTAGAGATTTTCCACAAAATTTTTCAGCAATTTCGCCCCATTTTTGCCCGACCGCTCGGGGTGGAACTGCACGCCGTAGAAGTTTTTATTGGCAATAGCCGCCGAAAACGGCACGCCATAATCGCAGGTGGCGATGGTATTTTCATTCGGCAACACCGCATAGCTATGCACAAAATAAAAATGGCTCTCTTGCGAAATGCCGTGAAACAATGGGTGATCCGCTTGATAACGCACCTTATTCCAGCCCATATGTGGCAATGGCAAGCCCTTGTTTGGTAGCGGCTCGGTTTTGCCACGCATTAAATTGAGCGTTTCCACATTGCCCTCAGCCGAAAATTCGGTCATCAGCTGCATACCCAAACAAATGCCGAGCATGGGCTGAGTGGCGTTACGGATTGTGTCGATTAAATCTCGCTGTGCCAATATTTTCATCGCCGCTTCCGCCGTTCCCACCCCAGGTAAGAGCAGTTTATCGGCAGATTTGATTTTGGCTAAATCTTGGGTAATTTCGGCACAAATCCCCAAGCGATCAAATGCAAATTTTACAGATGACAGGTTTGCACAGCCTGTGTCGATGATTATTAGGTTGACCATATTAAACCTTAACTATATAAAATTTTTTCTTATCAGAAAGTTCTTCCCATTTAATTTTGTAAGAATTTCTTAAAGAGATAGTAAACTTATTATCTCCTGTTGGTTTTTCAATTTTTCCTGATATTTCTTTTCCACTACGAAAGTAAGCATAAACCCCATCAATTTTCCTTCCAGTATAAAATTTATCATCTTCCACAAAAGTTACGCAATAGTTTTCAATAAACTCTTTACATTGCGCTTTTACTGTTTCCATAAATAAAATATCCTTAATGAAACTAAACATTTTTTCAGGATGTTGGCCATTAGTTTTATTTGCAAATTTTAATTCTATTGCATATAACTCATTTTTATTATGTTTGCTTCGTACTATGATATCAATTTCTTTCTTTTCATATGTTTCTTTGGGTTCATAACCAAAACATCTAACATTTATTTCAAATCGAATTTGATAACCTTTGTGGTTTAACTTTTCTCTTAAAAAAATTCCTAGCTCGTGCTGAAAGCTAAACTCATTATAAATTTCAATTTCACTTTTGTTTTTTTCTAGGTGATAAAAGAATTCTCTGATTAAATTTTCTAGATCTAGCATAATTACTCCAAATAAAAGTAAAAAAACATTTATTTTTGATGGGATACGGGCATCGTATCTCTCTTACTCACATTATTTACATTTTGCTGAAAATCACAACACCCCTTTCGAACTCGGCAACTGATCGCCCTCCACTTTGATACACTGTCTCAACGTTCTGCCGAACACTTTGAATAGGCTTTCGATTTTGTGGTGATCGTTGTCGCCACGGGTTTTGAGATGTAGGGTTGCCATTAGGGTGTAGGCGAGGGATTGGAAAAAATGCTCGGTCAATTCGGTGGAAAAATCGCCCACTTTTTCGCGGTTAAATTTCGCCTTGAATTTGAAGTATGGTCGCCCCGATAAATCCATCGTACATTCGGCTTTACATTCGTCCATCGGCAGCACAAAGCCAAAGCGAGCAATGCCTCTTTTGTCGCCTAATGCTTGTTTGAGAGCCGTGCCGAGGGCGAGGGCGGTGTCTTCGACCGTGTGATGTTCGTCAATCCACAAGTCGCCTTTGCATTGCACATTCATACGGAAGCCGCCGTGGGTGGCGATTTGGTCGAGCATATGGTCGAAAAAGCCCACGCCAGTGCTGATTTCGCTCACGCCTGCCTCATCGAGCCACACTTGCACTTTGATGTCGGTCTCTTTGGTGGTGCGGACGACTTCGGCATAGCGAGCAGGGCGGTTGCAAGCGGCTTGGTTTGGCAATAATTTTTCGGCAATCAGATCCCAATTTAATTTTTCTGGGTGGTATTGTAAACCTTGAATGCCTAAATTTTCGGCAAGTTTTAAATCGGTTTCACGGTCGCCAATCACAAAACTCGTTTTCGGATCAAATAAATTTTGTTCGATATATTTGGTTAATAATTTGGTTTTGGGTTTACGGCATTCGCAATTATCCTCTGGGGCGTGCGGACAAATTAACACTTCATCAAAGAAAATGCCTTGTGAATTAAATAATTTCATCATCGCATTATGCGGTTTATCAAAATTTTCTTGCGGAAATTTAGGCGTACCTAAGGCGTCTTGATTGCTGACCATCACAAAACGGTAATAGGGTTTTAATTTTAATAATGCAGGAATCACATTCGGCTCAAATTGTAATTTTTCTAAACTATCAATTTGAAAATCGGTTTTTGGCTCGTCAATAAGCGTGCCGTCTCGGTCGATAAATAAAATAGATTGTTGTGGCATTTTTATCTCCTTATTGTGCGATAAATTTGTTAAATTAACTAAATTATATTTGCCATCATCTCAACGCAAAAAAAGCAGTTACAAGCGGTGAGATTTTGTCAAATTTTCTTATTTTGCGCATAAACTTTTTTAAAAAACAAGTCTAGGCAAAAAATGATTTTGGGTTAAAATACGCCCTCTTTTTACGAGGATTTTTTTATGAACGCTTGGTTTTTATTAGGCATTGCCATTATTGTTGAGGTGATCGGCTCAAATTCAATCAAGGCGAGCGATGGTTTTACCAAGCCCATTCCAACCGCCATTGCGATTGTCGCCTTTGTCATCGCACTCTACCTACTTTCTATCATCACCCGCACCCTACCGCTTGGGATTGTGTACGCCATTTGGTCGGGGGTGGGAATCGTGCTGACCGCGTTGGTCGCCTTCTTTTTATTCGGTCAAAAGCCTGATTTGGCAGGCTTTATCGGAATGGCGATGATTATCGGTGGTGTGCTGGTGATCAACCTGTTTTCGTCTAGCTCAGCTCACTGATTGCTTGCACCACACGGCGATTTTCGTCCGCCGTGCCGACCGTAATCCGCACACAGTTGGCAAGAGATAACGCCGTGTGCTGATTACGCAGGATAATCCCCTGATCCCACAAGGCTTGAAACACTTTTTGCCCGTCTTTGAATTTCACCAAAAGATAGTTCGCCTCGCTTGCAAAAATCTGCTCAACAAGCGGTAGTTTGGCAAGATTTTTTTGCAAATCGACACGCAGGGCGTTAAGCTGAGCCACCCTTTCTTGCATTGTGGCGATCCCTTGTGGGGCAAGGGCTTGGGCGGCAATGTCCGATACTGGCACAGGCAGCGGATAAGGGGCGATCACCTTTTGCAATATGCCGATAAGCTCTGGGCTTGCAAGGGTGAAACCGCACCGAAGGCCTGCTAGGGCAAAGGCTTTGGACAGGGTGCGGATAATCGCCAAATGCGGAAAATTGCCCAGCTCATTGACCATTGTCGCAGTTGGGCAAAATTCAATGTACGCCTCGTCCACCACCACAATCGCACGCCCTGCCGTCATTTGCAAAAGCTCAAGCAAATCAGGCCGCTTGATTAGCCCCCCAGTCGGGTTGTTTGGGCTACACACAAACACCACTTTCACGCCGTCAAGATGGCGGGCTATTTCGGGCAAATCAAGCTGAAAATCCGCCGTCAAAGGCACGGTTTTCACCGCCACGCCACAGGTTTCGGCAGAAACGCCGTACATTCCGTAGGTCGGCGGACAATACAACACGCTATCATCTGCCTCGCAAAAAGCACGGATAATCAGCTCAATGCTCTCATCACCGCCACGGCTGACCAGCACATTTTGAGAATCCACGCCAGCATATTGGGCGTAGCCATTGATTACGGCAGTGGGCTGAGCCTCTGGATAGCGGTTAAATTGGCAAGTTAAAAGGTCAAAATCGGGCGAAGTCGGGTATTCGTTGGCGTTCAGCCACACATCGCCACGACCCCCCAAACGGCGTGCCGATTGATAAGGGGTAAGGGCTTGGATATTTTTCCGAGAAAGTTTGGTGATTTGCATATTTTTCCTTATTTGAGCTGGTTAATTGGGTGATCTCGCCCCTTCGCAAATTTGACTTTGGGCGTTATAACTGCCACCTCTATCCAAGCAATCATCTTTGGCAAAAAATTCTTGGATAGTAGGTTTGATAAATAGCACTAAGAGTAAAATTACAATCAATATATAGATAAATTTTCGCATTTTGTTTCCTTAAATTTATGGTTGATTTTGAGGCATTTTTGCAAGTCGCACCGCCACCGCCTGTTTGTGAGCCTCTAATTGTTCCGCCTCTGCCATGGCGATCACGGTTGGGGCGAGATCTTGAAAGCCTTGCGGAGTGAGTTCTTGCACGGTCATTCGCTTGCAAAAATCAGCCAAACCAAGGCTTGACGTGGTGCGAGTGTAGCCGTAGGTCGGCAGAACATGATTGGTGCCACTGGCGTAGTCGCCCATACTTTCAGGGCTGTACGCCCCCAAGAAAATTGAGCCAGCGTTGTCGAGTTGGTCGAGCAGTGAGCGAGCGTTGTTAACCTGCACCACCAAATGTTCAGGTGCATATTCGTTGCTGATTTCGACCGCTTGTTCAAGGCTTTCGGCAATGAAAATTCGGCTATGTTCCAACGCTTTACAAGCGGTCTGTTTTCTCGGCAATTTTGCCAATTGGCGTTCGATTGCCTGTTCGACCGCTTGGGCGAGGGCTTGGCTTGGCGTAACCAAAATTACTTGGCTGTCCGCCCCGTGTTCGGCTTGCGAGAGCAAATCGCTTGCCACAAAATCGGCATCGGCAAATTCGTCCGCAAGCACCAGCACTTCGGACGGCCCTGCCTGCATATCAATCGCTGCCCCATTGACCGACTGCGACACTTGGCGTTTCGCCTCGGTAACAAAGGCGTTGCCTGGCCCAAAAATTTTATCGACTTTGGCGACCGTCTGCGTGCCGAATGCCATTGCGATCACCGCTTGCGAACCGCCGATGGCGTAAATGGTTTGTACGCCACAAAGCTGGGCGGTGTACAAAATTTCGTCCGCAATCGGCGGCGGTGTGCAGAGAACTATCCTTTTGCAACCTGCGATTTTGGCAGGAATGGCGAGCATTAGCACGGTGGAAAATAGCGGTGCCGAACCGCCCGGAATATACAAGCCAACACGGTTTATTGGGCGAGTTAGCACTTGGCAACGCACGCCGTTTTGAGTTTCCAGATCGATCGCTGGCGGAATTTGGGCGGTGTGGAATTTTTCGATATTGGCTTTGGCGTTTTGGATCGCTTGCTTAAGCGAGGCAGGCACACGCTGGGCGGCTTGTTCGATTTGCTCGGCGGAGACGGTTAGGCTATCTAATTTGACCTTGTCGAATTTTTCGGTGAGTTCAAATAACGCCTGATCGCCACGGCTTAGCACCGCATCTTTGATTTGATTTACCGCCTCAACAATGCTCTGGCTACCGCTGATTGCTGGTCGAGTAAGGGCTTGTCGTTTTTCTTCGCAACTTAAGTTTTTCCAAATCAGGGTTTGCATCTTGTTTCCTTTGTATAAATTTTAAAAAATCCGACCGCTTGCAAGCGATATTTATGCCAGCATTTTCTCAATCGGTAGCACCAAAATCGAACTTGCCCCAGCCTCTTTTAATTGTTCCATCGTTTCCCAGAAGAGATTTTCTTGGCTGACCACGTGCATGGCGACTTTGTTCGGGTCGCTGGCAAGCGGTAAGAGGGTTGGATTTTCTACCCCCGGTAACAGGGCGGTGATGGCGGAGAGCTTGTCTTTCGGGGCGTGGAGCATAATGTATTTGGACTCACAGGCTTGTTGCACGCCTTGAATGCGAGTGAGCAATTTATCGACCAACGCCTGTTTTTCATCTGATAAAGGGGCGGTGCGTTGGATTAAGCAGGCTTTCGATTGGTAAATCACCTCAACTTCTTTTAAGCCGTTCGCCTCTAAGGTTGCCCCTGATGAGACCAAATCGCAGATGCCCAAGGCAAGCCCTGCGGTGGGGGCGACTTCGACCGAGCCTGTGAGCAAGCAGTTTTTGAACGGCACGCCTTGTTCTGCCATATAGCGTTTTAACAGGTTGGGGTAGGAGGTGGCGATACGAGCATTGGCAAGGTCTTGCACGGATTGGTAGGCAAAATCACGCGGTACGGCAAGGGACAGACGGCAACCGCCAAAATCGAGGCGAGTGAGCATTTTGTAGCTTGGCGTTTCGCCTGCCGAGAGGCGACCGAGTTCCTCTTCTTCCAGCACATTTTCGCCGATAATGCCGAGATCGACCACGCCGTCAAAAATAAGCCCCGGAATGTCATCATCTCGCACGCGTAAAATATCAATCGGCAGATTTTGTGAATAGGCGATCAACCGCTGTTCGTTCCAGTTAATTTTTACCCCACACTGTTTGAGTAAGGCTTGCGATTCTTGGCTAAGCCGCCCTGATTTTTGCATGGCAATGCGTAAGCGTTGTGTTGTCATCTTGTGTTCCTTGTTATCGATAAATGCAAAAGAAAACCCCTCGGAATTTTGGTTTCCGAGGGGTCAAAATAGGGTGAAATTCAAACTCGCTCGGAATTTTCTTCCGAACACACCAACTGCCCGAAAGAATCAGGAAAAATGGTGGTGATGATGGCGAATTTGGGGGAGTTTCATTTTGTTATCCATTATGGGTGATTTTTTCATTATAACAACCGTGATTAAAATTGCAAGCTGTTTTGGTATATTTTTACAAATTTTTTTTAAGTCTGTGTGTTGCCATCATCGGTAGGTTTTTTTGTCAAGTTTTGCTATAATGGCGGTTTATTATAATGACAGCCATCGCCGATATCAGATTTGATAAGTGGGCGACCAATGAACAAGGGTGTGCCATGAGCAAGTTTTTATCTACCGAAGAGCAATTGCAGCTTATCATGCGTGGTGTGCAAGATATTTATTCCAAAGAAGATTTGATTGCCAAGCTGGACGAAAAACGCCCTTTGCGTATCAAACTTGGCATGGATCCGACCGCACCAGATTTGCACTTTGGGCATACGGTGGTATTAAATAAGCTGCGTCATTTTCAGGACTTGGGGCATGAGGTGCTGTTTTTGATTGGTGATTATACCGCACGCATCGGCGATCCATCTGGTAAAAATGCCACACGACCGCCCTTGACCGAAGCAGAAGTCAAGGCAAATGCCGAAACTTATGCTGAGCAGGTGTTTAAGATTTTGGACAAAGACAAAACCACCATCGTGTTCAACTCACAATGGTTCGGTCAGATGAGTGCAGGGGATATGATTGCACTTGCCAGCCAGCTTACCGTTTCGCGTATGCTTGAGCGAGATGATTTTGCCAAACGCTACGCCAGCCAAACACCAATTGCCATTCATGAATTTTTGTATCCGCTGGTGCAGGGCTATGATTCGATTGCCCTTGATGCAGATGTTGAGCTGGGCGGTACCGATCAGACTTTTAACCTCCTGATGGGGCGTACATTACAAGGACGCTATGGCAAACAGCCACAAGTGTGCCTGACCATGCCGATTCTGGAGGGGTTGGACGGCGTACAAAAAATGAGCAAATCGCTCGGCAATTATATCGGCATCAATGATTCTGCTGGGGTCATGTACCAAAAAATCCTCTCCATGCCTGATACGCTGATTTCGCGGTATTTTGAGCTTTTGAGCTTCAAGCCGATGAGCGAGGTCAATGATCTGCTTGAACAAATGGCGAATGGTCGCAATCCGCAAGAGCTAAAGAAAATTTTGGCACAGGAGCTGATTGAGCGTTTTCATGATAAGCAAGCGGCAGAAAATGCCCACAAATCAGCAGGCAATCGCTTGGCTGATGGTGAGCTACCAATTGATTTGCCAGAGGTTCAGTTGTCTTCGGCAGGGGCAGAGCGGTTGTTTATCACCCAGATTTTAAACCAAGCGAATTTGGCAAAAAATTCCGCCCAAGCCAAAGATATGCTGTCTCGTGGAGCGGTGAAGGTTGATGGCGTGGTGGTTGATGCCTCGTTTGCCATGACAGCAGGACAGACGGTGGTGATTCAGGCGGGCAAAAAATCCTACGCCAAGGTGTCGGTTGGCTAAGCATTACGCAAAATTGCACCAAAAATTGTGCAGCTTGCGATGGCAGGCTGCTTTTTTTGGCATGATTTGTTGGAATTTGGTCATAAAACTGCTGAATTTCATCACAAAAAACCATAAAATTCCCCAAAATATGCATGGATTATTTGCCAAAATAAATATATAATGACTCTCGTTTTATTGATAAGAATGATTTTTATTTAAAGGAAGCCACTTGTTAAAAAACAAGCGGTTTTTTTTGTTGAGACAATCGTTCATTTTTTGAGAAATAATCATGACCAAATCCGTTTTTACCCCATCGCTACTTTGTGTATCTGTTTTGGCGGCGTTATCGACCAGCGTGCAGGCAGCTGAACAACCAACCACAGTATTGGCAACAGAATATGTAACCGCCAAACGAGGTCAGCAGACCCTAAAAGAATCCGCCCAAAAGGTGCTGATTATTAATCGTGAACAAATCAACGATCAGCTGCTGATTAGTGGTGATACCTCTCAAGCCTTGGCAAAGCTCATTCCAGGTTATGCGCCAGCAAGCGAGAAATTGGGTACGGTGGGCGAGAGCTTCCGTGGGGTGATGTGCTGTTTATGATTGATGGCGTGCCGCAGTCCAATCCGCTACGAAACGGCAGCCGCGAGAGTCGCACCATTGATTTGTCGATGGTGGATCGCATTGAGGTGGTCTATGGTGCCTCAGCCGAGCAAGGACTTGGTGCAACAGGGGGTATTATCAACTTCATCACCAAATCCAATCGTGAAGATGGACTAAGTCAACAAATTGGCGTGTCGCTTAGCTCATCAAGTGAGCTAAAGTCGGCAGGTCTGGGCGGTGATGTACGCTATCAGGCAAGCTATGGCAATGATAAGGTTGATGGCTTGTTTGCTGTCAAATATGCCAAAGAAGGCATGTATTATCAAGCAGATGGTCTCATGATGGGCATCTATGGCAACCAAGGCGATGTGCAAGGCTCGGACAGTATCGATGTGCTGACAAAGGGCAGTTATCGCCTTGATGACAATAAGAAAATTGCCGCCTCGGTGAATTATTATCATCTTGAGGGCAGTCAAGATTATGTCAATGTCGCAGGTGATCGCAGCACAGGACGCACGGATACGGCACGCAAATACAATCCAGCCATCGATGGCGAGCAAGGCGAAAATCCTTATAACGATGTGCTGACGGTTAATGCCACTTATGACGATGAGGATTTTTTTGGTACGCGTTTGTCGGCACAGGTTTTTTATAATGACTTTGCGGCACGCTATGGGGCAAATTATGCCGCCAATTATCAAGACATAAGTATCGCACCCAATGGTCAGCTGCTTGACCAATCACAAAATGAATCAACAAAAATTGGCAGTAAATTCACCATCAATAAAGACAATCTGTGGCAGGATAAATTGGCACTGACCGCAGGGGTTGATGCCATGCAAGACACCACCGAGCAGCGACTCATTCGTTATAATCGCTCGTGGGCACCTAAGATGGTGTATCGCACCGTATCGCCTTTTGTGCAGGCTCGTGTGCGTTTGGCTGATAGGCTAAATATCAGTGCAGGCGTGCGTTATGAAAATGGTGAATTGACGGTAGATGACTTTCAGACGCTGGCAGGATATACGCGTGCAGCCAGATTTGGTAATCGACGCTGGACAACCACGCAGGTGGCAGGTGGCAAGCTAAAATTTGACGAGCTGTTACCAAGTGCAGGCGTGGTTTATGATGTGAATAACAACACACAGCTTTTTGCCAACTATGCCAAAGGGCTTGGTATGCCAGATGTTGGTAATGCTTTGCGTGGCATTACCGATGTGGGACGCAGTGTCGCCAATACCAATCTTGAACCGATTGTAACAGACAATACCGAGCTTGGTGTGAGATTCTATGGCGAAAAATTATCCGCCGATGCCAGTGTGTATCAGTCCAAGTCAGACTTAGGCTCAACATTGCAATACAATCCGCTCACCGAAGGGTATCAGGCAGTTCGCCAAAAAACCGACATTAAGGGTGCAGAGATTGCCCTACGCTATCAGGCTACTGACAACACGCAACTGTCAGCAAGCTATGCTTATGCCCAAGGCAAATACGATGCTGCTGGCGACGGCGTCATGGTGGATATGCCAGCACGCAATATCAGCCCAAACAAGCTAAGCCTTGGCTTGGTGCATAAATTGCCAAATAATAAGCGATTCACCGCCACTGCAACCCATCTGTTCTCACGAGATTATCCAGCGGTGGACAGCAGAGAGTCATCGTTTTCGGGTTATACGCTGGTTGATGTCGCCTACAGACAGCCGCTTGGCAAGGGCGAGTTTGGTATCGGTGTTAATAATCTACTCAATGAAGAATACCTCAACTACCTAACCAGTACGGTGCTGCCAACTTCGGATAGATTCTCTGGTGGTCGTGGTCGCAGCTATACCATCAGCTATACGCAATCTTTCTAATTTTTTGCCCTTTTTGTGTCAAGCGATTTGCCAAAAAGGGCTTTTTGATGTTTTTTGGTGGTGGTTATGGATTGGCAGAGTGAATTAAGTGGTTCGGCAGTTTGGCTTGGGCAGACGCTTGTTTGGGTCTGTGCGGTGTTTGCCCTTATGTTTTTTGGGCTGGTTCGCTGGACGGATACGGGACGCAAGTTTTGGGCAATCAGCAAGCCCTGCCTTGCTGATACTTCGCTCATAAAGGTGGTATTGATGGTGGTGGCACTCATCGCCTTTGTGCTGATTGAGGTGCGTATCAGCGTGCTAAATACCTTTTTTTATAATGGGCTATATACCTCGTTGCAAGAAATGCAGCCATCGGCGTTTTGGTTTTTTGCCCTGATTAATGCCGCCTTGGTGGGCGTAAAAATTATCCAAGAGATTATCGATATTTTGGTCGGTCAGGTATTTGAGATTCGTTGGCTTGAGAAATTAAATGCGGTGCTTTTGGACAGATGGCTGGATAATCAAAATTACTATCGCATCAGCCACAATGACGATGTGCCAGATAACATTGACCAGCGTATCGAACAAGATGCCACCGCTTTTATCACAGATACACTAGAGATGGTTCGCGGGGTGTTAAATTCGATTTTGTCCTCCATTGAATTTACGCTGATTTTGTGGGGTTTGTCGGGTGTTTTGGTGATTGCAGGGATTGAGATTCCCAAAGCTGCGGTATTTTTGGTGTATATCTTTATCCTTTTGGCGACAGCGATTGCAGTGTGGATTGGCAAGCCGCTGATTCGGCTGAATTTTGAAAAAGAACATCGGCATGGCGATTATCGTTATGCACTGGTGCGAGTGCGAGATCATGCCGAGAGCATCGCATTTTATCGTGGTGAGGGGCGAGAGAGAATTAATTTGACCGCCTATTTTAACGCCATCATTAGCAATCGTTGGGCGATTATCAAGCGTTCTTTGGGTCTAGAAGGGTTTAATACAGGGGTAACACAATTTGCTATGCTGTTGCCGATTATGATTCAGGCACCGAGATTTTTTGCAGGACAGATTAAACTTGGTGATGTGCATCAGACGGTGCAGTCGTTTAACCGTCTTATGCGTGCGTTGTCGTTTTTTCGCTTGTTTTATGAGCAATTTACCTTGTACCAAGCACGAGTCAATCGTTTGTATGGATTTTTAAATTCTTTGGCACAGATTGACATGGTTAATCAAGCCACCACTCTTGCTGATAAGTCATCACAAACACAAAAGCACGAGCTGGTGTTGCAGCAGTTTGGGCTAACCACAGTGTCAGGGGGCGTGCTGTTTGCACCGATTGATTTACATCTACAGGCGGGCGATAGGCTGTTAATCCAAGGGGCTTCGGGCGTGGGCAAGACGAGCCTGTTGCGAGCAATGGCAGGTATCTATCCACTGCCGACCACAGGGGCGATGATAATAAGCACGGGCATAAAAACTTGGTTTGTGCCACAGCGAGGCTATGTGCCACAGGGCAGTTTACGCACGGTGATTTGTTATCCTAATATCAATGCTGATGATAAGATAATTAGCCATTGGCTTGGCGTGCTGGGGCTTGGGTCATTGTCAGATAAGCTGGACGAAGTGAGTGCATGGCAAACTAAGCTCACACCAGGGCAAGTGCAACGCATTGGTATTATTCGTGTGCTGCTTGTGCGACCTGATGTGGTGTTTTTGGACGAGGCGACTTCTGCTTTAGATGAGGCAAATGAACAGCTGGCGTATGAGCTGATTGGTACGCATCTGCCCCATGCTATCGTGGTCAGTGTCGGTCATCGCAGCGGTTTGGCTGTCCATCATAATAAGACCTTGCACATCACTGCCTGAGACTGAACGGTCGGTATGGATAGAGCAGCTTTTAAATTTGGGCATTGACAATGTGATCAAACTTGATAATATAAAAACACTTAGGCTGTTTTAGCTTGGTGTTTTTAAGTGTTTAATGAGCTGTTTGATGGACAGGTTCACGATAAAATAAATTACAGGAAGTTTTATGTCAATCTTGCCCTCTCTTCTTCCAATCTGATCGCAAATAAAGACAAACCTGTCTTTATTTGTCGATTGTCTGATGATAACTTGCTTAGGCAAAAATCTTTTGCTTAGGTTCTGTCTTTTAATCTTTTTTACAAGCCTTGGCGTGCTTAGCTTGCCTTACTTGCCAGCATTAATTCAGACAATTTGGCTAAAGATAATCAATTTATACCGCTTTGCCATTTTTAGGCGATGACGGCATTAAACATTGTTATCCAAACGGCGGCACGGCGTTTGTTTTAAGGCTTTGGTATGGTTATTTGCCCAAATTAGCCGTTTGGATTGGGGTTAAACAGATGGATATGTTGAGCAAATATAATTATCTAATGAGTCAAGAGCTGAAAATCACCGCCCTTTGTCTGTGTATTCAGCAGCTGATTGTTGCGTCCTCTACTTATTTTATCGCTCGCTTGGCAGCAGGGGTGGGGCAGGGCGAGATTTCCATGCTCTATGCGGTATTGTTTGTGATCTCACTGGTCGTGGTGTATGTACCTGCCTACTTTTGCATGGTGTATCTTGAGCGTGCCAAATATACTGCATGGCTTGGCTATATCAAGCGTTTTGAAGATAAATTTTTAGGCAGGGTCAGTTTTATCCTGATGACACAACCAAGCAGACAAGTTTGGCGATGCTTAGCCAAGAGAGCAAAGCTTCCATCGACAGTACGCTAAACACGGCGTTTGAGGTTGCAAGTTTATTATCAAACATTGTGCTTAATATCTTGGTTTTTGTTTTGGTGCTAGATAGTAGCATTTTGTTGGGTTATGTCGTTGGCGTGCTATTGGCGTTTTGCTATTTAAATCAATTTGGCAAACTTGATAAAATCGCTAAAGATGCCCAAAACAGCAGGCTTAATCTGATTGCGTGGCTAAATAGAGCGTGGGACAATGTGGTTTTAAACAATAAATACAGCCAGCATATTTATCAGACGCACTTGCAAGATAAATTTAATCAAGCCAAGTGGGCTAATGTGCATTGTCAGTCGGTAAGCCACATTGTATCTAATATCGGTATGCTGTGCCTACTTGTTCCTGTGATGGCGATGACGGCATGGCTGTTTTATGAGAGTATCACCGATTTGACGCTGCTTGCGGTTTTGGTGGCGACCTTGCCAAGGCAGGTGCAGATTTTGCAGGTGTGCTATACGCTGATTAACCAAAGCGTGAATCTTAGCGTTGTGCGTTCAAGGCTTGATGGACTGGAGCAGGCGTTGGCGATGAGTGAGCCTGATTTGGCACAGCGTATCTGTGCCGATGGCATCACAATCAAACAAAGCCAGCAAGTTTTTAATCCGCAGAATTTACCGAAAATCGGCAGGCTGACCTTAACTGGCAAAAATGGCGTGGGCAAGAGCAGCCAGCTATTGTTATTAAAACGAAAGCTTGGCAGTACAGCTTTTTATCTGCCAGCTAAGCATGAGCTGTGTTTTAATGGTAGGATACAAGGATCAACAGGGCAAAAGCTAATCGCCGAGCTAGATGAGATTGCTAAGCTTGATGTGGCAGTGCTTTTATTAGATGAATGGGACGCAAATTTAGACCGTATCAATACCGAGCGTTTAGATGCCCTGATTGATAAATTATCAGAGCATAAACTGGTGCTTGAGGTTCGTCATTTTAAATGATTACTGGGTGGGTAAAATAAAACAAAAGTGGGTTTATCACAATGCACATTAGGGCAGATGAAGACAAACTAAGGCAAATCAAAGCCAATCAGCTAAAACAAAACCAGCAAGTAAAATCAGCCAGCTTGGCTTTGGTGGATAAGCTGTTTGATTTGTTCGGTGTCTTTGAGTTTTTTGACCGCCTGCCACAGAGCTTCGGCTTCGGCATAGCCTTTGGTCAGCATACCCAGCCATTGTTTGTAGCGACCGATTAGTCCACTTTGGTTGTCAGTATTGTCTGACAAAAACTGCAATTGATAATCGCACAGAGTTGCCCAATCCAAAGTGCCACTGCCAGCAATGCAAGCAATCAGATCAGGGCGAGTAACTGCCCCACGACCCAGCATGAGGTGTGGCGTGTTTGCTTGTTCGGTGCAGCGGCGGGCGTGTTTGGCGTGCCAAATCTCGCCATTGGCAATGATGGGTATACCAAGCGTGGTAAAGGGGGCAACCTTTTCCCAATAGGCAGGCGGCTTGTAGCCATCAACCTTGGTGCGAGCGTGCACAGTCAGCCAGTTTGCACCAGCATCACGCACCGCCAGCCCAATGTCGCCTGCCAAGCTGTCATCGGTATAGCCCAAGCGAATCTTGGCAGAGACAGGTATGCTTTGTGGCACAGCATCACGCACTGCCTTAATGATAGCAAAAAGCGTGTCTGGCTCTTGCAGTAGCACCGAGCCGCCTTTGTGATTATTGACTGTTTTGGCAGGGCAGCCAAAATTAAGGTCAATCGCCAAAGCACCCAGCCCAGCAGCAACCATCGCACTTTGTGCCATCATTTCAGGGTTATTGCCCAAAAGTTGAATATGCACAGGCGTGCCACTGGGGGTGTAGCCGCCGTGATACAGCTCTGGCACATATTTATAAAACACCTGCTTGGGAAGTGGATAGTGCGTTACACGGATAAATTCACTGACTGTCCAATCATAAGGGGCGTGCAGACGATGGGCGATGTCGGTTAAAATCCGCCGCATTAACGGATCGGTCAAGCCCTCCATCGGTGCAAGCAGGCGAACAGGCTGGGCGAATAATTCAGAAAAAGGCACGGCAAGTCTCACTGTATTAGCCATAAATCAGCTTTTTGTGCGGTAGGCTATGAATCAAATCGCTGATGTGATGAATGTCAAGCAGGGTTTTGGCACGCGTACAAGCCACATACAATAGTCGCAATTCTTCGGGGGTGATTTTTACCGCCAATTGATTGATGTCGTACAAAAAATCATCGCTGATTTGTACACGCTGCCATTCTAGCCCCTTTGCCTTGTGTGCGGTGGATACGACATAGTCGGCGTGGCGTTGGGTGCTTAGGCTGTTGATGGCGTGGGTGATGGTGGCAGTGCCATGCTCTTCGATGAGCTTGACCCAAGTTTTTAAATCACCACCTTCGCCAGTTTCGCTAAATTCTTGCACTTCTGCCCAATGCCCAAAGTAAGCAAGTTCAGGAATGCCATAGGCGGATTTGCCATTTTTTAGGTTTTCTGCACCTTGGCAAAATCGCAAAATTCGCTGACTGTCGGCTTGCAAAGCAACCTTATGCCCTAGTTTTAAGCCCTCAAGCAGTCGAGCCATAGCCGTGGCATTGGTGCGGCACAAGATGGCATCTTTGGCACCATGAACCAAACTTTTGGCAAGTGTTGAATGCTGATTTGGGTTGCCCTGCAAGGGAATGGATTCTTGTAAGGCGGCCAAAAACACATTGGCAACATCGGCAATCACCTCCCCAAAGCGAAACGACTGCGTCAAAAGTGTCTGCGGATAGGGCAATCGCTTCATGGCGTTTAAGGCTCCACGCCATTCATAAATCTGCTGGTGAGCATCGCCAACATAGATGGTTTGTTTGTCTTGGCGAATCAACGCCCCCATCATCAGCGGGTCAGCATCTTGGGCTTCGTCAAATAAAATAAAATCAGCAGGGATAATGGGATTCGACAGCGTCCATAACTTCAGATAAATATCGTGGCTAATGCCTGCTTGATGGCGTGGGTCAATGGACTGTAGCCAGCGTTGCTCAAAGGCAGGATAGAGCGTTTGTTGCAGGGCTGCGGCATCGGTCTCATTCATCCAGCTGGGGGCGGTGATGTGGCGTGGTGCAGGGTAGGCTGATGAGGTTTTGCAAAAAGTACTCAACGCCTCGCTGATGATATTGGCAAGTTTGGCAGGCGTGAGCGTAACGGATTTTTTGACACCGTCAATGGTGCGTTCGCAACCAATCGCAGTCAATCCCAGCTCGTCTGCCAGTCGTGCAGGTGTCAGGCGTGGCAGCTGGATTTTGGCAGTGATATCACGATTGACATGACGAAATGCCAGCGAATGAAAGGTCTGACAGCGAACATTGGGCGGAAACTTGCCCTGTGCTTCGGTGGCAATTGCTTTGTTAAATGCCAAATACAGCCCGCGACCTCGCAAATTCTCACTGATAAGGCTTAAGGTGGTGGTTTTGCCCGCACCAGCATAGGCGACAATCTTAAAAGACTGCCCTGTGCGTGCCATATCCAGTGCCGCAAGTTGCTCTTGGGTGGGTGTGGGGCGAGTGTGGGTGGTGCTGACCCCGTGTATCGCAGGGCTTTGATAATCGCTGTGCTTCATGGGGCGTACATTTGACAAAAAAGCTATTATATCACAGCTTGGCGTAGTTGGTACAAGCTGCTTGCTGATGAGTTGCCAAGCTACAATTGACCACCAAACGAAAAGCGACTGCCTGCGTGCCACATATTTACAAAAGTTACCGCCATGCCTTGTGATTTGGTGTGGCGAGTGTGCAACAAGGCTGGTTCACCTTCTGTCATCAGCAGGGCTGTACGCACTTCATGGGGCGGCATGACTGCTTGAATTTGATAATCGCCGTATTCAAGTGGTACATGGCTGATAAGATAGTCGCTGGTGTTGGTTTTTTCAAAATCCTGATGGATAAAATCGGCACACAGCTTGGCATTTACCCATCGCTGCTCGTACTGAATGGGCAAATCATCGCCATGATGCACAATATCAACTCGGTACAGCTGGTCGTCATCGCTTGGTGTGCCACCAAAAAACAGCTCAGCCAGCCAGCGGTTCTCGGGCGTGGTGAGTTGTTCATGGTTTAATGAGCCAAGCGTTAGCACTTGGGCGTGGTAGCGTTGATGGCTTGAGCGAATGTCATTGGCGATGTTTTGTATCTCAATGTGGACATTGTTGTATTTTTGCTGGGCAACATAAGTGCCAGAGCCTTGGATTCGCTGCAAGATGCGTTCGGCTTCTAGTTCTTTGATGGCTCGGTTTACCGTCATGCGAGAAACGCCAAAGTTCTGAGCCAGCGTTATTTCGGCAGGAATTGCAACGCCCGATGCCCAAATGCCAGCGTGAATATTCTCCAAAATGGCGTGTTTGATACGCAGATAAATAGGGGTTTTGTTTGCCATGCTGATTTTAATTTGGTTGAACAAATACTTGAAATATTGTAACCAAAATCTACCAAAAAATAAAGCAATTGGCAACCAGTATCAGCAAGATGCAAGCGTTTGGCAGCAATCAAAAGCCGTGTTTGGCTTACTTATTTGTTTTCATAATAGCTTTATCATTTTTGGCAAATATTATCAAAAAATAGCTGTGCTATAATAATTGGCTGTAAATTGCACATTTGGCACTGTGTCAAAGCCAGCAAGCACCAAGTTTATTTTGTGTGCAAGCCTTTAGCCTCTTTAATAACGACAGTAAATCACATGACACCATCAAAACCATCGCAGGATTCTGCCAATTATCTGTTTTTGGTACTGCCACGCTTTGCCTTGCTGTGGGTCTGTATCTTATTGATTCCTATTTCATTTTTTTTCAAGATTTGGTGGCTGCTGTTTATCACAGTGTGCCTGACTTGTCTTGGGATTTATAATATCAACCAAAAACGCCACGCCATTTTACGCAATTATCCAATCAGCGGACACATTCGTTTTTTGTTTGAGAATTTCCGCCCAGAGGTGCGTCAGTACTTTATTGAGGGCGATCGTGAAGAAGTGCCATTTTCTCGTTTGCAACGCTCGATTGTGTATCAGCGTGCCAAAGATGTTGATAGCACGACAGCATTTGGCAGCTTGAATGACTTAAGCAAGCCTGGCACAGACTGGTTTTTGCATTCAGGACGCAGCCACAAAATCAGCGATCATAATTTCCGTGTGCGTATCGGCAACGAACGCTGTAACCAGCCTTATGATTTGTCGGTGTTTAATATCTCGGCGATGAGCTTTGGGGCGTTGTCAGCAGCAGCGATTGAGTCGCTGAACAAAGGGGCAAAAGAAGGCGGCTTTGCCCATGACACGGGCGAAGGGGGCATCAGCCCATATCACCAAAAGCATGGCGGTGATTTGATTTGGCAGCTGGGAACGGCATATTTTGGTTGCCGAGATGAACAGGGCAAATTCAATCCAGAGACCTTTGTGCAGCGTGCCAGCTTGCCACAGGTGAAGATGATTGAGATTAAGTTATCACAAGGAGCAAAACCCGGCAAGGGTGGCGTACTGCCTGCCTCAAAAATCACCGAAGAAATTGCCGCAACTCGTGATATTCCGATGGGCATTGATTGTATCTCGCCACCAACTCACCCAGAGTTTAGCACGCCACGCGAGCTGGTGCATTTTTGGCAGAGATTGCGTGAGCTGTCAGGTGGCAAACCTGTTGGCTTTAAGCTGTGTATCGGTATGCCGTGGGAGTTTATGGCGATTGTCAAGGCGATGATTGAAGAAGACAACTATCCTGATTTTATCGTGATTGATGGTGCCGAAGGTGGCACGGGTGCTGCACCTGTGGAGTTTATGGATTCGGTCGGTATGCCGCTGGTTGATGCCTTGATTTTTGTCCAAAATACTTTGGTCGGTGCTGGCATTCGCGATAAGATTAAAGTAGGCGTCAGTGGCAAGGTGATTTCTGGTTTTGATATCGCCAAGCTGATGGGTCTGGGGGCTGATTGGTGCAACTCGGCACGCGGCTTTATGTTTGCAGTGGGCTGTATCCAGTCTCGCTCTTGCCATACCAACAAATGCCCAACAGGGGTCGCCACCCAAGACCCTGCTCGACAAAAAGCCCTTGATGTGCCTGACAAATCACGCCGTGTGGCAAATTTCCACCAAAATACCCTCAAGGCACTTGCCGAAATTGTCGGCTGTGCAGGGCTGAATCACCCCAATGAGCTGATGCCGCACCATATCGTCCGCCGTCAGCCAGATGGCTGGATTAAGCTGTTGTCCGAGCATTATCAGTTCATCGATTCAGGTTCACTGCTGACGGGTAATTGTGGTCGCCGTGTGCTTGATGATATGTGGAAACTTGCTGATCCGAACAGTTTTCAGGCGATGACCATTGCCGATGAAATTGTCGATGCTCAAAATGAACGCACACGAGCTCACCAAGAGCATTGCACATAATGTGTTTGATGTTTCACATGAAACCAGAATCGCCAGCTGCTGTTGGCGGTTTTTTGGCTAAGTATTTCATAATCAGTTGGTAAATGGGGCTATGATGGTTTTTATTTGTATAGCCATGATGGCGTATTGATAAACGCATCGTCAAAAATATGCCAATGTTTTTATAAGGGATAATTTTCTTACCCCAAAACCGCAAAGTGCTTGGCAAATTAAGCGTGGCAGCTGCTCCTTTTTTAGTGATAGATACATGGTGTATTGTGCGGTGGATTTGCCAGCAGATTGACCATTGTGGTTTGCTGAGGTGATTAATGCAGGCACGGATATCTTTGTATACAATTTAGCAATTTAATTTAACATAAAATATACAAAAATAAAAAATAAAAACAAATTTTATCAGTTATAGTAAGGATATCAACAAGGTGGTAATGTCGGCGGTCGGTCGCTGTGTTGATATACACATGATGTCAATGAAGACATCAAGGGATTCAAGCAGCTGAATGTTTGATAAATTTGTCTTGGATAGATAAATTAAGGATAATCTATGAAATACTTTCGTTACACCCCCCCCTCTTTTCTCGCCCTAGCTAGCCTGTTTGCCATGGGTCTTGCTGTCGAGGCTGTCGCCGCACCCAAGATTAACGGTCGCTTGTATGCCTCCATGTTGTACCAAGACACCAAAAAAACCGAAACCAACCTAAGCGATGCAAGCCAGCCTGTGATTGAGACCAATAACGATCGCACTAATTTTAGCTCAAGTGGTTCGCGTATTTGGCTTTCGGGCAGTGAGCAGCTGAATGATAAGTTGGATTTGGTTTATCACTTAGAATACAGCGTGTTTTTGGACAATGACGGTGCAGGCCGCAACTTTGGTGCCCGTAATACTTATTTGGGCGTTAAGCATAAAGAATATGGTCAGTTGCACTTTGGTCGTATGTACACGCCTGATGATGCCATTGATTATGTGGCACAGGGGTATTTGTACGCTGATGGCTCGGGCAATTCTTTTGGCTATCATGGTCAGCGTACCAATAACTCAATTCGCTATATGTCGCCTGGTTTTGGCAAAGATAAGAAAAATTCTGTGCGACTGCACTATGCAATGGACGAAGGTGGCGATACGCTAGAATCAGCCGCCAGAGTGAGAGCCTTTAAGGACGGCAAGCCAGCTGACAAGTATCGTGATTTGTTCGTTGCCAATATTTTGCACAATGGTGATAAACTAAAACTGGGTGCGGCATATACCTATGGTGGCGATTTTAGTGCCGTGCGTGGCATGGTAAGCTATGCGGTCAATGACAAGCTGACGGTCGGTGCTTTGGCACAGCAAGTGGATTATGGCAGTGGCGATAATGAGCTTGGAGCAACGGTCAGTGCCTATTATCAATATGACAAAAACAAGCTGGATTTTTATGGGCAGGTAAGTCGCACTGATAATTATGGCGGCTTTAAAGATGGCGAAAAAACCACTGCCAGTATCGGTGCTGTCAAATGGCTCAAAAAAGAAAGTGGTGCCCGTGTGCGTGCGTTTGCTTCATTAAACTATGCTGATGCGACCGTGTTTGGTTATAAGGCTGATAATTTGACAAAAACCCAAAGCGAGAGCTTCGGCGTTGAGACTGGTCTTCGCTACGATTTTTGATTTGGAAGTCGGACGCTAGGTCTTAAGTCGTAGCATTTTGCTGATGACGGCACTCTGTTTGGCAACAAACAGGGTGTTTTGTTTTGGGCGTGATGGCTGGTTGGTGTTTGTGCTTGCAATCAATGGGGGCTTATTATACCATAAGACAATACATTGGCTAAGCTGGCAGGTTTTGTTTTGTACAACAAATGCAGCAATAACCTTGACCGTTCTTGTCGGCATGACTCTTGGCGGATACGATTTAAGCCTAGGGCAAAATGAAGGTTTTGTGATAAATTGCCTACAATTTGGCGGAAGTAATTTCCCCAAATATATCTGCCAAAATTCAAATAAGGAAAGATGATGCTAAAAATCAACACAATATTTGAACCTATCTTAACTGGCGATGCTCGCCCAGCAGTGCTACAAGATTATCCTGTGGTGTGCGTACAGCCTGTGGCATGGGGGGATATGGACGGCTTTAATCATGTGAATAATGTTGTTTATTATCGCTATGCCGAATCGGCACGAATTGCATATATGCGAGCGATTGGTTTTTTGCAGGCACGAGAGGATTTATTGACGATTTTGGCACACGCCTCAATGCAGTATCATCGCCCTGTGGTGTATCCAGATACACTGCTAATCGGTGTGCGAATTAAGCATCTTGGCACAACCAGCATTGTGCAAGAATATGCGATGTTTAGCCAAGCTCAACAGGCAGTGGTGGCAACAGGCGAGGCGGTGATAGTCAGAACCGATCGCACGATGTCAAAGATTGCTTGGTCGGGCGATGAGCGAGCCAAAGTTGCAGCCTTTGAAGGCAGGGAATTTTAGTGATTTTTGGGCGTTATCAAGGTGGCGTTAAGGCGGTGTTGTTGGGGTGGGGTCGGGCTATCCAAAGCCTAATAAACCAGCACCATTTATCTGTGGCTGCATTGGGATTATCCAAGCCATCGTTGGCAAAATTTTCCATCGCCAGTAGATGTTCTGGCTGGTGGCAGAGGTTTGATTTGTGCATAATGGGGCAGGATTGTCAAAGAGGCAGTGGTGATTTGTAATTTGGGTTGGTGTTGTGGCTATTTTAGATGATTGATTATCGCTTAGCGGCAGGAGCTGTTGTAATAATGACCTGCCTTTGGGCATAAAGAAAATCACTAACAGTGCATAATCAGAATCAGGTCGCAATCTGGTATAAAATGGCTGATGATGTCAGCCAAGTGCCACAGACTTGTCATTTTTGCCAAGCCAAACAAGCCAGCCTGGCTGACTTGTGGTGATGTGTTTAGGCTTTGGCTTGCAGTGTTGCCAGTAGCCGTGTATGAATGCTCTCAAAGCCACCATTTGACATGATGATAATCGCATCTCCTGCTTTTGCGTGCAGACTTAGGTGGTCGATGATGGCATCGGTGCTACCCAGCACCATTTGCCCAGCGGTATCACCAATGGCATCAGCCAGCCCCCATGAGAGGTCTTTTGGCTCATACCAAATCACCTGATCGGCAATCGCTGCCGAGCTGGCAAGTTGATCGCGATGACTGCCCAGCTTCATTGTGTTGGAGCGAGGTTCAATCACTGCCCAAATGCGGCGGTTTTTTAGGCGTTTTTTTGCTCCATCAAGTGTGGTGGTGATGGCGGTTGGATGGTGAGCAAAATCATCAAAAACCAAAATATCACGAACATCACCAATCAGCTCCATACGCCGCTTAATGCCAGCAAATGCAGACAGAGCCTCGCACGCGGTTTTGATGCTTATGCCTACATGATGAGCGGCTGCGATGGCTGCCAAGCCGTTATTGACATTGTGTAGACCGCTCATGCCCCAGCGAACTTCGCCGATTTCATTCCCAAAACGCACGCCAAAGACCGAGCCATCTGCCTCGGACAGTGTCGCTTGCCAGTCGGCATCTTGGTCGATGGCGGTACGCAATACAGGTGTCCATACGCCCAAGTCAAGCGTCTGTTCTAGGCTGTCGGTAGCGGCAGGCATGATAATCTGACCTGTGGACGGTATCATGCGAATCATGTGATGAAATTGCGTCTGAATCGCTGCCAAGTCAGCAAAAATATCAGCATGATCGAATTCTAAGTTGTTCAAAATGGCTGTGGTTGGGCGATAGTGTACAAATTTTGAGCGTTTGTCAAAAAATGCCGAGTCATACTCGTCTGCCTCAATCACAAAATACCGCTCACCCAGATGACCAGAGTGAGCAAAGGCAGATTGCAGGCGACTGTCCGTACTATTTACCAGTGGCACGCCACCAATCAAAAATCCCGTGTCAATCCCTGCATATTGCAAAATCCATGCCAGCATGGTGGTTGTGGTGGTTTTGCCGTGTGTGCCTGCCACCGCCAGCACATGGCGATTTTTTAGCACCGTTTCGTACAAAAACTGCGGCCCTGAGGTATAGGGCAGGCGGTGATTTAGCATATATTCAACCGCCTCCATGCCTCGCTTGCAGGCGTTGCCCACCACCACCAAATCAGGAGCAGGGTTTAGGTGTTCGGCACGGTATCCCTCCCAGATTTCGATACCAGCATTGGCAAGTTGTGTACTCATGGGCGGATAAATATTGGTATCTGACCCTGTAACACGATGACCCAAATCACGGGCAATGAGTGCCAAAGACCCCATGAATGTGCCGCAGATACCCAAAATATGAATGTGCATGACGAACCTTGTACGATGATAAATGGTGAATGATTATGGCTGTTTGTTAATAATTTTTTTCAACAGAATTAACTGAATGACAAAAATAACCACGAATAAAATCAGTGTTTGGGCAGGGATTGACAGACCCATAAAAGTCCAATCAATCACCGAACAGTCGCCATTGGCGGTCAATACGGTGGTCAGCACATCAGACAAAGGCAGAGTCTGCACCCAATATTCCAGACCAGGACCGCAGGCAGGTGGCTCGGCTGATGGCACATAGTGTAGCCAAGTATGGCGTGCAGCCACACCACCACCCCACAGTGTGCCAGCAAGACTACCTAGCCACAACAACAGGCGGGCGGTGAAATTTTTTGGGTTAAACAGTACCGCAAGCAGAGCAAAAGCCCCCATGGTCCACAGCCCAATACGCTGAAAAATGCACAGCGAGCAAGGTTCTAGCATAAGGTATTTTTGTAAAAATCCGATGGCAAAAATGCTGGCAGCTACCATGATAATGACCAGCAGCAGATTGATTGTGCGATAATTAAATGTATTCATAAAAAACCTCAGTTAAATGTATTCATAAAAAACCTCTGGGCTTAGCGGTAGGCTTGGAGATATTGAGCAAATTCAATATCATCGGCAGCTTCAAGTTCGGCTTGCTTGGCAAGCGATTGTTGGGCGATGGCATCAAATTTGGCTTCGTCCTCACGGCTTAGGGCATGACCTAGCAGTTCGGCTTGGTGCTTTTGTGCCAACAGTTTGCCCAATGCCCAAGTACCGCCAACACGGTATGAGTCGGCGATGATTTGTGCCGACAGAGTAAATTCTGGGTTGGTTGCCTTGCCTTGCATCATTGCCAATGCACTGCGATAATCATTGCTGCCGTGATGTGCATCAAAGGCATCGGCGATGACTTGCATTTGTGATAGATGATGCACAATCCAATCGTGTAGGCACACTTCACCTGTCTTAGTGGTGATGGTAATGCCTTGTCGTCTACCATAATTGACAACTGTGTCGATGTTTTGGCTTAGGCGTTTTTCTTCATCAGGCATAAGATAGGGCGAGTCAGTCAGCAGGCAATACAATGCCAACACTTCCAAAAAGCACGCAGTTGAGGTCTCGATACCGATGTCTGAATAAGGGTCAAGGTCAATTGCACGAAATTCAACATACGCAATGCCACGAGCCGCCAGTGCAGCGGTGGGTGTTTCGCCAGCTTTGGTGGTTTGTTTTGGTCTGATTGGGCTGTAGTATTCGTTCTCTATTTGCAAAATGTGGCTGTTGATTTGAATTGGGTTGCCGTCTGCATCGTCTACGCCAATGCGTTCAAAATCAGCATACGGCGTGCCGATGGCAGCTTGTAGACCTGCGATGTATTCGTCCAGCTGATTGTAGCGAATGTCCAGATTTTCTTGTACGCTGTTGGTGTAGCCAAGCTTACCCATGCGTAGGCTTGTGCCGTCAGGTTCGTGATAGCTGCAAGTGCCGCCCAAGGGCTTGAGCGTATGATTGCGACCGCTGACAAAAGTACCACAAACAGCAGGGCTTGCTCCGAGCAGATACAGCACCAGCGGCGTTAGGCGTTTGAAGTTGCGAATCAGTGCCAGATATTTGTCATTTTTAAAGTCGCCAAAACTGCCTGTGCCAGCAGCTTTGTGCCAAGCGGCAAACAAATCATCACCGATGGAGAGATTATAATGTAACCCTGCGATGGTTTGCATTTTGCGTCCATAACGCACACCAAGCCCTGAGCGGTAGAGAGTTTTTAGCTTGCCGATATTGGAGCTGCCATAATCAGCCAGCGGAATGTCGCTGTCGGTATCCGAACTCATGCACGGCATGGACAGTGGCCACATCAATTCGTTGTTTTCTAGTGAGCGATGGACTAAGACATGCAAATCTCGCAACATATCCAACGCCTGTTTGATGGAGGGCATTGGGTCGGTGATAAGCTCTAATAAGTTTTCTGAATAATCTGTCGTGATATAAGGGTGGGTGAGCTTTGAGCCGAGCTTGGCAGGGTGGAAGGTTTTGGCGGCATAGCCATCGGGTTGCATACGCAAGCCTTCTTTTTCGATGCCGCGTTGCATACCTGCCACAAGACTGGGGCTAAACCATACTGGCAAGCGAAAAACTGATTGCGTCATTGTACTGCTCTTTTATTTGGAAAATTGCTTTATTATAAAACACACAACCTAGCTTGGCAAAGGGATTTTGGTATGACTTGTTGGAATTTGTATTTGTGTTTATGCCATAAAACAAAGCCAGCACGCCACTTGCGAGATTGGTTTGTGATTTGGCACAGCGACCAAGCTTGGCTTATTTTTGTGGCGTAGCACCATGCTTAAGGCTACACGATTTGACCGAATTTAGATAGAAAATGACGAGCCGCAGCCGCAGGTGGTGGTGGCGTTTGGATTATTGACAATAAACCGTGAGCCTTCTAGCCCCTCAATGTAGTCAATGGTTGAGCCAGCCAGATATTGATAGCTTAATGAATCCACCACCAAAGTCTCTGTGCCATGCTCAAAAGTGGCATCATCATCGCCCAATTCTTCGGCAAAATCAAACCCATAGCTAAAACCAGAGCAGCCACCCCCTGTTACATATACACGCAACATGAGTGTGTCATTGCCTTCAGCGGTTTTTAGTTTGGCAAGTTTGGCAGCGGCACTGTCGGTGAGTGTAAGATTTGTATTCATACCTTTTGATAAACCTATAAACAAATGTGTCATCTAAATAGGATTAATTGTTCATTATACAAGGTTTTTGCCAAAAAAAGTTATTTTTTATCATTCTCCTGCCAGCTAAATTTTGGTATCAATGTTTGGCGTCTTTACCATGGCAATCAAGCGGTTATTTGCTGGGGGCTTTTAGCTCAATTTTGGCGGTGATGGTATCATCAATGCGTTGGCTAAGCAGCAGTAGCGATTCATCATCGTTGTCAATGTGCCATGCCTGTGGCGTTGGCTCGCCTGTGATGCTGACGGTGATGGCTTTGTTTTTTAGGCGAATCATGGGGGGTTTGTGCTGATAGCCTGTATGATCTAGCCCCAAAATATGATGGGCGATGGCAGAGGCTTGTTCACGCAGCACAGCAACGAATCGGCAGGGCTTGCCATAGATACTGATGCAGTCGCCGATGGCATAGATGGCAGGGTTTGAGCTTTGTAGCGTTGTTGGATTGACGATGATGCCATGTTGAGAGTGGTCAATCCCTGCACTTGCTGCCAGCGTCTTATCCAGCATAAGGCCTGTGCTGGTGATGACTTCATCAACCAGCAGTTCGCCATTGGCATGGCTTAGCTGATATTGCCCTTGATTAGGGTGAATGCTCTGAATGTGCGTATCCCCAAGATAACAAATGCCAATATCAGTCAGTGCTGTGTGCAGTCTGGTAGCTGCAATGGGTGGCAGTACCCCAAGCAATGGCAGCTGATCGCGACCAATCAGAGTGATACGATGACCTGCACGGCTTAGGTCTTCGGCAAGCTCAACGCCAATCATGCCAGCACCGATGATGGCAATGTGCTGATTGGGTTTGGTGGCAAGTTTGCGTTGTAATTTGTCAAAATCATCAATATGATTAATCTGCCAAGTATGCTCACAGGGCAGGTTGGCTGGCAGCACAGGCACGGCTCCTGTCGCCAAAATCAGCCGATGATACCCAATCATGCCGTGATTGCTCGTGATGGTCTGAGCGTGGCTGTCAATACTGGTTACAACCGTGTGTGCCAGCAGCGTGATATTAAGCGTGGCAGCGAGCGACTCGGCAGTTTTGTTGATGAGCGTGGCGGCGGTTTTGTTCTGACTAAAGGCGGCAGAAAGTTGCGGCTTGATGTAGCGATCGCCACTGTCGGCAGTGATGAGCGTGATGTCAAGCGTTGCATCAAGTTTACGCAGAGTTTCGATAATCGTCCAGCCTGCCGTGCCACCACCGATAACGACGACACCTGCTTGGGGGATTTGGGAGGGGTTGGTATGCGTATTCATAAGAGTCCTGTCTGGTGGGTGTTTTGGCTTGCTGCGATTGATGTTTTTGTCATAAAAACAAAACAGTGCTTATTATAGCGAATCGCTGGTGATTTTGCTTATTCTAAATTTGCATATTGTGCAATTTGCCGTGTGCCATGGGCGTGATGGTTGCACCAAGCGTGCGGAGAAATTCGCCCGTTTGTCTGCGAAGGCTTGTAATTTTATCATCAATTGGCTATACTGTATTGCTTTTATTATATTTATATGCTGATTGTTAATGATATCTAATCATAGATATAAAAATATCTGCATAAACAGATTTTGATTGGCAAACCAAGAGCCAGTCTTTTAGGTATTTTAATTACACAAAAAGGTGAGTTATGAGCGATTTACAAGTATCTGTCAATGTCATCTCTGACAAAGAAACCCAGCTGACAGTAAAAGTGCCTGTGGGCAATATCCAAAGCAAAGTTGAAAGCCGCATTCGCAGCGTGGCAAAAACTGCCAAGATTGACGGTTTTCGCAAGGGTAAAGTGCCTGTATCACACATTCGTGCCCAGTACGGTGCTGGCATTCAACAAGAAGTTATCAACGATGTGATTCGTGATACAGTATTTGAGGCACTGGCAGGCGAGAAAATCCGTGTCGTTGGCGTACCAAGCATTGACGATGTGAAACTAGAAAATGACTTTTTGGTGTACCAAGCCACCGTTGAGACTTTCCCAAAAGTTGAGGTTCAGGGCTTGGGCGAGATTGAGGTTGAGCGTCAAGTTGCCAGCGTCTCTGATGCAGATGTCGATACCATGATCGAAAACTTGCAAAAACAACGCCAAACTTTTGAGACCAAAGATGGCGAGCTTGTTGATGGCGATGAGGCAGTTTTTGATTTTGCAGGCTCAATTGATGGCGAAAAATTCGAAGGCGGCAGTGCCGAAAATTACAGCCTAGTCATCGGCTCAGGTCGCATGATTCCCGGCTTTGAGGACGGCATGAAAGGCATGAAAGCTGGCGAAGAAAAAACCATCAAAGTTACCTTCCCAGAGGATTATCAAGCCGAGCATTTGGCGGGCAAAGAAGCTGAGTTTGTTATCACCGTCAAAGAAGTGAAGCAAGCCAAATTGCCTGAATTGGACGATGAATTTTTTGCCTTGTTTGGCGTAACCGAAGGCGGCTTGGACAAGCTAAAAGCCGATGTTCGCAAAAACATGGAGCGTGAAGTTAAGCACGCAGCACGCAATCAAGTTAAGCAAGCTGCCTTTGATGCACTGCTTGAGAAGAATGAATTTGAAGTGCCAAAAGTCATGTTAGATCAAGAGATTGACCGCCAACGCCAGCTGATGCTAAATCGTTTTGCACAGCAGTTCGGTGCCAATCCAGCAACTTTTGATGCCAATATGTTGCCAAATGAGCTGTTTGAAGATCAGGCATTGCGTGCAGTGCGTTTGGGCGTATTGGTTAGCCAAATCATCGAAACTCAAAAAATCGAAGTGGATCAAGAGCGTGTAACAGCATTTATCGCTGAAGCTGCCGAAAACTACGAAGATCCACAAGAAGTGATTGAGTACTACACCAATGACAAGGCTCAACGCAGCCAAGTTGAATCTGTGGTGCTAGAAGATCAGGTAGTGGATTATCTGCTTGGTCAAGCCAAAGTCAGCGAAAAAGAGGTAAAATACCAAGACTTGCTGGCGGCGGCACAGCAACAAGCCATCTAATGTGGGCTTAGCCATCAGAGTTGATGCGTCTTAGTCATCAAGATAAATGCCCCAAGCGTCATGCATTGGGGTTTTTATTCTTAAGTTTATCACAGTGGTGATGACTTGGTGGGTGCAGGTTGGTTGCTGGATTTGACAAAGTAGCCAGACTTACGCCACACCAGTCGTATTTAAGGAAAATTATGAATAACATGACAAAAAACCCATTTTATGACCAGTTGGCAGATGCCTATCATGCACCTACCAATGCCCTTGTGCCGATGGTCATTGAGCAATCTGGTCGTGGTGAGCGATCGTTTGATATTTTCTCTCGTTTGTTGCGTGAGCGAGTGATTTTTTTGACAGGTCAGGTCGAGGACGGCATGGCAAATCTGATCGTTGCCCAGCTGTTATTTTTGGAGGCGGACAATCCTGAAAAAGACATTCACCTATACATTAACTCGCCCGGTGGCGTGGTAACGGCAGGTATGGCGATTTATGATACCATGAATTTTATTAAGCCTGATGTATCAACCATTTGCTTGGGTCAGGCGTGTTCGATGGGTTCGTTTTTGTTGTCCGCAGGCGAAAAAGGCAAACGCTACGCACTGGAGAACTCACGCGTGATGATTCATCAGCCACTGGGTGGTTTTCGTGGGCAGGCATCGGATATTGAGATTCATGCAAGAGAAATCATCGAGCTGAAGGCAAAATTAAACGCATTGCTTGCCAAGCACACAGGTCAGCCGATTGAAAAAGTGGAGCGAGACACTGATAGAGACCACTTCATGAGTGCTGCACAAGCCAAAGAATACGGCTTGGTTGATGTGGTGCTTGATAAACGCCCAAAATCACTATAATTGCCAATAAGGATAACGCATGACCAATACACAAGTGCCGAGCTGTGCCTTTTGTGGCAAAAAAAAGACCGAAGTGGATAAGCTGATTGCAGGGGCTGATGCCAATATCTGTGATGCATGTATCAAGGATTGCGGTGATTTATTGCGAAAAGAGTCTGGCAAAAAACACCGCCAAGATACCAAAACAGACAGCGATCGCACCTCTTATGACCCACATAATCAAGAGCAAAGCGAGTGGCTGGATAAGCCGTTGCCCAAGCCAAAGCAGCTGCGTGAGCATCTGGACGATTATGTCATCGGTCAAGATGCCGCCAAAAAAGCCCTGTCGGTTGCGGTATACAATCACTACAAACGCCTAAAAGTCGCCGCCAAAGACAACAGCGACAATGAGACGGTTGAGCTAAGCAAAAGTAATATTTTGCTTATCGGGCCGACTGGCTCTGGCAAGACGCTGCTGGCACAAACGCTGGCAAAAATGCTTGATGTGCCATTTGCGATGGCGGATGCGACAACCCTGACCGAAGCAGGCTATGTCGGCGAAGATGTTGAAAATATCGTCCAAAAACTGCTGCAAGCTGCCGATTATGATGTCAGCAAGGCAGAAAAAGGCATTATTTATATTGATGAAATTGACAAAATCTCTCGCAAAAGCGAAAATCCGTCCATCACACGAGATGTCTCTGGCGAGGGCGTGCAGCAAGCCCTGCTAAAACTTATCGAAGGCACGGTTGCCAATATTCCGCCTCAAGGTGGACGCAAGCACCCACGCCAAGAGATGATTCAGGTGGACACCAGCAATATTCTGATGATTGTCGGTGGGGCATTTGCAGGGCTTGAGCGAGTGATTCGCCAACGCACCGAAAAGACAGGCATTGGCTTTAATGCCGATGTCAAGGCACAGGACGAATCGAGCATTACCGAGCTGTTCCGCGAGGTGGAGGCGGAGGACTTGATTAAGTTCGGTCTGATTCCAGAGCTGATCGGTCGTCTGCCTGTGATTGCCAGCCTAGCAGAGCTGGACGAGGCGGCACTGGTGCAGATTCTCACCGAGCCAAAAAATGCCCTAGTCAAGCAGTACCAATATCTGTTTGAGATGGAAGGGGTGGCGTTGGAGTTTGAGCCGCAGGCACTCACTGCCATTGCCAAGGCTGCAATGGTTCGCAAAACTGGAGCAAGGGGCTTGCGTTCAATCATCGAAAATGCCTTGCTTGACACCATGTACGAGCTGCCAAGTATGCAAGGGGTGAGCAAAATCATCGTGAGCGAATCCGTCATCACCAAAGGCGATAAGCCAATCGCTCAATAACCATAAAAGCCGACAGTCTGTGAGTGTCGGCTTTGTTATATCAGTAAAAAATGGTTATTTATTCTGGGCGTAGTAGCAGGTCAACTCAACGATACGCTCGCTGGAAGTTTCTGGAATGATGGATTCCCAACTGTTCGAAGAGGAGGTGGTAAGATAAGGATTTTTCAAGTTATCAACCACATTACCTGTGCTGGTGTATTTATGGACTTCTTTGATCGTCCATTTTTTATTATCGCAGTCGATGTATATTAGGTCTTTGGTTTGGCGGTACAGTTTACCATTGTTGGCTTTTTGGGCGGTGGTAAAATCGTACTTCACCCAGACGCTTAGGTAGGAGCGACTATTATAGCCGCTAAATTGGTGAGAACGAATGCTGTCAAGATCAATGCTGGCAGTAAGCGATTTGTCTGTTGCTTTACCAATCTCAAGCCAATTAACAGCATGGGCAGTTGGGCTGATGAAGATAAATAGCACAGCTAGGCAGCTACCCAAAAAGCGAGGGGGGGGGTGATTCTCATGATGATCCCTTATGATAAACGATGTCTCTGCACAGCTGATATTGTGAGTAGTGATATTATCATACAGTGGCTAGGATTTGTCAATTGTTACGCCAGTCCAGCGATATTGTTTATATTAACTATAATATATTATTAATCTATGGGAAAGTTGCGTAATTTATCAGCGGCAATCCAAGCTGCCACCCAGTCATCAGCAGGCATGAGCAAATCCCCATGACCGATGGCGGTCAGTACAGTTTGGGTCGGTATCGTCTTGCCTGTCATCAGATTGGTAACGCCAGTACGCAGCAGTGCCTGTGAGCTGGGCGTGCCTTGGTTGTACATGGTTTGCTCGATATAGAACCAGCGTTCGTCAATGGCACACAGCCGAGTTTTGATGGTGATTTTGTCAAACAGGCGAACACGCTTGCGATACTGAATGCTGCTGCCAGCCACGACCAAGCCCCAGCGGTTGGCGAGCAGTTTTTTGCCAAGCCCTGTACGAATGGCAAAATCCGTCCGCCCCAAGTCAAACAGGGTAAAAATCCGCCCATTGTTCATCTCAAGAAAATTATCAATATCATGAATGCCACTGACAAAGCTGATTTCGCTGGTGTCGGTCGGAGCAAGTGTTTTGCCCTGTAGTTGTAGCAGGGTGCTTTTGGCAATGGTTTTGCCCAGTCGGATAAAAGGATACATGATTTTCTCCAAAATTTTTGCCATGATAACAAATTTATCCAGCGTTGTCGGTGGCTAAGTTTGACCGCTGTGTCTATATTTGCCAGTTTGGGCAAGGGGTGGCTGTGTGGCGGTTTTGCAACAAAAAACCGCTCGCAGTGCAAGCGGTTGTGGTGATTTATTCGTATTCTTGCAACTGTGCAGCACGATCGTTTAGCTCTGGGACTTCGCACAGATAGCGAGCCGTGTCTTGCTCGTATTTAGTGCTATAGTTGTTGCGTGCATAGGCTTTGCAGTCTGCTTCACGAGCGGCATTGATGGCACGCTGTTCATCACGCAAGGCGTTGCGAGTTTCGTCAGATAGGCTATTCCAAATGGCGTTGATGTTCGCTACCGCTTCATCATACATGGCTCGTGCTTCGGCAGGCTTAGTATAGCTGACAGGGTCGTCATAGCTGTCGTCATGCGATTCGCTTGGTTCATCATAGCTGACATCATAGTCCGATGGCTCGTCATAAACAGGTGCGTTGCGTTCGCTTTGAATATAGACACGCAGTTCATTGGTGCGTTCGTCCATCAGGGGTACTTCGCAGCGATAGCGTGCGGTTTCGATTTCGATGGGTGAGCTGTATTCGCTGACGGCTTGAGCTTGGCAGTTGGCTTCACGAGCGGCATTGATGGCACGCTGTTCATCACGCAGGGCGTTGCGAGTGTTCTTGGGCAGGCTATTCCAAACGGCATTGATGCGATTTACCGCTGCCAGATAGTCGGCGTGTGCTTGATTGCGTGCATTTTGTTGCTCGGGGGTGATGCCATTGTCAATGGGACTAACAGGCTTTAGGGTGTTGGTTTGGGCTGATGTGTCGATTGGCTGAACTGGTTCGTCTTTGTTGCCAAAAAATCCTGTGGAGGATACCAAATAATAAGCAAGCCCAGCCACTGCCAATAACACAACCAAACCCCCAATAATCCACGCTGCTGCTGACGAGCCTTTTTTTGGTGGGTGGTATGCAGCGGTTGGCATCGGTGCTACAGGGGTAACTGGCTGGTTGGTTTGGTTGAGTCGCAGCCATGCGTCATAGTCGCTGCGGCGAACAGGGTCTGACAATACATCATAGGCTTGTTTGATCAGTGCTGCCATCTGCCCTGCTTCAGGACTGGTGCTGTGGGTGTATTTTCTTGCCAGTGTCTGATAGGCGGCATGAATAACTTCAGGAGCGGCGTTGGCAGAGACGCCCAAAATATCATAATAAGTTTGCAATGTCATGGGAACTCGCAGGGAGATTTGGTTTGGTAAATCTGCTAATGATAGCAATTAGCCAAATGTTTGTAAAGAGTGGTCGGTGATGATTGTTGATTTTGTGGCAAGTGTTGGCAGGGCTTGATGATTGTTAATTTTTGGGCAATGACCCATCGGTCATGATTGTCTGGTGTAATCAGGTGCAATCTGTCTGTGGCTGTGCTATATTAAACAAAATCGGACAAATCCGCTGCTTGTTTGGCGGTTATTTTGAATTTAGGAGCGACCATGATTTATCAAGGAAACAGCATTCAAGTTGATTATTTGGATCAGGCGGCAGGCATTGTTGAATTTCGGTTTGATGCCAAACAAGGCAGCGTGAACAAATTTGACAAACAAACCAATAACGAGTTTGTTGAAGCAGTGGCAATTTTAGAAAAATCAAGCAATATCAAAGGCTTGGTGGTGAGCTCTGCCAAAAAAGTATTCATCGCAGGGGCGGACATTGGCGAGTTTGTAGAATATTTTAAAAAGCCAGCCGATGAGCTGTATACATGGCTTTTGCAGATTAATGATGCGTTTAACCGCTTTGAGAGATTGCCTTTTCCAAAAGTTGCCGCTGTCAATGGTGCGGCACTGGGCGGTGGCTGTGAGATGACTTTGGTGTGTGAATATCGTGTGGCGGGGGTCTCATCACAGATTGGATTGCCCGAAACCAAGCTGGGTATTTTCCCGGGATTTGGTGGCTCGGTACGCACGCCACGCTTGATTGGCATTGACAATGCTCTGGAGGCGATAGCCACAGGTAAGGCGTACAAGCCTGCCGATGCCTTAAAAATCGGCTTGGTGGATGCGGTGGTCGCTGATGAATCTGTGATGGATTCGGCGGTTGATTTGCTAAAAAAATGTATCGATGGGCAGTTTGATTGGCAGGCACGCCGCCAAGAAAAACTAGAGCCAGTCAAGCTAAACCAAATCGAGCAGACGATGGCGTTTACGACCGCCAAAGCGATGATTTTTGCCAAGGCAAATCCCAAGCAATATCCTGCGGTTGCATTGGCTGTAGAGGCGATCGAAAATCATGTCAATCTGCCGCTTGATGAGGCAATAAAAGTTGAGGCGGCAGCATTTGCCAAAGCAGCAACGACACCACAGGCGGCGGCATTGGTGGGGCTGTTCCTAAACGATCAAGCGGTGAAAAAACTTGCCAAAGATTACAGCAAGCACGCCTTTGATATCAACGAGGCGGCTGTGCTGGGTGCAGGCATCATGGGCGGTGGTATCGCGTATCAGGCTGCCAGCAAGGGCTTGCCGATTATGATGAAAGACATCAAAAACAGTCAGCTGGAGCTTGGCATGAGTGAGGCGAGCAAACTGCTTGCCAAAGAAGTAGAGCGTGGCAAATCTACGCCCGAAAAGATGGGTCGCACGCTGTCTTTAATCCGCCCAACGCTCAACTATGGGGATTTTGCTACGCCTGATATTGTCATCGAAGCCGTGGTAGAAAATCCAGCCGTCAAAGAGGCCGTGCTGTCTGAGGTTGAAGATTTGGTAAAAGATGACACAATTTTGGCATCAAATACCTCGACCATCTCCATCACACGGCTTGCCAAATCACTAAAACGCCCAGAGAATTTTGTGGGCATGCACTTTTTTAACCCTGTGCATCGTATGCCGTTGGTTGAGGTGATTCGTGGCGAAAAAACCAGCGATGAGGCGGTTGCTACCACAGTGGCATTGGCTCAAAAAATGGGCAAAACACCGATTGTGGTGAATGACTGCCCAGGGTTTTTGGTAAATCGTGTGCTGTTTCCGTACTTTGGGGCGTTTGATTTGTTAATCAAAGAAGGTGCTGACTTTGTGCAGATTGACAAAACGATGGAAAAATTCGGTTGGCCAATGGGCCCTGCCTACCTGATCGATGTGGTGGGGCTGGATACGGGCGTGCATGGTGCCAAGGTGATGGCGGAAGGTTTTGCTGACCGCATGAAACCTGACTACAAGGGCAGCATTGAGCATTTGTATGAGCAAGGTCGCTTGGGGCAAAAAAACGGCATTGGCTTTTATAAATACGAGACGGACAAAAAAGGCAAGCCAAAAAAACTTGCCGATGATGAGACTTATGCATTATTAAAAGCAGTGCAGACAGATGCACAAAGTTTTGATGAACAAGCAATCATCGACCGCATGATGTTGGCGTTTTGTAATGAGACGGTACGCTGCCTAGAGGACGGTATCGTTGCCAGTGCTGCCGAGGCGGATATGGCGATGATTATGGGTGTGGGTTTTCCACCATTTCGTGGCGGGCCGTGCCGTTATATTGACCAGCTGGGTGTAGCAAATTATGTGGCACTGTGCGATCGCTATGCTCATCTGGGCAAGGCATATCAAGCACCAGATAAGCTGCGTCAAATGTGTGATGCTGGCGAGACTTTTTATTGATGGTTATTGGATAAAGTTAATATAAATAGAGTTTAAGGAAAATATAATGACTGCACTAAACCCAACCGATGTTGTCATTGTCGATGGCGTGCGTACCGCCATGGGCAAAAGCAAAAATGGTATGTTTGCCAATGTGCGTGCTGATGAGCTGTCGGCCGAGTTGATTCGTGCGTTAATTCAGCGTAATGGCATTGATGCAAGCGAGCTTGAGGATATTATCTGGGGCTGTGTCAATCAGACGCTAGAACAAGGCTGGAATATCGCACGCTATGCGGCATTGTTGGCAGGCGTGCCAAAGACTGTTGCTGCTCAAACGGTCAATCGCCTGTGCGGCTCATCAATGCAGGCACTGCATACCGCCGCTGCCCAAATCATGACCAATCAAGGTGATATGTTTATCATCGGTGGTGTTGAGCATATGGGACATGTGGCGATGACGCATGGGGTTGATCCCAATCCCCGTGCCAGTAAATACTATGCTAAGGCCTCCAACATGATGGGGCTGACCGCCGAAATGCTGGGCAGACTGCATGGCATCACACGCCAAATGCAAGACGAATTTGGGGTAAATTCGCACAAAAAAGCATGGGAGGCGACCGTGCAAGGACGCTTTGCCAATGAGATTGTCGGCGTGAAGGGGCATGATGGGCAGGGCAATTTGCAATTATGCACCACTGATGAGGTGATTCGCCCTGATGCCAATTTGGCAGCATTTGAGGCATTGCGTCCTGTGTTTGACCCAAAAAATGGCACAGTAACAGCAGCCACCGCTTCGGCATTATCCGATGGTGCGGCGGCAATGCTTGTCATGAGTGCCAAAAAAGCAGGTGAGCTGGGGCTAAAACCGCGTGCAAAAATCCGTGCGATGGCAACCGCTGGTTGTGATGCGGCAATCATGGGTTATGGCCCTGTACCCGCCACTCAAAAAGCACTCAAACGAGCAGGCTTGGCGTTGTCTGATATTGAGACCATCGAGCTGAACGAGGCCTTTGCCGCCCAAGGTCTTGCCGTGTTAAAAGGCTTGGATTTGCTTGATAAACAAGACATCGTCAATCACAATGGCGGTGCGATTGCTCTGGGGCATCCTTTGGGCTGTTCGGGGGCAAGAATCACCACAACCTTGTTAAATGTCATGGAGCAACAAGACACCCAATTGGGGCTGGCGACCATGTGCATTGGCTTGGGTCAAGGCATCAGCACCATCATTGAGCGAGTCTAGTACCGCCTTTTGTCAAACAAACCCAAAACCCAAGTTATAGCTTGGGTTTTGTTCATTCTTATTGGCATAAAGGACGCTCCAGCCTGCTGGCATATAATCCATGACTATATAGAAAAATTGCACTGCCCTTTGTTTGCACCATTGGTATTTACACCCTTAGTAGCCCCGGTGCTTTTGTACCAAATTATACGCCATTAATATTACAACCCATCAACAATAGCACCAGACCTACAAAAACCTTTTTATAAAAACCCCTTTTTGGCAAAATCCAAGCCATTTTTGTTTGATAATTCATGCTACAGCAGTAAATAGGCGGTGTCGTGATGGCTTGTGCTGCAGGGTGAGTGGGGTGATATTGACAAGGCTTGATTGATTGGGCATAATCAGCCATAGGTTTATCATTAGGGAGATTAAGATGAGAGCATCTGGCAAATGGCTTGCTGGCTTGGCATTGTTATCGCTAAGTTTGCTGGGATATGCTGACAGCACGGTGGATACCGCAACAAATGATGGTCGCTTTGGGCAACAGATTATGACAGGTGAGGCACTTAGCAAAAATGCCGACAGGTCAGGCATGCTGCTTTTGTACTGCCTTGATAGCAGCTGGTATCGGCTGGGGGCAATGTTTCCTGAAATGAGCAAGCAAGAAAAAAGCGAAAGACTCATCGAGGTCTGTCAATCATACATTGATACTTATTCGGTTTATAATGTTTTGCTGGCTGCTGATTACTATGGCGAACCAAAGTCTGAGCAGCAAGCATGGCAAATCATACAGGACAATCGCCAACGGGGCGATAATCAGGGCGAGCAAGAGGTGCATGAGATGATTAGAAAATATGCACAAACGCTTGATGATACGCCGCCCAATAAGTAGTTTGTACCGAGCAAGCGTTCGCATAACAATACCGCCAAGACAGGCGGTATTTGTGTATTGTTCTATTTGCTATTATTTGCCACTGTGGCGATTATTGGCAGTGTCAATCGCCGTGTTGATGGCTGGCAGTTGTGCGATTGTGGCAATTTTGCCTGCATTGATAAGCTCAAGACGCTTGCTGGTATCAAAGGGCGATACTTCGGTTACCAAAGGGCGAATCAGCACATCGCTTGCCGCAATATCATCAGCACTGATGGCTAAGTTTTTGCCAGCTTGATCAAACAGTTGCCAAAGATCGGCTGGACTGGTCGGCAGGTTTTTTGGCAGATTATCAGGCAAGGCGATGGTGGTGTCGGTTGGTATGGACTTGATGATATTGCCAACAATACTGCCCAGTGGCAACTCAAATGGCAGCTCGGCAGTTGCTTTATCAAGCTGCGTCAAATCAATCGGCAGAGCGAGGGTTTTGTCGCCCCATTTGGCACTGATGGCG
This sequence comes from Moraxella cuniculi DSM 21768, assembly GCF_900156515.1. Lineage (GTDB taxonomy): Bacteria > Pseudomonadota > Gammaproteobacteria > Pseudomonadales > Moraxellaceae > Moraxella > Moraxella cuniculi. The sequence goes on along the minus strand of NZ_FTNU01000002.1, from coordinate 102,704 downwards.
GTGTCTGTGCGTGTGATGTTGATTTCACCCTTGTTTTGGGTGGTTTGGTCATCTGTGGTGGTTTGGGCTGGTGTCATCAAATCCACAGCAATGACGACATCTGCACCCAAATTGCGTGCAACGCGTGCAGGCACAAGGGCAGATTGCGAGCCGTCAATGTATTTTTTGCCCCCATTTTCGGGAATGCGTGGTGCGATGAACAGCTCTGGTACGCTGGTTGATGCTTGTACAGCAATGCCCGCCTCGCCTGTGTCAAACACAACAGTGGTCTTGCTTGGCAGTTCGGTAGCGACCGCAGCATAACGCATCGCAAAGCTGCCAATGGGGCGATGATTGACCTGCTGATTGACATAGCGGCGTAGGCGTGTGCCATCAATCAAGCCTTGTTTGGACGGGCTTAGTTCAATGATGTCTTTTTCGTTCAGCGTGATGGCGAGCTGCTTTAGTTCATCGGCGGTTTTGCCGCTGGCGTACAACGCCCCAACCATCGCCCCAACACTGGTGCCAACGACCATATCAGGACGAATGCCATTTTTTTCTAAGGCTTGAATCACGCCAACATGAGCAAAACCGCGTGTGCCACCACCGCCAAGCACCAACGCCACCACAGGGCGTTTGGGGGTGGTTTGTACAGGCTGTGGGCTGGGCGTTTGTTTGGTGCTACAGGCGGATAATAGCAAGGCAGCAGGCAGGGCAAGGGCGAGTAATTTCATACAATTTCCAAAGATAAGCGTTATGCGTTTGGCGAAACTATAGCATAATTTGGCTAAAAATTTTATACAGATGTGCTGTGTTGTGTAAGTGTTTTGTTATTGGCTGGTGGATTTTAGCCCAAATTTGCTCATTGTACTGATTTTTATCGCCAAGTATCATCTAATGCCAAAATGAACTTTACTTTATCCAAAAAGGTATTTTTGCTTTTTTGGCGGCGATGATAGCTTATTACTCACAGATTTTTTTGCTTTTTGATTTTATTAAGCAATTGATAATATTTAAAAATAAAGCAAATTTAACCCAAAGATTGACAATGCTCAGTCGTCATTTAGCCATCGTATAGGAAGCTGATTATGATTATTAAGCCAAAACTGTGGCAAATCCCCACGCCAAATCAGCAAGTTGATGAGCAGCTTGATGAAAAAATCAGGCTACTACAGGCTCGTTTATATCAGATTTTTCATAAACATCAGTGTGTCAAAGTTGCAAATAGCTTGGCGGCAGAAGATGTGCTGATGATTGATGTGCTGGCAAAACTTGGCGTATCGGCACAGATATTTACGCTGGATACAGGCAGGCTAAATGCTGAGACAGTATCGCTGTTTGATGAGATTAAACAGCGTTATCCTAATTTGGTATTTGAGCGGTATGAGCCACAAGCCCAAGCGGTTGCTAGCTACATCAGCACGCATGGCGAAAATGCGTTTTATGATGGGGTTGATCTTAGAAAGCAGTGCTGCTTTATTCGTAAGGTCGAGCCTTTGGGTCGTGCTTTATTGGGGGCAGATGCTTGGCTGACAGGTCAAAGACGACAGCAATCAGCCACGCGTGATGCACTGGCATTTTTTGAGCATGATACGCTACACCAACTGGCAAAATACAATCCCATCTACGACTGGAGCGAGCAACAAGTTTGGGCGTATGTGCTGAAGTTTGGCTTGCCTTATAATGCTTTATATGAACAAGGGTATCCGTCCATCGGCTGTCAGCCTTGTACTTTGCCTGTCAAGGCAGGTGATGACATTCGCACAGGTCGCTGGTGGTGGGAGTCTAAAGACAGCAAAGAATGCGGATTACACCAATCGTCAGTTCATCAGATAAAACAGCAAGATAGCTAAGGCAAATTATCATCAATCAACGCACATAAAGGTGTAAAATGACAGACAAAACCGTATTGCAAAACAAGCATTTAGACCATCTTGAAGCAGAGTCTATTTATATCATTCGTGAGGTCATTGCCGAATGCCACAACCCTGCCTTGCTGTTTTCAGGAGGTAAAGATTCAGTGGTGTTATTGGCTTTGGTTAAAAAAGCATTTGCAATCCCCAATCGGCAAATCGCTCTGCCGTTGCCACTTGTGCATATTGACACAGGACATAATTATCCAGAGGTGATCACCTTTCGTGATGAGACAGTTGCCAAACTAAACGCAAGACTTGTGGTGGGCAAGGTGGAAGATTCCATCGCTAAAGGCACGGTGGTATTAAGAAAGCCAACTGACTCAAGAAATGCAGCACAGGCGGTTACTTTACTTGAGACCATTGAAGAGCATCAATTTGATGCTTTATTGGGCGGAGCTCGCCGTGATGAAGAAAAAGCAAGAGCCAAAGAGCGGATTTTTTCTTTTCGTGATGAATTTGGGCAATGGGATCCTAAAAATCAGCGACCTGAGCTGTGGAGTTTATACAACACCAAGCACCATCAGGGCGAGAGTATGCGAGTTTTCCCTATTTCAAACTGGACGGAATTGGACATTTGGCAGTACATCGCTCGTGAAAATTTGGCGTTGCCCAGCATTTATTATGCTCATGAGCGAGAAGTGGTAGAAAAAGATGGTCTGCTTATCCCTGTTACACCACTGACTCCAATACCGACAGGCTATGCCAGCCAAGTGCGTTCGGTGCGGTTTCGTACGGTGGGTGATATTTCGTGCACCTGCCCTGTGCCAAGTGTTGCGATTACGCCACAGCAGATTATCGCTGAGACGGCACTGGCAGAGGTTTCAGAACGCAGTGCTACGCGTCTTGATGATAAAACCAGCACTTCAGCGATGGAGATGCGTAAAAAACAAGGCTATTTTTAATAAGCTAAACAGCACAACTGTGATTGCTTTAAGCAAATTAAGCAGTTTAAATTATTTGGCTAAGTTTATACAATGGTTGGGCGGTTTGGATTTGGTAGACTGGGTTAAAGCGATGAGGTTTATAGCATAGCTTAGAGTATGACTACTAATGCAGATTGTTCATGCAGATAAACGGCTAAAACCACAATTGATAAAATCACTAAGGATAAAAAAATGAGCAACTTGCACCTTTCATCAAATACAAAGCAATCAAACACCGATGCACCACTTAGATTTATCACTGCAGGCAGTGTTGATGATGGTAAAAGCACCTTAATCGGTCGCTTGCTTTATGACAGTAAAGCACTATTGAGCGATCAGTTAGATAGCTTGGTTTTAAAAAATGCCAGCGAAGCGATGGATTTTTCGGCATTGACCGATGGGCTGGAGGCAGAGCGTGAGCAGGGCATTACCATTGATGTGGCGTATCGTTATTTTGCCACCGCCAAACGCAAATTTATCATCGCTGACACGCCAGGGCATGAGCAATACACACGCAACATGGTAACAGGGGCATCGACAGCAGATGCGGCGGTGCTGCTGATTGACGCAGCACAGCTGGATTTTTCGTCAGGCTTGGTTCAGCTTTTACCGCAAACCAAAAGACATTCGGCGATTTTAAGTCATTTGCGGTGTCAGCACATCATTGTGGCGATCAACAAGATGGATTTGCTTGATTTTGCTGAAGATAAATTTATTGCCATTGTCGCAGCGTATCGTGATTTGGCAGCACAGCTGGGTTTAACACAGGTGCAATTTGTCCCCATCTCGGCACTGCATGGGGATAATGTGGTGCATCACAGTACAAACATGGCATGGTATCAAGGCTTGCCACTGCTACAAATTTTACAAGATCTGCCCAATAATCAGACCAAAACCACAAATAAAGATGACTTTTATCTGCCTGTGCAATATGTGCTAAGAGCCGATGGCAGCCAGCAAGATGATTTTCGTGGCTATCAAGGGCGTGTGGAAGCAGGCAGTGTGGCGGTAGGCGATGCTGTGCGTATTATGCCCTCACAACAGACCAGCACCATCAGTCGGCTGATTGGGGTAGGCGGCGATGTGGCAGTTGCCAGCGTGGGTGAGCAGCTGACCATTTGTTTGGCTGATGATGTGGACATCTCTCGTGGCAATGTCATTGTGGCGGATAATTCAGCCATTACGCCCACCAAACAAATCACCGCAACTTTATGCTGGTTCGATGTGCGTCCGCTGAATTTGGCACGAAAATATCTGCTTAAGCACACCACACAAACGCTACTTGCCAAAGTAAGCCATATTCACCACATCTTAGATGTGCATACGCTGTCTAATATCGGTACGCAGGATACTTTTTCAGTCAATGACATCGGCAGGGTAACCATCAGTCTACAAAAGCCGATTTTAGCCACTGCGTATGCTGATAATATCGCCACAGGCTCATTTATTTTAATTGATGAAGCGACCCACCAAACCGTGGCAGCAGGCATGGTGGTTGTTTAAGCTGTTTTTTTGGACGGTTTGATAAAAATTGCTTTTTTATTGTGCTTGTCTTTTGTTTGTTATTAGTGTTAAAAGCTTATTTTTGGCAAAAGTGGAAAGTTTAATCACATCTTTTTGGTGTGATTAAATTTTTCTTGGCAAGTTTATGACGGCTAAGTTGTTAAAACCTAAAGCCTCTTGCCAACGATATTATCTGATTGTAATACGCTCATTTAGCCCTCCTGTTGTTTTGCAGAGGGTTGGGTGCAAATATTTACCTGACTGGCAAGGTCGGCTAAAGTATGAAAATCTACAGGTGTATCATCGGCTTGGTAGTAAATAAAATAACCAAGCCTGTCGGACGAACCCAGCAGCTCATTAACGGTATCGCCGATGGTTTTGTGTAGTTTAACTTCAATAACGCCACGACTTGCCTGTAGTTTATCAATGCCTGTGATTTGGCTGATGCCCTTGGGGGCGTGAAAAAAGTAAACTGCCGCCACGCCTTGTTTGCTGACAGAGTCTATATAACCAGTCTTTTGGCAAAACCACTGCAAAGACAGCTTAAACACATCAATGCCTGTGCTTAGTTTTAGCAGATGAAAAATCCTGTCGCCACCGACTCGGGTATGCGTTTCAACAATTTTCACCCCAGTGTCGGTTAAGATGACTTCGGTGTGCGATGGACCATCACAAATACCCATACGATCTAGGCAGTCAAATACGACAGTCTCAATCAGCTGCCATGTTTGTGGGGTCAAATCAGCAGGTCCGATATGCCCAATTTCTACAAAAGGATTGGGATACTCTGCACCTGTTTTGAACTTTTGGTGAATAGATAGTAGCTTGTGCCTACCTGCAAAACTAAAGCACTCCACAGAGAATTCTTGACCATGGATAAATTATTTGCACAGATATTCTTGGTTGGTAAAATCAAGGCGATGTAGTGCATTTAGATTATCTGGTGTAACGCATACGACCGACTCACTACCCACACCATCGACAGGTTTTATGATGACGGCTCGGTTTTGTTCTTTGACAAATGCAGCTGCCTGCTTGGCATCACAGGCAAGCTGATGGGCGATGGTATGGGGGCTGTCAGCCAATTTTGTCGCATACGCTGTTTGTCTTTGGTGTTTTTTACCACTTCGGATGAAAATGGCGTAGCGATGCCCGAGCTCTTCGGCAATCTGGCTGGCAAGCAGCAAGGCAGGCTCGGTGAAACTTAATATCATGTCTACTTTTTGGCTTTGGGTGATGGCGGCAATGATGTTTTTTGCCAAGTTTTTTTGATGATAATCAAGCAAGACAAACTGATGATTGGGCTGTAGCAGGCTGGTATCCACCAATTGCACCTTGTCAATGATGGTAAGCCTAATGCCAAGCTCGTTGGCGGCATTGATGACAGATTTGAACGCACCAAACAAAACGATGTGCATAAATACTCCTTAAATTTCACCAAAGCTAATGACGGTGGTATCGGCGATGTGCTGGGTTTTTTGTAGGGCGGACTGCCATGTGTCTGCGGTGGCAATCACGCAGCCTAGCCTGTCATCGCTTGATGTCAGGTTGCCTGTGTTGTATCTGGGCAGTGGACGCAGCCACAGGTCTTGTTCGCTGCCATCGGTACGGACTGTCATTACAGTGCCAGTCTGCTCGCTATATAGGTAGGCGGTGGCAGCATGGCAAGTGTGGTTGATAGCCAAATCAGCTGCCCAGGGCGTGCCAGTGTGTGATAAGTAGGCAATCTTACCCATATCCACGCCGCAAGCTGTCCGCACCAAATCAACAATCATATCTCCTGCCAATCTTGGATTGATTTCAACAACAAAAACCTGCCTTTGGTGCAACTTAAATTCCACATGAGCCACGCAATTTTTTAGCCCAAGTGCTTGTAGGCAGCCAATTAAAGTTTGGCAAATATCGTCGTCAAGCCCATTACCAAACGAATAAGGGAAAATGTGTGCCAGTTCCACAAAGGTAGGCTCTGGTGATTTGATCTTTTTGGTGTAGCCTATGAGTACCCAGCCTGCCAGACTGCACCAGCCGAACTCGGCACTGTATTCATCGCCTGCGATATATTGCTATTAGGGCTTGGGGCATTCGGCGATAGCCTGAGATGTGTTGTGGGCGATTTTTGATGAAATCTATCGCTTGCATAACTTGCGTGCTGTTTGTGCATTTGACCACGCCAAAGCTGCCACTGTCATCAACAGGCTTAACCACGCAAGGTAGGAATTTGGCAGCATCAGTAAACTTTGGCACATCGGTGGTATCATCAACCAGCTGATGACAAATCGGCAGTGAGACTTGATTGACAATATTTCTGACCTTGTCTTTGTAGCGGGCGGTGATAAGATTGTTTGCAGTATCGGCATCTATCAAGCCTAAGGTGGTGGACAGCATGACGCACGGCAGCATTCTTATCTCATCAAACCAAATGACGGCGGTAATGTCGCTGTCGGCACAGATTGCTGATAGCATATCGGCAGGATTGATGGTGTCAGCGATACTTATCTTATCGGCAATGCTGACAGGGTCATATTTGGCGGTTTGCTACAGCGTCCGTTGCCTGGTCAGAAAATGGCAAAATACGCCGAGCTTTTGGGCGGCTTTGATGACATGATAGGCATTACCTGAAGTATTGCTCTCAACGATGATGGCTGTCGGCATGATTTGCTCCTTTTTTCATGGCGGATAAAACGACAATACCAAAAAATATCGCAGCAAGCAGATAGCTGATAACGGTGATACTGTTTGGCTCATCAAGCCACGCCACAATACCCCCTGATAAGGGCATGGGCAATAAAATCAATGACAAAAACACGCCCATGGTGGTGCTAAAATTCTCAGGCTTAATCAATGCAGCACGGTGAATTCGCATATATACCACAAAAATCACCCGCCCAACAATCAATAGCCCATAGCCTGCCACGCACAGCCACAGGCTCTGTGGCTGACCAAATAGCAGCACCCCTGTGCCAATAAGCCCAAGCCCCAAATAATAACAAAGTGTAGGTTTAATCTTGGGCGATAAGGACAAAATCGACAAAACCACAATGCTGATAGCACTGCCTAGGGCGATGACAAAACCTACCATCTGACTGCTTTGGTTAAACTGTCCCATGATGATGGCAGGCAAGATGGCAAACAGCACGCCCTCAGCAAGGTTAATGAGTGCAGTAACCAGTGCCAAGCTAAGCAGCTGCTTGCCAAACAGCACTTCACCAAAGCCGCTTTTTAGTCGTGCGAGCAAAAAACTGCCGATGGGTTTGTCGTGTGCTTTTAGTGATTTGATAAACCAAAGTGGCATGATGATATAGCCGATAATAACCAGCGAAAAAGCCAACAACTGCCCACCGCCTGCCACAAACCCTGCCGCAATGGGAGCTAAGATCATCGCCAACTGCTCGGCATTTTGGATCTTGGCTTGGGTGCTGGGCGTTCTATTTATATCCAAAGCGTGCGTGATGGCGTATTCGATGCCCATATAAGACAACCCGGCCAGCAAGCCAAACACCGCTCCGATGACAGACAGCATATAAGGATTGTCCAGCCAAAATAGTGGCAGTATGATCATCGCTCGGACAAAGTCGGTGCTGATAAAGATGGATTTGATGTCAAATTTATCAATAATCACCCCAAAAAAAGGTTGGCAAATCACGCGTGGCAGCCAAATACTAGCAAACGAAATCCCAAGCCATGTCAGGCTGTCTGTTTGGATATAAATCAGCAGCGGTATGATTTTTTGGATAAATTCACCCAAAAATAAATTCGCAAAGCGATAAACCAATAAAGAGCTTAGGGCGGACATGATGTATATCTCGTTAATTTAATTCCATGATTGGGTTGTTGTTCTGCGTATCAAGAACCAACAGAGTTAAGATAGTGAGCAAAATCTGCCTTGAAACCTTATACACCTGCCTATGGTTTCGCCGATTAGCAATAATAAAATTTTGGTTTGCTCAATATTGTCAAAATGTGGCAGGTTGGTAATATGAATGGGCTTGGTTGGATTGCCATAAAATATTTGTGCAAGGTGCGTGGATTTTAGCTGCATGGAAAGCGTGCCAATACGAGACAAATAGCGACTCTGTATTTGGCTGGGACATTCTTGGTGAATGGTGGCAACAAGATGCTCCAAGTGCGATTTATCAGCACTGGATAATTGCAATTCCAAAACCTTGTAGCTGTCTTGATGGTTGGGTGTGTACATCATCTAACATTCCTTGTGTGCTATCAGTGCATGATTTATTGTACAAGTTAAACAGGGGGGGGTGTCAAGCAGTTTTGCTTTTTTGGGGGATTTATTTTACAATTCTTATCAGCTCTTATTAGTATCACAAACGCTTTTTTGGACGGCTTGCCATGACCAACCCTGTTATGAGTATTCATCTGCCTGTAACCGCTTTGGCTGGTGTGGGTCAGGCATTGGCAAATCGCTTGGCACAGCTTGGGGTGGTGCGGATCTTTGATTTGTTAATGCACCTGCCTAGAGATTATGAAGATCGCAGCCGTATCGTGCCGATTGGCATGGTCAGTCATGGCATGAGCGTGATGGTGTCAGGCACAGTAACTTGGGTAGAAAAAAATCGCACAGGGCTATCGGTTACGCTAGAAGATGAATCAGGCTTGTTGGTTTTGCGGTTTTTTAAGGCTTATGCCAGCTTGCTTGGCGTGATGACGGTTGGGGCGAAAATTACCGCTTTTGGCGAGATTAAGGTCAGTCGCTATGGCGTGCAGATGTCGCACCCAGAGTATCATCTGACAGGCACACAACAGACACAAACGGGACTATTGCCGATTTATCCAACGGTCAAAGGATTGCACCAAAACAAACTTCGCCAGCTGGTGCGGTTGGCACTACAGGCGGTAGCAAATGATAGGATTTATAGCGTGCCTGATGCGATGTTGTCGGCAGCGGGACTGCGGCTATCGGGTGATTTTTTATCCGCCTTAAAGCAGCTGCACCTGCCTGACCGCCATGCAGATATTTTTGCCCAGACTGAGTTATTAAGCCAATTAAAAGACCGCTCACACCCTGCGTGTCGCCGCTTGATTGTTGAGGAATTGGTGGCACATCAGCTAAGTTTTTTGTTTCGCCGTAATAATGTCTATCGCCAAAAAGCCCCCAAGTGTCAAGCAAACAGTGCGTTGGCAAAAAAACTGGCGGGCAGTCTGCCCTTTAGCCTAACCCAAGCCCAGCAGCGAGTGATTCATCAGGCGGTTGTTGATATGACAAGCTCACAGCCAATGCTTCGGTTGATTCAGGGTGATGTCGGTGCTGGCAAGACTTTGGTGGCGGCGATGGTGGCGTGCCACGCCCTAGACAGCGGCTGGCAAGTGGCAGTGATGGCACCGACCGAGATTTTGGCAGAGCAGCATTTGGCGAATTTTCAGAAGTGGTTTGCTCCGCTTGGTATCAATGTTGGCTGGCTGGCTGGCAAGCAAACCGCCAAAGAACGCACGACGGCACTGCAAGCAATCGCTGACAATCAGGTGCAAATCGTGGTGGGGACGCACGCACTATTTTCGGACAATGTGGTTTTTGCCAAATTGGGCTTGGTCATCATTGACGAGCAGCATCGCTTCGGTGTTGAGCAGCGATTGCGATTGACGGACAAATCGTTGATGGGCAGCACGCCGCACCAGCTGACGATGACCGCTACTCCGATTCCTCGCACATTGGCGATGAGTATGTATGGCGATATGGATGTGTCCGTGATTGATGAGTTGCCACCAAACCGCACGCCGATTACCACCGTTACCATCAACCGTGAGCGGCGTGATGAGGTGATTGCTCGTATTTTTGACAATTGCAAGGCGGGCAAGCAGGCGTACTGGGTCTGTCCATTGGTCGAAGAATCAACCGCACTGGACGCACAGTCGGCACAGCTGACTTATGAGGATTTGGTGGAGCGGTTGGATATTCGTATCGGTCTGGTGCATGGCAAGATGAAAGCGGTGGACAAGCAGGCGGTGATGGCAGAGTTTAAGGCGGGCAAGATTGATTTGCTGGTCGCAACCACAGTGATTGAGGTGGGGGTTGATGTGCCAAATGCCTCTTTGATGGTGATAGAAAATGCCGAAAGACTCGGCTTGTCGCAGCTGCATCAGTTGCGTGGACGCGTGGGGCGAGGCGAGGCAAAAAGTTTTTGTGTGCTGCTTTATCAAGCACCGCTATCGCCAACAGGCATTGAGCGGCTCAATGTCCTAAGAGACAGCAGTGATGGGTTTGTCATTGCCCAAAAAGACCTACAGTTAAGGGGTGCAGGTGAGCTGCTTGGCAAGCGACAAACGGGTGATATGGGCTATTATTTGGCGGATATTGTGCGTGATGAGGTCTTGCTTGAGGCAGCGGGCAAAATCGCCGCACAGCTTATCGGCACAGCAGAGATGATGACAACAGCCACCGCCATCATGAATACTTGGTTGCCACAGGCACAAAACTATGTCAATGTCTAGACCATCGACACTTTTGCAACCAGTCGGGCTAAGGGCGTTTGGTTGCCAAGCGTGCGTGCAATTTTACTGACAGACTGCTACACTGGCAAATAAAATCATGGATAAATTTGGTATCGCTTATGACAGATTCATCACCAGACTATAAGACCGCCACGCAGATACGAAACCACGCCAAGGGCTTGGTGCTGTTTGTGCTGGGTATTGTGATTGGCGTATTTTTGTTAAAGCCACTCATGCAATCTGATGACAAGCCATCGCCACAGGCGGCAGAAACACAGCCATCGGTCATGGCGGTGCGTGCCGTGCGACCACAGACGGTCAGTGTCCAAGACACGCTGTCGGCAAATGGACTGATAGCAGCTGCCAAGACTGCCGAAGTTGGCGGACAGCTGTCAGGGGTTGCCATCGAGCAGGTACTGGTAGAGGTTGGTGATTGGGTGCGTCAGGGGCAGGTGCTGGCGGTGCTTGATACACGCACCTTAAGCGAGCAGGTGGCAGCTGGTGAGGCGGAGCTTGCTGCTGCTGTCGCTGCCCAAAAAAAGGCACAGGCGGATTTGGCACGCACCGAGCCACTGTTGGCGATTGATGCGGTGAGTCGCCAAGAGGTCGATGCCTATCGTGCGGCAGTCAGCCAAAGCGATGCCAATGTCCGTGCTGCCAATGCACGGCTTGCCACCGCTCGCACCAATCAGGCACGCAGCCAAGTTGTCGCTCCTGTGGCTGGCATTATCAGTGCCAAAAATGCCCAAATTGGCATGCTGGCAACTGGTGCGTCTTTATTTAGCATCATTGAAAAGGGGCAGTTGCAATGGCGGGCGGCACTTTCGCCAATTGAGGCAAACAGAGTACGCATTGGGCAGCTGGCAAGGCTTGAGATAGCAGATCGCACCATCACAGGTAAGGTGGTGCGTATCAGCCCTGTGGCAAATGACAGCCGAGAGGTGGCAGTTTGGGTGGATTTGCCAAAAGACAGCGGTGCCAGTGCAGGTATGTATCAAGCAGGTGAGCTGATATTTGCCGAAAAAACTTTGCCTGCCGTGCCAAAAAGTGCCTTGATGAGTTCTGATGGCTATGATTATCTGTGGCTGCTTGAGCCGACCCAAACAGCAGGTCAATACCGCACCAAACGCCACAATATTAGCATCATCAGCTATCAAGAGGACAAGATTATCGCCGATGTGCCACAAGATGCGTTGGTGGTGGCAGAAGGGGTGAGTTTTTTGGGCGAAAATGACTTGGTAACTCTGGTCAGTATTGACAATCAGCCAACCAGCGAAGGCAAATAACAAGAGGCTGCGATGAACATTTCGGCGTATTCAATCAAAAATCCACTGGCAGCGATATTGTTTTTTGTGCTGTTTAGTTTGCTTGGCGTGTTTGGCTTTTTGCAAATGAAAGTTCAGCAATTCCCTGACATTGATTTGCCGGGCGTGGTAACGACCATCACGCTAACTGGGGCTTCTGTAGAGCAGCTTGAAAGCGAGATTGCCATCAAGGTTGAGAACAGATTGGCAAATATTGAGGGTATCAAAAATATCCGCACGACGCTACAAACGGGCGTGGTTACGATTTTTAGCGAATTTGAACTAGAAAAGCCCAACGATGAGGCATTGGACGATGTGCGTTCGGCGGTTGGTGAAGTGCAGGCACAGTTGCCAGCGGCGGCTGATACACCGATTATCTCCAAAGTCTCAACGGCAGGAATGCCCGTGGCGACTTATTCGGTTGCAGCCTCAGGCATGAGTCAGGCACAGCTGTCATGGTTCGTTGATGATACGCTGACCAAGCAGTTATCAAATATTGCAGGCGTGGGCAAGATTGAGCGAATTGGCGGTGTCGAAAGACAGATTTTGGTGCAGCCAAAGCTGGATATGTTATCAGCTCTCACCATGCCAATCGGGCAGTTGTCGCAGCAGATTTTTGCCAAATGGCAGGATACCGCAGGTGGTGAGGCAAGTATCGGTAATCAAAAACAAACCATCAATATTATCGGTGCAGGCGGGCGGATCGATGAGCTAAAAGCCATGCAAATCACCACGCCACAAGGCACAGCGATACGCCTAGACAATCTTGCTACCATCAGCGATACCCATGCAGATATCAGCTCGCTGGCACAGCTAGATGATAAGCAGGTGGTGGCATTTAGTATCACACGCTCAAAGGGGGCAGGTGAGGTGGAGGTGGTGGCAGCGGTTGATGAAGCCATCAAAAAACTACAAGCACAGACGGCAGGGCTACAGATCGAAAAAATCGTTGACTATGCCGCTCCCATCAAAGAAAACTATCAGGCAACCATGCGTATGCTCATCGAGGGCTGCATTTTGGCGGTGCTGGTGGTGTTTGTGTTTTTGCGTGATTGGCGAGCGACTTTGGTGGCGGCGACCGCTTTGCCTTTGTCCATCATTCCAACATTTTTTGTGATGTATTGGTTCGGATTTAGTCTGAATATGATTTCGCTGCTTGCCTTGACTTTGGTAATCGGCGTGCTGGTCGATGATGCCATCGTTGAGATTGAGAATATTGTACGGCATTTGGCGATGGGCAAAACCCCCATGCAAGCAGCAATCCAAGCGGCAGATGAGATTGGGCTTGCGGTGATGGCAACTACCTTTACGCTGATTGCGGTGTTTTTGCCGACAGCATTCATGAGTGGTGTGGTTGGGCAGTTTTTTAGTCAATTTGGCTGGACGGCAGTGATTGCGATTTTTATTTCGCTGATGGTGGCACGCTTATTGACACCGATGATGGCGGCATATTTGCTCAAGCCTGCCAAGCACACCAAGCAAGCCGATGGCAGACTGATGGTTATGTATCTAAATATCGTCAAATGGACGCTGAACCATCGTGCCTTGACAATCGGCATAGCGGCAGGGCTGTTTGTTATTTCATTGGGGCTTGCCAAACTGTTGCCAACGGCATTTATCCCTGCCGATGAGATGAATCAGACTCGGGTCAGCATTGAGCTTAGCCCTGATGCCACGATTGATGACACGCTACGAATCGCCACAATGGCACAACAAAAAGTCCAAGCTATATCAGGGGTGCAGAGCGTGCTGATTACCATCGGTGCAGGACAGAACTCAGGCGATCCCAGCAGCAGACGCAGTGGCTCGGTGAATGTCGCCAGTCTACAGGTGCGGCTTGTTGATCGCAATCAGCGTATCAGCAAGGCAGCCATCGAAAGCCAAATCACCCAAGCACTTGACAAGGTGCCATCTGCCAGATTTGCTGTGGGCATCTCAACAGGTGGTGGCGAGGCAGGTTATGTATTCTCGGTGATGGGGACGGACAAGGCGTTGCTGGATAAGACGGTGCAGCAGATCATGGCACAGATTCGCACACTGCCGATGGTGGCAGGTGTGATGAATGATCGCCCATTGCCCAAGCCTGAGCTTGGTATCCTGCCAGATACGCTGGCGATGGCGGATAAAGGGGTAACTACCAAAGATCTGTCCGATACGCTACGCATTGCCACTTTGGGTGATTATGACCAAGCTCTGCCCAAACTAAACCTTGACACACGCCAAATCCCCATCGTAACACGGCTTGGCGATACTGACAAACAAAGCCTAAATCACTTGCAAAATCTATATCTGCCCAGCACTCAGCCCTTGCCTGTGCAACTAAAAGATATCGCACAGATTCGCTTTGGCATGACCAATGCCAGTATCAGCCGTCTCAATCGTGAGCGTGCGATAAAAATCACCGTCCTGCCCAAACAAGGCGAGCTGGGGGCGTTGGTTCAGGCGGTCAAGGCAACACCAACACTTGCCAATCTGCCACAGGGTATCCGTGCTACAGACGAAGGACAAGCGGAAAATATGGCAGAGCTGTTCACAGGCTTTGTGCTGGCGATGTCGGTTGGGGTGTTTTGTATTTTTGCGGTGCTGATGTTGTTGTTTCATCGTGTATTGCAGCCTTTGACCATTTTGGTGGCATTGCCATTGTCAATCGGTGGTGCATTTATCGGCTTGCTATTGACAGGCAGCAGTATGTCCATGCCTGCGATGATTGGCTTTATTCTGCTGATGGGTATCGCTACCAAGAACTCGATTTTGTTGGTTGATTATGCCATCACTGCCCAAGACAAGCAGGGTCTGCCACGCTTTGCGGCATTGATTGATGCGTGTCGCAAGCGGGCTCAGCCGATTATCATGACCACCATCGCCATGGGGGCAGGTATGCTGCCGCTGATTATTGGCTTGGGTGGCGTGGATTCTACCTTTAGCCGTCCGATGGCGGTGGCGGTGCTGGGCGGTCTGATTACCTCTACTTTATTGAGCCTTGTGGTGATTCCTGTATTTTATGCCCTGATGGATGATTTGGGCAGGCTACTTAAGCGATCTGCCAGCTGATGCCTGTCATTGTGGCTTGGTGCTGTGTGATTGCTTGGCGTGCTGTAGTGCCTCGTGCAGCAGCTCATTGAGCAGTCGCAGGTCGTGGATTTGTTCATTGAGCTTGGCAATCAGCTGCTCTTGATGGCGTATGGTTGCCTGTAGCTGGCAGATTTCAGGGGGGTAATCTTGGTGTGGGTTTAATAACTCATGGATGCTGACCTCAAAAATCCGTGCCAACTGCCCAGCCGCTCGACACTTAGGCGAGTTTTGCCATGCTCTATCTTGGCATAGCCATTAACCGACAGTGCCAGTTTGTCCGCCATCTGCTCTTGGGTGAGCTGGCGGCTTTTTCTTAGCTGATAGATGTGCCGATGTAGGCTGTGGACTGGATAATCGTCCATGACAAACTAAAAACCATACAAAAAGTGTAATAAATCCCCCTGATGGTTGCTGTTATCAGGCGGTGCTTGTTGCTATACTTGGTGGTATCATTTCATCAAAAGATGAGCCAAAAGTCAAGTTTTATACGGCGTACAAGCCACATTACACAAGGTTAATTATGAAAAAATCACTCCTTGCCCTGTCTGCCATCTTGGCATTTGCCACCACCAATGCCCAAGCAAACAATGCCCAAAAAATCGCTGTGGTCAAGCAGGCTTATGACTATGAAAAAAGAGTGCAATATTGGCCGAAAACATTACGCAGATACGGCACGGCAAATTTAAATTATAATCTTGGGCTTGACGAAAATTCTGAAGAGGATCTGCCTTGTTATTTTTATTGGGGTAGTGGTGGCGATCCATTTTATGGCAGCCAAGATCCAGATTATACTGCCAAAGTATCTGTGGGCATGAATTCAAGAGGGTGGGTGGTGGCGTCTGTTTATAGTTCACGGTATCGCACTTCCCATTCGGTTGCTTATGTCGTCAAATTAGAAAATGGCAAATATAAGATTGACGATATAATTGAGAATGGCAGTTCATTCAACAATTATGCCAAAAAAAACTGTAGCTAATTTTGTGATAATTTAACCAAATCATCAGGAGTTTATGATGAAAAAACAACTGCTTACCGCCCTATTGGGGGGGGGTGATGTCGCTGTCGGCATCGGCAAATAATGGCGTACCGTTTGTGGGTACGAAGTATTTTGATTTTGGTGGTGTGCCAGCATACAATGAAAATTATTCACTTGCCATCAATAAAAATGGGCAAGCGGTGCTAAAATGGTGGAGCTGCTCATCGCTTGGTTGCAATGCCAAACGCACGCTATACAAAGGCAAGTTTAAACCCACGATTGGCTATACCATTGATGGTTATAGTTGGTATCTAAAATTTGAAAAAAACCGTGTACGCCTACTTGATGCCAATGGTCGTCAAGAATATGGCTGTGAAGCTGCAATGACTGGTAAAAATACCCCATGTATCAGCCGTTATTATAATCCTTACTAAATACAACAACACCGCTAGTATTGCGGTGTTTTTTGTTTATATGTGGTAGCTTGGCGATTTATTCGCTTAGGATTTCAAGTAGCTGTTTTTCAAATTGGAGAAACTTTTTACGATTATTTTTTGCGTATGCCGCTTTATAGTTATCCACTCTTGGCAGGATATTGGTATAAAAATCTTGGACGACTTGGGTTTGTTTGCGATTGATACTCTGACCGATGGGCGAGTCATAAAACGCAATCATTGCATCAACTTCTTGTTGATTGAAGACTTGTTGATATAGAGCGTTTATATCACCAAGCATGATGTTAAGAAATGCAGGGTCAGCCCACAGCTCATCGGCGATTTGATTGGCGAATGGGCGGGCAATTTCGTCAATCTTTATGATTTGATCTGCAGTTAAATTTGGATTTTGTTGTTTGGCTTGTTCTATTGTTGTCGTTGTGAAACTTTCCACCATACTGGTTCTAAAACTGGCTTGAGTCTCTTTGGCGAAGTTGGTAACTTGCAACAGGCGAGCGATGGATTCATTGCTGGGGGTCTGTGCCAGTGCTGGGTTTGTCAGCATGATGGCAGTACTGGTTAATAGGGCAAGTGTTAATTTTTTCATTTTTCCGTCCTTAGGGTGTGATTGTGGCATTTATTGTACAGATTTTGTCAATAACTATCAAATAAACCAGCCATTATCAAGCATAAAAAGCAGCCATGTGCTGGCAGACAACGCCCAAGACAACTTGGTGGCGTATCCCACAGCCGTGCAAATTATAAATTATACTTAACCAAAACCATCATACCACTGATAAAATCCATTTACAGACGCTTAAGCTGGCATGGGCGAGATTTTGTGTTTGCTAGATGGTTTTGGTGGTGCTTGTTCGTGCCTTGATGGCAAGCTGTTGGTATTTGTCATGCAGTTTGGCAAGCTGTTGGTGAAGGCTTGGCACATCGCCATCATTATTGACAACATCAGCACCGATGGCATGGGCGAGGGCAAGCCTGTCTGGACGGCTGATTTGTCGATTGATGATATTCATGATTTGGGCGGTGTCATTGTCATCACGGCGTGCGGCACGAGCCAGCTGGGTGCTGACGGCAACATCAATCACCAGCACATGATGGCACAGCTCAAGCAGGCTTGGGGATTTGTGCCGTCCCTCGAACAATAGCGGCACCGACAGCACGGCATATTCGCCCACCGCCACCGCCAACTCATCGCTGATGGCGTGCATGATGGCAGGGTGCATGATGGCGTTTAGCCTGTCAAGCTCGGCTGGTTTGTCAAAGACATAAGCACGCATGGCGGCACGATTATACCGCCCTTGTGCGTCCAGCACCCATGCCCCAAACACCTGTTGCAGCACGCCAAGCAGAGGACTGCCAGCCCCAGTTAGGCGATGGGCGATGACATCGGCATCTATCACCGCCGCCCCAAGCGTCGCCAAAAAATCACTCGCCGCCGTCTTGCCACTGCCGATACCACCTGTCAAACCCAATACAAACATCGCTAAGCTCGCTTTATTAATTGCAATTTTCAATTTTCAATTTTCAATTTTCAATTTTCAATTTTCAATTTTCAATTTTCAATTTTCAATTTTCAATTTTCAATTTTCAATTTTCAATTTTCAATTTTCAATTTTCAATTTTCAATTTTCACCGATGGAAATGATTATCATTTATTTAATAAGAAAACAACCATGCCAAAAGTCGCTCGCCAAACAGCAGCGAGACAATCGCAGCAGCAACAAGGCAAGGCCCGAAGGCAAAAGCTGCATTCTGCCCCAGTCGCCATCGCTTGTGCAGTCCAACCACCACACCGAGCGTGCTGGCAATCAGTAGCACCATCGGCAGCTGCCACACCCCTAACCATGCACCGATGGCGGCGAGCAATTTGGCATCGCCAAGCCCCATGCCGTCTTGGTTGGTGATGAGCCGATACAGGGCGTTGATGAGCCATAATAGCACAAAACCCGCCACCGCTCCAAAAATAGCGTGGCTTGCACTGGCAAACAGACCCATGCTGTTGGCAACAAGACCTATCATGCCAAGTGGCAGCACGAGGCGGTCAGGCAGCAGTTTGGTCTGATAGTCAATAGCAGACAAGGCAATGCCTATCCAGACAAATATCAGTGCCAGCACCGCATGGATACCAGCACCCAGCACGGCAACCACCATGAGTGTCAGGACAATGCTAATGCTCTCAATTGCCAGATACTGTGGCGAGATGGCATGGCGACACTGGCGACACTTGCCCTGTAGCCATAGGTAGCTGATGATGGGGATAGCATCATAAATGGCAAGCGGTGCCCGACAGTGGGGACAATGTATGGCAGTTGGGGGCGGATTGTCTGTAGTCAGGGCGGTGCTGATGGGTGTGATAAGCGTGCCATCAAGTGGCATTTGGCTTAAAAATTCTGCCACATCGGCACGCCACTGTCGCATCATCAGCATGGGCAGCCTGTGGGCAACCATACCAATGAAACTGCCAGCAACTGCACCGACACACGCTGTCAGTAGCCAGACCCATGTAGGCGTGGTGTCAATCATGGATTTTCCTCGTCTATATCAGATACCGATATTCATGCTAAATATCGGCAAATACATCGCCAGTACCAAGATACCAATCACCACGCCCATCACGATGATGATGGCAGGCTCTATCATGCTGATGATGGCTTGGGTGGTGGTGCTGATTTGTTTTAGGTAAAACTCTGCTACGGTATCAAGCATAATCTCAAGCCGTCCTGACTCTTCGCCAACCTTAATCATCTGTATGCCAATCGGTGAAAATAGCTTGCCCGTTGTCATCGCTGTGCTAAGCGGTGTGCCTGCTTGGACACTTTTGGCGATTTGTTCGGCTGCTTGCACAAAAAGTGGATTATCGCATGATTTGCCAGCCAGCATGATACTTTGGGTCAATGGCACGCCAGAGCTTAAGGTGGTGGCAAGCGTCTGGGTAAATTTGGCATTATTCGCTGCGATAATAAGTTTGCCAATGATGGGCAAGCGTAAGCTAAGGGCGGCAATCCTTTGCCGAAAGCTAGGCTTATGCTGGTATAGCCAATATCCCAAAGCCATCATGGCCGCCCCAGTGCCGATTAACCACCAAAAATAGCGACCAAGCCACTGGGACAAACCAAGCACCATCAGGGTAAGTGTTGGCAGAGTATCGCCTGTGGCGGCAAAATTGGCAGCAAAATTCGGCACGACTTTTAATAACAAGATACCACCGACCAATAAGGCAGTAATGATGATTGCCAGCGGATAGCGAGTGGCTTGGAGCAGCTGCGTTCGCAATTGGTGCTGTTTTTGGGCATAGTTGGCGGCACGGTGTAGCATAATATCCAGCGAGCCTGATTGTTCGCCAGCGTCAATCAAGGCTAGGGTGAGCTTGCCAAACTCTGGGTGCTGTGCGATGGCTTTGGCAAAGCTGTCTCCTGCTTCGATATCGGTTTTTATTTGGGTTAATTTGGCGGCAAGGCGAGCGTCTGTGCAGGTTTCGGCACTGATGGCAAGTGCGGTTGATAGGACAATGCCAGCGTCCAACAAGGTTGCCAATGTGTTTAGCGTGATGAGTATGTGCTTGGTTGCGATGGCTCGCCTGTAGTGTGGCGTGGACTGGGCGTGCAGACGGATATTGCCAAGACCTTGTTTTTTTAGCTGACTGTGTGCCAGCAGGCTATTTTTGGCACGAATCTTGCCATGGATTTTGTTGCCCTGTGGGGTGATGGCGGTGTATACAAAGGTGGATTGTGAGTTTTCCACAGGGTAATTTTTGTTAGGCTGATTGTTTTTATCTTGTTGATTTATAAACATTTTATGTGAATTTTTCACAGTATTTTTTCCAGTTATCCACAATAGGTTTTTTGCTGATATATTTGGTGTCAAGTTTGTCCAAGCACACGGTGCATTTCAGATAAGCTAATTTCACCATTTAGTACTTTTGCAATGCCTGCACGCTTTAGACTGTGATTTTGGCAAAAATTGGCAGCCTCTATACGCTCTTCGCTGGCATTTGTCAAAATCAATGAGGCGATGGCAGGGCTGATGGGCAAGAATTCAAAAATCCCCACACGACCCAGATGACCATCTTTGCATTTGTGGCAGCCAGCAGGCTCGTATAGCACTTGGGCTTGGGCGATTTCCTCTGGTTGAAAGCCTGCTTGTACCAGCACCGATTGAGGTATTTGCACCGCTTGTTTGCACGCATCGCATAGGCGTCTGGCAAGTCGCTGGGCGATAATCAGGCTTAGACTGCCAGCCAGATGAAAGGACGGCACGCCCATGCTCGATAGCCGTGTGATGGCAGCGGCAGCGGAGTTGGTGTGCAGTGTTGATAGCACCAAATGCCCTGTCTGGGCGGCGGCTGTGGCGATTTTGGCAGTTTCGCCATCGCGAATCTCACCAACCATGATGACATCAGGGTCTTGGCGTAAAAAAGCCCGCAACACATCGGCAAAATCAAGCTGAATTTTGGGATTGATATTGACCTGATTAATGCCTGACAGATAAATCTCAACAGGGTCTTCGCAGCTTAGAATATTAATCTCGGGGCTGTTGAGTAGATTAAGAGCGGTGTACAGCGAGACCGTCTTGCCAGAGCCTGTTGGCCCTGTGATTAAAATCAGCCCTTGTGGCTTGGTGATGGCGTGGCGAAACTGTGCCATCTGCACATCGCTCATGCCCAGTTTGTCAAGGTTAATAAGGGCATGGTTCATATCCAAAAGTCGCAGTACGATTTTTTCACCATAGAGTGTGGGCAGTGTGCTGATACGAAAATTCACCGCCGAACCATCAGGGCTGGGGAATTTTAGCCGACCGTCCTGTGAGCGACGCCGTTCGGCAATGTCCAGTTGTGCCAGTACTTTTAGGTAGGAGGCGATTTTTGGGGCGAGTGATTTTGGCGGATTTTGCACCACCTGCATCACGCCATCGATACGAAAGCGAATGCGATAGCTGGATTCATAAGGTTCAAAATGAATGTCAGAAGCTCGCAGACGAATGGCATCGGTAAGGAGCTTTTGGACGAATCGCACCGTTGGCGTATCGTTGGTCGGTAGGGGCGTATCGTCTGGCTCATCATCAGGCAGGGCAATTTCCATGCCCAGATAATGCGTGCCAAGCAAGGCAGCCAGCTTATCCTCCTCGACCAGCACAGGTTGCACCATGAGCCGCGTGTGGAAGCGAATGGCGTGGAGCGTGCGTTGGTCAGTGGCATCGCTGACAGCAAGCCTGAGCGTATTTGCCTCACAAGACAGGGGCAGGGCGTGGTGCTGTACAAATAACTTGTCATCACCAATGCCATCAACAAGCTCAAGCTGAGCATCGGTCAGCTCGTAGATGGGCAGCTTTAGGTGCTGGCTTTGGAGCTTGGCAAGCTCATGAGCGGTGAGCAGTTGCGATGACACCAAGTGGCTAATCAGCGGTATGTTGGCGGCGACAGAATCACTGACCGCCTGTGCCAAAGTGGCATCATCGAGCAATCCGTACTGGGCGATGAGCTGTGCCAAAGGTGGCAAATTTACAGGTGTGGCAGCTTGCTGGTTTGGCTTGTCCATGTGCAATCGTCCTTGGCTGTGGTTTTGTGTTTGTTTGTGTGGCAAAATTCATCATTTGCGATAAGGTTGTGGGCAAGGTATTTTGTTTTTGCTGATAAAAGTCCAAACCCATCTGCTTGCCCTTGCCACAAAGTCACCAGCATTGGCTTTAAGCTGTTGATGGCATAATTTTGTGATTTTGCACGCTTAATTTTATCATCGTTTGCAATACAGACAAAAATCACCTTAAAATCACAAATGCTGTATTATTTTAAGCTTAAAATATCTATCATGAGTAAGTATAAGGTTTATTTATAAGTAAAAATCATTTCACCATAACGCCATCATCAATCTTAAGGCTGTAATTTTTCGGCAAGTTTTTGGTAAATTTATCTTAATTATATTTGCAGTATTGTTTACTTTGTCTGTGCAAATGATTTTCTGCCAATGGCAAATCCTGCAAGCTGTATTGACAAGGCTGATAATAAACAGCAGAGTATCTTTCTGACCTTGTAAGCCTTGTGTGGTAGATTTTGCTGATTTTTATGCCACAATTTAAAGAATCTCAATCCATTGTAATGACTTTTTGGTTTGGTATCAAGCCAAATCGTATCACAAATCGTATCAATGGTATAAAATCGCCTTTCATAAATCGCAACTGTGCATGGAGCAGGTAGGCTGCACATACAGGAAATTTACCAAGTGGCTAGGCTTGCAGGCAATTTTGACCTGACAGTCAGACACTTAGTTTGGGCGGATTAATGTGCTATAATGAACGGCATTAATAACCTACACAACTTGTCGATGGCAGTGCCAAGCGATTGTAATTTTGATGATAATGATACGATAATGACAGCGACTACAGATAACCGCCAGCAATCTTTTCCTGTGTTATGGGTGATGATGCTGGGTGTGATGATTGCCATTGGGCCTTTGTCCATTGATATGTACCTGCCAGCTTTTCCGAGTATGGCAGAGGATTTTGGGGTGAGTGTGGCAAGCATTGCCAAATCTGTGCCAGCGTATTTTATTGGTTTGGTGGTAGGTCAGCTGTTTTATGGGCCTTTGTCCGACCGCATTGGGCGAGTGCTGCCGATGTACATTGGCATGGTGATTTTTATCATTGCCTCCGTGATTTGTGCCACGACAAGCAGTGAGTATGTGCTGTTTGTGGCACGCACAGCACAGGCACTGGGAGCGTGCGTTACTGCAGTGGTAACACGGGCAGCGATTCGTGATACGCTCTCGCCTGTACAGTCTGCCAGAGCATTTAGCTTGATGGTGTTGGTGATGGGCATTGCACCGATATTGGCACCGAGTTTGGGGGCGTTGATTTTGCGTGTGGCAGGGTGGCATGAGATATTTTGGTTTTTGGCGGCGTTTGGTGCTTTAAATATCCTTTTGACCAAATGCTTCTTAAAAGAAACGCTGCAACCACAATACCGCAACAGCACACCGATGACGCAGACGCTTGGGCAATACATTAGCCTAATGAAAGATCGCAGTTTTATGTTGCCAGCGGTGGCAGCAGGGTTGTTGCAGGGGGCGTTTTTTATTTATTTGTCCATCTCAAGCGAGCTGTTTATGGTCAATTATGCCCTAGACGAGCAGAAGTTTGCCATTGCATTTGGGCTAAATGCCTTTGGCTTTATTGCATTAACGCAGGTGAATCAGTTTTTGACCAAGCGATTTCGTCTGGTGCAGCTGCTTCGCTTTGGGGCGATGATTCAGCTGGTGGCGGCAAGTTGTTTGTTGTTGCTTGGGCTCACTTTTGGGGCAACTGCCAGTTTTTATTTGGTATTTGGCAGTATTTTTGTGTGCATTGCAGGGCTTGGCTTTACACAGCCTAACGCAGGGGCGATTGCGTTGGCATTCCAAAAGCAGCGTGCAGGCATGGCGAGTGCGTTGCAGGGTGCGTTGCAGTTTTCGGTGGGGATTTTTGGCGGTTTGTTGATTGGGCTGTTTGATGCCAATCCTGTGCTAAAACTGGGCATTATCACAACCATCTTGGTGGCAATCGGCACGCTGCTTGTGCATAGCATTGACCCAAAACTTGATTTGTCAAAGATGGATTAGCAGAAAATTTGACGCTCTGTTGATTGCTTAATTGATGATGGCGTTGCCAAAATATAGCCAAATGGCACAAATTAAGCCAGCCAAAGGTTAAATTTTTCTAAATTATTATTTTCGGCAGATGGCAGCTACTACCACTTTTGTCAAATATACCAAACGCACCCAGCTGGGTTTATCCTAATGCCTGTTAATTTTCTAAAAATTAGAAAAGTTTTTAATTTTTTTAAATATCAAAGCAGCAGTCGTTTTTGATAAACTTTCAGGGCGATGACGCTGCAAGCATTGGCGATGATAAAGGCAATGCCAACGCCGAACAGCCCAGCCATGCTCAATAACCAACCGCCCAGCGGCAGTCCAACGACAACCAGCAAGAGGCGAAATAGCGGCGGTTTTTTGGTATCGCCTGCCACACGCAGTTTGGCGATGGTGGCAATCGCCAAGCCATCTATCGCAGCAACCAGCAAAGCGGCCAGCACAATGAGCAGCTGCTTGGTATCAAATTGCCCAAAATACAGCCAGCACAAGAGGGGCGATAGCACCGCCCCAGCAAGCAGACTGCCTGCAACAAATCGGATAATGAGCCAGTCGATTTGGCGATTTGTGGTGCGGTGCAGCTTGATTGGCTGATTGGGCAGTTTGGATAAATAAATCACCAATGCCGAAGCAAAGCCGACATAGACCACAAAGCTTAAGTTAATCATGTTTAAAAAAATGCCAAACTCACCGACCAATTTGGCATCAAAACGGGCATTTAGATAAAATGACAATAAGGCAAAGCCAAGCGTAAAGACAAGCCCTGTCAGCAGCTCACTCTGACCGAAGTCGAGTAGTTTTTTGATTGCTGGTGGGTGCAATGTGGCACGCAGGGCGTGTGTGCCAAGCTGTTGCCCAATCCACGCCATAAGAACCAGCAGCCCAATGATTCGCACCGCTGTTGTGGCGGTCGCGATGGCAGCCTGTGCCGACAATGAACTGTTGAACAACAGCTGGTAGTTTAGGGCGATATTTAGCACGGTCATGATTGCCGTCAAATAAATCACTTGCCGAGATTTGCCAAGTGCGTCCAAGATGTGATTTAGCACAATATAGCAGGGCAGGCTTAGCACGCCACCAATCAGCAAAACATAAACCAGCGTCTGCTGTGGGCTAAAGGCATGAACGGCATCAAGCCCCACAAAATAAAGCCATGACAAAGCCAGCAGAGCGATACCAATCAAGCAAGCATAGCCAATGGCTTGACGAGTGGCAAGAACGCCATCACTGTGCTGATTAAAATAAATCGGCACCCCGATTGACAACGCCAGCGACAGCACCACAAACACCTGCACCAGCTGTGTCGTCATCGCATAATCCGCCAACGCAACACCAGACCCCCACCAAGACAGCATCACCAAATCCACCATTGGCATCGACAGAGCGATGAATTTGGATAATCCGATCATCATCGCTTGGCGGATGATTTGTTGGTGGTTTGTGAGTTTGGCTGATGGTGTGCCTGATGATCCATATACGCACACTAAGTCATGATTGTGGGAGAAGTTATTATTTTAATTAACTTGGCAAAAAAATCAAGCCGTCAGCGGTGATTGCAAGGCTTGAGCGGTTGGTAGGTTGATTTTGTGCCAAATTATCAACACCAACAGGCAGCTGGACAAATCATCATCAAGCCCTTGGTAAATTTGCCAAACAAGCCAAGATGGTTTTGTTTGCTTTGGCAAATGCCACTGCCTGCCTTGTTTGATGGTATTGGCTCATCTTTGTTTGGCATGGGTTTGGTTGCTGTTTTTGTTTTTGGGCGTGCTGTTGGCGGCTGTCTTGGTTAGGCAGAGGAAAAATTGGCTTACAACGCCGTTATCTGCTATAATGGCAATCATTTATTTTAATGCAATTGCCATTTTTGGCGTCTTTAGCAAGGGCAAAACACATGATGAATACCATCGCAGGTTTGGGTTTTTTGACCGACTTTCAAGCACAAAAATTAGCCAATCAGCTACGCACAAAAGCAGGGCTGGAGGTCAGCGGTTTGAGCAGTCAGCAGGTTTATGTTTTTGATGATGAATTGTCAGAAGCCAACCGCAAAAAAGCGATTGATTTGCTTAATCAAGGTCGTGTGCTAACGCTAACCCAAGCCAGCGATGAGCAAGTGCAGGTGGTGGTTGCACCACGCTTTGGCACGATTAGCCCATGGTCGTCCAAGGCGACTGATATTTTTAAGAACTGTGGCGTGCAGATTGGACGCATTGAGCGAGTGATTGTGTACACGCTGACAGGGCAGAATTTGCCAAAGCGTCTGCCAGCTGTTGCCGAGGCGATTTTGCACGACCGCATGACCCAAAGCTTGGTCTATGATTTGGCACAAGTGGCGGCACTGTTCATTGATGGCGAGCCTGCACATTTAAATGTGGTGGATATTCTTGGGCGTGGCAAAGAGGCGTTAATTGCTGCCAATATTGAGTATGGATTTGCATTAAGCACAGAAGATATTGATTATCTGGTGGAAAATTTCACCAACTTGGGACGCAATCCGACCGATGTTGAGCTGATGATGTTTGCCCAAGCCAATTCTGAGCATTGCCGTCATAAGATTTTTAATGCTGAATGGACAATCGATGGCAAAGTACAGCCAAAATCACTGTTTAAGATGATTCGCAATACCCACGAAAAGCACGCCGAAGGAATTTTGTCCGCCTATAAGGACAATGCAGCGGTGATGGAGGGTTTTGTTGCACAGCGTTTCTACCCCACCAAAAATGCCCAAGGCGAGGCAGAATATGGCTTTCATAATGAACAAATTGACATTCTGATGAAAGTAGAAACGCACAACCACCCAACAGCAATTGCTCCATTTGCAGGGGCGGCAACGGGTGCTGGCGGTGAGATTCGTGATGAAGGGGCGACAGGTCGTGGCGGTAAGCCAAAGGCTGGCTTGACGGGCTTTAGCGTATCGCATTTGCACCTGCCTACCATGCCCGAAAGCTGGGAAACCTCAGGCAAAGTATCAGCTGCTGATTATGGCAAGCCTGCACGCATGGCATCGGCATTGGATATCATGATTGATGGCCCGCTGGGCGGGGCGGCATTTGCCAATGAATTTGGTCGCCCTAATTTAGGGGGTTATTTCCGCACTTTTCAGCTGGATACTTCAGCGGATAAAGACGGCAGCCAAATGCGTGGCTATCACAAGCCAATCATGATTGCAGGGGGTTATGGCAACATTAAACGCAATTTGGTACAAAAAAACAGCATTGCCGAAGGTGATTTGCTCATCGTACTTGGCGGTCCTGCGATGCAGATTGGCTTGGGCGGTGGAGCGGCAAGTTCGGTTGATAGTGGTGAGCTGGACGAGGGGCTGGATTTTGCCTCGGTGCAGCGAGACAATGCCGAAATGGAACGCCGTTGCCAAGAGGTGATTGATACCTGCTGGGCAATGGCAAAAGATGGCGTGGACAACAACCCAATCATCTCAATCCATGATGTCGGTGCAGGCGGTCTTTCTAATGCCATGCCAGAGCTTGTGGACGACCATGAGTTGGGGGCACATTTGAACCTACGCAAAGTCCCATCGCTTGAGGCTGGTATGTCGCCGATGGCAATCTGGTCAAACGAAGCACAGGAACGCTATGTGCTGGCAATTCGCCCTGAAAACGAAAAGTTATTTGACGAAATCTGCCAAAGAGAGCGTTGTCCATACGCCATCTTGGGCGTTGCAACCGCAGTGCGTCAGCTGGTAGTTGATGACAGTTTGTTGCCTGAGCAACCTGTAGATATGCCAATGCAGGTGCTGCTTGGTGGTACGCCAAAGATGAAACGCAGTGCCGTGCGTCAAAGCAAGCAGCTACAACCTTTGGACACCAGCATGGTTGATGTTGCCAGCAGTATCAAACAAGTACTAAGACACCCAACTGTTGCCAGCAAATCTTTCTTAATCAGCATTGGCGATCGTTCCATCACTGGCATGGTAACTCAAGATCAATATGTTGGCCGCTATCAAGTGCCAGTGGCGGACTGTGCCGTTACCAGCACCGCCATCAACGCCACCACAGGTGAGGCAATGGCAATGGGCGAGCGTTCGCCTGTGGCATTAATCAGCCCAGCGGCATCGGCACGCTTGGCGGTTGGGGAGGCAGTAACAAATATCGCCTCAGCACGCATTGCCAAAATCAGCGATATTACTCTATCCGCCAACTGGATGGCAGCCTGTGGCGATCAGGTGGAGGATATTGCCTTGTTTGATGCGGTACACGCTGTCGGCGAAGAGCTATGTCCTGCACTGGGCATCACCATTCCTGTAGGCAAGGACAGCTTGTCGATGAAGGCAGTTTGGCAAGACGAAACAGGGGATAAATCGGTCAGCTCGCCGATGAGTCTGATTATCACCGCCTTTGCTCCAGTACAAGATGTCGCCGCTACGCTAACACCTGCACTTGTCAATCAAGACTCGGCGTTGTATCGCTTGGATTTATCAGCGGGCAAATACCGCTTGGGTGGGTCAATCCTTGCTCAGACTTTAAGCCAGTTGGGCGATGATTGTCCAGATTTGGATAGCCCAGAGTTGTTGGTGAAGTTTTTTGGGTTTGTCCAAGCGGCAGCACAGGCAGGGCTGATTAAAGCGTATCATGACATTGGTGATGGTGGACTTGTGGCGACAGTTGCCGAGATGCAGTTTGCCAGTCGCATGGCGGTGGATTTGACCTTAGATGATGATAATGTGCTTGGTCAGTTGTTTGCCGAAGAGCTGGGTACGGTGGTGCAGGTATTGCCCGAAGATGCCCAAGCATTTGCCACACTTGCGACACAGCATGGTGTTGATGGGCTATTAAACCTTATTGGTCAAGCCAAACAAACCCCAGCAGGCGGCGGTGCGATTGATATACTGAACATTCGCACACCAAGCCAATCTTGGTCGTTTGATCGCAGCAGTTTGCAACAAGAATGGACGAAAGTCAGCCATGCCATTGCCAGCTTGCGTGATAATCCTGCTTGTGCCGATCAAGAATTTGCCCTAATTAGCGATGTCAATCATCATGGTCTGATTGCTGATGCCAATTATGATTTGGATTTGGCAGTTGAGGCACCTTATGTCAATAGTCGCACCAGCCAGCCAAAAGTTGCCATCTTGCGTGAGCAAGGGGTTAATGGTCATCTGGAAATGGCGGCAGGCTTTGTGCATGCAGGCTTTGAGGCGATTGATGTGCATATGAGCGATTTGATGAGCGGACGCATTAAGTTGCGAGATTTTGAGGGTTTGGTGGCGTGCGGTGGCTTTAGTTACGGTGATGTCTTGGGTGCAGGCTCTGGCTGGGCGAACTCAGTGCTGTTCCATGATGAGTTGCGAATGCAGTTTGCACAATTTTTCCATCGCCAAGAAACTTTTGCCTTGGGCGTGTGTAATGGCTGCCAGATGATGAGCCAGCTAAAAGATTTGATGGTAGGGGCAGAGCATTTCCCACGCTTTCGTGCCAACAAGTCAGCACGCTTTGAGGCACGCACGGTCAATGTGCGAGTTGAACGCACCAAATCTGTACTCTTAAAAGGTATGCAAGACAGCATTCTGCCGATTGCCGTTGCTCATGGCGAGGGTTATGCTGATTTGGACAATAAGTCCATCGAGCAGCTTGCTAAGCATGGTCAGATTGCTCTGCGTTATGTGGACAGTCAGGCAAACCCAACCGAGCATTATCCATTAAATCCCAACGGCTCACCACAGGGCATCACGGGCATCTGTAGCAACGATGGGCGTGTAACCTTGATGATGCCACACCCAGAGCGTACCTTGCGTGCGGTGAATCATTCGTGGAAGCCAGAATCATGGACAGGCGATGGTGCGTGGATGCGTCTGTTCCGCAATGCTCGAGCGTTTTTGCGTTAAGTTTTGTGCTGTCATTACAAAATCCCAAGTTGCAGCTTGGGATTTTTTTTGTTTTTGCCAAAAAATCATAAAAATCTAAATTGTAATTAAAATATCATTAAGCAAACAAACTTAAACAACACCAGCCACAGTAAACCAAACAGGCAGCTAAAATAACACAAAGTCAGTCAAAGATGATGACAGGCTCAATGGCTTTGGCGTTGCCATCAAAGATGAAATGGCATAAATTTAAGCTGGCTGTTGTAAACTGATTATGATAAGATGTGGGTGAGGGTGATTTGAACAAGTGTGCTTGGTTGGTAATTTTGACCAATAAGCCATTAAGCACCAAGCAAGAACACTTTTTGCTAATTTTATAATTTTTTAATATTTATGGATAAGAAATTGAAGAATTATATCAGATACCTTTGCGGCGGAATGCTGCTTTCAAGTTTGGCATCTTCTATGTATTTGATTGTGCTGCCATTATATGTTTATCATCTGACAAACAGTGCCATATCAACAGCATTTCAAGTAACCGTTTCTGCCATCGGAAGTTTGCTTTCTTGTTTTTTTGTCAATAATTTTAACCTATTTAAAAGCGATAAAAATCATATTGTTGCAATAAATGTTTGCTTATCTTTGTTGCTGTGCTTATCATACTTTTTTAGTGGCTTAAATATCATTTATTGGCTTTATCTTATCAGTTTTGTAGCGACATTTTTGGATACTTGTTCAAGTGGCTATATAGAGAGCTTGATTTCCTTTATCGCAAAGACAGCAGAAAATACCAATAGGCAAAACATCATCGCAAAAACAAAAATATTTTCAGGCATGGGTTCGGCATTGGGCTTCTTTTTTGGCGGCACCCTGCTTAGCCTGTTTGAATATAAAATGGTATTTTTGATGAGCGGTGGTTTATTTATTTTATCTTGTATTTTTATACACCGCATTTCCATCAATGACGCCAAACCAAGGGATAATGCAATCAAAAAGGCGGTTTATCAGATTTTGTTTGCAAAGAATATCTTTTATCTAAGCACAGCGCATGGTGTATCTGCAATCAGCCTATTTATTTACAATGGCAGTTTTATATATATTTTAAAAAATATTTATAATGTTGATGATGTTTATGTTTCTCTTTATTTTTTTATGATGATGCTGGCGGCGATTTTTGGCTCATTATTCATGGCAAGATTGTCAAAAAGCCAAGCACTGCCTGTTTATATGGCACCACGCCTTCGCACATTGTACGCTTTGTTGTTTTTGATTGTGGCATTTTCGACAAATTATTGGTATTTTTTGGTTTCTGTATTTGTTCTAAATTTTATTCACGCTTTTTCGATTCCATTTTGGCAAGATTGTTTTCAAAAATATTCTGCGGCTTCACAATGGCGAGTGATCGGAACAAGCAGAAAGACCTTGGTGGCGATGGCAGGCATTGTCGGCAGTTTTCTTGGTGGCTACTTGATTGGTGGCTATGGCGTGATGATTACCTATTTTTTTGCCGCTTTTTTGGCACTCATCTCCAGCGTTTTATTGATGATTTTTGTGCGACAGTCTTCCGAAGCCCAACCAAAAATGTGATGCCGTGCTGATTGCAATTTAGCTTTTGTTTGGTCATATCGGCTCATAAAACAGCTTAATTGGCGATGATGATTTTGATCATGATGTCAAAAAACGGCATGATTTTATCAAATAAGCAAACTTTTGATTATTTATGAAATAATTTGTAACAATTACTGCTATATATTTACTAAAACTTTCTCATCATATCATAAATTTATCTTATAATTAAACGCTAGGAGTAAATATTACAGTATTTTTCATGCACGCACACACTGCGTAGCACGATTTGGTTATTTAGGTGTATTTATGGAATTTACATTAAACGGTTACTATACGCTGATTTTGGCAACGCTTGTGTTGCTACTTGGACGCTTTTTGGTGAAGCGAGTTAAATTTTTGGAAGATTTTAATATTCCTGAGCCTGTCGCTGGCGGTTTGATTGCGGCGGCGGTTGTCTTTGCACTCAATGCGTTCTTTGGCTATAGTTTTACCATCCAAAAAGAATTACAAACTGCCTGTATGCTGATGTTTTTTGCCTCAATTGGCTTATCGGCAGATTTTGCTCGCCTAAAAGCAGGTGGCGTGTCGCTGGTGGTTTTCTTGCTTGTGGTAACGGCATTTATGTTCTTGCAGAACCTAGTTGGTGTCGGCATGGCATCAGCACTGGGGCTTGATCCGTTGATGGGCTTGGTTGCAGGCTCTATCAGTTTAACTGGTGGACATGGCACGGCAGGTGCTTGGGGTGGCACATTTGAAGATAAGTATAATCTTGTCGGTGCAACCACGCTAGGAATTGCTTGTGCAACCTACGGTTTGGTGGCAGGTGGTCTGATTGGCGGCCCAGTTGCCAAGCGTTTGATTAACAAGATGGGCATTACGCCAACCGCAGCCAAAAATACTCCGCAAACCGCCCAAGCCACAGAAGTTGCAACGCAAGAAGCGATGTTTGAGCGTTCGGACAATGTGCCTCTGATTACTGCACGCGATTCAGTTTCGGATCCAATTGGTACAGTTACGAAATTGATGCAAGCTTTCGCAGAAGCCAAAAATACTCCACAAACCACCCAAACCACAGAAGTTGCAACGCAAGAAGCGATGTTTGAGCGTTCGGACAATGTGCGTCTGATTACTGCAACTTCGGCGATTGAGACGCTGGCATTATTTGCAGCGTGTTTGGTATTTGCCGACTTTATGACTGGGGTTGCCAAGGACACTTGGTTTGAGCTGCCAACCTTTGTCTGGGCACTGTTTGGTGGTGTGGTGATTCGTAATGTTCTGACCGCGGTGTTTAATTTTGATATGTTTGATCGTGCCATTGATGTATTTGGCAATGCGGCGTTGTCGCTGTTTTTGGCGATGGCATTGATGTCGCTGAAACTGTGGGAGCTGGCTGATTTGGCAGGGCCGATCGTGATTATTCTTGCTGTTCAGACCTTGCTGATGATTGCTTATGCGTATTTTATTACTTTCCGCGTGATGGGCAAAAATTATGATGCGGCAATTTTGGCAGCGGGTCATTGTGGCTTTGGGCTGGGTGCAACACCAACAGCAATCGCCAATATGCAAGCAATCACTGACCGCTATATGCCATCGTACAAGGCATTTTTGATTGTGCCGATGGTGGGTGCGTTCTTTGTTGATATTATGAACTTGGTGATTTTGCAAGGATTTATCAATTTCATCAAGTAATTTTGCCAGTCAAAAACGCCCAACTGCTGTTTGGGCGTTTTTATTTTTACCAAATTTACCAAAAATAATGCACAATCAAGCCCAAAACATACAGCTTAGTGATGAGTACAATCAACACCACGCCATTAAACTGGCAAATTAAAAACAAAATCAAGCTTTGTATTTGATATTGCCAGCATCATCGTGCTTTGTGTTGTGGATTTTGGCAGGTTTGTCAAAGGACAGGGGATTTATCCGCTACGGGGCGTTGATTTGTCATCTTTGGCAATGCTGGCAGATTATCACGCCACCGCCCAAGCTGATACACAAGTCAAGTATCGCTTGGGTGGATTGCCAGTTTGGCACTCGTAGGGTGATGGGATTAGAGGTGTTTTTTTAGCACTTTTGAGTTGCGTGTGTGGTCATAATTTGCTCGGCGAGGTGCTGGCAAATCATCAACCGCCACTTCTACAAAGCCCTGCTCAACAAACCAATGAGCCGTGTGCGTGGTCAGTGCGTATAAGTGGTGCAAGCTGTGGCTGCGTGCCTGTTGCTCTAAGAACGCCAATAAATCTGCACCACGGCTGCCTTTGCGATAATCTGGGTGAATGGCAAGGCTTGCCACTTCGGCTGATTGCGTATCCAGTGGATACAGGGCAGCACAGCCCAAGATTGTGCCGTCTCTTTCGATGACGCTATAAAATTCGATTTCTTGCTCTAGGCGTTCTTGGCTGCGGCGGATTAAGATGCCTTGTTCCTCAAGCGGTTTTAGCAGCTCAAGCAAGCCAATAACATCGTGAATGGTGGCACGGCGAATCTCTTCATAAGGGTCGTGGCTCACCAGCGTGCCTGAACCATCACGCGTGAACAACTCTTCGATTAATGCCCCGTCTTTGGTATAAGAAATGATATGCGTACGATGCACGCCTTGTCGGCAGGCACTGGCAGCACAGCGTAAAAAATGGCTGATTTCGCTCTGGTCTTGGCGATCTCGCAGCAGTCTATCAACTTCGTTGGGAATCATCTCGTGCAGCAGTCGTCCATCACGACCCATGATACCGTCCTGTTCGCCCAAGAAAATCAGCTTATCCGCTCCCAGTGCGGTGGCAGTCGTCAGGGCAACATCTTCGGCAAGCAGGTTAAAAATCTCTCCTGTGATCGAAAATCCTGTCGGCCCCAAGATGACGATATGATTATTATCAAGATTATGACGAATGGCATCAACATCAATTGACCGCACCTCACCAGTCATTTGATAGTCAATGCCATCACGCACCCCAAAGGGCTTGGCACTGACAAAATTGCCCGAAATCGCATCAATGCGTGAGCCATACATTGGCGAATTGGCAAGCCCCATTGACAGTTGGGCTTCGATTTGTAGGCGGATTGCTCCAACAGCTTCTAGTATGGCAGGCATTGCCTCGTGTGGCGTGATGCGGACATCGGCGTGCAGGGTTGAGTCAAGACCGCGATTTTTTAGGCTCTGTTCAACCTGTGGGCGAGCACCATGCACCAGCACCAACTTAATTCCCAAGCTGTGCAATAGTGCAAAATCATGAATCAAGCTGTTAAAATTATCCTGTGCAACCGCCTCACCGCCAAACATCACTACAAAAGTTTTGCCACGGTGAGTGTTGATATAGGGGGCAGAATTACGAAACCAATGCACGGGCGTAAGCTGGGTCTGAGTGGGGGCTGGTTGCATATTTTTCTCCGAGTGGTCAAGTGGGCGTAAATCGCTGAGCTGATGACTCAACCGAGGTTGCTTTTATGATTAACTGCCCATAATAAAGCAACTTGGCTGAATAATCAATTGTCGCACGCTTTTTTGTGATGTTTGTGGCTTGGCTGCTAAATTGGCAGGCTTGGTATGCTTTGCTGGCTTGTGATTTGGTTTGGTTGCCAAATTGACAAATGCTGGGCGACTGCTTGGTGAGGTTTTATAATCACTGCCCAAAACTTTTGGCGGTTACAAAGTGGCATTTGCAAAAAATCGCCGATACAGTTACCATAATTCAACAGTCAGCATATACACTCTTTTGCCAAGCTGTGTTATGCTTTATTAATATACGCAAACCATAAGGAAACCGCTATGAAAATTTCTGCACTGGCAGCAGTTGTGGCTGCAACATTTGCAATGACGGCATGTGTAACAACTCAACCAACCACCACACCGACCACTACCCCTGTTGCCACAACTGGCAAAGTAGCTGCTGCCAATGTGCCAGCGACCAGACCGACCGTTGTTACCAGCAACAATGTTGATACAGTGATGAATGCGTTCGTGGTACGCTCGGTTAATGGTCAAGAAACCCTTGAACCTGTAACGGCCAATAGCAATATCAAAGCAGGCGATTTGGTTGAATATCAACTTTTGCTTACCAACAATGGCAAAGACCGTGTGCGTAATATGCAGGTTGCACTTAGCTTGCCACAGGGGATAAGTTTTACAGGTTATGTATCGCCATCTGTGGGCGTGCAGGCAAGCGTTGATGGCGGCCGTTTTGTATTTATGCCAGTTCGTGCCAGCGTCAATGGCGTTGTAAGCAATGTGCCGTTTGATCAATATCAAGCCTTGCGTTGGACGGTTGAAGAGCTTGGCATCGGTGCAACTGCCGTGGTCAAATACCGTGCAACCATCAACTGATTTTATCAAGAACACCCATTTGGGCTGATGGCGGAGCTTGTCTCCGCTTTTTTATTGCGTGTTATTTGGCTGGTGGAATAATGCCAATATGCAGACAACCTGCTGCACTTCAAAAACAGCTGCCTATTCATCAACAAAATGCCGATGGTTGATGACTTTTCTGATTACCAATCATTTACAAATAAAATAAATTCTTATTTGGTTTGAATTGATAAGATAAATACGGTACAATATCACAATTTGGGCAACTGACCCAATTTAGGCACAAATGATACCAATTCAACCGAGAGGCAATTTATGATTACCAAAAAACTTTATCCATTGAGCGTGGCATTGATGGCAGCTTTGAGCGTGGCAGCTTGTACAGACAAGAACAAAGATACCGCCAGCACCGAGACGCCAGCTGCCGAAACCGCCACAACCACCGAAACTGCTACCACTGACACTGTAGCACCTCAGGCGGGTGAAGTTACCATCAAAACGGCAACAGGTGAGATGGCTCTGCCTGCCAATCCGCACCCACTGGCAGTGTATGATATGACAGCAATGCAAAACTTGGCAGCATTGGGCGTGCCAGTTGAGGGCTTGCCAGCGAATTTGCGTGGCAATAATCTAAAAGCACCAAACACGCCAGAATCTACCGATATCGGTACTTTGTTTGAGCCAAATCTTGAGGCATTGAACGCATTGCAACCAAAAGCGGTATTTGTCGGCTCTCGTATGGCAGAAAAGGGCGAAGAGATTGCCAAAGTTGCCCCAGTGGTCAATCTGACCATCGACACCAAAAATGTCTATGAAGCCACCAAGCAGCAGCTGACAGATTTTGGCAAGTTGTTTAACAAACAAAACGAAGCTGCTACCGCCATCAGCGAAATTGACAAGGCAATCGAAGAAACCAAAGCAGCGGTTGCAGGCAAGGGCAATGGGCTGGCAATCTTGGTTAATGGCAATAAACTATCGGCGTATGGTGAGAATTCTCGCTATGGCTTTTTGCATACCACATTTGGTATCCCGATGGCTGATAGCAACATTGAAGAAGCCAGACACGGTCAGCCAATCAGCTTTGAATACCTACAAAAAGTTGATCCAGACTGGTTGTTCGTGCTTGATCGTGGGGCAGCAATTGGTGAGGAAGGGCAGTCTGCCGAAGAGGTGCTAAACAACCCACTGATGCAAAATACCAAAGCATGGAAAAACAAACAAATCGTCTATCTAAGTGCTGATAGCTATTTGGCATTTGGTGGCTATTATCAATGGCTAACCGATGCACAGATTGTGCGTGATGCTTTTAATACCAAGAAATAATCCTTGCTTGGACATATCGTCCTGTTTATTGTCTTGATGTGTGAATTTGGTGGCTGCGGCTGCCAAATGTCATGCTTGATTGGCTCGGCATGATAAAATGCCGCCAAATGCTTTTGCTCATCAGATGGGCAGGTGATGTGTTATTCACCAAAGTGCTTGGCATTCATGCTGTATGATTAATAAATTTTGTTAATAATTTTAACAATTGGTACAAAAATATGTCCAGTATGTTTGCCAGTCGCTCTAACACCACTTCTCAGCATTCTTGGCAAAAAGCCATCATTACCAATATCGCAAGTCTGGTTATCATGGTGGTATTGGTGCTTGTCAGTTTGTCTGTCGGTGTGGCGGATTTTAGCTGGCAGGGATTGTTTGGCTTTGGCGAACCGCTGACAGATGATGCCCAAGTCCTGATCCAAAGTCGCATTCCCAGAACGCTCGCCATCATCTTGACAGGGGCAGGCATGGCAATCAGTGGCATGATGATGCAGGTGGTGCTAAAAAACCGTTTCGTTGAGCCGTCAATGGTGGGAGCAACCCAAAGTGCCGCACTGGGTATGTTGCTGACCGCACTGTTTTTGCCAGCGACAACCGTTGCCATAAAAATTGGCATTGCCACTGTCTGTGCAATGGTTGGCATGGCGATATTTATGCGTCTGATTCGCCGTCTGCCAGCGACTGATTATCTGATGGTGCCATTGGTGGGCATTGTGTTTGGTGGCATTATTGACTCAATCAGTACTTTTATTGCGTATCAAACAGAGATGGTGCAGCTGCTTGGTGTATGGCGGTTCGGTGATTTTTCTAGCATTTTGGCAGGTCGTTATGAGTTATTATGGCTTGTCGGTGCTGTATCGGTGCTGACTTATGTGCTTGCCGATAAGCTAACCATTATTGGGCTTGGCGATCATATTGCCACCAATCTGGGCATTAATCGTGAGATGGTGCTAAGGCTTGCGGTGGTGATGGTGGCATTGACCAGCTCGGTGGTGGTGGCGACGGTGGGCATGATTCCTTTTGTGGGGCTTGTTGTGCCAAATATTGTCAGCCGTATGGTGGGCGACAGATTGAGGCTGTCGCTGCCTGCAGTGGCTTTGCTTGGCTCCTCGGCGGTGCTGTTATCTGATATCATTGGTCGCCTGATTCGTTATCCGTTTGAGATTCCTGTTACGGTGATATTTGGCGTGCTGGGAGCGGTGATATTTTTGTGGTTGTTGTATAAGCAAAAATAACCAGTCGCCATGGCTGATGGCGTGCCAGTTTGCCAATGCGTTAGATACTGCCCAATTTGACCATCTTAGTCTTTTGACACAAAGTAGCCTAGTCGCTTGTAGAGTGTATATTTATGCAATCGCTGAAGTTTTTGTATAACCTAAAGCAGTATCCGTCCACGATATTTGCTGTGTTGCTTGCTGTTGCGTGTGTGTTATTTTTGACAATTAATGTCTCAGGCAATTGGGATTTTGTTTTATCATTGCGTGGCAAGAAGCTCTTGGCATTGATGACGGTAGGGTTTGCGATTGGTACATCGACACTGCTGTTTCAGACCTTGACGCACAATCCCATTTTGACCCCTGCATTGCTTGGATTTGATAGTTTGTATGTGCTTATCAAAAGTTTGATGGTGTTTTTTTTGGGTTCGGTGGGGCTGGCTGCCATACCCAGCATGGGCAAATTCACCCTTGAGGTTGTCATTATGCTGTCGCTGTCGCTTGTGATGTTTCGCGTACTTTTTGGGCAACAGACACAGGATTTGACACGGCTGGTGCTGGTCGGTGTGGTATTTGGGCTATTGTTTCGTAGCCTGTCTTATTTGGTGGCTCGCATGATTGACCCTGAGGAATTTGTTACCATTCAGTCGGTCAGTTATGCTGGGTTTAACACCATCAATACCCAAGCCTTAGTCATAGGTATGCTGCTGTGTATGCTGTGTGCGGTGCTGATGTATCGTATGAGACATCAGTTGGATATTTTGCTCCTTGGACGACTGCCAGCGATTAATCTGGGCATCAATTACCATCGCTTGGGTTTGGTGCTGCTATCAACCATTGCGTTGCTTGTTTGTGTTTCGACAGCAATGGTTGGCCCTGTTACCTTTTTTGGACTGTTGGTGTGTGCCTTGACCAACCGCTTATCACCCTCCATGCATCATGCCAAGCGTTTGGTGATGGTGTCATTATTGGCAATGCTGTGCCTTGTGGCGGGGCAGTTGGTGTTTGAGCAGCTGTTGAATATGGCAGGCGTGCTTGAGGTGGTGATTGAGTTTGTTGGCGGTGTGGTGTTTTTGTGGATTGTGTTTCATCAATATAAAAAGAGAGTGGCATGATAGAGATTGCGGATATATCTTATCAAGTGAATGATACGCTGACCATTTTGCAAGATATTAATTTGACTTTGCAAACAGGGCAGGTGATTGCACTGATTGGACCAAATGGTGCTGGCAAATCCACCTTGTTTGGTTTGATGGCACGCATCATACCGTTGCAGACGGGCAGCGTTCGTTTTTTTGGGCGTTCGGTGGCAGATACTGACAATCGCTTACTGGCTCAAACGCTTGCCATACTCACCCAAGAAAATCACATACAGGGCAGATTGCGAGTGGCAGAATTGTTAATGTTTGGTCGCTATCCTTATCATCAGGGCAATCCCAGTGAGCAAGATTATCAAAAAGTGCAAGAAGTTATGGCACAGTTTGAGCTGACACAGTTTGCTGATAGATTTTTGTCAGATTTATCTGGCGGACAGCGGCAGCGTGTGCTGATTGCGATGGTTGTTTGTCAAGACACACCCTATTTGCTGCTTGATGAGCCACTGAATAATCTAGACATGTACCATGCAGGCAGGCTCATGCGACAGCTCAAAGCATTGGCAACGCAGGGCAAGACCATTGTCATCGTTCTGCATGATATCAATCAAGCTGCCCAATTTGCTGATACAGTGGTGATGATGAAATCAGGGCAGGTGATGAATGTCGGCACGCCAGCAGAGGTTCTGACCGCCGAGAATATTCGCACGCTCTACCAAGTTGATGTAACTGTGCTGACCCATCAGGGCAAGCCTGTGATTGTTGATGTGCTATCTTAGGCAAAAAATCACCCAGCAGCATATATGTACACTGCTGGGCAGATTTGTCAGCATACTTAGCTGGGGTTAGTTCTCCAAATGCTGCACGCACAATTTTAACAACCGCCATAGCTCTTGGTCTTTTTCGATAAACTCATTATAGATGGTATCTTGGCTCATGACGCTGTATTCGCCCTGTGTGGTCGTGTTTAGTTCGCCTCGTTCATCGGCATCGTACAATTCATTAAAGGCAGGGCTGTAGTAGGTTTGTTGCAATTTTTCCATCACGGCTAAGGCGTGCTCAAGTTGCTCACGGGTATTTTGTAGTGCTGATTTGGCGGCCAGCCATTCACGATACAGTGCTTGGGCGGCATCAAGCGTTGCTTGTTGATCGGGGTTACTCATGGTTTCTCCTGTCGATTTGGTTAAGCCGATTTGTCGTTATCGGGAAGTTGTTGAGGGGTGTCTTTCACCAGCAATCTGGCAAGCACCAACCCCAGCTCAAATAATAGGCACATGGGAATTGCCAGCATCAGCATACTTGCCCCATCAGGTGGTGTTACGATGGCGGCGATACCAAAGCAAGCAACGATAATATAACGCCGCTTGCTGGCAAGGCTCTGTACACTGACCAGTCGCACCAGCACCAGCACCAGCGTCAGCACAGGAATTTCAAACATCACCCCAAATACCAAAAACAATTTCACCACGAAGTTCAGATAACTGTCAATATCAGTCATTGGCAGCACATTGTCAGGAGCGAACATAACAAAAAATTTCAGTGCAGGGACAAGCACAACAAAATACGCAAATGCCACTCCTGTATAAAACAGCACAATAGATGACAGCAAAAGTGGTATGGCGGTGCGTTTTTCGTGGCGATATAGGGCTGGGGAAACAAAGCCCCAAATCTGTGCCAAAATAAATGGTACGGTGATAAATAAGGCAACAAAAAAACTTAGGCGAATGGGTGCCAAAAAGCTCGATGCCACATCGGTTGCAATCAGGCTGGCTTCGTTTGGTAGCAGTGCCACCAGTGGATTTGAGATAAAATCATACAGCTGACGACTAAACCCCACCAGAGCCAAAAAAACCACCAAGACGGCAATCAAGATACGAATAAAGCGAGTACGCAACTCAGCAAAATGCGACATTAAGGGGGTGTCATCGGTATTTGGGTCGTGGCTCATGATTGATGCTCCTGTGCCACAGCCTTGTTTAGCAATGGGTCGGCAGTATGGTTGGGTAAAAATGGAGCAGGTGGCAAGCGGTGTTTGCGGTCGTATTCACCGAGCAAAAACCAGCGATTGGTCATCGGCAGTGTCGCCGATTGTGCGTCTGCCATGTCGGCAATCTCTCGCCATGCACTGGTTGCTTGGCGGTTGCTTTGGTTGATTGACTGCTGAAGTTTGTCCATCTGTGCCTTCATGTCGGCCTCAGATTGGCGGATTTGTGCCAGCTCTTTTTTGAGCATTTCTTGTGTTTCAAGCAGTTGCAGCTCGCTTGAGATTTCGTGTTGCAGGCGTGCACTGGCTTGGCGAAAAGTGCGATACCATCGCCCCAGTGTCCGTGCAGCAACGGGCAACTTTTCAGGGCCAAGTACAATCAGTGCAATCACACCGAACAGCAACAGCTCAAAAAAACCAAGATTTGCCATGTTGTGTCAGTTTAGTTATGCTGGTCTGGTTTTTCAATTTTAATCTCAACCTGCTCGGCGGTGATGGTTTTTTCGCCAGCGGGCAGTTGTGGCTTGTCATCATCTTTGACGGCATCTTTAAAGCCTTTGACCGCAGAGCCCAAATCCTTGCCAGCACTTTTTAGCTTACTTGTGCCAAAAACAATCACAACAATTGCCAAAAAAATCAGCCAATGCGTGATAGATAATGAACCCATAATGCACCTCGTGTCCTTGATAGTTGATAATAATTCAAAAATTGCTTTTATTATGCTATTGTACCGCTTGCAGGCGAGCAAGTAAAGATAAGATGAAAGGAATGTTGCAATTAGGCTTGTTTTTGCTTGATTGATTTGCTACAATAAGTCTCCCACCTTCCGTCAGTGTCCAAGTATACTCTTGGGACTAGGCAAAAAGGTTTATCGTTGAGCAATCAACTTATCTTAAGAGGCTATTATGAAACTAAAAACCAAGCGTGGTGCGGCCAAGCGTTTCAAAAAAACCGCAAACGGCTTCAAGCGTAAGCAAGCATTCAAGCGTCATATCTTGACCAAGAAATCTCCAAAGCGTATCCGTCAATTGCGTGGTTGTGTTATGGTTCACGCATCTGATGTGGCATCAATCCGTCGTATGTGCCCATACATCTAATCAATTTTTCGGATATTTTAGGAGAAAACAATGGCTCGTGTAAAACGTGGTGTACAAGCAAATCGCCGTCATAAAAAAGTTCTAGCTCGTGCAAAAGGCTACTATGGTGCACGCTCTCGTGTGTATCGTGTAGCAGTACAAGCTGTCATGAAAGCAGGTCAATATGCTTATCGTGATCGCCGCAACAAAAAGCGTTCTTTCCGCCGTCTGTGGATTGCTCGTATCAATGCTGGTGCTCGCCTAAATGGTCTAAGCTACAGCCGTCTAATCAATGGCCTAAAAAAGGCAAATATTGAAATCGACCGCCGTATCTTGGCTGATATCGCGATGCACGATGCTGCCGCTTTCACTGCAATTGCAGAAAAGGCAAAAGCTGCTTTGGCATAATCTTAAATTGTATATTTAAGAGCAAACCCACCATTTTGGTGGGTTTTGTTTTGTCTAAAATATCTTAAAAGACCGCAAAATCTATCAGCATACGCTAAAAACAGTAGCTAGGGTCAAATTGCCGAATGGATAAAATTTAGGCTATAATAAATCTTAGTTGCGTACTTGCTGCTAGGCTGCGGCATTTAACTATAAGATGAGCTGGTTTTGAATTCTATCCATTTTACTTATTTCGCCGACTTTATCAACAAAACCAAAGGACTGTCATGAATTATAGATTTATTCTTTTTGTGTGCTTGTCTTCTGTGGCACTTG
The DNA here is from genome assembly GCF_900156515.1 of Moraxella cuniculi DSM 21768. Taxonomy (GTDB): domain Bacteria; phylum Pseudomonadota; class Gammaproteobacteria; order Pseudomonadales; family Moraxellaceae; genus Moraxella; species Moraxella cuniculi. The sequence goes on along the minus strand of NZ_FTNU01000002.1, from coordinate 59,424 downwards.
GTGCTTTTTCTATCATTGACACTTTATTTTATCTACAAAAGGGGCTGGGTTTTCAGCAGATTGCTTTTTTGGCGACTTTATTAAATGTCGTGGTGATGGTAGCAGAAGTACCGACTGGGTTTATCAGTGATAAATTTGGTGTGTTTAAGGCTTTGCTGATTGGCACGCTGCTACGCTCAGCAGCGGCTATTTTTTATATTATGGATTTTTATGGTAATTTTATCATCGCCACCATACTTGCTGCTGTGGGCATTGCTTTTTTATCAGGTTCGCTCAATGCAGCTGCCATCAGACTAAAAGGAGATATGAGTACCGAGACAGCCTTATCATCGTTAAGTTTTTATAAAAGCGTAGCGTTAATTATAGGAGGACTTGTTGGTTTTGTGCTGTTTCGGCAGGTGATTGATTATCCATGGATTTTTGCCAGTGTTTGTTTTGTCTTGGCGTGTGTCAGTATCATACCTTTGGTGATTGGGCTAAAAAATAATGATAAAAATCAACACAATACCGACCATTTTGCACAACCAGATGAACAAAAATTAAGCCCAAAAAACCTACCCATACTGATAAAAAACCAAGCAACACGCCCTATATTTTGGGCGTGCGTGTGGATAAGTGTTGGGGCGGTTACGCCGATGCTTGTGTGGCAAAAGCTGTTTGATGGCTTTGCTTTTGGGTTGGTCTTGGGCTTTGTCAGCCTGCAAGTGGCAGTGATGGCAGCTTCTTATGTGGTAAAAAGACAAAACATCGCCTTAAGGTACAAATACATTGCCATGCTGGCAAATGGCTTGATTTTATTGTGCATTCCGCTTGTTACAGGCAATGTGCTGATATTGACGGCGGTGATGTTTTTGCATGTGTTTTTTCATGTACTAAGCAGTATTTTTATTTTTTCTTTATTTCATGAGCAGGTCGAGGATGGTATTCGCAACACCGCTGAGTCATTGACCTCGCTGTTTGATTCATTGCTGCTCATTCCCATTTATCTTATCACAGGCTATTTACTTGACGCAGGTAGGCTAAATGATGCGTTTTATCTTTCAGCTGGTGTGGCTTTACTGGTGTTTTTGTTGTATTTTTTGGCAAATAAGTCGCCTGTTGGCTTGGCTGATTGATGAAAATATCAAAAAAGCATTGGCTAAAATATAAACTTGAAAAACGCAAACAGCTGTGGCGATACACATCAGCATTTTTTAAAGACTGATGGTAAATTTAGGCGGATAATATACATGGTGGTGTTTGGCACTTAAAAAACCGCAATGTGCCATCATTGCGGTTTTATTTATGTGGCTACGGATTTAGTAAAACCTAGAAGTCATAGCGTAAGCCAGCTTCTAAGCCAAGAGCGTCTGATTGGACACGCACCAAATCATCGCCATCGTATTTAAAGCTGGTTTCGTCACTATATGACAGTGATCCAAAAGCTCGCACACGAGCTCCGTCTCGTTTTAGCCATTTGATGACCCCTGTGCTGGCGGTGGTTTTTTCGCCATCTTTATAGCCTTTATAGTTGCGAGCTGTACCTGCTTGGGCATAGACATCGGTTGTTGGATTGAGCTTATAATAGCCTGATACCAATGCCCCAAGCTCTTTATTGCCGCTGTTATAGTCGGTTTGCTGGGCGATGAGACCGACAGTCAACTCTTTGGTTGGCTTGACGGACACCATGGCACGCAATGCCTTAAAATCACCTGCACTGGTATAGGCAATGCCTGTGTCAAACTTTTCAGATTCATGCAGCATATGACCAACAATCATGTCGCGTCTTTTTTCGTTTGGTTTGCCATCAGCACCAAAGACGGTAAATTTGCCACCATTACTGCTGTCTGTGTCGTCTTTAACCACCTCATCCATGGCGTAGTGTAGCTTGATTTGGGTTTTGCCGTCATTAAATTTTGGCGTGGTGTACTGAATGGTGTTGTTGGTGCGTTGCCCATGATAGCCAAAAGGTGAGCTTGTGCCTGCGGCATATAGGTAGCCCCAATTGACATAGTCAATGTCGTCATCAGGTGTGTATAGCCGACCAGCCAACATTGTGCCGTATTTTTTATGCTTAAGCCCCAAGTAGGTGTTGCGTGAGGCAAAATTATTGCCATTACCATCATTGTCTAAATATACAGAATATTCTAAGCGATATTCTAAATCAACATCATCAGTTAGTTTTTCTGATCCAGTTAAGCGAACGCGTGAGCCAGCTGAATTAAGCGTGGTTCGGTTGTCTTTACTCTGTGTTATCACACCTGTGCTTAGGTTGGTCTCTTTTTTGTCTGTCTTTTCTTGCAGAGTAGTCAAATAAAACCGACCAGAGATTTTTGGCTCAGCTGTGGCATTTATCGGTAAGGATAAAAGTAAAATGGGGGGGTGGCGACACTAATGGCTTTTATGATGGCGGTCAGTGCGGGTGATTTTTTCATGATATGTCCTTAATTTCTTAGCTGTTGGCGAATATATAATCCATCAGATTGGGCACAAATCACAACTATATATAATGCCCAATCTAGTAATTTTGATGCCAAATCAAAATTACACTCTTAATATAATTGAAAAAATACAAAGTGGCAACATTTTTTTTGCAATTTGTTACAAGTTCGGTTTATGGTCTGGTTTTTTAGGCTTTGTTGGTAGATTGATGGTGATTTTTTGGCAAGCTGATGATAGGCTTGTCAAATAGCTTGACTGGATTTATTTAAGTGAGCATCTCGGGTGTGAATTGTTATAGCCTGCTGGTATTTGCCAATCGGTTGTTTACATTTTTGGGTGAATTATTTACAATAAACGGTTTTGACTTGATAAAATTGATGAAAGTTTTTATGAGTATGATACCAAATTTGGACAAGGCTTTAACCGAGCTTGATAAGCAGCAATTTGTGGCATTTGAACAGCAGGCGGTTCAGCTGATTGAGCAAGCTCAAAATGAGCAGCAACTGCAAGAGTTGCGAGTAAATTTAACGGGTAAAAAATCTGCCTTGACGGCACTATCTAAGCAGATGGGGCTGCTTGATGCCGATGCCAAAAAGCAATACGGTGGCTATTTGCATGAGCTGCGTGGTAATATCATGCAGGCATTTGAGCAAAAAGCAAGCAGTTTGGCTTTGGTGGCACTCAATGCCAAACTTGCCAGCGAGACCATCGATATCAGTTTGCCTGCTCGGGGGGTTGACAAGGGTGGATTGCACCCAATCACGCAGACTGCCGAACGCATGAAGCAGTTTTTTGTGCAGGCGGGCTTTGTGGTGGCGACAGGCCCTGAGGTTGAGAGTGATTATTATAACTTTGAGGCACTAAATATCCCAGAGCATCACCCTGCGCGTGCCATGCATGATACTTTTTATTTTGATGCACATTATTTGTTGCGTACGCACACTTCAGGCGTGCAGATTCGCACGATGGAGCAGAGCACGCCACCGATTCGCATTATCTGCCCTGGTCGTGTGTATCGCTGTGATTCTGACCAGACCCATTCGCCGATGTTTCATCAGATGGAGGGATTAATGGTGAGCAAATCAAGCAATTTTGCTGAGCTAAAGGGCTTGATTCATGAATTTTTGGACGCTTTTTTTGGCAAGAAAATGACCGTGCGTTTTCGCCCTTCGTTTTTTCCATTTACTGAGCCATCGGCTGAAGTGGATATTTTGTCCGACAGTGGTAAATGGCTTGAGGTGCTAGGCTGTGGCATGGTACACCCACAAGTGCTAAAAAATTGTGGCATTAATCCTGATGAGTACACGGGGTTTGCCTTTGGGCTTGGGATTGAGCGATTTGCCATGTTGTATTATGGCATTGATGATTTGCGATTATTTTTCCAAAATGATTTGCGTTTTTTAAGACAGTTTGGCTGATAAATTTGCCAAATTGATGGCGAAACAGTGGTTGTTTTTGGGCTAAATATTAAGATAATATAGAGATTGTGATGAAAATCAGTGAACAATGGCTAAGACAATGGGTCAATCCACAACTTGACAGTGCCGCACTTGGCGAACAATTAACAATGGCAGGGCTTGAGCTGGACGGCATGCAGACAATTGCACCGCCGTTTAGTGGCGTTGTAGTTGGTGAGGTGATTGAGTGTACACAGCACCCAGATGCTGACCGTTTGCGAGTAACACGAGTAAATATCGGCGATGAGCTGTTGCAAATCGTCTGTGGTGCACCAAATGTGCGTGTTGGTCTAAAAGTTGCAGTGGCAACGATTGGTGCGGTGTTACCAAGCGATGATGGCAAGGGCTTTAAGATAAAAAAAGGCAAGCTGCGTGGCGTTGAATCGCAAGGCATGCTGTGTGGTGCTTCAGAGCTTGGTTTGCCAGATAAGATTGATGGGCTGATGGAGCTGGATTGTGATGCACCCATTGGCATGGATATCAGACAGCTATTGAACCTAGATGCCAAGATTTTTGAGATTGCCATCACACCAAACCGTGGCGACTGCCTAAGCGTATTAGGGCTGGCACGAGAAGTTGCAGCACTCAACCAGCTGCCGCTGAATCGTCCATCGGTCGAGGCTGTCTGTGCTGGTGATACCACCGTGCCGACTGTGCGTGTTGCTGACAGTACAGCCTGTCCTCGTTATTTGGCTCAGCGTATCGATGGCATTGATCGCAGCGTTGAGACACCGCAGTTTATCGTTGATGCTCTGACTGCCTCTGGCGTGCGAGTGCATAATTTTTTGGTTGATGTTACCAATTTTGTCTTGTTGGAATTGGGTCAGCCATTACACGCTTTTGATGCTGACAAAATAGTTGGCGACATTGTGGTACGCCATGCAGTCGCTGGCGAGACACTTGAGCTATTAAACGAACAGACCATTACTTTGACAGGTGATGAGCTGGTTATCGCTGATGATATTGGCGTGCTTGCTTTGGCAGGGATTATGGGAGGGCTGCGATCAGCTGTCAGCGATGAGACGACCAATATTGTGCTAGAGAGTGCACATTTTGCCCAGCTTGCCATCGCTTCGCGAGCCCGTCGTTTTGGCTTGCATACCGATGCTTCGCAACGCTTTGAGCGTGGCGTTGATTTTTGGTTGCCCAGATTGGCTCTTGAGCGTGCCAGTAGCTTGATTGTATCGGTGGCAGGTGGCAAGCCAAGTGCCGTCAGTCTCACAGAATCTTTAGAGCATCTGCCTGTGCGACCAAAAATCAGCGTACCGATTGCTAAAGTTACCCAGCTACTTGGCGTTGATATTGACCCTGTGCAGATGGTCGATGGCTTAAATAGACTTGAAATTGCAACCGAACAGGTGGGCGATGTGTTGCAGTGCCAAGCACCAAGCCATCGTTTTGATATTAATATTGCCGAAGATATCATTGAGGAAATTGCTCGCATTTATGGCTATGCCAATATCCCCGCGAGCTTGCCAAAGTTTGCCGTATCCATGAACGATGATATCGCTGCCGATGCTGTGCAATCACTCAAATTATCTTTGGTAAATGCAGGTTATTATGAGGCGGTGAGCTTTAGTTTTGCTGATGCGAAGGTTGAGGCATTGTTCGATGACGAAAATCTAGGGGCGGTATTGCCGATTGCCAATCCCATCTCCAGCGATTTGGCGGTAATGCGTCGCACCTTGCTGTCAAGCCTACTGCCGATTGTTGGCTATAATCTGAACCGTCAGCAATCTCGTGTGCGGTTGTTTGAAACAGGGCTTAGCTTTGTTGGTGCTGATGTCAAAAATCTACAACAAACGCCAAGCATTGCTCTTGTTGCCACAGGTGATGTCGCTCATGAGCAGCACCATGCCAACCGTGCGATGGATTTTTATGATTTAAAACGAGATGTCGAAAGTCTGCTGCCAGCAGCCTTGAACAAAGCAAGCGTCAGCTATGAGCGAGCGAAGTTGAGCTTTTTGCACCCCGGTCAATCCGCCCAGTTGCTGATTGATGGCGTGGCGGTAGGCTGGCTGGGTCAGCTACACCCAAGCATCGCCAAGGTACTTGATTTGCCGACTATTTGGGTTGCACAGTTGCAGATTGAGCCATTGCTTGCACAGTTTGGCAACAAGACAAGCATAGCAACACCGAGCAAATTCCCATCGGTTCGCCGTGATTTGGCGGTATTGGTGGATACAGATACACCGTGGCAGATGCTCAAGCAGGACATTCGTGTGCAGGCTGGCAGATATTTGCAAGAATTGTGGCTGTTTGATGTCTACACAGGCGATAGATTGCCAGCGGGCAAAAAGTCATTGGCATTTGCGATGGTTTTTCAGGACAATGAGGCAACTTTGGCAGATGAACAAGTCAAGGCAGCCACCGATAAGGTGATAGCAATGCTTGCCGACAAGCACCATGCCCAATTGCGTGATTGATTCCGTGCTGCTGTAGGCATGTTGTCTACGGCAGCCAAGTGAATAATGAGAATCGTGTATTATTTTTCAAAATTGTATTGCATTGAATATTTAATTAAGGTTAAAATAATACATTAAAGGCGATAAGGTTTTTTGGTAGCTTTTGATAAATAAGGATAAATCATGAGTGCACTGACCAAGGCGGATATGGTCAATCAATTAACGATTAGACTTAGGCTGACCCGCCAGCAAGCCAGAAAGCTGGTTGATGGATTTTTTGATGAAATCAGCCAAAATCTGATTGAGGGCAATGAGGTTAAATTATCAGGATTTGGTAATTTTGAGCTAAAAGATAAAAAAGCCAGACCGGGCCGCAATCCCAAAACTGGAGAAAACGCCCCTGTGCAAGCACGCCGTGTGGTAACTTTTAAGGCAGGGCAAAAATTGCGTGGCTGGGTAGATGGTCAGTATAATAAGGTGGATTAACCATCTTAGAGTACTTGAAAACCGTTTGGTTTTTTGCTAAAATATTGTTTTATTTTCCCACTTAAGTTGGCTAATAACACAGACAGGCATGGTGCGGCGTACCAAAGTTGGTTGGTGATGGCGTGGCTATGTTCCACCGTATGTGATTTGGTTTGGCGACCGACAGATATGGTGCTTATTAGTGCTTAGGTTTTTTGGATAAGAGTTTATTATGCGTAAAGACATTCACCCAGAATACCGCGAAGTATTGTTCCACGATACCAACGCTGATGTGTATTTTTTGACTCGCTCAACAGCAAGCACCAAGACCACTCGTGAATATGAAGGTCAAGAGTACCCATATTTCCCATTGGATATTTCTAGTGCTTCTCACCCATTCTACACAGGTGAGCAACGCAAAACTGCCAACGAAGGTCGTGTGGCAAGTTTCAACAAGCGTTTTGGTGCATTTGCAAATCGTGGCAAAAAATAAGCCATTGCACGGCTATCAGACGCATTGTGTCATCAAATCGCTCCATTGGGGCGATTTTTTATAAGTCGGATTTGGTGTGTTGGTTTTTGCATTGTCAGCAGGCGATGAGAATTGCAAGGCTATATTTATAAGACTGTTCATAAAATTGTAACAATTTTGACCAATATGCCAGACAATAGATGACGAATAATATTAAGTCTGATAAACTATGGTTATAAAAAGAGCCATTTGGGCAGTTGCTCAATTTTGGCTGATGATTGCTTTGTTTATTATAAAATAAAAACTTGAGGTGGCTTATGCAGTGGAGTGGTTTTTGGCTGGTTTTGGCCTTGGTTGTGATAATCATCGGTGTGCTGATGGTGGTGCGTAGTTTACGCCGTACTCAGGTGGCAGTGCCAGAGCTGGAACAAAAAACCAAGCATGGCTTGCCAATTGTCGCACGAGAAGATAGGGAGTTGTCATCATTGCCAGCGGCAGAAAGTGAAGAGGTTGATGCGTTGTCTAGCATGGCGGCGGCAATGAGTGCTGCTCCTGTCATTGTGCAGACTACTGATGATGCCAAAGCTGCCAAGGTGGCAGATGAGCCGCTGCCATACAGTGAAGAGTTGCCATTACAACAAGATGACGATGACGGCGAGCCTACAGCGGTTGAGCAGATTAACTTTGAGCAAAATTCGCCAGTGCTAGATAAGCATTTGGACGAACGCCGTCAGTTTGACCAAAACAATGACCCTTTGCTGCACGCCACCGAGACAGTCAGTATCGCCATCATGCCACGGCATTCTTTTGCAGGATTGCCAGGCAAGACCATCTTGGACATTGCCAAGACTTATGGCATCAAATTTGGCGTGATGAACCTATTTCATCGCTACGAAAATGAGGACGGCACGGGCGATTTGTGGTTTAGCATGATGGGCATGGGCTATGAGGGTGTGCGAGCATTTGACCTAAATACCCTACATGAGGATCATTTCATTGGGCTGACGCTGTTTTTGCCATTGCCGCACCCACAGGCTGTATGCGGCTTTGATAGCATGGTGTCGGTGGCAAAGATGATTGCCCAAGAATTGTCAGCAGATATGCTTGATGAGCAAGGCAATGTAATCGATGATGCTTATTTTGATAAATTGCGTGCGGTGATTGTTGAGCAGCAATACGGCTGACAATGCGGACAGTACACACTGGCACGAGAGGCGATTTTGACATTTTCAAGAACAGTGCCACAGACAAAGCATGGCTGACCTGCTCGCCCATATACTGATAAGGTCTGCTGAAAATAGCCAGTTTTTCCCGTGCCAGTGCGAAAATCTTTCAGGCTTGAGCCACCTTGTTCGATGGCTTTGCTAAGCACTTGCTTGATGTTGCCAACCAGCCGTGCCAATTGCTCAGGACTGAGCTGGCAAGCAGGGGTCAGCGGGTGAATATTTGACAAAAACAAACTCTCGGCAGCATAAATATTACCCACGCCGACAACAACGCTCTGATCCATAATCAGAGCTTTGATGGCTTTATTGACAGTTTTGGCGGTTGGGTTATTATGGATATGGCGAGTCAAATAATCACCATCAAAAGCGGCATCAAGAGGCTCTGGGCCCAGATGTGCCAAAAAACGCTCATGGGTGTCAGGCGTGTCAAGATGACTGTCATTTTGTAGCCAAAGTATCATGCCAAAGCGTCTGGGATCGTGATAATGCAACCAGATGTCGTGCTGATCATCGTCAGCATTGCCAAAACATATCAGCAGATGATCGTGCTTTCTTGGTGGCTCGTCAATGTATTGTTGTAAGCTGCCTGACATTCCCAAATGAATCAAAAGCGTCTTGTGCAGATTGTCAGTTTGGTGATAAAAATCAAGCAACAGATATTTGGCACGCCGTTTGATATCGATAAGCGTATAGCCCACCAAACCGTCCAAATCAGCAGCAATCGGGTAGCGTAGCTTGGTGTGCCGCAGCTGTAGTTGCTTGACGGTTTTGCCGATTAGTGGCATAAGGCTGGTTTTGGTGGTTTCGACTTCTGGCAGCTCTGGCATGATGCACCTAATTTGTTACACGGCGTGCATACAGCACGGCTGGTTGTTGCTCTATTTTATTTAGCAGGCGTGATAAATGGGCGATGCCTGCCACCTCGACATAAAACCGCATTTGGCTGATTGTGCCATCATTATTGATGGTTTCGGCACGATGGATATTCACCTTCTCGCGGTCAATGACATGCACCAAGTCTCTTAATAATCCGCTTGTGTTTTGGGCTTCGACATGAATCACCACAGGCTGATAACGGCCAAAACTTTCTTGCCAGCGAGCCACCACTGAGCGGTCTGGTTGCCGTTCTACCAATCGCAGATATTCAGTACAGCCTTGATTATGAATGCTGATGCCGTTTGTTAATGTAATAAAGCCAGCAATCATCTCGCCATGAACAGGATTGCAGCATTTGGCAAGGTGCAACTCAACATTATCAAGTCCTTCAAGCTCAATTTTGTAGCGGTTGCTGCGAGCAGGTGTTTTGATTTCAATGGCGGCTTCGTCAATGGCTGGCTCGGATAGATTGAGTTTTTGGGCAAGTAAGTTGCTGATTTGGCTCACGCCAACATCACCCATCACCAGTGCCACATACAGGTCGTCTTCGGACTTGATGTTCAGCTCGCTTAGGCAGTCGTTCAGATCAATCTGGCTTGGCAGAATTGATAAGCGATCAAGCTCTCTTGACAACAACGCCTTGCCTGTGTCGATATTTTTATCACGGTCTTGTTTATTAAACCATTGCCGCAGTTTGGATTTGGCACGGTTGGTATGAATGTAGCCAAGTGATGCCATGAGCCAATCTCGATTCGGCTCACGGCTGGATTTGGTGATGATTTCAATCTGATCGCCTGTTTTTGGCTGGTGCGTCAGTGGCACATAGCGACCATTGACACGAGCCCCTTGAGCACGGTTGCCAACTTCGGTATGCACATAATAGGCAAAATCCAGCACCGTTGCTCCTTTGGGCAGTTCGGTAATATCACCATCACGGCTAAAGACATAGATGCGTTCGGCATCATCAATCTCAATGTCGCTGTCTTCATCGCCGTCTGGTTTGTCATTGCCAAGCAATTGACGCAAGGAGCTGATTTTTTGGGTCAGATAGTCGTCTTTTTTGGCTTTTAGCCCTTCTTTATAATTAACATGAGAGCATTTGCCAAGCTCTGCCTCAAAGTGCATATCAAAGGTGCGTATCTGTACTTCCAGCGTTCGTCCCTCGGCGATGACAGCGGTGTGCAATGACTTGTAGCCATTGGGCTTGGGGTTGGTGATATAGTCATCAAACTGCTCTGGAATGTGTCGCCACAGACCATGGACAATGCCAAGCGTGTAGTAGCATTCGGCATTGCTATTGACCAAAACACGCAACGCACGGATATCATACAGCTGATCAAAGGACAGATTTTTTTGTTTCATCTTACGCCAGATGGAGTAGATGTGCTTGACTCGTCCAGAGACCTCGCCTTGGATACCTGCCTGTATGAGAGCTTGGTTTAGGTTGTCTTTGACCAGTTCAATATAAGCCTCTCGCTCGCTGCGTTTTTCGGCAAGCAGTGAAGCGATTTTTTTGTATTCATCAGGGGCAAGGTAGCGAAATGCCAAATCCTCCAGCTCCCATTTTAGCTGGGCGATAGACAGCCGATGTGCCAGCGGTGCATAAATGGTCATCACCTCACGAGCGACCCGTTGCTGACGATCGGGCGGTGCAAATGACAGCTCACGCATGGCAAAGGTACGCTCGGCAAGTTTGATTAGCACGGCACGCACATCATTGGTGGTGCTGATGAGCATGCTGTAGATATTTGATAATTGATCGCGTTGATTGCTATTAAAATAATCCTCAAGTCGTTGATTATTCTCAATACTTTCGGATAATTTACCCATCGCCAGTGTGTCAGCCACCAAATGAGCAATGTCATCGCCAAAATTTTTGCTAAGGGTTTCTATGCTGACAAGCTCACGGCGTGCGGTGCGATATAGCATGGCAGCGGCGAGGGCGTTTTCGTCTTGGAACAAATACGCCAAAATATCCGCCATGCCAATGCCTGTGATGTACGCCCCAGAGCGAGTGATGTGTGGCTTATTGACCTGAATTTGGACAAACTGGCACGCCTTACGCAAAATGGGCAAATCCTCTTTGCCGATGCGTGCAGCAACATTGGCGATCCATGCCTCAACATCAATGTCTGAGACGCTGATATTGCATGGGGCGACTGGGCTGTTGGAATGGTCAAGGGTGCTGACCAGCTTGGGATTGGCAAGTTGTGCCTGAAAATCAGGGTGCAGTTGTTTGGCAACAAGGCTGGCTGCTAAGGTCGCACTGTCCATGCTGCTGCTATTGCCTCCCAATAATGGCAGGCTTTCACGAATTTGTACCACGGCAAATCCTTGTATTTTGTTTGTTGATGCACAATTTGTAGCCATTTGGCAGTCGGCTACGGTGTGCCAGCATACCAAAGCAATTGCCAAAATCGGTCGCTTTATGCCGATATGGCAAGCTGTATTGTTATGTTGTTGCTTATTATGGCACTTTATCGGTGATTTTTAAAGGCAAAAGCAAGATTTATCCGCAAAATTATTGCCCAGTACGACAAAAAATCGCAAATGCCACCAATTTTTATAAATAATAAAGAAAAATCAAGATTTTATCATCTGTTTGTGTTATAATTTTCTGCTTAAATTTATATTCGCTATCTGATGACATCGCCACCGAGCGTTCATGGTTTGGTATCTTGCCATGGGCGGCAGATTTCTTTTTATTATCATGCAATTGATAATGCCAGCATAATCTTTTCAACGAGCATCGGCACTGGTATCTTGGTCATGCCAGTTGTTGCTTTGACACTGTCGCGATGATTTTGGCTTGTTGCCCAAGGCTGCAAGCAAGCGACAACCATGCCACCACAGCAAAATGTTTTTATTAAGATTTTATTAATTATAAAATACTCATCAATGGTGGTGTATCAGGGTAGATTTATGACAAATATGACAACAATCACAGCCATCGATGACGGTGCGTGTGAAGATTTTGTGCTGCAATTTGCTGATTTGGGTCTGAACAAGCCTCTGTTAAAGGCATTGACAAAAAGCGGCTATACCACCCCTACACCCATTCAGGCACAGGCGATTCCCCATGCACGAGCAGGGCGAGATTTGCTCTTGTCTGCACAGACAGGTTCTGGCAAGACGGCGGCATTTGTACTGCCGATTTTGGACAAGCTAAGTCGCCTACCCAAGCTAAATAAGCAGGTTTATGCACTGATTTTGACACCGACTCGTGAGCTTGCCCTACAGGTGCAAGACAGCGTCCGCCGCTATGGCAATGGTATGCACCATCTGTACAGCGTGCCATTGGTGGGCGGAGCACCGTATGGTGGGCAGCTGCGTGCCTTGCGTAAGGGGGTGCAGATTATCATTGCCACACCGGGCAGGCTGCTTGACCATATGCGTGAGGGTCGGGTGGATTTGTCTGGACTTGATATGCTGGTGCTTGATGAAGCGGATCGTATGCTTGATATGGGATTTGCTGATGATATTCAAGAAATTCTTAATAATACACCAAGCAATAGACAAACCATCATGTCGTCAGCAACTTGGGACGGTGCGGTGGGCAAAATTGCCGAAAGTTTTACCAAAAACCCTGAAAAAATCGCCATCAAGGTTGAGTCAGCTCACATTGATGAGAGTGTGTATTTTTGTGATGATTTTCACCACAAAAACAAAATTTTGCTTGAGCTATTAAACAACCCACAAATCAAGCAGGCGGTGATTTTTGCGGCAACCAAGTCAGCAACAGAACGCTTGGCATCAGAGCTTGTTGAGGCGGGGCTAAAGGCACGCTATCTGCATGGTGATTTGCCACAGCCAAAACGCAATCGCATTGTTGGTGAGATGAGATCGGGCAAATGTGATTTGCTTGTTGCGACCGATGTGGCGGCACGAGGTATTGATATTTCGGCAATCAGTCATGTGATTAATTATGATTTGCCACGACAAGTTGAGGATTATGTGCATCGCATCGGACGCTGTGGACGAGCAGGGCGTACGGGCGTGGCGATGAATCTGTGCAGTCAAGATGACAATCGTCAGCTGCAACGCATCAATGAATATCTGAAGCGGTCAATGACGGTTGCGACGGTAGAGGGGCTGGAGCCAAGTCGTAATTTTGGACCAGAATCCAGACAACGCCGTACTCGCCACAAGGACAAATCTCGCCCAAAACGCAGTCGGGCAGCACGCCATGAGCATAGCTATGATGAGTCATCGGTTGGCAAGCGTGATGAGCGAGCACATCGCCGTGTACAGCATCACAATCGCCACGATGACGCATGGGGCATTGCCAGCGAGCAATCAAAACATCGCAATCATCAAACAAAGCGTGATAAAGGCAGCCATCATGCTGACAATCGCGAGCATAAGCAGCGTGATTGGCATGGTGCCAAAAAATACCCCGCCAAGCCAAAAAACGCCCATTATCAACCCAAACCTCTTGGTTATGCTGACAATCAAGCAGCAGGCACCACGAGGCAGCGTGGCAAAAAACCACAGCACAGCATGAATCAACCCGCCAAGGCACGCCCTGCGGTGATAGAGGAAGTATTTTTTGATAAGCGTCAAGCCAAAAATATCAAACGCAAATTTGGGCAAATTGATTAGTATTGCTAATCTATACTCATAGCAATTATGATTAATAATGCGTAATTTAAAAACCTCATTGGGATAACAATGAGGTTTTTTAAGGTTGGCATGGGCTAGTCTGTGATTTTTTCAAATCGGGCGATGCTCTCAACATGACCTGTGTGGCTGAACATATCCATCACACCTGCGTGCGTCAGCCGATAGCCAGCATCAATGAGTGCCTTAGTGTCTCGTGCAAGTGTGGCAGGATTGCACGAAACATAGACAATGCGTTTGGCGTTAAATTTTGGTAAATAACTCATGACCTCCCATGCACCCGATCGTGGTGGGTCAATCAGCAGTGCGTCAAATTGATTTTCGCCAGTTGCCCACGGCTGATGGCTAAAATCTTGGGTCAAATCTTGGGCATAAAACTTGGCATGACTGATGCCATTGGCAGCGGCATTCATGGCAGCACGCTCGGTCATCTCGTTGCTGCCTTCAACACCAACCACAAAGCCTGTTTCGCCAACTTTTTTTGCCAGTGCAAGGCTAAAATTGCCCAAGCCGCAGAACAAGTCCAGCACTCGCTCACCTGCTTGCAAATCCAGCAAATCACAAGCCAAAGCAATCATTTTGCGGTTTACCGATAAATTTACTTGGGTAAAATCCAGAGGAGAGAATTCATAAGTCAGCCCAAACTCTGGCAAATGATAAAACAGTCCGCCTGTTGGAGGCGTGGTCAATGAGCTGGCACGAGCATGGTCTGTGTCAATGCGATGCACACTATCCGAGCCTTTTGGTTGCAAAAACAACTGCCATTGTCTTTGGGCAAAAAACTCACTTAATTTTGCCAAATCATCATCAGACAGCGGTGCCATGTGGCGGACGATGACAGCGACTGATTTGGTGCTGTCAGGCACATGGTCTAGGGTCTCACCCATTGCAACCTCTAGCTGTGCGATGGCATCTTTGGCTTGCAAGGTGGTGATGAGTGTTTTGAGATTTGTTATCTCATGACCCAGTCGCGAATCGAGAATATGACATTCTTGCAAATCTGCCAAAAAGTTACTGGCACGCTCACGAAAGCCGACCAATGCCGATTGTTTTTTGGCGACATAACGCACCCCTAGGCGAGCCTTGGTGCGATACCCCAGTCTATCCCCCACCAAGGGCGGCAGCCAATGCTCTGGTGCGGTGTCTGCTTGATGTAGCAGCAGCTCCGCCAGTACCGATTGCTTAAAGCGAATCTGACCGTCAGGATCCCAGTGCTGTAGACTACAGCCGCCACAGCGGGTAAAATGGGGACAGGGCGGCTCTTGGCGTTCTGGGTGGGGATTGGTGATGCTAAGCGTATCAGCTTCCTCAAAGGTTTTTTTGCTGCTGGTTACTTTGGCACAGACGGTTTCGTTTGGCAGAGCAAAGCTGATAAAGACTTTTTTGCCTGCCTTGTCGGGATTGTGCTGCGGGTTGTCTGCTTCATAGATGGCGATACCGCGGCCATCATGTGCCAAATTGGTGATATGAAAATCAATCGGTGCTGCCTCTGCCAAGCGTTTTCGCATACGGGCGGTTGGCCTGCCCTTTTTGCTAGGGCTTGCAATCAGTGAATGGGTCATAGTTTGCCTGTCGTCAGATGGGTCAAAAATTAATTGATTATTATAACATGGTTGTGATTTTATTGCCTGTCGTCCAAGAATTGCTGATGCCGAACGCCGCCATCATGAGTGTATAATGTTGAGATAAACTGATAAGTATCTGTCATTAATGCTTCACAGTCATCAAGACTTGCCTTGCCTGTCAAAATCAACCAACGCAAATAAATCAGCCAAGTATTGATAACATCAGCTTCGCAATAATTGCACAGTTTTTCCCACTCGCCTGCCTGCACCATTGGCACAACTTGCGAGCCGTCAATATCGCCCTTGCCAGCAAATCCACACAAGCTGGCAACGGTATCGAGCCTTTGGCGTTGATAGCCGTTATACAGCGACATTTTGTCCATCAGATCAATGTGCATATCGCCGTAGCGATACAGATAATCTGGTTTTTGGGCGGAGTTAAACAGCGAGGCAGCAGCGATTTTGTGGTGCATGGCACGATACATAATGACAGGAATATCAAAGCCCGAGCCATTCCAGCTGACCAAGGTGGGTTTTTTGTCAAACGCACGCAAAAAAGTGCTTAAGATTTCTTTTTCGCTCAAGTTCTCAAGCGAGAGTGATTTTAGGTGAAAATTTTGACCATCAAACCACAAAAACGACAAACAGGCAATTTTGTGCAGAGGCAGACGCATAAAGTCCGTGCCTGCTTCGGCTTGGCGTAGGGCAGTCAGGGCGGTTAGGGCATCGGCGTCATTTAGCGTGGCAATGTCAGGGTAGAGTCTTTTGCCTGTGGCAACATCGGGTATGGTCTCAATATCAAATACCAATATCGGCGTGTTGCTTAACATGACATCTCCTTGCTTGGTGGTTTGGATAAATTTGGCTAATTTGGTTTATGAAATGGGTTAATTTTTGAGTAATTGGGCTAATCTTTGATGCCAAATAGACCTGTGGATAGATAGCGATCGCCACGATCACAGACAATAAAGGTAATAACAGCGTCAGGGTTTTGTTGGGCGATTTGATGGGCTGCCCAAGCGGCACCGCCTGATGAGACTCCGCAAAAAATCCCTTCTTCTCGTGCCAATTTTCGCATATAGTATTCGGCATCTGCCTGATTGACATCAATGATGGCATCAACCAAACTGGCATCAAAAATTTTTGGCAGGTATTCACTTGGCCAGCGGCGAATCCCTGCAATTGACGAATGTTCATCAGGTTGTAGACCGATGATTTGCACGGCAGGATTTTGCTCTTTTAGGTATTGGCTGACACCCATGATGGTGCCTGTTGTCCCCATTGAACTGACAAAATGGGTGATTTTGCCAGCGGTTTGTTGCCACAATTCAGGGCCTGTGGTTAGGTAGTGGGCGTTTTTATTATCGGGGTTATTGAACTGATCAAGCACCACGCCCAAGCCGTCCGCTTGCATTTGTAGAGCCATGTCTCGTGCTGCTTCCATGCCTTCTGCAACCTCAATTAAGGTCGCACCATAAGCGGTCATGGCATCTTTGCGTTCTTGGGTAGAGTTGGCGGGCATGAGCAGTGTCATCTTATAGCCTCGCATCGCTGCCACCATGGCTAGGGCGATTCCAGTATTGCCACTGGTTGCCTCGATGAGCGTATCGCCTGGCTTAATTTTGCCTCGCTGTTCGGCTTGATAAATCATATTAAACGCAGGGCGGTCTTTGACAGAGCCTGCTGGGTTGTTGCCCTCAAGTTTGGCAAGCAGGGTTGCACCGCTGTCTTTGCCCAAGTGCTTAAGCTCAACCAGTGGCGTATTGCCGACACATTCAGATAGGCTGGTGATTTGCTGGATAAAATTGGTCGTCATGGCCATATTCTCAATCAAAAATCATGGTGCAGATTATAGCATAATTGGCACAAGATATTCATACACTGTTCATTGCTTGGGTGTTTTGGTTGGGTAATTTATCAAGACAAGGCAGGCGATAGGTTTGCTTGATAAATGACGATTGGCAGCAAAATGTGCTGTTGGCTGACTTTGCCACCAAGATGGGTGCTGGCAAAAATGTGGCATGATGGTGGCTTTTTTGTTATAGTGTGCCAAGCTGCCATCAAAACCAGATGGCAGTGTGAGAGTGTGGGTAACTGGGCGGGGCGAACAAAGCGTGCAAGATGATAAATTGTTTGGCGTAAAAAGTGCCTATGGGCAGCTGATTTTGTTGGTGTTTTTGCCAATTGTGATTCTGGCGATGGTTGGCTCGTATCTGGTGATGACAGAGACACGCCGTGCGATATTGTCAGAGCAAGACACGATGGCACAGGCGGCATTGGTGCGTTATGAGGCGATAGTCAGACCATTGCTTGAGGATATCAAGCGACAATCGGCACTTGATAATCAGGTGGCACAGATGGCAACCGACGCACTGCTGCAACCAATCGTGCCGCATGAGGTGATGACCAATGGCAAGGTGCAGACGGATAACTGGTTTGCCCAGTTGCAACAATCTGGCAGTCAGCATGTGCTGCGTGTGGCGGTGATGGACGGCATCGGTCAGGTGCTATTTAGCACAGGTGCACAGGCGGATTTGTCGTGGGGCAAGTTTGATTTACAAAGCAGACAAATTGCACGCGTACCAACCCCTGTTGGCATGGCGTATGGCAAATCTTTTGTGTTTGAGAATAAACGCTACTGGCTGGTGGTGGACATGGACAGCACGCCCTTGACCATCAGCTCATACCGTGTGGCATTGGCATTGACCATCACGGGGCTTACAACAATTTTGCTGCTGCTGTTGATTCTAAATATCTACTCCAAACGCTGGATTGCACCGATTTATGAGATGCGTCTGTATCTACAAAAACTCAATGCGAATAATCTCTCCAAAGTGCCGCCCTTAAAGGCAGATGGGGAATTTGCCTTGCTAAAAGACGACTTTTTGTGTGCCATTGAGCGACTTGAGAGCAGTTTTTCTGAACTAAAAAACCACGCCGAAGAAACTGAGCGAGATCTGCAGCAGGCGTTTGACGAGATGGAAATGCAAAATATCTCCATTCGCAACGCTCGTGATGCTGCCATCTCGACCAGCCAAGCAAAATCAGCATTTTTGGCAAATATCAGCCACGAATTGCGAACGCCGCTAAACAGTATTGATGGTTTTATCAACCTGTTGGCACGCAAAGCAAAACTGACTGGCGAACAAAATCTGTATGTGCAAACCATCAAAAAATCCAGTGCTCATCTGTTGGCACTGGTCAATGATGTGCTGGATTTTTCTAAGATGGAGGCAGGTAAGCTGGTTTTGGACAGCCATGATTTTGATCTGTATGCCACCGTCTATGATGTGGTGGATATGCTCTCGCCTGCGGCATTAGAAAAACGCCTGCGTCTTGCGGTGTTGTTTTATGATGATGTGCCGACCCAAGTTGTTGGCGATAGTTTAAGAGTGAAGCAAATCTTAACAAACCTAGTCGGCAATGCGATTAAATTCACCGACTCAGGTGGCGTGGTGGTGCGTGTCAGTTTGGCGGATAAGGCAAATTTTTTGCGTATCGAAATTGAGGACAGTGGCAAAGGGGTTAGCGAAAGCGACAAGGCACAGTTGTTTGTCAGTTTTGGGCAGGGTGATTTGTCGGTAACACGCCGCTATGGCGGCACAGGTCTGGGTTTGGTGATTTGTAAACAGCTGACAACCATGATGGGCGGTTCGATAGGCTTTTTTGACAATCGCAGCGAAAATATTGCCAATGCAGGGGCGACTTTTTGGTTTGAGATGCCAAGTGGCGTGCTTGAGCATGATGTTGCCCTGTCTGGCAGTGGCGTGCCGATACCTGCACAGATGCCTGAGCAGATTTTGGTGTGGATCAATCATGCACCTGCACTACAGGTATTAAAGGCGAGTTTGCTTGCCAGCAAAACTCAATTGACGGTGGCAATCGGTTTGGCGGATTTATTAGAAAAACTGGATAAAAATGATGCCAATTATGATTGGGTGATTGTGGATAATTTTGGTCAAGATGCCGCCAAAGATGATGTTGGGGCGATTTTGCGACAGATTCGCCAGCGATATCGTGGCAGCTTGGCAAGCTATGGCTATCAGGTGGGTATTAATGAGCAGCTGCTTGAGCGATACCAGACCCATGCACTGCACGAGCCGATGGACAGACGGCAGCTGTATGCGTTATTGTCCAACCAAAGCCAGATTCTAATGACAAACACACGCCAAGCGAAATTTGTCGGCAGGCGAGTTTTGGCGGTTGATGATCATTTGCCCAACTTGCTGGTGCTTGATGCCCTGCTTGATGAGCTGGGGATTGAGGTGGTAACTGCCAGCAGTGGCTTTGATGCCATTGAAAAAATGACCCAAAGTATCACAGGGGCGATTGCACCGATTGATATGGTGTTTATGGATATACAAATGCCAAGAATGTCAGGGCTGGAGGCGACGATTGAGATTCGCAAGATAGAACAGGCTCATCTAAGCGAACCTGTACCAATCGTTGCCCTGACAGCTCATGGGCTGGCAGATGAAAAGCTGCGTATGGTCAGCTCGGGGCTTGATGATTATATCAGTAAGCCCATCGGTGAGGTGCAGTTGGCACAAACCCTACAAAAATGGCTCAATCGCAGCGGTGGAGAGACAGAACTGCCCACGATGTTATCCAGCCAACCTGCCATGCTTGCTGAAATTTCGGCGGTGCAAGTATCCACCAAATCTGCCAGCATTGAGACTGCCGAGCAGTTGCCTGATGTCGATTGGGCGGATGCGTTGGAGCGTTCGGCAAACAAGCCAGAGCTTGCCAAAAAGCTACTTGAGATGATGATTGATGGTGCCGATGGCGACAGACAGGCATTAGAGCGAGCGTGGGCAGATCGTGATCGTGCGACTTTGGCACAAATTGCTCATCGTATGGTTGGGGCGACACGCTATGCAGGCGTGCCAAGAATGCGTGCTGCTACTGAATTATTTGAACAAAAATGCCGTGCCGATATCGCTGCTGTCAGTGCCAGTCAGTTTATCGCCATGCGACCTGCTTATCGTGCGTTGATTGACGCATTAGATGCGTTGCAAGCGGTGCAGATAGATGTTGTTATTGGACACTATCAGGGCGAAGGCTTGGGCTGATTTGGCTGTGGCGACAAGGATAATTATGATTGACACAGGGCAACTGGAGCGGTTTGTTGAAGCCAAGCTGTAAAAATGCCACGCAGTTAAGCAACTGGTGGCAGGTGATTTGGCTTGATAATTAGCTGCTAACAAGACCTAAATGTTGCCCCATCATGACTTTTGTGCCATGTGTAATGTCGGCTTGCCATTGGGTATTTGCTGCTTTGGGCAGAACTATGATGGCGGTTGAACCCAAGTAAAATCTGCCAAGCTCATCGCCTTTTGATAGCGACAGCTCATGGGTGCGGTGCTGAATGTATGGCGTGCGTTTGATTTTGCCTGTTGCCACTGTCTCAATACCTGCAACAATCATCGCACCGACCAGCACCACCGCAGCACGCCCAAACTCTGTATCAAACAAGCACACCAAGCGTTCATTGCGAGCAAACAAGTCAGGCACGGCATTGGCAGTGGTATTATTGACCGAAAACAGCGTGCCTGGCACATAGCGAGTGGCGATTAGTTTGCCAGCAAATGGCATATGCACACGGTGATAATTGCTTGGGGCAAGATAGATGGTTGCAAAGCTGCCATTGGCGAAATAGTTGCCGTCATCATAATCAGCGAGCAATTGACCAACCTCATAATCACGCCCTTTGGCTTGCAAGATGGCATTTTGCTGGATTGTGCCAATTTGCGATACTGTGCCATCGGCAGGGCAGATGATGCCACCGCTTGTGCCATCAATTGGGCGCGCGTTGTCTTTTAGCTCCCGAGTGAAAAAATCATTAAAACTGGCATAATCACCCAGTGATTCTCGTGCATACTCGTCCAAAGTAATGCCATAGGCTTTGGCAAAGCTGTTGATTAAGGTGCGTTTGATGTGGCGATTTTCGCTGGCGGCAAGGTATCCTGCCAGCTCACTCAACGCCTGCTGTGGGACCAGGGTTTGGGCTAGGGCAAATAAATTCACAAGTGTATCCTATTGGTTTTTTGGCTATTGTAGCACAATTTATTATCACCGCAAACCAATGCAGAGCGAATGGTTGGTTGCTTTGTCAAGATTATCCATTGCTAAATTGGCTCTCATTTGATAATAATTATACTTTACAAAATAACACAGGAGCTTTATAATTGGGCAACTTGTATGCGTATTTATCAGCAAAACTCGCTTAGAGTTTGTTTGCTATGGAGAAAATCATGTCAAACTTTCAGCCAAAATCTTTGGCATTGTGTATTTTTGCCTGCATGAGCGGTACAGCATTTGCAAATACTACAGAAGAAACAGCCAAAACCACCCTACCAACGGTTGTACTGCCAACCCAAGTCGTTACCGCCGAAGCCCAAGTTAAGCAATCTTTGGGCGTATCAACCATTACAGGCAGTGATTTTGACCGCACGCCTGTCAAAAATGATGTTGCCGAAATCGTCCGCAAAATGCCGGGCGTCAATCTAACAGGCAACAGTGTCGGCGGTGCTAGGGGCAACAATCGCCAAATTGACATTCGTGGCATGGGTCCAGAAAATACGCTAATTCTCATCGATGGCAAGCCTGTCAGCTCAAGAAATTCGGTGCGTTATAGCTGGGGTGGCGAGCGTGATACGCGTGGAGATTCGCAGTGGATTCCAAGCGGTGCGATTGAATCCATTGAGGTATTGCGAGGCCCTGCGGCAGCTCGTTATGGCTCTGGTGCGATGGGCGGGGTGGTGAATATCAGAACCAAAAAAGTAACTGATACGCCAACAGGAAGCGTCAGCGTATACACCAGCCAGCCCGAAAACAGCAAAGAAGGCGACAGTGTGCGAGTCAATGCCACTTTGAGTGCACCGATTATTGACAATAAACTGGGCATGCGTGTCTATGCAGGCTATAACAAGACTGACGCTGATGATGTGGATATTAACCCTGTGGTTAATGGCAGGCGTGCTGCTGGTCGCGAGGGCGTGATTAACAAAGATGCTGGACTGCGGTTGGCATACCAAATCAACCCAAACCACAGCTTGACTTTGGACAGCTCTTATGGTCGCCAAGGTAATATTTATGCAGGTGATACCCAGTCGAACGGCTATGATGCCGCCAATAATAACCCAATGACTCCCAACAGACGCACGGGCGTGCTGGAGGTTGATCAGAGGGCTAAGCGAATCAATAACCTAGTTGGTGCAGAAACCAATACCATGTACCGCCAAAGCCATGCCATCACTCACGAAGGTGAATATGCCAACAATATCAGCAGCAAATTGACCGCCCAATATGATTATACACGCAATTATCGTCAAGGCGAAGGCTTGGCTGGCGGTGGTGAAGGGGCATTTAACAGCGATGACAAGTTCACTTCACGACTAAAAACCAAACGCTTATCAGGCGAGGTGGTTGTGCCATTTTATGCTGCTGTGCCTAATGTCTTGACGGTGGGTGCAGAGTATGTCGGTGATGATTTTAATGATCCTGTATCAACCGTGATGGCGGACAGTTCAGGCTTGGTGCAATTACCGAGCAATCGTGCCGATATGAACTCACGCATTTATTCTGTGTATGCCGAGGATAATATCACGCTTGGCAATGATACCGATTTGGTTTTGGCACTTAGATATGACAATCACAACAAATCAGGGTCAAATTTCAGCCCAGCGATAAATATCACGCACAGATTGACCGATGGCTGGACAATCAAAGGTGGCATTGCCAAAGCCTACAAAGCACCCAATATGTACCAAACTGCACCGGGTTATCTGCTGTTTACGCGTGGCAATGGCTGTCCTGTAAACTACACCTATCAGGGCAATGCCTATAATTATGCGGCAAGTGGTCAGGCTACACGCATCAACAACTGCTATTTGATGGCGAACGAAGATCTTAAGCCCGAAACTGCCATCAATAGTGAGTTTGGTGTACAATTTAAGAATAACAAAGTTAATGCCAGCTTAACTTGGTTTAGAAGCGATTATAAAAACAAAATCGCCAGTGGCAACACTGTGCTTGGTCGCGTAACCAGAGGTCAAGATACCTACAATCTCTTGCAATGGGAAAATGTACCAAAGGCACTGGTGCAGGGCGTGGAGGGCAGCGTTACTTATCGCTTTGATAAGGCAAGCTGGACAAATAATTTAACTTATATGATGGATTCTAAAAACAAAACAACGGGCAATCCACTGTCCATTATCCCTCGCTATACTTGGAATTCTATTTTGAATTATCAAGTGTCGGATAAGGTTGATGTTGTTGCCAGCTATACGCATTATGGCAAGCAAAAACCACGCCAATTCGCCGAGGGCAATATGCAGGTTGATAGGGGGCTGGATTTGACCGAAGTGAAGGCGTACGGCATTGCAGGCATCAATGCAGGTTATCGCTTCAATGACAATATCAGTGCCAGAGTTGGTGTTGAGAATTTGTTTGATAAGCAGCTATTGCGTATCGGCAATCAGACCTACAACGAAGCGGGTCGCTCATATTTTGCCAGCATCAAATACCAGTTCTGATGCAAGTCCTAAAACCCAAGTTACAGCTTGGGTTTTATTTTTGCTGATTGGTTGGTTAATTTTGCAACACAGCTCATGCGTGCCTTACCATGATTATTAATAATATTAAAAATTATTATCATATTGATAATAATTATACTTTACAAACATACAATCAGCTTTTATAATAATATCGTATCAGCTGGTTACAGCATTGTTGCAATTTTATGGATTGATGATTACTGGAGGATTTATGTCAAACTTTCAGCCAAAATCTTTGGCATTGTGTATTTTTGCCTGCATGAGCGGTGCAGCATTTGCAAATGCTACAGAAGAAACAGCCAAAACCACCCTGCCAACGGTTGTACTGCCAACCCAAGTCGTTACCGCCGAAGCCCAAGTTAAGCAATCTTTGGGTGTATCAAGGATTAATCAGACGGATCTGGAAAAACGCCCTGTGCAAAATGATGTATCGGAGATTTTGCGTACCATGCCGGGGGTGAACTTGACAGGCAATGCCGCAGGTGCAGCTCGTGGCAACAAACGCCAAATTGACATTCGTGGCATGGGCCCAGAAAATACGCTAATCTTGGTTGATGGCAGACCTGTAACCTCACGCGGTGCCGAACGCTATGGTCGCTCGGGTGAACGCAATACGCGTGGCGATAGCAACTGGGTGCCAGCAGAAATGATTGAATCCATTGAGGTATTGCGAGGCCCTGCGGCAGCTCGTTATGGCTCTGGTGCGATGGGCGGAGTGGTGAATATCAAGACCAAGCCAACAACAGATGAATTTTTTGGCAGTGTTAATTATTATACCAACCAGCCCCAAGATGACAAAGAGGGGGCGACACAGCGAGTTGGGTTGTTGTTGAGCGGGCCGTTGATTAAGGACAAACTTGGTATGCGTCTGTATGCCAGCCAGAACAAAACAGATGCTGATGCGATGGATATTAATCCAGCCGAAAGAACCAACAATGACCCAATACCGCCATTGAGTGCAGGGCGTGAGGGCGTACGCAATAAAGACATTTCTGCTCGTATGGATTGGCAGATTAATGACAATCATAAGCTAAGTTTTGATACTGGGTTTAGCCGTCAGGGCAATATCTATAATGGCGATACGCAGTTTAATAATGCTGGTGGTACTGCAGATGGTGAAGCTTATACCAAATCATTAAACGGTGCCGAAACCGCTCGACTGTATCGCCAAAATTATGCAATCACGCACACGGCTCAATATGGCTGGGCTGATGGCAAAACGGTGCTAAGCTATGATCGCACCACCAACAGTCGCCTAAAAGAGGCGTTGGCAGGTCGCACCGAAGGCTCTTATGACAGCCGCAATCAAGGCTTTACAAACAGCGTGCTTAAGAATACGCGTCTGACCTCTGAGCTGAATATTCCGCTGAATTTTGGCTTTGAGCAGATGCTGACAGTTGGTGCTGAAGTGGTGCGTACCGATCTAAATGATGGTGCGTCTACCAGCCAGAATCTGTCTACCAATCGTCGAGGTCAGGCGGACAGTTATGACGGCATTCGCCAAGACCGTACAGGGCAGATTAAACGCACCAGCTGGGCGGTATTTGCTGAGGATAATATTGCTGTTGCCAAAGGCACTTTTGTTGTGCCAACTGTACGGTACAACTACAGCAGCGATGCAGGTTCGGTGGTTACAGGCGGTATTAATATTGCCCATAATATCACTGATAATCTGAAAATCAAAGGCGGCATCGCTCGCACCTACAAAAACCCAAACCTCTACCAAGCAAATCCTAATTATATGCTGTACAGTGCAGGCAGAAGTTGTCGCATTTTGCCACAAGGCACCCAATCTTGCTACTTGCTCGGCTCAGAGAATCTAAAGCCTGAAACCAGCTGGAACAAGGAAATTGGTCTAGAATATGCCAAAGATGGACTTAGAGCTTCTATTGCGTATTTTAATAACGACTATCGCAACAAGATAGTTGCAGGCACACAAGTGCTGGGCACAACAGCATTGGGTGCTGAGATTTTGCAGTGGGAGAATAGCAAGCAGGCGATTGTTGAGGGTGTTGAGGGTAATCTGACCTTGCCATTGGCACAAGATAAGCTGCGTTGGGTGAATAACTTTACCTATATGATGCAATCTAAGGACAAGGAAACTGGCAGCCCGCTGTCAGTGATTCCAAAATTCACCGTTAATTCTAGTTTGAATTGGCTGGTAACAGACAATCTAGATGCCAATCTGACTTATACACAATACGGTCGCCAAAAACCACGCACCGTGCCAACCACACCGCGTGAGCGTGAGGAAATGCGTCCAACCGAAGTGCCAAGTTATGGCATACTCGGGATAAATGCTGGTTACAAATGGAATGACGCAATCACTGTGCGAGCTGGTGTAAATAATGTCTTGGACAAGCAAATCAAACGCACCAACAGCGGTGCCAGAACCTACAACGAAGCGGGTCGCTCATATTTTGCCAGCATCAAATACCAGTTCTGATGCAAGTCCCAAAACCCAAGTTACAGCTTGGGTTTTTTGACATTAACATTGGGCGGTGATCAGGTTTGCACCACAAGGAATGCGGTGTTGATTCATAATCCGAAGTAGTAACTTGGCAAACAGTAGAATTGGACGGACATTATCACCGATTATCCAGATTTGTCATGAATGGATAGCAAGCTAAAATCTATGTGTATGCAGTATGCGTGGAGCAAAGTGATACGGCAGATCGGCTGGCTGCTGCTTGGTTGGCTTGCCGTCATGACTCTTTGTGCTTTTGGGGCGTGGGATTATACCATTTGTCAGCATGAACAAGGCTATGATATGGCTTGTTTGCGTGAACAATATGCCAAACCAGTCGGCAAGTGGCCACAGCCTGTAATTGATAAGGGTGTGGTGTGGCAAGAGTTGGCACCTGTGCCAAATCGCTTGTCAAGCAGTCTGTCGGCAAAGGCAAAATTGGGAGAGCGGTTGTTTTTTGAGACGGCGTTGTCTTTAGATGGTCAAATTTCCTGTGGCAGTTGCCATCGCCCAGAATACGCATTTGCCGATCCTCGCACTGTGTCTGTTGGTGTGCTTGGACGCAAAGGTGAACGCAATAGCCAGTCGCTTGTGCATTTGGGGCTTATGACAAATCAGGTGCAATTTTTTTGGGACGGCAGAGCCAAGTCATTATCCGAACAGGTGTTATTGCCATTAACAAACCCCAATGAAATGGCAATATCGCTTGACAGTATTGATTGGCGGTTGCAAGAAGTGGGCTATTTGCCAAAATTCCGTCAAGTTTTTGGTCAGCAGGTGCAAGCGATAACCATTGAACAGTTCAGCCAAGCAGTGGTGGCGTATTTACAAAGCCTAACACCTGCACAGACCAGTTTTGATACAGTGCTTTTGGGCGATGTGTCCGCTTTTGATGACCAGCAGTTACTTGGCTTGCATTTGTTTCGCACCAAGGCACGCTGCATGAATTGTCATTTTGGGCAAGCAATGAGCGATGGCAAACTGCACAATCTGAACCAAACTTTGGCAGGCAGTGCTTTTGCTGATTTTGGTGCTTATGCCATCACTGGCAACAGTGCCGATTTTGGCAAATTTAAAACACCATCTTTGCGTAATTTGGCACAAAGCAAGCCATGGTTTCATCATGGGAGATTTACCAATCTGGAGGGCGTGGTTGAGATGTACAATCAAGCCATGCCTGAACGGTTGCCAAAATCCGCACCGCCTTTGGCACGCCAAAATCATAAAGATGCTTTGATTGTACCGCTTGGGCTAACGCGTCAAGAACGCAAAGCAGTGGTGGCATTTTTGCTGACTTTATAAAATCAAATAATCAAAATTATCAGTTTGCGTAGATAAATTACGCATACAAACTGCAATTTAAATAAGAAAAATTAACAAATAAAAATATTTGTCAAAATTATTGACATATTTTACAAAATAAATAATAATCATTATCCATAAATTTCTTGTTATTATTTATGCTAATTTGGGATAATAAAATGAAAAGCAGTTTGAGCTTACTTAGTGCATCAATTATGATCTTGATGCCCAATTGGGCGAATGCTCAAGAGGTAGCGGCAGAAAAAGCAGCACCACAAACTACGGGCATAATGCCAAGTGTTGTCCTGCCAGCGGTATATGTTTCGTCAGTGCCACGCCAAAATGATATTGGGCGTACTTATTATGATGCCGAAAAACTACAAAATACCCCAGCAATCAATCGCACCATCACCGAGATGCTCAAACAACACCCCAATGTGCAGTTTGACCGTGCAGATCAGGCGGCTGGCACTCAAGGGGAGATTTTTGCCACTGATTTTAGTATTAATGGTGCATTGCAGTATGATAATCAGATTTTGTTAAATAACGCCAGCATTGCCAATGAAATCAACCCTGTTGGCGGTGATAACAGCTTTGCGGCGGATAAATTACCAGGTTCGGCACAAACAGCAACCATCAATACAGCGTTATTATGCGAGCTTAGCGTATTAGATAGCAATGTATCAGCAGAATATGGTGGTTTTGTCGGCGGTGTGGTAAAGGCAAAAACTTGTGTGCCTAAAACCGCCACAGGCAAAATATACGGTAAAATCAGCTACGATTATACCAGCAGCGACTGGACCAAATACAACTATGTCAATGCCAGCGAGCTTGAGGATTTTGACAAAAATAACAATATCAACTATCAAAAAGATTTTAAAAAACAAGGGCTAAGTGCCACTGTTTATGGCAAGCCAACCAATAATCTTGGTTTGTCTTTATCATTATCACGCCGTCTGTCAGATATTTATCTAAAAGCCAACCTGCCCGATGCCAGAGCGTATAACCAGCAGCGTACCGCTGATAATGCCATGCTTGATGCCGAATATCAGATTAATGCCAACAACAGCGTCAAGCTGAATCTGTCATACACCAATAATGGCTCGCTAAGATATCAGCCAAATGTTGCTGATAGCAAGCACACGGTTGATCAGCAAAATTACATTGTGGATTTGTCGTTTAGTCATGATTTGCCGAATTTTCAACTAAAACACGCTTTGGTGTACAAGCAAGAAAAACAGCAACGCAAAGTTAGCTCTGATGAATACATATCATGGCGAAAATCCGCCGCCAAGGATTGGGGCGTGGGTACTGCGGTCAATGAGGGTACAACAGGCACACCGCTTGAACAAAATGGCAACAGCTGGCAATATCAGCTCAAAGCTGCCTTTAATCCTTATGAAAATGGTAGGTTTAGCCATCAAATGACTGTAGGTGCCAGCCTGAATCAGCAGCAGGCAGATTGGCGGCGTACGAGCGATTATTATTGGTATTTTATTCCTGAAATTAAGGGAGCGAACGGCACGGACTGCCAGCGTGCGGACGGCAGCATTGATAAATATTGCGACAGCACTTATGAGCGTAACAACAAAACCGTTGGTCAGTACCATACTCGCCGCACCTATTATCAGGCAGGTGCGATTAATCTCAAACAGCTTGGCTGGTCGGCGTTCACGCAGCATAAATTAACATTTGGTCAGCGGCTTACTGTCAATCTGGGCTTAAGATACGATGATGACAATATGACCAAAAAAGCCACCATTGCACCGCGTTTTCATTTGACTTATCAGCCTTTTGCTAATTCAGACTTGGCACTGACACTGGGGGCAAACCGCTATTATGGGCGAAATGCGTTTAATTTATCGTTGCAAGACGGCATTAAGAATTTTGCTTGGGATCAAAGACGCACAAATTTAGATGATAATTGGCAAACCATTGGTAATTTGACAGGTGCTAGAATCGCTCGCAATGCCCTAAAATCACCATCTACAGATGAATATGTTGCAGGTATCACGGCCAAAGCATACAACACAAATTGGCAATTGCAATACACTCGCCGCAATTATCAAGATCAGATACGCCAGTATCGTGTCAGCACCACGCCGCTGGTTTGGGCTTATGATAATTTGGGTAAAAGCCAGTCAGACATTTATAGTTTGACACTGGCAAGTGCCAAGCCGTTTAAGCTGTTTGGCGGTGAGCATGAGCTGTCTTTGGGCGGTAGTTATACGAAGACTCTGCGTAATTTTAATGATTTTGATGATTCTACTTTAAGAGACGACCCTTATGTGCTATATCAGGGGCGTGTTGTTGAGCATACTGATTTGCCAGCGGTGAATTATAATCAGCCGTGGCGAGCGACTTTATCTATCCACAGCCGCTTTAACCGTCTAAGCCTAAATAATCAGCTTAGTTACCGTGCAGGGCAGATAGGGCTTGCCAAATCCACCTTGCCAGCTGATAAGCAGTTTGATCATGCAGGCTCGGTGGTGCGACAAGAATACAGTAAAAAACGCATGGGCGGTGTGGTCAATTGGGATTTAAACGCTCGCTATGAATTTGGTGGTGCGTATCAGCTGGCACTTGGTTTGACTGCCAAAAATTTGCTTAATCGCAAAAGCCAATATCTAAGTGGTGCTGATGTGCGTTCGGAAGTGGGTAGGCAGTATTTGGCACAGGTGGATTTTAAATTTTAAACTTCGGTGAATTGTAGGCTTTAAATTTTGCCAATAAGTCTTAATGGTCAATCAGCTTGGTGGTATAATGTCTTATATTTGTACAAGATAAGACCATGCCATCAGTTGATTTTGCTTATTTATTGCCATGCACCGCTTGCCTGCCTGTGCATTTGCGTCCTTATGCTGATATTCATCATGCCTTTGTTGATGGCTGCCCGACCTTTTTGGCAGAGTGGCTTAACGGTTATTTTTTGGCAAATAATATCACGCCAAAGCTCCACGCCACCGCCACGCCCCTGTCATTTGTCAGTCAAGATGATTTGCCGCATGGCACAGCGTATGAGGCTTTTATTCACAAATATGCCAAAATTCCCACCAGAGACAATCTGCATGATTGGTTCGGTGCTTGCGTCTGGGCAAAATTTCCCAAAACAAAAGCCTTGTTAAACGCCAAACACATAGCCCATTTTGATGCGGTGGATAGTGGCAATGGCCGCAATCGTGTGCGTGATACCATCACCGTATTTGACGAAAATGGGGCAATCATCGCAGTCAGTGATGATGAAATCGGCAGCGAAATCGCAGATGCTTTGGTGGGGTTTGATTGGCAGACTTGCTTGGTAAAGAATCGCCAATATTGGCACAATCCTGATATTGCCAAGCGGTACACTGGGGCAAGGGCGTTTATTTTTGGCCATGCCTTGCTTGAGCAAATGCTCAATCCCTACAAATCATTATGTGCCCATACGCTGATTGTGCGTGTACCACAAGTCTTTTTTGCCAAGCCGCTTGCCATGCAATTGTTGATGCTTGATGAGCTGCTGTGCGATCGCCTTGATAAATTTTTGGTTGCAGGTGTAACGCCACGACAGTTTAGCCCTTTGCCGATTTTGGGCGTGCCGCACTTTTGGGACAATGCAGATGCCGCGTTTTATCAAGACGAATTCGTTTTTCGCAAGGGTCGGCGACATCAGAGGTGAATTATGTATCGGATATTGCTTATTGTGCATATTATTGCTGCCAGCATTTGGGTGGGCGTGCATCTGTATTTGTTTGTGCGATTAATGCCACGCTTTGTGCGTAATCAAGATGTGGCGGCTTTTTTGCAATTTGAAAAAAGCTATGAGCCGCTTGGGCTTTTGGCACTCGCCGTGCAGGTGATAGCAGGGGCGTATATGCTCAATGCAATGGTGCCAATGTCGCAGTGGCTGGCACCGTTGGGGCAGCTTGGTGGGCTGATTTATGCCAAGCTGTTTTGGCTGCTATTGACCATCATCACCGCTTTGCACGCTCGCTTGCGAGTGGTGGTGCGATTTGAAAAGGGCGTGCATGATGCCAAGACCATGCGTCTGATGATGGTTCATGTGGGACTGATTTGTCTGTGGGCGATTGCGTTTGTTGTAACGGGCGTGGCGTTTCGGTTTGGGTAGAGCTTGATTTTTGCCAATCTTCCAGCCTAAACCATACCCCTTGCTATTTTGGTGATGGCACGCACAAAATCGCCATAAGGCGGTGCTTTGTAGCATAGGACAGCAATCAAGCTGTACAAGCCAGCATACCAAATCAGCTTGTCTTTTTCGATAAATTTCATCGCCGTGCCAGCGGATTTTTTGAGCCTTAGTCCATAAACATTGACGCTGTAGATTTCATCGAGTGCCAAATGCACCATCGCTCCAATAAACAACATCATGCCAAATATCCAGCTGACAAAGGCGGTTAATTTTAATCCATAAAATGCACCATAAACCACCCCAAGTGCAAAGACTGCCATATAGGGTACAGAATGCACCATGCCACGATGAACCGTTAAGCGACTAAACAGCTCGGTCGCCCCACGCATAATCACAAACCCAATCGCCCAGATGAGCAATGAATGCAGCAGCAACTGACCAGATTGGTAGCGATTGGCATAGATGATGGTAATCAGCGTTGAGCTGATGAGCGATAGTGTAAAAAAACCTTGTTTGGCAGGCTTGGAGCTGTCAAGGTCGATATCAGGCAGCAGACTGCCCAATGTGCCAACCATCACGCACAGCACCGCAGTTGTCAGACCATAAAGCTGAAAATAAAACCCCAAGCCAGCAACAGCACTGCTAATAATCACGCCAGCGGTTAAGTGTGTATTAAAATTGGCCATGATTCACCAAGCAAACTTGTACAAACAAAAAAGCCAGTCAAATCAGACTGGCGTTTTGTTCTTTATTAAGAAAATAAGTGGCATCCCATAGGGGATTCGAACCCCTGTTACCGCCGTGAAAGGGCGGTGTCCTAGGCCTCTAGACGAATGGGACGCAAGAAAATTTGCAAATATTGCTGCAAATGAAATGCAAGAAATTGCCTAGGTGCTTACATTTCATACTAAGCATCTGGTGGAGCTAAGCGGAGTCGAACCGCTGACCCCTTGCATGCCATGCAAGTGCTCTACCAACTGAGCTATAGCCCCATGCTTAATGACTGCGTATTATACAGCATAATTTTTAGCTGTCAAGCATTTTTTGTAAATTTTCTCAATTTTTATCGCCAAGATTTTTGCCCGCTCAAGCGATATCTGGAGATTGTGGCAAGGCTACACTGTGCTGTCCGCCAAAAAGTTTGGCAGGGCTTTGTTTTTTTCCTCAAGTTTTTTGAGTTTTTTCTTGCCAAGTCCGCCCAGCACTTCGCAGGCGTGTCTTAGGCGAGCCAAAGTCATGTCAGCACCGATGATGGCCATTGAGTTCATGACAGGCGTGCTGGCAGTACTGCCTGCAATGGCAACAAAAAACGGCTGCATGAAGTCTTTGAGTTTGATGTCAAAATGTGCCGCCAAGGATTTCATGATTTGATAAATATTATCCTCAGTCCATGCTGGCAGGGCTTCTAGTTGCCAAGTTGCCAAATACAAAATCTCAAGAATTTGTTCGCTATCAAGCGTTTTGTGGGCAAAATCTTCGCTGCTGATATCGGGTAGATTTTGAAAATAAAATCCCGCCCAATTGATTGCATCGGATAATAAATTAATGCGTGGCTGAATCGCCTTGGTGATGGCGGTCAGTTTTTCGTCATCATTTGCCCAAGATAACAGTGCATGCTTGAGCGTTGTTGTGTCCATTGCACGCAGGTATTCGCCATTTAGCCAGTAGAGTTTTTCGATATCAAATACAGGGCCGCCAAGCGAGACACGTGAAATATCAAAACTGGCAATCATCTCATCTAGGCTGAATTTTTCTTGTTCGTCAGGCAGGCTGTAACCCATGCGACCCAAGTAATTTAGCAGTGCCTCAGGCAATACGCCAGCATCACGATAGTAGGTGATGGAGGTGGGGTTTTTGCGTTTTGACAGTTTGGATTTGTCAGGATTTCTAAGCAGTGGCATATGGCACAAGACGGGCATTTGCCAACCAAAGTATTGGTACAGCAATTGATGCTTGGGTGCAGAGGGTAGCCATTCTTCGCCACGCAGCACATGGGTGATTTGCATGAGATGGTCATCAACCACATTGGCAAGATGATAAGTAGGCATACCATCTGTCTTTAGCAGAACTTGCATATCCACTTGCTCCCAAGGAATCACCACCTCGCCACGCAGCATATCGTGAATGGTGCAGACCCCTTCGCTTGGCACACGCATACGAATCACATAAGGCTTGCCTTGTGCGACCAATGCATCGGATTCTTCACGGCTAAGATTGGCATAGCGTCCGTCATATTTGACAGGCAAGCCAGCAGCCAATTGTGCCTCACGCATTTGGTCAAGCTCTTCTGGGGTGCAAAAACAGCGAAAAGCATGGCCTTTGTCCAGCAGTTCTTCGGCGTATTTTTTGTAGATTTCGCTGCGTTCACTTTGGCGATAAGGAGCGTGCGGCCCACCGATGTCAGGGCCTTCAGCCCAGCTTAGCCCAAGCCATTTTAGGGCGTTTAGAATCATTTGTTCAGATTGACTGGTTGAGCGAGTCTGGTCAGTGTCCTCAATACGCAAAATAAACTCACCGCCCATTGATTTGGCAAAAGCAAGATTAAACAAGGCGATATAAGCGGTGCCAACATGAGGAAATCCTGTCGGACTGGGGGCGATGCGAGTGCGAACTGGTCGTGTCATATGATGCTCTTAACTTTCAACTGAAACAATAGATAAGGTGCTATGATAGCAAATTGGCACTATTTTTGGTAGAGTTTGGTGCAAACTGTGCAAAATGTGGCAAAATTTTGGCAATTGTTGAACTCTCGTAACAATCTAACACAAAAAATTGCGACAAATTCCCCACAAATTCATTATTTACTGCTAAAATAGTAAGGTTTTAGTTTTGTAATAGTTTATGATTATTTTGACTGATAAGTCAGTTAATTTTTGATAAATTATTATCTAAAATTTATTAATCAATTTGCACAAAATCACAGTGAACAACCATGAACGATGTCAGCTCAATCACTACAGCAAGCGATATGCCAAAGCAGTTTGTGCATACGGCTGTTTTGCTTGATGAGACGGTGGCGATGCTGTTAAATGTCAAAAAGCTGACAGAACTGGAGCTGGCATCGGTGTCAGGTGTGTATGTTGATGCAACTTTTGGGCGTGGTGGTCATAGTCGCAGGTTGCTTGAATTTTTGGACGAATCAGCAAGGCTTGTGGTGTTTGACAAAGACCCAGAAGCAATCGAAGTTGCCCAAAAATTGGCGGCGATGGATTCGCGAGTGCAGGTGGTGCATGACAGTTTTGCCAATGTTGCCAAGGATTTGGACAAACTGGGCATTGGCAAGATTGATGGGTTGATGGCGGATTTGGGCGTGTCTAGTCCGCAGCTTGACGATGGCAGTCGTGGCTTTAGCTTTATGAAAGACGGGGCGGTGGATATGCGTATGGATACCACCCGTGGTGAGCCTGTTTCAGCGTGGCTTGCACGCGTGTCGGCAGACGAGCTGGCAGATGTGCTGTATCAGTTCGGTGAGGAGCGGCATTCACGCAAGATAGCCCGGGCAATCAAGGCGATGGACAGCTATGATTCTACCTTGCAGCTGGCTGAGGTCATCAAGCAAGCTCACCCAAACTGGCAAAAAGGCAAGCACCCAGCAACCCAAAGTTTTCAGGCGATGCGGATTTTTATTAATAATGAGCTTGGCGATGTTGATGCCTTGCTTGAGCAGAGCATTGAACTGCTGGCAACAGGTGGTAGGCTTGCGGTGATTAGTTTTCATTCGCTTGAGGATCGTCGCATTAAGCAGTTTTTGCAGCGGCACAGTCGTGGCTATTATGACGAAGAGCAGCATTTGCCGATTGTGCCTGCTCGCCCAAAGTATTTTGCCAAGCCCAAACGAGTAGCACCAACGCAGGCAGAGATTCACCAAAATCCCAGAGCAAGAAGTGCATGGTTGCGTGGTGCGGTGCGTAGCGATGAGCCAGCGGTGCTTTAAGTAACGATAATGAGCAATATTATGAACAAAAATCATCTGTACGAAACTGAATCTGCACCTGATATGCGTCAGCTGTTGCGTTTGGTGCTTGCTGTTTTGATTGTGCTGATTTTTGCAACGGCGATTTTGATTGTCAAACAAACTCAAGCAAGGCATCAGGCGTATATTGAGCTACAAAAACTCAACCGAGAATTAACCAAGCTAAAAATTGAAGAACAGCGATTGATGATTGAGCAACAAACCTTCAGTGCCACGCCACAAGTTGCCCAGCGAGCGGTAACTGAGCTGGGAATGTTTTTTCCTAATAATGACAATCGCCGTGTCATTGCCCCAAATGCCAAGCCGTCAAGCCAAGCAAGTGAGTAAAGATGAGCAAATCAACCAAAAAACCAAAACTAGGCTCGGCAAGTGTTACGGCACCTTTAGAGCGTGATACGCAGAATAAAAAAAGATCATGGTGGTCGTTTGGTGTAAAAAAACGCACTGGGGCGAGCTTGGTTGGCGGCAAGCAAGACGCACGCAGATATTTGCTTGTGTGGTTGATTATGGCACTGGCGATGTTTGTGCTTATTGCACGAGCGGCTTATTTGCAGATTTTTAATGCACAGTTTTACATTGACAAAGGCGATGAACTCATCACCACAGTGCGTACCGAGCCGAGTTATCGTGGGGTGATTACCGACAGAGCTGGTGCTCCTTTGGCGGCAAATGCTCCGCTTTATACGGTGTTTTTTGATCCTTATGCGTATGCCGAAGAATACTATCGCTTGGTTGCTGATATGAACAGCACCAAAAAAGATGCCGTCAAGCAGCGTACTTTGACAAAATTAAAAGACATGGATTTGGTCAAATTGGCAGCGGCAGCCAACTTTCCTTTGGAAAAATTGCAAGCAGCGGTAAAAATTGACCCCAAATTGGACGCCAGCGATGACAAAAAAGTCCAAGCAGCACTACCAAAAGGTGCAGGCTCACGCCGTTTGGTCTTGTTAAATCGTGTGTCGCCCGAAATTGCCGAATCGGTCATGCAGCTGGAGTTTTTTGCCGTTGGGCGAGAGCAGTATTTCCAACGCTATTATTTGCAAGCCGAGCCAAATGCACAGATTTTGGGCTTTATGGGGCAATCAAGCGATGGCAGTGGCTATATTGGGCGTGCTGGCATTGAGGCAAAATACAACGAGTTGCTCGCTGGCAAAGATGGCAAGGTTTTGGCTTTGCGTAGCAGAGGCAGTCAGGTCATTCAAGAAATTGAGCAAATTGAACCGCTTGTCGAGGGGCGAGATATCAATCTGACCATCGATTCACGACTGCAATATGTCCTGTATAAGGAGCTTGAACAGGTTGGGCGATTGCAGTCGGCTCGCTCAAGCTCTGGCATGGTGGTTGATGTTAAAACGGGCGAAGTGCTGGCAATGGGTTCGTGGCCGTCATTTAACTCAAACAATCTGTCCGAACGAGATGGTGCCAATGAACGCAACCGCCCCGTGCTTGATGTGTTTGAACCTGGTTCGGTAATGAAGCCATTTACAGTGGCAGCAGCCTTAGAATCTGGCAAATACAATACCAATTCGGTGATTGATACATCGCCGGGCAGTGTGTCAGTTGGTGGTTATACCATTCGTGATGGCGGTAATTATGGCGTGATTACGCTAGATAAATTAATCCAAAAATCCAGTAATGTTGCCTCAACCAAAATCGCTCTTAATTTGCCGACCAATGCCATTGCCAATATGCAGATGAAATTTGGCTTTGGTGCCAAGACCGCATTGGACTTTCCTGCCGAATCTGCTGGCAAGGTTATCGTTCCCAAAGACCGTGAGCTATCACGCCGTGCAACCTTAAGTTATGGTTATGGACAGCAGGTAACTTTGGCACAGCTTGCCCAAGCCTATGCAGCCCTTGGCAATCGTGGGCTAATGTATCCGCTGCGTCTGGTAAAGGATCAGCCAAGCAAAGAGCCAACCCAAGTCATCGGTGCCCAGCATGCAGAAGCGGTTGTGCGTATGATGGAGCTGGTAACAGGTGCAGGCGGTACAGGTCAGGCTGCTGCCATCGATGGTTATCGTGTCGCTGGTAAGACAGGTACCAGTCGCCGCACCAATCCACAAGGCGGATACTACACCGATCAGCATCGTGCGATTTTTGTTGGTGTTGCTCCTGCGTCCAACCCAAGGTTTGCAGTGGCAATTTTGGTGGAAGATCCACGCAGACAGTCCTATGCAGGACAGGTTGCAGCACCTGTATTTGCCAATGTTATGAAAGAGGCGTTGCGTCTTTATAATGTGCCGTATGACAAGCCGCTTCGCCAAGCAACACAGGCACCTTTGTCATAGTTTCAAGGAATGATTATGAGTTTTCAGAATAATATTGTCAGCATAAAGCAGGTCATTGAACAAGCAGTCAATACCCCAAGCACAGTTGCACAGACAAAAAGTGCATGGCTTTGGCAGGTGTTTGCACCGATTTTGGCTTGTCAATTTGGACGATTTTGCCTAGATTCTCGGCAGGTCAATCAAGGCGATGGCTTTGTGTTGCTTGCCAGCAGCAGTCTTGATGAAAAAACCAGCATTGCCAATGCCAACCGCTATCTACAAGCGATAAAGGATAAAGCCAGTTTTGTCATCAGTGAGATAGCAGCCGAGCAATTGGATTTGTGCGATGTATCAATCCCTGTGCTGTGCGTGCCAGAGATTCGCACGGTGCTGGGCGATTTGATTGCTGCCAGACTGCAACTATGTCAGCCTGTGTCTTTGCCGATGGTAATTGCGGTAACAGGCACCAATGGCAAAACAACCGTTAGTCAATTAATCGCCCAGCTGTGTCAGGCGGCGGGCATACAAGCAGCGGTGATGGGTACGGCAGGTAATGGCAGGCTGGGTGCATTGGTACAAGCTGCCAACACCACAGGTGATGTATTGTCCGTGCATGAATTTATTCATCAAATGGCACAGCAAGGGGTGCAGGTTATCGCCCTAGAGGCAAGCTCTCATGGCTTGGATCAGTATCGCTTGCAGGGCGTGCCGATTGTGGCAGCGGTTTATACCAATTTATCGCATGATCATTTGGACTATCATGCTGATATGCAAGCGTATCGTGCCGCCAAAGCAAGATTGTTTGACAAGGCATATTTTCCAACTTTGTCAGTTGGGGTGATAAATCATGATGCCGAGTACGCATTATTTGATTATACCAAGCCTTGTGGCTATGAGCTGTATGGCTACGGTCAGCAGACAAGGACGGATTATCACACCAAGTCAGTTGAGCCAAGTCTTGACGGTGTGGCATTACAAATCATAACACCACAGGGCGAGCTTTCGCTACACAGCCCATTGCTTGGCTTGTTTAATGTGGATAATTTATTGGCAAGTGTGGCGGTATTTGACAGATTGTTTGCCGAGCATTGGACGGATTTGCCAGCATTGGTTGCAAACTTGCAAGGAGCAAGGGGGCGTATGCAGCGTGCCAAATCACAGCTGGGTTCGTTTATTGTTGATTATGCACATACGCCAGACGCTCTGGTGCAGGTGTTATCAAGCCTAAGACGACATTGCACAGGTGAGCTAATCGCTGTATTTGGCTGTGGGGGCGATAGAGATCGCAGCAAGCGTATGCCGATGACACAGGCAGGATTGACTCATGCTGACAAAGTGATTTTGACCGCAGATAATCCCCGTTCGGAAGATCCGCTGGATATTTTGGCACAAATGCAAGAAGGGCTAAAGGCTGATGATTATGATAAAATCATGGTTGAGCCTGACCGCAGGGCGGCAATAGAGCTGGCAGTGCGTTGTGCAGGCGAGCATGATATTGTGGTGATTGCAGGCAAGGGGCATGAGACTTATCAAGAAATCAATGGCGTGCGTCATGATTTTGATGATTTGTCGGTGCTAAATGAGTTTTTGACAAAATATCAAAAATAACAGCACAGCAAACAGAGCATGGTGTCAAAGGTACAATTTGCGTATATTCACCGATGATGCGATATAATATTGCCAATAATGTCGTGTTGATGATTTGGTAGATTTGTGCAATGTTTAGAATCGGTTTGTGCTACAAGCCAGATTTGTTGTAATATAAAAGTTAAGGTATATCAATGAGCAAACAAACCGCCTATGTGTGGCATAAGGATAATCTACAGCAAGCGACAGCTGGTCGTTGGCATCAACCGCCTGTTGATATCCGTGCCACGCGTATCATCACCGATACACGCCAGATTATTGCAGGCGATGTGTTTTTGGCGATTTGTGGTGAGCGATTTGATGCTCATGATTTTGTTGCAACTGCTAAGCAAAACGGAGCAGTGGCAGCCATTGTTGAGCGAGAAGTTGAGTGCGATATACCACAGCTTGTTGTTGCTGACAGTAGGCTTGCATTGGGTCATTTGGGTAAATTTCGCCGCGATCAGCACACCGATTTGACAGTGGTGGCATTGACAGGCTCAAGCGGCAAAACCACCACCAAAGAAATGCTTGGCTCAATCTTGGGTCAAATTGCTCCAACGCTCATCACCAGAGGCAACCTAAATAACGATTTGGGCGTGCCAATGATGCTTTTGGAGCTGACAGATGAGCATCGCTTTTTGGTCGTTGAACTGGGGGCGAATCATGTGGGCGAGATTGCCTATACCGCAGGGCTGGTGCGTCCTGATGTGGCGATGGTACTAAATATTGGCACGGCACATTTGGGCGAGTTTGGTGGTCGTGAAAATATCGCCAAAGCCAAAGCTGAAATTTATTCGGCATTGACCGAGCAGGGCGTGGCGGTGTTGCCATT
The DNA here is from genome assembly GCF_900156515.1 of Moraxella cuniculi DSM 21768. Lineage (GTDB taxonomy): Bacteria > Pseudomonadota > Gammaproteobacteria > Pseudomonadales > Moraxellaceae > Moraxella > Moraxella cuniculi. The sequence goes on along the minus strand of NZ_FTNU01000002.1, from coordinate 18,757 downwards.
TGCTGATGAGTTTTATGAAGAGCTGTCAGCTGCCGCTAAGCAATTCACCCAACGCACCATCAGCTTTGGCGAGCGGTCGGTACCACTAAAGACAGCCAATCTTGCCAAAGCGGACTATGAAATGCTTAGCTTGCAAGGCGTAGAGACGGTGCAGATGATGGGCGATGTTTTTGCTGATGAAGTGGAGGCATTGACAACGCACAGTTGTTTTGATTTGGTGCTAAATCCTGACATTGACACATTACAAAGCTTGCCCGTACGGCTGCCATTTATTGGCGAGCATAATGTTGCCAATGCACAGGCAGCAGCGGCAGCAGCGGTGGCACTAGGGATTGATTTGCCAACGATTGTACAAGGATTGACGAATGCCACACCGCCAAAGGGTCGCTTGACACGCGTGGCGTTTGGTAATCATAGCTTGCTTGATGATACCTATAATGCCAATCCAACCTCGATGCTGACTGCAGCTTCGGTGCTGGAAGCTGAACAGGGCATAAAAATCTTGGTGATGGGTGATATTTTTGAATTGGGTGATGCCAGTGTTGATGAGCATACAAAGCTTGGCGAAAAAATAGCCACACTTGCCATTGACCATGTGCTGACAGTCGGTACGCACATGGCACATACCACCCAAGCAATCAACCGCCACAAGATGATTGCCAAGCACTATGCCGATAAGCCAAACCTGTTGATTGATTTACAAAACCTACTCAAGGCAGGGCAGGCAACCGTGCTATTTAAGGGTTCTCGTGGTATGGCAATGGAAAGTTTGATTGCAGATTTGACCGCTTGCTGATTGTACTAATTATTAAAAATAAGGAAAACTCATGCTTTATTGGTTGTTACAACAAACGGATATTGCCATCGCTTCGGTTACGCTAAGGGCGTTATTGGCAGTGATGACGGCATTGTGCATTGTTATCATCGCAGGTAAGCCTGTCATCAATTATTTACGCACGCTCAAATACGGTCAGGCTGTGCGTGATGATGGGCCAAAAACGCACCTTGCCAAGCAAGGCACACCAACGATGGGCGGCGTGCTGATTTTGGTAGCGATTGGCATTGCGACTTTGGCATGGGCGGATTTATCCAATCCTTATGTGTGGATTTTGATGGTGGTGATGGTGGTGTTTGGGGCGGTCGGCTGGGCAGACGACTGGCTAAAAATCAAGCACAAAAACCCCCAAGGGTTGATTGCTCGCAAAAAGTACTTTTGGCTGTCGCTTGGTTCGTTATTTGCAGGGGTGTCGATGTATTATATCGCAACCCAACAAGATGCCACGACACTTGCCGCCATGCAAGACATGCTGATTCCGTTGTTTAAGGGCGTGGTAATTCCGTTCTCGGCGATACCGCTTGGGCTGGGTTTTATTATTGCTACTTATTTTGTATTGGCAGGATCGTCAAATGCGGTGAATTTAACTGACGGTCTGGACGGTTTGGTGATTTTGCCTGTGGTGCTGGTCGCGGCAGGTTTGGGCGTGTTTGCTTATATTTCGGGCTCGGCAAATTATGCTGCATATATGCATGTGCCGCATATTATCTACAATACCGAAGTTGTCATTGTCTGTGCCTCAATCATCGGTGCTGGCTTGGGGTTTTTGTGGTATAACGCCGCCCCTGCTGATGTTTTTATGGGTGATGTTGGTGCGTTATCGCTGGGAGGTATGCTTGGCACGATTGCTGTGATGACAAGGCAGGAGCTTGCTTTTGCGATTATGGGCGGTATTTTTGTGGCAGAGGCGGTATCGGTTATCTTGCAGGTTGGCTCGTATCGTTTACGCAAAAAACGCATTTTTTTGATGGCACCACTGCACCATCATTTTGAGGAAATGGGATTGAAAGAAACCAAAGTTGTTGCCCGCTTTTATATCGTGTGCATTATTTTGGTGATTTTGGGATTGATGACTTTAAAGCTACGCTAATGGCGGCGGCTTTGATTTTAAAGACCGTTTGCAAAAAATCTGACGATAAAGGCGATTTTGCGGTATAATGAGCATTTGCCTCGCCTTTTGGTCAAATTTCGCAGTTTGGGCAAGTTTGACAAATTAAGGTAAATTAAGGGTTGATATGCCAGTATGGATTGGCACAAACTGACAATTATTTATCATTGGAAAAATACATGAATGCACAAAAATATGTCATCGGCAACTGGAAACTAAACCCTGCCACGCTTAGCCAAGCGTGCCAGCTGGCATCATCTTTGGTGCAGATGGATAAATCAGTGCAGGTTGGTTGTGTGCCAAGTTTTGTGCATCTGTCAGCGGTTGGCGAATTGTTGGCAGAATCATCGATACTGCTCGGAGCCCAAGATGTCTGTGCCAAGACAGCAACAACGGGAGCCTTTACTGGTGATGTATCGGCAGGGCAGTTGGCTGATATTGGGGTGAAGTTTGTCATCATAGGCCACTCGGAGCGTCGAGCGTATTATGGTGAGGACAATGCCCTCTTTGAGGCAAAGATACAACAAGCGGTGGATGCTGGTCTGACTGTGGTGTTTTGTGTTGGTGAAACTAAGTCGCAGTATCAAGCACAGCAGACGCTGGTAGTGCTTGATGAGCAATTGTCAGTGCTAAAATCCGTACCAGCTGACAAACTTATCGTTGCCTATGAGCCTGTATGGGCGATTGGCACGGGACTTACACCGAGCATTGACGAGGTCATCGGCGTGCATCGACATATCAAGCAGGTGCTGGCTCGTTATGCCATGCCGACCGTAAGCGTGCTGTATGGCGGCAGTGTCAATGAGAAAAATGCTGCCGAATTTGCTACAGCTTTTGGTGTTGATGGAGCGTTGGTGGGCGGTGCTTCCCTAAAAATTGAGGCTTTTTCCCAGATTGTTGCGGCATTTGCTAACAATTAAGATTAATTAATTTGGCACAGTTGTGCCACTGTGATTGAGAAATTTATGCTTACAGTACTTTTAGCCATTCATATTATTGTTGCCGTTGTCATGATTGGGTTTATTTTGATTCAGCATGGCAAAGGAGCGGACGCTGGAGCGTCTTTTGGTTCTGGTGCAGCAGGTACGGTATTTGGTGCAGCAGGATCGGCGAATTTTCTGACACGCACCACGGCAGTGCTTGCCGCGATATTTTTTATCACCAGTTTGGCATTGGCACATTTTGCCCAAAAACAGGCAGAAGATCAGTTGCGTCTAGATGTGCCAGCAGCGACCAGCACACCTGCTCCTGCCGATAACTAACCGAAAAAACTTGCGTTTGCTGGATTTTTTGGGTAAAATACAGCAAGTTTGCGATCGTGGTGGAATTGGTAGACACGCCATCTTGAGGGGGTGGTGCTTCACGGCGTGAGGGTTCAAGTCCCTCCGATCGCACCAAATACGAGTACGACCAAATACAATAATGTACAAGAAGCTAATAGTTGTAAGGCTTCAGCATAAAAACACTGTGCGAGAATGTACGATATTATGCGTTGCAATCCGCCAAAAATAACAGTACAATTAGCAGTAAATTTGATTTACTGCTAATTTTTTATTTCCTGTACTGTTATGGCTCGTACCACCAAACCGCTTTCGGCAACGGAAGTTGCCAAAGCCCAACCCAGAGAAAAACTGTACCGCTTGTATGATGGTAACGGGCTTGTGCTTAACATTTTGCCATCAGGCACCAAAACATGGTATTTGCAATACAAGCATCCATATACCCAAAAATCTGATATGTACAAGATTGGTAACTATCCAGCAACCACATTGTCGGATGCACGCAAGATTTGCCAAGATTGTCATGCATTACTTGCCCAAAACATAGATCCCAAGCAGCACGCCAAGCATCAGGCTGAAGTCAAACGCATTGCTTTGGCTAATGATTTTCGTTCCGTGTTTAATGAATGGCTCAAAACTCGTGATTATGCAACAACAACCATCAATAAGTTGCAGACTTATACTGCGGAGTTGCTGGCAGTGATTGGCAACAAGCCAGTTGATCAAATTACTGTCATGGATTGCATGGCAGTATTGCGACCAATTGAGCGTTCTGGACATCTTGAAAAACTAAAAAAGATACGCAGTTTAATTAATCAAACAATGGCTTATGCCATTGCAACAGGGCGAGCCCAGCACAATCCAGCGGTTAGTTTGACAGGTGTTTTTAAATCACCAAAGAAAAAACACAACCCTGCCATCTTAGACGAAGCAAGACTTGGTGAAATGGTGCAGGCAATGGACGGCTATCATGGTTCATTTGTTACCAAAAAATGTTTAATGTTTAGCCTGTATACCTTTGCACGACAAGGCGAGATTCGCAATCTAAAGTTTGATGATATTGATTTTGATACAGGCACTTGGCATTATACACCATCTAAAACCGCAAGCAGCACGCAGGTGCAACTAAGTACACCACTATCCACACAAGCACTAGAAATCATCAGGCAGCTTCGAGACCATCACCGTGGTGATTATGTCTTTGTGTCGCCAAATACAACCTTGCGACCAATCTCAGAAGGACTGGTTAATAGGGCACTTCGGCGATTGGATATTGGTAAGCACGAGCAGACAGCTCACGGTTTTCGGGCAATCGCTCGCACCTTGCTTGAAGAGAAATTTAAATATGATTACCGCATGATTGAGATGCAGCTTGGCCATCAAGTGCGTGATAGCAATGGTAGGGCATATAACCGAGTAAAGTGGATTGATGAGCGACGGCAAATGTTGCAAACATGGGCAGATTTTATCGATGAGCTAAAAAACAAGCCCCTTGATTAGGGGCTTTGATTAGGCACTTTGTTGCTGTGTCAGTTTGTCAGCAAGGTAGGCTTGGACTTCGTGATACCACCATAGCGAACAATGACCATCTTTGTGGCTTTGGGGGAATTGACCAGCTCGCATTCTATCATAAATCGTCGTCCTGCTAAGTTTTGTCATTTCGCATACATCATTAATTCTAAGTCGTTTCAGTTCCATATTTCTCTCCTGTTGGTAGTTGTGTAATCACTTCGCCAGTTTTTATATCAAACGGTACGGCGTATTTCCAACGATAATCAACCCCTTTATACCCTGAATTATAATCACCAAGTAACTGGGTAATACAATCTATAACCTTGTCATCGCTATTGGCATTAAACCGCTTTATAATATCTTTTTCACAATCCTTATCACTTACAAGGCAAGGTACATATTTATTATGCTCAAGCAATGCTGCAATAATCGCCCTAGGCTCAGGCTTAGCAGGTGGCTTTTCAAACTCCACGCCATATAGCTTTTCAAGCAAGGCGTGGTTTTCTTCAGTGGCGTGAAGAATGGTTAGTAATGGGTCGGTTGGATAATAAAATCCTTCGAGGGTGAGAGTAAGCTCTTTAACACCCTTATGGACGCACAAAGGGAAGTCTGTCCCTCCACTTAAGTTCTCCAAAACTTTGTAAACTTCCCTACCCAGACTAGGACAATAAACTTTATCGCCTGCTTTAAATTTTTTCATCTTATCCTCCTAAACTTTTTGACATCAACCACCACCCATTTGGCAGGGCGATGGCTGATGAAAGACCTTATTGATTTGTGGCTTGGAATGTGCCGATTGACACATTAAATTGCACACCCAGCTCTTCTTTGATTATGCTGGTGAACTCTTCTAGCCGATTTCTCTCAAGCAATGCGTGCTGTTCGATACTGATTTTAAAATACGGTTTATTGCCATCTGTTGTGATGGACATTCGCAGATTGACAGTTGTTGGGGGCAGGCTCTCATAGCAAGCATCAAACAAGCCAAATCGCACGGGCATATTTTCATCTTTTGTTTTGGCAGATACTTGCTCAAGTTTTGAGCGTGATTCGCTTAAATCTTGGATTTGCTGATTGGCATTGACAGAAGCGGTGATGTCAATATTTCTAAGGGCGTTAATCGCATGAGAAATCTCCACCTCCTCGCCTTTTGCGTTGTACGCTGTCAATTCTGGAGCATAATCAACCACCATCTCAATAAATTTACGATGACAATGCGTGCGACCGTTGTTATCAGTTAGCATCTGATACACGGGCGTTTTTTGTGCCGAAATGTTGGCGGTAAAATCACAGCGACCCATCGCAAAGCCCTGCTCGTTGTAATTTAACACCGCTCTGGCACCGATCTGCTCTGGATTGATAAAAATTTCTGTACTCTCGGAGTTGCCGACTCGTTTTACATAATCGGCAAAATCTTTGACATGGGAAGTGAAAAAATGCCCCCTTTGTCTATCAAGCCCGTTTTGATATGGCTCAAGGCTTGTGATTTTGGTATGAATATTGTGTGCCACAGCATTGATATTATCCTGCACTGTGTAAGTTACAGGTTGGGTGAGTGTTGCTGCTACGCCAGCGTCTGATAAATTTTCAAAAGCCTTAATCATGATTTACTCCTTAGGCAAAAGCTGGTTGGGTTTTGGTGTTTTCGGACAAATCAAGCACATGATTGTCCTCACGGCTGATGGTAACGGTGCCGTTTAGATTGACATACATTGGCGTTTCGGTCGTGTGCTCTTCTGAACGACTGCCACGGCGTGTCGGCTCTTTGTAAGTCAGCTTATGCTCGACACGCACCTGACGACTATCGCCAATGGGTGTAAAGACAAGTTTTAATACCGCCTCGCCTTTTTTGCCTGTGCTGATTGCACCATCGGCAACATCGCTGATGATTTGTGATAGCATATTTTCAATGCTACCGCCGCCAAGATCGCCGATAAAGCGGTTTAGTTCGGTTGGTTTTGCCATGGTTTTTCTCCTGTGTTGGCTAGGGGGTTTAATTTTTGCTGCACCGCTTTGTTCATACGCCGCCTGTGCAGCTTTTTGGCTCGTTTTAGTTTTTTATTCATTGACTATTATCCAGTCTGTATCGTGCGATAGTACCCAGCTTTGTTGCCACTTTACCACTAGGTACTGCATGACTATGTGGTGATTTTGGATATACAGACGGTGAATGTGGGTAGCTGTTGGTGTCATGTTAAAAAGGCATATCATCGCTGACTGCTCGCTGCATTGATGTTGATGGGCTAGGCATGACATTTGGCTGATAGACCGCTTGCTGATTGCCCTGTGCTTGCATCGGCTGATGATAGCTTTGATTGCTCTGTTCGGGGCTGTTGTCATTGGCAGAGCCAAGCATGACAAGTTGTGATGCCCTGATGTCTGTGCTGTAGCGTTCAATGCCCTGATTATCCGTCCATTTGCGTGTTGCAATCTTGCCCTCCAGATAGACCTGCATACCTTTACGCAGCCATTTTTCGGCAATCTCAGCCAATTTTCCATTTAGCACAACTCTATGCCATTCTGTGGTTTCACGGCGGTCGCCTGTTTTTTTATCTGTCCATTTCTCGCCAGTTGCCACAGAAATCACCGCCATCAAATCGCCGTTGTCAAACCGCTTGACATCAGGATTACTGCCAAGTCTGCCGACCAGAATCGCTTTATTTACACTCATGATAACTCCTAGATAAATTGATTGTTTTTGAGCCGTTTAATCAAATCCACCGCCATGCCACACGCCTTTAATAACCCATATTCGCCGTTTGTTTCGATGGTGCGGTGTCGTATGCTGCCGAAGTGATACCGCTGCATTTTGCGGTAGCTGTCAATCAGGCTGTCGATGATTTCGTCAGCATTATCATCGCCATACTGTCTTTGGTGGTGCACAATCGGGTCTGTGTCAATATGCAGCGACAATCGCACTGCAACATCACCCCAGCTGACCGCCTTGGCTTTGGCAGCCCGAGCATTACGGCAGATGCGATAATCGTTGTAGATGATAATCAGCTGATAGTTGCGGTTCATCAGTTTTTTTAGCCATACATAGTCTGCCTGTGTTTTTGTGTGTATCATTGCTGTTTTTATGCCAATGTGCTTGTAGTGCCACATGATGCGACTTGCTACGATTTCGGCTTCTTTTGGGCTTGCAGCAGCAACCAGCACGACAATTGGTTTAGTGTCCGACATCATCATCTCCTGCATACAGCTGCATGAGTAGCTCATGGGCTTGGGCGGATTGTGTCTCGTCAATGCACCGCATGGCACAGTCGCCTTGGTATATTGCCAAATCGTGTATCATTCGGCGTAGACCAGTTTGTGCATTGATGCAGTTGGCAAGCGTCATTCCACCAGCACCACCGATTTTTCTTTGTACCACGCCAAACCATTCTGTTTCATTTTCACGATAATAAATCACATCAAACGGCAATAATTCATCGCCCTCGATAATGGTGTCATCATCACTGTATCTGTTCAGCTTGCTCATGCGATACAAGATGGCATCAATGATATCTTTGTTATTTTTTGTGGTCATGTTAGCCTCGTGTGCAGTTGATTTGATAGCCGTCTTTTTGCCATGATAGGCATTCGGCATAATCCAGCTCGGCTTGCTTGTCAGCTGCCCAAGCACAGCCATAGACAACCAGCAGACTCATGGCAACAGTCGTCGACAGCTTCATAAGACTTTCTATTAATTGCGTATTCATCAGATACTCCTAGTGTGATTTTTCGGTATCGTAGCGGTGTTGACACATGGCAAATATCTCGCACAGCATTGCCCGCTCTGTGGGCGAAACTTGCCTATCGTCTATCTGCACAATATGATCAATCAGCCAGCCCAGACCAATAACTGCCGCACCCAACGACCCCAAATCAACATCACCAAGCGATGTACTGTGATGATAGCCAAGCAGGTGAACAATGATATTGCTCTTTGCTCGTCTGCCATGCTCAGTACTGGGGCGGATTTGCCTCAATTGACGGCAAATGCGTGGTATGATGATGGCGTTGGACTGATTTTGGCTTTTGGTCATTATTGATATTCCATTTATTTGCTTGAGATAAATTATAGGAATACCGTTATAAATTGTCAAGACCTTAGCATTAAAAATATTGGCAAACCATTATATTATTTTTTGTAATTATTGATTTTTAAGGATTTTTGGCATGAAAAAACCGCCCATGTAGGCGGTAAAATCGGATAAAGGGCGATTTTGATTATTTGATTAGCTCAAAAAAGTCAGACTTGTTTAAACAAGTTTTTGAGTGCGTGCCACAGCGAGCCTCTGCCAAAGTTTAGCCACTGCGATAACGCACACGACCGATGATAATAAGGCTTTCGCCGTTACTTTCGTCAATGATTTTGTCTTTGTACTGGGGGTTGTCGCTGGTTAGTCGCAATACACCACCGCCTTCTTTGAATATGCGTTTAATCATCGTATCACCGTCCAAAAACAACGCATACACTTCGCCTTCTCTTGGCTCTATGTCTGTAATATCAATGCCAACAGCATCGCCATGGTTGATATACGGTGCCATAGAATCACCTACGGCATATATCATCTTGAAGTTTTTTGGATTGATACGGCGATAGTGAAAAAAAGTATTATCAAATGGCAAGGTTTTTTTTAGTGGTTCAAATTCGGCATAGCCTGCACCATCGCCACAGCAAAATCGCACATCATAAAACGACACCCAAGCCTGATCACGCCATTCTTCAATCTCCTCATGGGTGATGCCGTTCGGCAGTCGAGCGATTATTTCATCAACCCGTGCTCGGGCGGTTAGTTGCTCGCCTTCGCCAGTGGCAAGCCATTGGGGGTTTACACCAAAAAGCTCAGCAATCTGCACGATTTTAGCCGTGCTTTTACTTTCGCCACGCTCTAATGCACTGTAAGTGCCTTGAGCCATGCCGATGCGTTTGGCGGTGTCTGCTTGGGTAAGCCCTGCCTGCTTTCGAGCTTGTTTTAGTCTGTCTTTGAGTTCCATGGCACACCTCCATCTGACAAAGACGGTTTGTTTCTAGTATGTTTCTATTATAACGGCTTGCCGATATTTTTTCAATGGACGACCAATTTTAACACTTGACATTAAAATCGGAATACCATTATAATGCCGATAAAAATTATTGGAGTACCATTTGATGGCAAAACCGTTACACTCAGCAGAGATTATCCAAAAACTCATTAATGAGTTTGGTACACAGATTAAGCTCGGCAAAGCCATCGGCATTAGCCAGAGCACGATTGCAGGGTGGTTAAGATTGGAGCATGGGATTAGTGAGCTTACCGCCCTAAAAATCGAAAAAATCACCAATGGCAAGTTTCGTGCAGTCGATTTATGTCCACGCCTTGCCGAGCTGGACAAATGATAAAAATAAAACCCATCGGAGGCAACCGATGGGCAGTGTACTTTTGATAGTAGAAGGTAAAAGCACAATGTTATTTTACGCAATACACGCCAAAAAATCAAGGGGTAAATCATGACAAATAAGAGAAAACCACTTGATTTTGAACACATTCGAGCCCAAGCAGCAGGCAATTATATCGACCGCATTTTTCCTGCGGTGGGTATCACCTTTGCCAAAGCACCACACCTGCACCAGCCTTGTCCGCTCTGCGGTGGCAAAGACCGCTTTCGCTGTGATGATAAGGATGGTACGGGTTCGTGGATTTGTAATCAGTGCGGAGCGGGCAACGGCTTTTCTCTTGTGCGTGAGTATACGGGCAATGATGCTTACAATGCTCATGCCTTGATTGCCGAAGTGCTTGGTATTGATGGCGACAAGGCAGTCAGTGAAGCGGACAAACAAGCATGGGCAAAAGAGCGAGCCAAGCGACAATCAGCCGACAAACAAGCCAAGCACGAATCTCGCAAGGTGGCTGCAAATACCGCATCACAACGCTGGCAGACGGCTGTTGCCGCCAATCCGCATCACGGCTACCTCGCCAAAAAAGGCATACAGTCCCATGGCTTGCGTGTGGATAAATTCGGCAATCTGCTCATACCGCTTTATTATCATAACACCAACACAGGCAATATCACCCTGTGCAATATCCAGTCAATTGACAAAGATGGCAAGAAACTTTTTATTAAAGACGGCTTAGTCAGTGGGGCGTTTTATACGCTTGGCGATGTACTGTCCAGCGATACGATTTTTGTCTGCGAAGGCTATGCCACAGCAGCAAGCATCTATGAAGCAATAGGGCGACACCACCCTGTCATCGCCACTTTCAATGCGGATAATATGGTCAAATGTGCGTCCATTATCCGTGCATTGTATCCACAGCATCGCTTGATTTTTTGTGCCGATGATGACAGGGCAACCGCCCAAAAAACGGGCAAAAATGCAGGCATTGACGCAGGTCGGCGGGCATCAACAATCGCTCAGGCTGAATACATCAGTCCTGATTTTGGCGATGATGACCGCACTGCCACAGGTGAGCTTACCGATTATAACGATTTGCACATGGCTTTTGGCATTGAGGTTATCAAAGCCCAGTTGCTCCACGCCATCAACCACCCCAAGCCGATTGCCAAGCAGCAAGACAAGTCTGCCATCACCATTGAAATAATGCTAAAAGATTGTGCTCAAATCGTCAATGACCGCAAAGGCTCGATGACGAACAAAATCTATCATGAGCCAACTTTGACAGATTATACGCTGACCTCGTTTTCTCGCAATTTTGGAAAAGAGCTTGCCAAAATTTGGCTTGAGCACCCCAAAAAGCGACAAATCAACCAAACAGATATTGACAAACAGCGACACGAAAACGCCAAACGAGCCTTTGGTTATATCTTTGAAAATTATGTCTATATTGCAGGCACCAAAGATGTATACAACATTGAAGACAACATTCGTCAAAGTGTAGAGAGTTTGAGGCTGGAATATCCAAATGACTTTGATATGTGGAACAAGTCGCCTGACCGCCTAAAAGTCAAGGCGGAAAATATCTTTTTTGACCCAACAGAGCGGCGTTCAAGCAAACTTTCCGTCCCTTATATCAACACATTTAAGGGCATGGCACTGACAGCAGCTAAAGCACCACTTGACGAGCTGGCAGAGCAAGCCAAACCATTTCTTGATTTGCTCAAGCATTTGTGCAATGGCAGCGAAATTTATACCAACTGGGTGCTAAATTGGCTTGCCATTCCTTTACAAAACCCCGGCACAAAGATGGATACTTTTTTGTTATTTCATGGTCATGTGCAAGGTGCTGGCAAGTCGCTATTTTTTGACAGAGTAATGAGCCGTATTTATGGTGATTATCTGCTGACACTTGGGCAAGGGCAGCTGGACAGTCAATATAACGACTGGGTTGAAGGTAAGCTGTTTGCTGTCTTCGAGGAGATTTTCCAAGGCAAAGAGCGTTACAGCCAAGCAGGCATGGTAAAACAGCTAACCACAGGCAAAGATTTGTGGATTAGTAAAAAGTTCGTTAGCGGTTGGAAGCAGGATAACTTTGTTAATTCGGTGTTTTTGTCCAATGACGACCACCCACTTTCAGCAGATGAGGTGGATCGCCGTGCTTTTGTCATGTACCCCAAGTCGCCCTTGCCTGATGATATCAAAAACAGGGTATCGGCAGCATTGGGCGATACCGATGCTGCAGCATTAAGGGCGTTTTATGCGTTTTTATTAAATAAAGACACAGGTGAGCAAAATCAACATACCCATGCGATAACCACTCCTGACAAGGAGCAATTGATTAATTTGTCTCGAGCGAGCTGGGAGAGGTTTTATAACGAGTGGAAACATGGCATGATACCCAATGTGCCGTATCAGACTTGCACTAGCCAAGATATTTTTGATGTGTATCGGGCGTGGTGTGGTTATAACAACGAAAAAACCACCACCCAAACCAAGCTGATGACTTATCTTGGACGGCGTGAGTCCAAAGAGCTGGTGCGATTTGTTGATTATATTTTTGGCATTAACAACCAGACCGAGTCTTATGTCGTGCGAGCAATGGTACTTGTAATTAATCTGCCAGAACCCCAAATAGGCGAGATGGCAAAAAGTCGCCAAAAAATATTGAGTGATGAAATATATAATTTTCGCAAAATGATAAAAAAATACATACCAAGAGGCAATTAACACCAAAAACCTTTGCCAAATAGCCAAACCTTTGCCAAGTCAAAACCCTTGCAATCACTAGCATTGCAGGGGTTTTGTCAATAGTGGCAAGGGTTTGGAAATTTTTTTGCCTATATATTTATTTTTTATTTTATAATTTTTTTTATTCTATATGATAAAATAAACCCTTTCCACCCTTGCCACCCTTTCCATATTATTCTAAAGTATAATAAAATCAATATCTTATACAATGAAATAATGGCAATGGTTGTGGCAAAGGTTTGAAATTTTTGACAAAACTCTTGCCAATCCTACATAATCGCCCAAGATTATTTAGGAGAGTCTCATGGCATACCAAAGAACACCCAAAGCCCACCTTGTTGCCGCTGCCGAAAGCTATGCAGGTGTCAGCCCATTTGCTGATGCTTGTTATCGCTATTATTTTTATGAATGCAAATTAAGCCACAAAAGACTGCTATCAGCGATTGCCACAGAATTTGACGAGTACCTTGCCAGCATACCAGCCAAATACCACCAAGCCATCATTGCCACCGCATTGCTTGAGCTTAGCTATCCGACCAAGAATCCAGACCGTCCAGCATTCACCGCCAAAGATCGTGCCGTATGTATGGGTGTCAGTCGCCGCCAGTATTATCGCATCGGTGGGCATGGTGCCATTGATAATATCATCAGCAATATCATCGGCATTGCGATGGTTGTTGCCGCCAAAGTCAGACGACAGCTGGGCAAAGATTTTTAGCAGGGCGATTAAAAGGCTTGACAAGATGGCACACTATTTGCTATCATTTTGCTATGATAGCCGTTTGGTATAAATAATCGGCAAATAAACCAATTTACACCCCAGTGATGACAGTATCGCTGGGGTTTTTGTTTGATAGTCATGAAATTAACAACACTTAAACCACGACTAAAGCCAGCCGCATCACACCAACAAAAGCCCAGCTGGGGCAAAAGTCGTGGCGGACGACCTTGGCGACGATTGCGTCAGCAGATATTATTGCGTGATAGATACACCTGCCAAATCTGCCACAGAGTTGGCGGCAGGCTTGAGCTAGATCATGTCATCAACAAGGCAAATGGCGGCTCGGACAATCAAGAAAATCTACAGATTTTATGCCACGACTGCCACCAACAAAAAACCAAAGCAGAAAGCATGGCGGGGGGAGTCAAACAAATTTTCACATGAGTTTGCGGACACCATCCCCTGTCCCTTTTATAAAAAAATTTCTGATTTGGGGAAAGTTTCCGACTTTTCCTGATGGAGTTATTTTTTAGGAATATTAAACAATGGCGAGATATGATAAAGAAGAATATGCCAAAATGATGGCAAAAGGGGCTGATTGGCTAGATGCCATGCAAGCCGCTGGCTATGATGTAAGCAATCAAGAATCAGCAAAAAGACAAAAACGCAATCTTGATAAAAACAAAGGGTTACAAAACCGAATCTCTGAGCTAAAACAGCTACAGGAGCAAAAACAAGCCAACCAAGCAACTGATGCCAAGCCACCCAAAAAACTAAGCCCCAAAGAATATCTAGAAAGCGTGTATAACGACCTAGCCCAAGACCCAAAAATGCGAATGCAAGCAGCTGTTGCTTTGCTGCCGTATACAGAAAACAAAATGGCACAGACGGGCAAAAAAGATGACGCCCAGCAAACCGCCCAGCAATTATCAACCAGTGGCAGATTTGCCACCGCCTCACATCAGGGCGACTTCTTTGCAAGTGTCGTTACACAATAATTGGCGGTAAAAATGACAAAAGCGTATGAAATACTTAAGTGCTGACGGCACAATAGCTGAGCTTAGCAGTCCTGCCGACAAGCAAGGCTTGGTATATCTGATAATCAACAATGAGCAAGTTGCCATGAGCTATGATGCGTTTATCGCACGATTTTGCCACATTGCCTGTGAAAAAAGGACAATCAATGAGCCACGATATCATCAACAAACCTAAGCACTACACCGCTTGTCCCTCTGGCGTTGAGTGCATTGAGATAGCGGAGCTGTTGCCGTTTTGTCTTGGCAATTGCTATAAATATCTGCACCGTGCAGGCTTAAAGGGCGACAAAAAGCAGGACTTGCAAAAGGCTCGATATTATGCAAAGCGAGCCATGTTTAATGGTGAAACCATGCCAAGCGTGGCAAAAGCACGACTTTGCTATGTTGCAAGCCATAAAAATGCCAACAACGCCGCTTTGCTTTGGCATCTTGGGCGATGGGACGCTGACAAAAACGGCGATTTTGCCCGCCGCTTTATTAAAGAATTGACAAAAGAAATTGACTTGGTAGATGACAATCCAAAACAAAAGGAGCGAAAAATCATCGGCTATCGCATAGGTTTTTTGGGCTATGATTTGCCCGTCTATGACGACAGTCCAGACCAAAAAACAGACTCGAGCAAACCACAGGAAACTTAGCATGACACAGCCAATTTGGACAACCGCACTGCCCAATTGGCAGGAAAAAATCATAAAGGGCGACAGTCTTATCCCTTGTTCGCCACTTTTTAAGGCACCAAGCGAGATTGCTTTGCGAGTGTTTAAAGAGCTAAGACTCGTCGATGTGCTGGGTTGTCCAAAAATCGGCGAGGTCAGCAAACAATGGGTGTTTGACTTTGTGGAGGTTATCTTTGGGGCGTATGATGCAACTGCCAAAAAACGCTTGATTAAAGAATTTTTTCTGCTCATCAGCAAGAAAAACTCAAAATCAACGCTAGCAGCTGGCATTATGCTTACTGCACTCATATTAAACGAGCGGCAGTCGTGCGAGCTTGTGATTATCGCCCCGACCAAAGAAGTCGCCAACAATTCATTTAACCCAATGAAAGACATGATAAGGGTGGACGGCGAGTTGTCCGCTCTTTTTAATGTCTCAGAGCATACCAAAACCATCACGCACCGTGCCACACAGGCGACCTTAAAGGTTATCGCTGCCGAATCGGATAGCCTAGCAGGGGTGAAGGCGACTTATGTGCTGGTTGATGAGCTGTGGGTATTTGGCAAACGCTCTGGGGCAAGCTCAATGTTACAGGAGGCAAAAGGGGGATTGGCAAGCCGTCCAGAGGGCTTTGTGATTTATCTGTCTACGATGTCGGACGAGCCGCCAGCAGGGGTGTTTAAGGAAAAATTGGACTATGCTCGTGATGTGCGAGATGGCGAGATTGACGACCGCCGATTTTTGCCCATCTTGTATGAGTTTCCCAAAAGTTATATCGAAAATGGCGACTATACAAATCCTGAAAATTGGTACATCACCAATCCCAACCTTGGGGCATCGGTGGATTTGGAGTATTTGACCGATACCATCAGCCGAGCCAAAGAATCGCACGACAAAAACACGCTACAAACGGCACTTGCCAAGCATCTGAATGTCGAAATCGGTATCAGCCTACGAGCCAACCGCTGGGCAGGGGCAGAATTTTGGGAAAAAGCAGCGGGCAGTTTTACACTTGATGAACTCATCGAAAAAAGCGAGGTCATCACCATGGGCGGTGATGGCGGTGGTCTTGATGATTTGCTGGGCTGTGCGGTAATCGGCAGGCTGCCTACGCCAAAATACATTTATACCGATGACTACAATGTCCGCCACGAAGTCAAGCAGTGGTGGGTGTGGGTCAAAGCGTGGTGCCACCCGATTGCGTTGGAGCGTAGAAAGCAAGACGAGCCACGCTATCGAGACTTTGAGGCAGATGGTGATTTGGTCATCGTGAAAAATATCGGTGATGATGTTGCCGAATTTGCTGACATTGCCAAAAAGATTCATGACAGTGGTAAGCTGGATAGAATTGGGCTTGACCCTGCTGGGGCGGACGATATTGTGATTGCGTTGGAAAGTATCGGCATTGCAAGGGAGCAGATTACAGGCGTATCACAAGGCTGGAAGCTGGGCGGTTACCAAAAGGTATGCGAGCGTAAAATCGCAAGCGGCGACTTGACACACGCAAATCAGCCGTTAATGGCGTGGTGCGTGGGCAACGCCCGTGTCAAGCTGTCAGGCTCAGGGGTTGCGATGAGCAAGTCCGAGAGCGGCAACGGCAAGATTGACCCTGTCATCGCGATGCTTAATGCTGTGGCACTGATGAGCCAAAATCCTGCCTCGCCAAAAAAGGCAGATGCGGCGGTTTATTTTTGAAGCGGATTGACAAAGGGTATGCTGGTTTGTATAATTATACCTATCTAGCCCTTAGCAGTAAGCCTTTGATGTACATATTCAAAGTGCCGAGCCTTAGGGCTTTTTAATTTAAGGAACATTATGACAACCGCTGTATTCATTGATGGGGCGTTTTTTGTTAAACGCCTTAGGCACTATTCGCACCAAAAGCCCAGCACTCAATTCATAACCACCCAATCATGCGATTGGGTTTTTATTTGACAAAGTAAAAATGCTGGGAATAAAAAACGGTCAAATGACCGCTTTTTGCATGGCTGGGGTGTGGTTTAAGCCAAGTCTGCCATGGCTAGTTGTGCTAGGTAGTTGGAACGGCTTTTATACAGCGACTTATGGGCGTTTACTTTTTCGTCAATTTTGGTGATTAAAAACTGTGGCAAAGTAATATTGACTTTGTGCGTACGCATATCATATTTGGATAAATCCACATCAATCCATGCCCACATGCAGCCGTCGTATTCAGGATTGGCAAGGTGCTTATTAAAATCCTGTGGCAATGGAATGGGTTCACCATCTTCTGCCAAGCCCTCAAAGTGCAAATCAATAAACTCATGTGCCATTTGGTGCATATCGGACAACTCATCACAGCAGGTTGCTCCATTTTGGACATCAGGAAATAAAATGGCATGGGCGACTTTGTCGTCATTGGATTTTAAAACAGCGATTGGGTATAACATCACACTCTCCTAGTTTGGCAAGGGCAGAAGGGCTAATCGCTTAGCCCTGCTTGTCTCATAATGCTTTTAACAGTCGGTAGTGGTATATCTTTTCTTGGGTGGGGTACTGTTACCTTGCCCTTTTTAGTGGGGTGTCTGAATTGTCGATGACTGCCACTGTTTGATTTTACCTCGTACCAACCATCTGCTTTTATGAGTTTAATGACTGCTTTACTACTTGTCATTTTTATCCCCTTGCTGATTGTTGGTGTGTTTATTATATACCTAGAGTTATAATTTATCAAGCACTTTTTAAAATATTTTCATTTGACAAAGTAAAAATGCTGGGGTATGATGTGTATAAGGTGTCAGAACCGAACAACAAAGCGTTATCCACAAGCGAAATCTGTGGTTTTATTTTGCCAAAAATTCCACTCCTAGAATTCTAGGACTGCAAAAATCCACTGTGAGAATTCTCACACTGCAAAATAGCCCTTTCAAATTCCACTTCTCAAATTTGAGAACTGCCGATTATGTTAGGGGGGCGGAGAAATAAGGTGGCTTGCCACACGAATAATCCCAGCCGTCTTTGTTCGGCTTCTGAACCCCCTAGCACCCTTTACAGGGTAATTTCAGAAAATAAACAAAGGAGTTCATCATGAACGCATTAACCATTAATGCTCAAGCTATCAGCCAACTTAATGGCTTATATTCTCTTAATGATTTGCATAAAGCCTCTGGCAATGAGAAAAATCATCAGCCATCAAACTTTATGGCAAATAAGCAAACCAAAGAACTTATCACCGAAATTGAAAGTGAAAACACCATTGCCTACCACACTATCAATGGTGGTCATAATCGTGGCACTTATGTCTGTGAGGAGTTGGTTTATGCTTATGCAATGTGGATTTCTGCAAAATTCAATCTGATGGTGATTAGAGCGTTTAAGGCACTAAACACAGGAGCTATCCCTTGCCTACCCAAAACCACCCCAGCCGACCGCCGCCTATCTGCCACCCAAATCGCCCAAATCCGAGCGGCGGTCAAGCAGGTAACAAGCACAGGGGCGGTCAGCTATCAGTATCTGTATCATGCCATTAATACAGA
>NZ_FTNU01000043.1 GCF_900156515.1 Moraxella cuniculi DSM 21768 | reverse complement strand
TAACCGCTGTATTGGCTGAAATGGGGCTTGTCCCCATTGACTGGGTAACTGCCAGCAAGTTTGCCGAGCTGACAGGCATCGATGAGCACAAACTCCCACACCGCAAACGCAACTGGACCGAGGATGTGGTGTGGACCAAGCAAGACGGCAATGTATATTACTCATTACGGGGGTATAATCAATGGCTAAGCGAACAAGCCCACAAGCGTTACCAACGGGCGTGCGGATTAGAAATAACTGCGTGCAAATCTACTTTAACCACCGAAAAAACGCCTACCGCATCACCCTACCGCACCCAGCGACTGCGGAGGGTATCAGTGCAGCCGCTAAAATTAGAAGTGAGCTGATCACAAAAGCCAAATGGGGCATCTTGACCGATGATGATATTGCCAAAGCCAAAGGATTGACGGCGAAGGATAGCATCATCACCAGTGGCGTGCTGTTTCAGGAAGTTGCCCAGCGGTTTTTGACCCATTGTGATGCCAATCTAGACACCAAAAAAGGTTATGTACGCATTCTTGAGCATCACTGGATGCCTGATTTGGCTCTGGTGCCGATTGCCCAGATTAATGTAGATATGCTGCGTGATTTGATTGCCCAGCGTGATTTTAAGACGGCAAAGACATTAAACAACTGCTTAACGCCGTTGCGTGGCGTGTTTCAGTCAGCGATTGAGGCAAGGCTAATCGGCGAAAATCCCCTTAATCTTATCAAAAATAAAAAAGTGCAGATTGACCTACCCGACCCATTCACACGGGACGAGATGAATGCCCTGCTGTCGTGGCTTGATGCCAATTTGCAAGATGATGACCGCTTGTATTATTGGTATTATGAGCTGGCGTTTTGGTCGGGAATGCGTCCAAGCGAAATGATTGCCCTAAAATGGGACGATGTGGATTGGTTCAACGGCACGCTGCACATTCACCAAAGCCGTGTGCGTGGTATCGAAAAATCAGCAACCAAGACGCACAAGGCACGCACGCTGTATCTGAACGACCGCTCCATGCGTGCCATCGAG
Source organism: Moraxella cuniculi DSM 21768 (assembly GCF_900156515.1). GTDB lineage: Bacteria > Pseudomonadota > Gammaproteobacteria > Pseudomonadales > Moraxellaceae > Moraxella > Moraxella cuniculi. Next base: position 525 of record NZ_FTNU01000043.1, on the reverse strand, counting down.
CAACTAAAACAGCTGTGTGAGCGTGGCAAAAAAAGCCAATATGTGCTGATCTGCCCTGAGACGGGCGAGCCGTTTTTTAACGAAAAACCGCCACGGCTGCGACTCAACGATGCCATGAAAGCGTGCAAAATTAGGCACCGCCCAGCGTACAATGCACGGCATACTTATGCAACGATGCTGCTGATGGACGGCGTGAATCCTGTCTTTGTTGCTGATCAACTCGGGCATAGCCTACAGATGCTGATGAAACGGTACGCCAAATGGATGCACGGCGACAAAAACAAATTAGAAATTGCCAAACTAAATACAAAATAAGCCACAACCGCCCCCAAATTGGGGGCTTTTTTTGCGTTGAAATTGGCAAATATGCTGACTTATTTTTTGACTTACTTTCCCTAAAAACTATGATATAATATCAAACAAGAGATGGCTAACTTATTGATTTTACTTGGTTAAATTTTTATAGCATTGCACAAGGTGCAATAAAAACAGGTTCAACTCCCGCCATCTCCACCAATCATATAA
>NZ_FTNU01000038.1 GCF_900156515.1 Moraxella cuniculi DSM 21768 | reverse complement strand
TACACCTATGATAAACTTGGCAGACTGACCCAGCACAAACTTGCCGACCACCAAACCCACACAGGACACACTGAAACCTTTGCCTTTGACCCTGCATCAAACAGAGTGCCATTGCCAAACAGTCAAGATGTTCACCCCAAAACCAAAAGACCTACCAAACTCATCTCCCAAAACAAAGAGATTAGCTACACCTATGACAGTCATGGCAATATCAAGACCAAGACAGAAGTACCCATAGACAAACAAGGCAATCAAATCGCTCAATCCAAAAATGGATTAATCGGCTATCGCAAATCCATTCAGTTTGTCTATCACCCAAACAATGAATTAAAACAAACCATCACCATCATAGACACAGGTTTAGAAGTTCAAAGAACCACCACAAGCTACCACTACGATGCCTTTGGAAGACGCATTGCCAAAAACTCAAAGGTTGAAAGATTAAACAAACTCAATCAAAACGGTCAGTTAGTTCGTTATCCAACCACCTTACTACACCTATCCAAAACCCAAAAGACACAGCATCAAACCACCTTAATGCTGTGGGAAGGTAATAGACAACTACAAGAATACACCAACCACCACATCTTCACCACCGTCTATGACCAAGACAGCTTTGAGCCTGTGTCAAGACTGGTACAGGACAGACAAGATACCAGTCAAATCAAAGTCTATCATTATCACAATAATCACTTGGGAACACCACAGGAATTGACGGATGACTGTGGGAATGTCATCTGGGCGAATTATGAATATGCTTGGGGTGGGCGATATAATCACTTCTACAAAGAGCAGTCTTTAAATAATTGTGTTATAATTGAGAGTGATTTACAGCCCATTAGATTTCAAGGTCAGTTTTATGATGTAGAGACAGGACTGCATTACAATAGATTCCGCTACTATGATAGTGATGTTGGGATGTTTATCCAAAGAGATCCGATTGGGCTTTTGGGTGGGAATAATGTATTTCAGTATGCTCCTAATCCTGTGGGGTGGGTGGATCCGTGGGGGTTGAACAGAATAAAAGCCACGCTAAGCCTAGCTAGTGGTACATCACATAACTTCGAAGTAAAAGCTACTAGTGGAGCTAAAACAGTTCCTATGAGAACAGAAGATGCTGAACAAAAATTATTGAGAACAATAGAAAATAGTTTTTCTAAATCAGAGCTTAAAGGTTCTACATTAGAAATTATTTCCCAGCAAACATTTATGAAAAGTAATGGCAGAACTTTTCCTGTTAAAGGAATGAACCCTTGTGAATTCTGTGATAATGCTATGGATAATTTTGCTAAAAACAATGATATGAGAATTACTTATGTTAATGGAAAAAATAAATTTGAATACCCAAAAATTGATGGTTTAGATGGTAAGGGGTGTCTATGAATATAAAATATAATTTAGGAATTGTTAAAGATGTAACTTATATTGATGATGATATAATTACAGGAATTATAATTGATGATATAAGTTATTTTATTTATAATATATCAAACAATGACTATGTTTTAATTTTACAATATATTTCTAGTAATAGAGAAAAAATAGTTAAAAATATAGAATTTTTTTTAAATAAAGAACTAAATAAAGAAAAAATAAAGACAGTTAATTGTTCGCCAATTATTGTTAAAAATGAAAATATTATTTTTTTCTCACCAAATAAAATATCAATACACTTTACCTACACCAATATAATCGGAGCTTTGGAGATTGGGATAATGGTTGATATTGATGGTCTTTACCCAAAATATTATGCTCTGCTTGATGATAGCGAAATAGTTTCGTAGTTGCCTACCACGCAAATTTTTATTTTGCTAATTCTATCATTACCACAACAACTATCTAGGGACACCCCAAGAACTAACCAACGAACAAGGCGAAGTTGTTTGGTATAATTATGAGTGGGCATGGGGTGGCACTTATCAAAGCTATTATCAAGAGCAATCTTTAAATAACATTGCTATTGACAAAGATGAGCTACAACCTTTAAAATTCCAAGGTCAATTTTTTGATACTGAAACATCACTACATTATAACCGTTTCCGTTATTATGATTCTGATGTGGGAATGTTTATCCAACGAGATCCAATAGGATTATTAGGCGGTAATAATGTATTTCAGTATGCTCCGAATCCTGTGGGGTGGGTGGATCCGTTTGGTCTTGCTTGCTTAGTATATAACCACAAAAAGAAAGCAGGCAAAAAAACCAATATGGCAGAACTCAGAAGGCAAATAAGAGGGCAAATATCTGCTATGAATAGAATTATTCAGCAAGAAGGTATGATTGGTTTAAAAAATAGAATAAGAAATTATTCCGATGATTTAAGAAAGCAAGGTGATGCTTTCATTAGTTCTTTGGGTAGTGCTGGAAAAGGCAAAGCTTGGTTGCACGAACCAGATATGAGGGTGGGTGGACTACCAACTGATGTATCCAGAACTGGTGATGAACGCATTAATTCAATTATCGGCGGTCAAGCAAGCAGAATATATAAAGATATCCTAGCTATGCCTGACAATACCACTAAAATAACATATAAGCTCAAAATTAAATGAGGTTAGCAATGAATTCTTTAAATTTTATAGAAAAATATAAGTCATTAAAAAATGATGATGACAAGATAGATTTTTTATCTTGCTTTTTTGAAGGTAAATTGAATATCAATTTAGATATTTACAATTTATTGATAGAGGAATTAGATAATCATCAGGTTTTAGACGAATTTTTGGTTGTTAAAATAATTAAAGTTTTATCTAGATTTTATAATGACTTTTCTGATACTACTCGTGATATAATATTTAATGTCTTTTTAACCACCGAAGAAGATTTAGTTCAACAACATTCTCTTTTGGAGTTAGAGTTTAAGCAATTTTCCAAAGAACAGATTGAAATTCTAAAAGAAAAAATAAATGATGCAGATGAAGATTTGCAACCAATTATTGAAAGTATATTGGAAAGGCAGTAGTTCTATGGGGTGTGTAAAATGCACCCTTTATTTTTTAAAAAAAGCATTACAACAAAAGACCAAGACGGACACACCCACACCCAAGAAATCCGCCACAGCCAAACCAATGAACTGCACCAAGAAGTGTTAAGACAACACGGACAGAGCAAAACAAACCAAAGCCACCACACTGCCTTTGACTATGATTC
>NZ_FTNU01000046.1 GCF_900156515.1 Moraxella cuniculi DSM 21768 | reverse complement strand
TGAAGCTGGTGCTGTAATTATGAAAAACGGCAAAAAAGAATTCCAAGATATTTATAAAAATCACCAAAACAAAACTTTAAGCTGGAGCTATTGGCGATTGGTCAATGAACAAAACGATCCAGAATTGCAAAGAGTTCACGAGAAACATTATAATTCTTGGAATTGGTTTAGTAAAAGATCAGTAAATGCAATGATAAAGCTTAAAAAATGGGATTGGTCAGGCAAATTCTTAAATCCAAAACACAGAATCCGTATTGGTTGTGCAAAAATGCAAGAAGTAAAGGAGTGCCGATAATGCTAAAGGATGCTTTGTTTGCTATTGTTTTGCTAGCACTATTCGTTAATTTTTTGTATTTAATTACTGTTGGTGTTGTGTATGTGTTTTTATATACTATATTGTTAATTAAAACTTATTTATATGGTATACAAACATGGCGAATGGAGAGATGTATTAGGCTCTTTACAAGATTAAGTGTTTTGCCTTCTATTACATTGTCAGCCTTTTTGATTGCGGGTTTGATTAAGCCTTTTTTCTTAGGACTGGTATTTTACATGCTTGTAAAGGATCCTGAGAGTGACTGGTATAATAGAATAGGATTTTTGTTTGTGTTATTACTTTGGGTTATGCCACCGATTTTTTTGGTATTAAAACCCTATCTATCAAAACAAAAAAATTACTATCAGATTTTTCTTATTTGGTATGGCATCATATCAATATTGATGTTGTTTACGATTTATGCAGCAAGAAAAGAAATATGGACTTTGCTTACATAAGGTAGTAGCAAAGAAGATTTTCAATAATGATTGGTAGGTAGTTAGATTATTAACCAATAGTTTTGATATTAATCAAGCTTAGAGTGGATTGATATCTCGGTTTAGATGTCTCGAAAGTTTGACCAAAACAGACGAAAAATCAGAAGCGAGTACGCCAAAAAAGCAGAAGACTACCTTAAACAAGCCAAAGACTATTCGATGGCATCACCTCAGCCTTGTATGCCCCTAATTCAAATGGTATCATAGGCGATGTGGCAAGAGCGGCAAGTCCACAAGTAGGTTATAACATAGGACAATACTTTAAACAAAACAAAACCCTAAACCAACTAGACAATGGTAATCGCCCAGAAGAACAAAGCC
>NZ_FTNU01000036.1 GCF_900156515.1 Moraxella cuniculi DSM 21768 | reverse complement strand
TTTGCTTGCCCTATCAGCAGCCCTAGGCACAACCATAGGCGACAGCACAGCAAGCACGGTGAATAATGTGGGGCAGACAAGGTGGAATTATTTGACGCATAGGCAGTTGCAAGAGAAAACAGCCTGTTATGGTACTGCCAAAGATTGTGCAGACCATATCGCTAAATATGATAAAATATCCAAAGAGCAAGATGAAAGATTAAAAGCAGTTTGTTCAAGTAACCCAAACAGCACTGACTGCCAACGCATGATGAAAGACGCTTTGGAATATGTAGGCGAAAACAGAAATCACTACGGAAAAGCAAGTGATATCAAAGCATCAACCAAAAGAGTCTTAAATGTCGCCAATTCTACAGGATATCACACTATTGACACCCTAAATGAAAGAGCCAATTACTTTGGAGCGATGTATGGATATACAGGGCAACCGTGGTTTAGAGTGGCTGAGGATGTTTCTAGAGAGGATCTTCAGGGCTGGATATATTCTGCTGGAAATATGACTTCTGATTTATATGGACCACCATTGGACAATTGGCGTGATGAAGCTGGCACTATTATCATGAAAAATGGCAAAGCTGATTTTCAGGATATTTACAAAAACCCAAAACAAAGCTATCAATGGAGTGTAACTAGGCTTCATAACGAACAATATGATTCTGAGCTACAAGCAGTACATGAAAAATGGTACAGGCAATGGAATGTGGTTGTGCGTAAAATTGCTGATTTTAAAGCTGGCGGACAATTACAAAGTCCTAAAGATAGAATTAATACTGGTTGTGACAAGATGTCAGAAGTTCAAGAATGTAAGGTGCAACAATGATTTTTGCCCCTGTTGATTTGTCGCTTATATGGATTGTTATTTTACAACCGATATTTGGTGTATTTTTTATAGGTGTGGGGATTTATTGGATATGGGGCAAAAACAAAATAAGATATTATCTTTTAAATCATAGCCTGTATATATCGGGGGTATATTTTCTGTGTGTTTTATCTAACTACTTTTTGACAATTAATGTTTGGCCGAATTATTTAAAGCAAGCAAGTACGATTGTTATACTATATGAACTGTATTGGTTTATAAATACCCTATCTTTTATCGGATTGTTTTTTGTATTTTTATATAATACATATTTTCGAAAAAGTTTATTAATGCAACTAAGAATTTTTAAAACCCACTGTTCTCTTGTCTTTTTATCTATTTTTGTAACGATGGCTTTGATATTTTTTGGTTGATATAAGGCATTTCTACCAACAGCCACAACAATGGCAATGAAGCCCAAGCATTTATAGGTGAACTTGCCAATGATAGACTGTATGGCGGTCGTCGTGCTGGTAGTGTGGCTGGGGCGGCTGGGTATGGGGTTGGGGTTAATTCTGTATCAGGTACAACAAAGCATGGAGACAAAAGAAAGGCTCAATCAAGAACAGATAGCCACAGGAGTGTTGGTGATGCTAATAAAGTTGTCTTGGAGGGAAGGCGATATCTTGACAGTGAAACTAGTGCTCATGTGTACATCAAGGGAGATAGGGTTGTAATTCTTGATAACGAAGGTAAAATCATAACGCAATTTAAAAATACCAAGCAAAATACTAGAAATAGAGTCAGGAGTGGAAAATGGATTCCTCAGTAATACAAACCAAGTTGGAATTGAGATTATTCTTTGTAAAAAGATATAATAATTTATTTAAGATATTTGTGTTATTTAATCCACAGACGGAGGCATATGCAGTGCCCATGTCTATTAACATGAGCGAGGTTGGAGATATTATGAATAGGGATCTGGAGATAACTCTAAATGAGATAATCTTGGATGAATTACAGCAGACTTTTTTAGATTGGTATGATAGTGCAGAATGTGCGATTGAATGCCATTTTTTGGAATTTGGTTAATAATTTAGACCAAATACAAGTTACCATTTAGCAAAGGATACAAAAAACAGCTAAATGCTCAGGTAATCATCACCACAGAATTTGGCAAAGAAGCCCCGAAAAGAATCGGTGATTATGCCCAAAACAAAGAACTTGAACTGCTTGCCGTAATCAGACTTGTAAAGATCAAGTAATTCAAAAATATTTAGCACTATCTGATCAACAACAAAAAAATTTAAACAATGTCTGCGTAATAAACTATAATGCCATACAATGTGAAAACTTACGCAAACAGTACTTTGCAATGAGTGAAACCCTCACTCAAACACATTTTAATAAGTTAGGCGGTACAAATTATTGGCTTCATGTAGAAAATGAAAATCAGCAAGCTGAATCAATTTGGCGAAATGTTGCACTTAGTAATCCAAATACTCAAGCCTTAGATAAAGCTGTACTGATTATACAAGAACAAGGTGGAGTTGGGACTGGTAGAAATAGTGGATTTTCTGCGGTTGGGATCAAGAATAATAAAAAACCCAATTCTACGGCTCAAACCCCTAAAAACAAACCAGTTGAAAAAGATTTGAGTTTACTCGGTGCCAATGGGTCTCAATTTCCTAGTACAACAGTATGGAGGGAGAAAGGTTCAAAAGCTCGTATTGATGTAGAAAACCCAGCACCAGGGGTTAGGGCTGGACAGATACACTATCAAGATGCCAATAATAAAAAATATTATTACAATCCAAAAGATGATAAATTTTATGTTGGTAAAATAGATGATGGTGTGCTTGCACCAAAATCTATACAGAATCTATTAAATGATAAAAAATTCCGCAAAGGAATAGACAAAGCCTTGAAGTATCTAGGAGCTAAATAAATATGCTGTTATTAAATCAAAGCATGCTTGGTTATATTGCCAAGATGAATATTGATATACAAAAATCAATACTAGATCCAAAACTTGAAAGAGTTTTATCAGAAGATTTTTTGGGTAAAGATGGCGGTGTTTTTTTTAAGGAAACATATCCTGATGATTATTTATATAGAACATTTTCGGCTGATGAAATAAAAAAAATTTATGCTGATTTATCTGGAATGGAGCAATCGTTCAACAAAATACATATAGGCGATTATGTAAATGATGATAAATTATTTGAGCAAGCAATTATATTTTTTCAAAAGTTTATAGAAAAATGGAATCGCCAAAGAGATTCTGAAGTTTTGGCAGTCTTAGCTTTTCAAGATGACGATGTTGGTCTTTTTGCAACATTTAACTTTCATCAAATCAGAGACGGTGAAATAGTTTATGATTTAAGTAATATAGAAGAGATTATTCAGCCAGTAATGTTTTATTTATCTTGATAGAATTTTTTTTAAAATTAATTCACACTGATTGTACAATTTTGGTATGTGAGCAATAATGGGTTTTGCAAATGCTTAAATGAGATACCCAGTAAGATTGTGCAGACCATATCGTTAAATATGATAAAATATCCAAAGAGCAAGATGAAAGATTAAAAGCAGTTTGTTCAAGTAACCCAAACAGCACTGACTGCCAACGCATGATGAAAGACGCTTTGGAATATGTAGGCGAAAACAGAAATCACTACGGAAAAGCAAGTGATATCAAAGCATCAACCAAAAGAGTCTTAAATGTCGCCAATTCTACAGGATATCACACTATTGACACCCTAAATGAAAGAGCCAATTACTTTGGAGCGATGTATGGATATACAGGGCAACCGTGGTTTAGGGTGGCAGAAAGTGAATCAAGAAACTGGCTTAGCCTAAAAGGGGCTGATAAAACCTTTTATTCCGACTGGATTGCTGAAGCTGGTGCTGTAATTATGAAAAACGGCAAAAAAGAATTCCAAGATATTTATAAAAATCACCAAAACAAAACTTTAAGCTGGAGCTATTGGC
>NZ_FTNU01000033.1 GCF_900156515.1 Moraxella cuniculi DSM 21768 | reverse complement strand
TTGTTTTTGTCAAAGTTGTTGCTAATAATGCCATTGATATATTTATTTTCTGTTACATCATCAGTGGTGATGTTGGTGTATAGGTTTTGGCTGTCTGTGTTTTGGTATTTGCTGTTTTGTTTGTCTTGATTTGTGATGGTAATATTATGTGTGCCAATACCACTTGTTGTTTGGCTGTGGTTGTTGTCTTTGTCTGTGCCATAGCCCATGCCTTGATAGGTTGGTGTGGTGGCGGTTGATACAGTTTGGGCTTTGATTGGCTTGTTGGGATTTGGGATTTTTTGTCCCAATGCTTCACCGCTGATATTAACACCTCCACCAATGCCAAAGCTATTAGCATCATAGCTGCTGTGGTTTTGTAGGGTGGTGGTATTTATGGTACCTGTACCAAAGCTGTTTTTGCCTTGTTCTTCTGCTTTGGCAGTAGAGGTGATGATGGCACCGTCTAGCTGTGTGTGGTTATTGATATTGATGTTAAAACCATTGTTGCCAGCAAAGATGCCTGATTGTTCGCTAACTGATTTGTAGTCGGCGTTGATTTTTGATTGGCTGTAGTTGATATTAAGACTGGCACCATAACCAGCTGCTGCTTGGGCTTGGATATTTTGTTGTTTGGCTACATAAGTCGCTGTGTCTTGTGTACTTGCTAGGTATAAATCATTGGCAGTGATGGTAACGCCACCACCTTTGACCTGACCGCCTTGTACGGTAAGTTTATCGCCAGTGGTAATGGTGGTTTGGCTGTTTGAATCACCAACATGGCTTGTTTTGTATATTACTTCATCAGCATTGCCATAGCCCTTGCCATAATTACCACCAGCAGTTACACCAAAGGCAAAGCCATCCTTGCCGTAACTGATGGCAACACCTGCGTTGTAACCTTTGGATTGATTTGAGCTACGCTCACTGTGGTATTGCTCATAGGCTTTAATGTTAATATCATTATCAGCAGTTAGCTGTGTGCTTAATCTGCCCAATACATTCGAGCCTATGATATTGATGTTTGATGTGGTATTTGTGCCATCTTTGTCTGTGGCTTGGATAGTAACCGTACCACCAGCCAACACTTGACTTGCCTCAGCTGTTGTACCTTGTAGGATGGTTTGGGTGGTGTTTTGTTGCTCACCATAGGTGATGGTGGCACTGATTTGAGCCAATTCGTTGGCATTTTTTAAGTTGCCTTTGGCCATCTCACTGATGGCTTTGCCAGTATTAGCCAGAGTCTTGCTTGTCTGATAAGCCTGCCAGCCAGTATTAGCCGCTGCCATGGCGTTAATTCTATCATTGCTGCTTTTGCCCACAGTTTGGGCGGTGTTGACGGTGGCTTGTGCTGCATTGACAATAGGTACATTGACGGCAAAGGTTAAACCTTTTTTCTTGTATTTGCTTTGATTGTTGGTATAGTAGGTGTTATCTGCTGCCGTGATGTCTACTTGTTTGGCAGTAATGGTAGTGTCGCCTTGCGGTGTTGAGATAATAGAAGCGGTTTGGCTGTAGTTATTGCCAGCATGGCTGGTTGTATTACCTTGTAAGCTGCCAACCGTGCTGCCTGCTTGGGTGGTGCGGTTTTAAACCGTGGCTTGGCTTATGGTTTCTTTGCCAATGCTTACACCAAGATTACCAGAACTCATAAGACCTGATGCGTCATGGCTAAACGCAAACTGGCTGTTTAGGGTGTTGGTGGCAGAGCCAATGCGTATGTCTTTGCCAGCATTTAGCGATGTGCCATCATCTGACACCACCTGACTGCTTGTAATTTGAATATTGTCATTGGCAGACAGCAGGACTTTTGTACCAGTAATTTGACTGCCTACGGCGGTGGTTTTGTTGTAATTAGACTGTGATTTGGCTGATGAGCTTGATAGAGCTTGTTTGTTCTTGGTGTAGAATCTATCAGAATAAGATTCTGTTTGCGTGGTATGATTAACAGTGATATTTTGTGCACTTAGCAATGCCGTGTCTTCACTATTAACAGATGAGCCAGTGATATTTAACTCATTGGCTGAGTGTAGCAACAAACTGCCCTGTGTATCGATTTGGCTGCCGTGCCAAATGGTTTTGCTTTGCTGCTGCTCATTGTCTTGGTTCCATACAGTCTTTTGTGTATGGGTGGTGCTGACAGCACCAATGTTTAGGTTGCGATCTGCTTTTATAATGCTAACGGCTTGGCTTTCATTGCTGATATTGGTATTTGCTAGGGTGATATCACGACCAGCTTGTAATATAAGATTTGCCTGAGTATCTGCTTTGGCATCACCGACACGAATTTGTGCAGGTGATGTACTATTTAATCCAGCAGTTGCTGTTAGATAAATATCTTGACCAGCTTGCAGTTTTACAGATTCATCGGCATCAATCTTTGCTTGATTGTGGATATTTTGCTCTGCCAACACTCGGATGCGCTTAGCCGCAAGAGAGCCGCCTGACAAATAAACATCCTTTGCTGCTAATATCACATCCTCTTTTGCCAGCATTGTGCCTTTATTTTTGATAATTTCGCCATCAACAATGATATTGCGTGCAGCAATAAGAGCACCATCAGCCTGTAGTGTGAGTTGATTTTTTGGCAGTAGCACCACAGGATAATAGACCTTTTGCCAGCTGCCGTCCTCAAGTGCTATGTCTTTTAGCTGCAACCAAATCATGGGCTTTGTTAATAGCGACATCTGCTCGGCGGTTAATGCCGTGCCAGCTGCAAGATTAAATGCTTGGGCAAATTCAATGCCAGCATCCATCAGTGCCTTGAACTGTTCTTCTTGATTTTGATAATCAGACAGATAATTGCGACCAGTAAGCTGTGCAATCTGCTCGGCAACAAGACGCTGCTGATAATAACCATCACCAATTTGTTTGTGCATATAATTAGGGTCTGATTGTAGTGCCTTTAGCATATAATCAGACGATAGCCATTTGCGATAATTGACAAAGGCGGGGTCGGTCTGCACCAGATAATCTGGATGTGCAGGGTTTATGGTATAAAGACTGCTGCTTGGTAGCAATGTGGTGTTGATGGTGGCAATGGCAACATTGGCTGTCTTGGAGGTAATGTCAGCAGTTTGTGCATTACTGTTTGGTTTGTCAATGCTTTGCTGATTTAGCGTAACAGTGGTGGGCAGTTCAAAGGTTTTTTCATGAATTTTTTCATTGGTGGTTTTGTTGTACAAATCTGCGCGTGTATAACCACTGCCACCAATACCACCATCATGATACCAGTCTCGGTGGGTGCTTTGTCTGTCTCTTAGTGTATAGCTGACACCTTTGGTACTGATATTGTTAATATTGGTACTTGTGGCCAGAATATCATCCTGTGCCAAGATGGTGCTATCTAGGTTGTCTACATCACCATCAAAGCGAATACTGCCACCAGACTTAATCACCGACGGGTCTGTATACTTAACCAAGGTTTTAAAATGGCGTAGCTTGTCATAATTTTCTATCCAAATACGACCCAAGCCAACCGTGCTGCCATCTTCATTATCTAGATAAATGTGCTTTGAGCCATCGAAGCGAAATTTACTTGGTTCATATTCATCTGGCAATTTGTCTTTTAGGTTCCAGCCCCAATCACCTGGCCCATGCTCGCTGCTGGTGCGATTTGAAAAGCTGATTGTGTGTTTTGCTTCTATATCACCAATTTGATGAATGGCAGTTTCAAGGTGCAGATTGTCATTGGTTGTTTTGGCAGCTGCAATAAACATATCGCCGCCAGATTCAATATTGGCAGATAAGTTCTCCAAAGAAGTCGCTTTGCCCACTGCTTGATGATTATCATCGAGAGTGCCGCCAATATGTAGCGTGCCTTCGCTTAACAGTTTGCTATGACTGTCGCTGTTTTGCGGGGTTTTACGCTGTGTTTTATTGATGATTTTATCTGCACCAATATCCAGTCGTGTATAGGCTGCAATGATGGCAGATGCATTATCCGTATCGGTATTACTTAGCGTGTTGGCAGCCAATGCCACATGATCGCCATAAATCTTGCCTGTGCCTATATTCAGTAAAGTTTTTTGAGACTGTAAATAGGTTGTTTTATTGCTGTTTATGGTGCCTTGGTTTATGATGTCTTTGGCAAAGATACCAACAACAAAGCCAGCTTGGATGGTTTTTTGGTTGTCAATACTGCCTTGGGTGTTGATGGTTAAAGTATTGCCTGCTTGCAAATCACGCTGAACTTGCAAATCATCAGTAAGCCGTAATGATAAATCGTTTGCTGCTGACAGCTCGCCTGTGTTGCTTAGTGATTTGGCTTGTATGGATAAATCTTGGGCAAGCAGTGTGCCATCGGCATTGATGACAGTTAGGCTGTTTTGGTTATTGTCATGAATGTTTAATAAGCCATTGGCTAAAATCTCACCTTGGGTGTTGGTTATCTGTTGGCTAACTTGTAAGTCGCTGTCTTTGGCTGAATGCAGCTTGCCCTTGGTGTTATTTAGTTGGTTGGTTGTGATAGACAGCATGTGTGATGCTGTAAGTTTGCCATGGCTATTATTTACTGTATTGGTATAAATATCAGTGGTGCGTGCCTGAATATCAGCGGTATTTGTCAAAGCATCCCCTGATGCTTTAAGGTGGCGTACATTGAGCTTGCCAGTATTATCAAGACCTGATATAGCAGTTAAATCAACGCCGCCATTTGCTTGGATTTTGCCAAGATTATCAAGATTGTTGGTGGTTTTGATGATACCAGTGGCCAAGTTTTGGTTTTGTGGTGGGCTGCTGGTAATTTGGCTTATGCCTTGACCTGTGGCACTGCTTGGTAGGGCAACTGTTGTCTCTTTGGGAGATATCGGTGCTGATGGTGTATCAGGTGTGGGCATGGTATCAATGGCAACTGTATCAACCTTGCCAATATCACCTAGGTTGGTTAATTTGCCTTGTGCGATAACGGATAAGGCTTGTGTGCCTGTTTGGGTGATTGTACCGTCATTGATGAATTGGTTTGATTGTACATCCAAGTGTTGGGCATTGATTTGTGCTGATGATTGGTTGCTTATTGTATTGACAACCTGTGCTTTAACTTCATCCGTGGTTAAAACTGTGCCTGCATTGTCTAGATTGTCAAAGACAAGAGTGAGCTGCTCTTTTGATGATACTGTGCCACTGTTTATTGCATCTTTGGCAACAAGGGTGGCTTTGCCTTGTGAAGAAATGGTGCCAGTATTAACAAGGTTGCCCCAATGTCCAATTGCAGCCCACCAAGCCCACTAAAGATTTGACCTTGGTTATTCACCAGTGTGTCAATTTCGCTGCTGATCAGTGTGATTTTACCTGCATACATACCGCCCAATTCACCAATATCGACAGCAATGGTACGACCTTTGGTAATTTGCTTGCCCTGTGCTGATGTGTTGGTTGTTGTGCCATCGGTATCTATATAACCATTGCTGGCAATTAGCTGTAGTTCATTGGCTACAATTGGTGCATCTAGCTGTACATGACGAGCAATCACTTGGGTAAAATCTACCTGACGATTATCCAGTCCTGTACCAAGCACCAATACATCACCACCCACCTGATAACCAGATACCTGTCCTTGATTGACTTGACTGCCCGCTGCTGCCAGATGGGCATTGCCTGCATTAATAAAGCCTGTACCATTGATAACTAAGCCTGATGGATTAGCAATGATGACATCTGCCTTTTTACCTGCCACTTCAATAAAGCCGTTCAAATGACTTGGCTTGCTTGAATTGATTTGGTTTAAGATGGTAGAAGCTTCACCACGAGCCATAAAGGGGTTGGCTGCCACAAAGCCTGCAATTTGGGTATTTGTTGCTTGGCGGTTGTTATTTAAAATAACACCAGAGTTGCCGACATCAAATTGGCTATAATGGTTGTTGGATAAACCGCGAGCATTGGGTGTTGTGATATTGACTGAAGTGATGCCACTGGCTGTGGGTAGAACAATGGGTTGTAGTGATTTATCGGCGGATTTGTCGGCTAAGATGGTTGTTGGGGTGTTGGCGTGGGC
>NZ_FTNU01000032.1 GCF_900156515.1 Moraxella cuniculi DSM 21768 | reverse complement strand
GGGAAAATGACCCCTACAAAGCTAGATATATCAAGGCTTTGCCGTTTTCCCCCTATTTTAGGAAAATGGGAAAATGGGGAAGGTAAGGGGAAAATGGGCGATTATCACGCCTGCTCTATGATACTAGCAAAGGCATGATGATGGCATTGCCATAATAACGGGCGGTGCTGGCAATGACAAAATCCCTGCAAATATGCAAGGATTTTTGGGCAGAAGGTTAATTGTTTAAAAGGCGTGGATTGATTTCAATAAATCGTGCATCATCTTGATATAGTATTCTAATATGCTGATTTTCCATTAAATAATCAATTGCTGGCTCAAATACCGCCTTTGCTCTTAGTGCTTTGGGGCTTATGGTGCTTTGCGTTTCAGAATATCCAAAAGATGATTTGTTGTGCATCTTGGCACGCTTAACCAGCCAAGCGATTAATAGCTCGGCATCATTCTTGTTATCATCGGCAATATCGCAATATCGCAAGCGTTCAGCAATGGAAAAATCAACCAGCTTACTTGCGTTTATGATATGTTCTTTTTCCACTGCTTTTGCACCTTGGAATAATGCCAAAAGGCAGGCAATGCGTGCGGTGTTTTCGCCCATTCGCCCAGCAAATGCAGGAATTGTGGCGTATATTGCCCCTTGTCGCTGTTTGATTTCTACATCTTGCATATAATCCGCCAAGGCTTGTTTTGCTTCTTGGTCTTTAAATGGCATATCATCACGCCTAGAAGGCTTTGCAATAAGTAAATTTCTGCATTTTTGATAATACTTGACTAATTGCCAGTCCTTTAATGGGTCGGAATTCATACGCTCGGCGGTGTTATATTCCCTGTAGCCTTGAAAACTCTTGGGGCAAGCCAATAATGCCCTAGGCAAAAAGCCCTGATTGATTAATATAGGGTCTGTCATGGCTGGTTCTAATATCACCCTTTGCCCCATAATATCTAGCGTTAATCGTGCATCATAAGCATTGGTTCTATCCTGTCCAGTTTTCCCCCTTTGGCTTCTAACCTTGCTAATGGGGCTACCATCCCAAAGTTTGGTTAGGCATGAAATGTTACTACCAGCGGTATCGGACTTCATACTATAGCCGTTAAAAAACTGCCCCGCTTCGTCCGTATTCCAATACACATCGCTTTGCTCGTCCAAAATAAATTTATCTGCAACCGCTTCTATTGTGCCATCTGATACCATGTAGTTATGACTTTTTGGCTTGGGGTCGTTTATTTTGTCTTTTGCTGGTTGGCGTTCCCAATCATTTAAAACCGCCAAATATCGCAGATAGTTCTCTTTTTCCCATTCTGCCAGCTCATAATTAGCCAGCCTTGTTGCTTGTGATTTTCCCTGTCCGCTGGGAAATTCAGTAATTAAAAACAAGCTGGCAGGGATATGGGCGTTTAAAAATGGGGCGTTTACCATTCTTTGACCAATGGCGGATAGTACGCCAAGCACGCTTTGCCCAGCAACCGCTAGCGGTACTTGTGCATAGTAGGCAATTTGTCTTATCACGCCTGCCAGTTCATCACCAAAACTATTTATTGGGTATTCATTTTCTTTGCTTTGATGGTAAGCTAGGGGCAAAGGTTCGCCCCATTCTGTATTTTGTGCATTGGCGGCAGGCTTGTTGGTTGGTTGTTGTTGTGGCTGTTTGGCGGTGGCAGAATGTAATAGCTGTTGTAGGTGTTCATTGTTTAGCATTGGCAAGGCTTGTAATTTGGCTTGCATGGTTGCAGTGTCGCACCCTTGCATATAATCAACAATATCGCCTTTTTCTGCCAAGTTTAGTTTGTCTACATCTACAATTTGAATCTTTGGCGTTGGCGATAAAGTAAGTAAGGTGTTAATTAGGCTATTTTGCCACGCCACGCCTGCATCATCATTATCACGCCACAATAAACATTGCTTGCCTGCCAATGGTTGCAAATCGTGGCTGGTAATGCTATTACTGCCGCCTGTTGTGGTGGCGATATAGCCCAAAGCGTCCATCAAGTCTGCTTTTTGTTCGCCTTCAAAAATCCACACTTTAGGGGCATTGCCTAGTTTGTGCAGATAATACAAGGGCTTTTGGTTGGGTGGAAAACTAGGCTCACCCATTTGCCACTTATTATCAGCATTCAAAAAAAATGGACGGATTTGCTTTTTACCTTGTGTATCTTTTAGGCGTGCTTTGGCATAAAGAATATTTCCCTGTGTGTCGGTGTACTGATGAATAGTAATGGCATCAAAGCCCTTGTTTATGATATTGGCAAATAAATCTTTGGCAATGTTGGTTAGTTCGGCTAGATTGTGCATTGTTATTATTCCTAATCTTGTTATCAAAAGCAAAAAGACTGGTTGGCTGTGCAGTCTAGCGGTACAAATCCAAATCCTTACACGCTTGCACAAAACTTACCCCAAAGCGTGCCATATAAAAACCTACCATATCGCCACTGGCTCCGCACACATGGCAAAAATATCCGCCATGTTCGGTATTGATGGACAAACTAGGGTGGGTATCGCCATGAAAAGGGCATAAAGCAGCACGCCACAAGCCGTTGCCCTTAAGTGTCAAGCCATAAGTATGATAAAAATCTATTGGACAGGGCAGGCGTGATAAATCCGCCCTTTGGCGTGTAAATGGCACGGTTTTGGCAGATGATTGGCGGTTGTTTGGGTATGATTTGCCATAGGTGCTAAGACTTGTATTATTTGCCCTTGAATTTGCCCTATTTTGGGCGTTTTTTGGGGCATTTGGTGCAGGGTTGTTGGTTTTGCCTTGCTGTTTGACTTTGTGGGCGTATCGTGGGTTTTTGGGGGCATGGCGGTGGCGGTATGCATGATGGCGGTTGCCATTGCCATTTGTGGGGCGTTGGTATGATGGGGCGGATTGCCCCATCGGTGTATAATTGTCTTTGGTCATGCATCCCCCTTTTGTGCAAAAGGTTCTGTTGCCAGCATTTGCCCAATTTGTTTTATTGGCTCATCGGCATAATCCGCCCAATGCTCCGCCAGATACCATGCAGTTTGTGCCAAAGTATCCTTGCGGTATTTATCAGTTTTATCATCGCAGATAATGCCAGCTAGGCAGGCAATTTGTTCTAGCGTGCTTCTTAGTATCTCAAAGTCATGTTGCAGGTCAGACAAATCAAGTCTGCTCATGGTGATTTGTTGGCTGGTTTGTTTGTGCTGGTTCATCTTACACCCCCATTACTGACAAAAAGCCAATGACAAGGCAAGCAATAGGCAAGCCAAACGCCAAGCCTAAGATAAAGCGTGCCACAAGGGGAAATGGGGTTAATGTTGAAATAAGGGGATTTTTGATTGTTTTCATGGTGAAAACTCCTTTACATTTTTTGAGTAATTTACCCATAAATGGGTGTTGTGGTTTCACTCTCGGTATGTAAAGTAACCGCTCCGCATATTCGCCAATTGGCTTATTTTGCAGTATCAACCACAACATAAAGGGGCGAAAATCTGCCGTGTGCAAATTTTGCGTATATGATGGGCGTAAAAAAAGCCAATTTGGGCAGTTTGGCACAACTGCTTTACATTTTTGAGAGATATTCCCATCATATTTCACGCCTGCAGTTTTGGCAAGTGAAATAATTTCATTTAAAATTTGTTTAAAATGAATATTTTTCATGTTATAATCTATTCCGTGCTTTTTGATATCAGCCCCTTGCCTAGTGCAAGGGGTTTTTAATTGGCTATTGCCCTGTAATGGGTGTTTAGTGGGCGGTTTTAAGCGTTTTTGCTCCATTGCAGGCGTGGGCGGTACAATTGCACCAGTTCACGCCTGCACGGCGGTATTTGCCGTTAATAGGCGGTGGGATAGCCATGCTTAATACACATTTCACGGCAATAAATCAGCATTCCTACAAATGACAATTCTGCCTTTTCGGCATGGCGTAGCATCTTATTCATAAAAGCATCTTGGCTTAGGCGTTTGCCTTTTTTGTTGTAGGGCGTTACTTGCCACATGGTTTGGCGGTATTTTTTGGCTTGTGGTGATAAAGTCGTTCGTTGGTTTTGGTTTGTCATGATTGGCTCATATTAAATATTGGTTGGATTGGTGGTTTGGTTGGTATCCCATGGACGATTTGGGCTATTTTTATGTTGTTTGATATAGTCCGCATCTAGGTAATAGCGTTTTAGGCGTTTGCCATTGCTGGTGAAAAAATATTCACCGCAAATGGGTATATTGTAAATGCGTCTTAGCTCGCCTAATCGCTGGGTGGTGCAAAGGCAACCAAACAACTGCACGCCATCAAGGGCGGTTAAGCTATTGCCCTGTAATAGGTGTTCATACATCCGCTTGGTGGTGGCAGATAGGGCTTTTTTGTGCTTGTGGGTTAGTGGTGCTTTTTTCACTCATTGCCCCCTTGTGCTTTATGCCAATTAACCAAGTCTTGATAATCAAAATAAACGGCTGATTGTCTATGATTGCCTGTTTTGTATGGCTTGGGAAAAGTTGGGTCATGTTCTGTTAGCCGTCTAAGTTTTTCACGCCCAATGGCTAACAGTTCGCACGCCTGTCTTTTGGTTACTCTGATTGGTTGCAAGGTTATGTTACTCCCATATTCTTGACTATTGGTGCAAGTTCTGCCGTGTTTGGCAGTGCATGGATATGATACAAGACAGGGCATGGGATTAATCAATGCCATAAGGGGTTGTTGTATTGGGTAACGGCAATTGATGGCGGACAGGGCAGGCGTGATAAATCCGCCCTTTGGCGTGTAAATGGCACGGTTTTGGCAGATGATTGGCGGTTGTTTGGGTATGATTTGTCATAGGTGCTAAGACTTGTATTATTTGCCCTTGAATTTGCCCTATTTTGGGCGTTTTTTGGGGCATTTGGTGCAGGGTTGTTGGTTTTACCTTGCTGTTTGACTTTGTGGGCGTATCGTGGGTTTTTGGGGGCGTGGCGGTGTACTAAAAAGCCCCTGCAAAATGCAAGGGCTGATGAATATGCAATAATTTATTTTCGGCTTTTAATGCCGCCTGTTTTGGTTATATCTGGGCGTGCCACTTGGTCTATTGCTTTGGCTGCTGCTCGTGTTAATCCATATTCTTTAATAATCCAATTTATAATAGTATCTTGTTTTGGTGGTATATGCTCTTTTTGGTGATTAATCCAAAATTCTTGTATTACACTTTTTAAAATTTCAAGATGGGTTGTTGTATAGCCCAAGTTTTCCAAAGTCAAGGCGTGATTGGCAGGCGTGGCAGTTGCCTGTAACTGGTCAATTTTGGCTTGTAGTTTGTTAATTTCTTGTTCTTTTTGTTCAAGTTGGGCTGTTAGGTTGGTTATTTCACTGGCTTGTAATGCTAGCGTATTGGCGATTAGTGGCATATCCAAAAGCGGTGCTGTCATTTCGCTTTTTGGCTTTTCGGCAAGAAGTTCAACAACTTTAAGCAATATTTGGTTTTCAATTCTTAAATTTTGCTCATTTTTGGCTGTTCTTAATGCTTGGTTGTTGTAGTGATGGGGTGTGGGTGGCTCATGCTCAATTACAACAGGGGCGGTTGGCGGTGTATTGCTTTCGCCAAATGGGCTTGTAATTGTTTGGCAAATGCGTTCAAGATTGTAGTGCATTTGCCTAATTGACAATGCTGTTACTTCCGCTTGTTCCTGCATTTTCCTTATCGGGGCGATAGCACGCTCAAAGGATTCTTTTGCAGCATAAATCCCTTGCGTCATGGCAGTTGCAGGCTTTAGCTTGTTTGTGTTGCTGTTCATATTCCACACCTAACCACACCACAAAAAGGGTGCATGGCGTTGGCGTTATGGTGTGGATTATAACGCCGTTCGGTAGCTAATCCTAGCCATGCAAAAAGGTCAAATTTGACTTATTGGATATACCAAACGCAAAGGGCTGGAAGGCAAACGGACAAAGCCCAAGTTGGTGTAATACTCTGCCAGTGTTTCGGTTTTTGCATCGATAATCACAAATGCCACGCCTGCCATCGTGCTAATGGCTTTTGCTTGGTGCATGGCATGGCTGATTAACTGATTGGCTATGCCTTTTCCTTGTTGTTCAATTGCCACGCCCAAACGCCCAATTAGTACCGCTGGTATTTGATTTGGATAGCCTTTAACCGCCCCTTGCTCATTGTTTAAGCTGATGGCGGATAGGGTATAAAATGCTTGAATATTTGCCCCATCTGCCAAAGCGTGTACCTGTGCAATACCTTTTTTGCAATGCTGGCTTGCCATCTGCTGTAAATAGCGGTTAATGCTTTCATTGCCACAATCAAAACCTTGTTTGTTGTGGTGCTTGCCTAGTGGCTGAATATCAAGCATGGTTTGCCCCATGTAGTGCCAATAATTCACGCATGGCAGGGCTTGGCGGTGGTGGATTGTCCAGCAATTGCTGTAACAATGCCCCATCATCTGCACCAATGGCAATGCTGGCAGGTTCTGCATCTAACTGGGGTTCATTGGCAAAGGTGCGTTGTAGCAATTCTGCCACGCTTACCCCTTGGGCTTGTGCCTTGTTAATAATGGCTTGTTCTAATTGGGGTGGTAAATCAATAATCATAATTCCAGTTCCTTGTTCTGTACGGTCTTATTGTAGCATATTTGGCAAAGTGTAGCACCAGCAACCGCCCCCAAAATGCCAAATAATCGCCTATTTTCCCCTTACCTTCCCCATTTTCCCATTTTCCTAAAATAGGGGGAAAACGGCAAAGCCTTGATATATCTAGCTTTGTAGGGGTCATTTTCCC
>NZ_FTNU01000031.1 GCF_900156515.1 Moraxella cuniculi DSM 21768 | reverse complement strand
GGGCTGCTGCTGGGTGGTGTGGCAAGTTTGATGGCAAAAACACCAAAACTTGACCCTGCCAATGAAGATGGCAATAAACCAAACAAAGGCTTTGGCGGTGCTGTCACCACCACCGCTCAGGGCAATCCCGTGCCCATCCTATATGGTCGCAGGCTGATCGGCGGCTTTATCGTCTCAGCAGGTATTACCGCTTATGATACGGCGATCGGTGATGGTACCCGAGTGCACAATCACAGTGGCGATGTGAATGGCAAGGGCATTGTTGGCAATATGCTCAAAAAATCAATGGCAGAAATCAGAGAAAACATGTAATTTTTTTGGGGTAAATTATGCATATCATCGGAGCGAAAAAAGGACAACAAGCAACCAAGCCTTATATCATGCCTGACAATATGCAGTCAGGCAATGAAGTCGGCATCGTCTATGGGCTTGGCGAAGGTGAGATTTTAGGCTTGGTCGATGGCGGTAAGTCTATCTATTTGGACGGCACGCCACTGATTAATGACAACGGCGGTGAGAACTTTGGCGGTGTGAGCTGGGAGATGCGCACGGGCACGATTGACCAAGAGCACCTGCACGGTTTTCCAGCAGTCGAGAACGAGACCAGTGTCAATGTTGAGCTACGCCATGACCGTGCTTTTGTCCGCCAACTACGTAACACCAAGCTATCAGCGGTGGTGATTCGTCTGGGCTTTGGGGCGATTTTTACCGCCAAAGATAACGGCGATCGAGTTGGCCATACCATCGAATATGCCATTGATGTACAAACCGATGGTGGCGTATGGCGTGAAGTGCTGGCGACCAAATTTAGCGGTAAGGCGTCACAAGGCTACAAACGCAGTCACCGCATTGACCTACCGACTGCTAAGAATAACTGGACAATCCGTGTTCGCCGTCTCACCGCCAACAAAGACAGCGAAATGGTCGGCGATCGCATGACGATTGATGCACTGACCGAAGTGATTGATGCCAAATTGCGCTATCCATGCACGGCATTGATTGGCTTACGCTTTAATGCCGAAATCTTTAATAACATCCCAAAATTCGCCGCTGAATGTCACGGCATGATTATCCAAGTGCCTACTAACTATGACCCTGTGACACGCACTTACGCAGGATTATGGGACGGCACTTTTAAGCTTGCCTACTCGAACAACCCCGCTTGGATTTACTATGACCTATGCACCGCTCGTCGCTATGCGCTCGGTGATCGCCTAATCGGACATCTGGACAAGTGGAGTCTGTACCGTGTGGCACAATATTGTGATGAGATGGTGGATGATGGCCGTGGCGGTCGTGAGCCCCGTTATGCGTGTAATGTCTATCTGCAGCAGCGTGAAGATGCTTATAAGATTTTACAAAACATCGCAGGGATTTTTCACGCTTTGACCTATTGGGATGGTGAGCAAATCATCGTCGATGCTGACTTGCCAAAAGATGTGCTATACACTTTTAGCCGCGCCAATATCATCGGTGATTTTGAGTATTCAGGCACCGCCAATTATGCACGCCACACCCAAATCAAAGTCGCCTATGATGACCCAGATAATGAGTACAAGACCACTTATGAGATTGTCCCAGACCTACAAGCCATC
Source organism: Moraxella cuniculi DSM 21768 (assembly GCF_900156515.1). Lineage (GTDB taxonomy): Bacteria > Pseudomonadota > Gammaproteobacteria > Pseudomonadales > Moraxellaceae > Moraxella > Moraxella cuniculi. Next base: position 6,419 of record NZ_FTNU01000031.1, on the reverse strand, counting down.
GCCAAATACGGCGTAAAAACCCTTGATATGTCTGCATTTGGCTGTACCAGTCAAGCGCAAGCAATCAGACTTGGTAAGTGGGCACTGCTGTCTGAAGCACTTGAGACGCAGACAGTGACATTTAGCGTGGGCTTGGACGGCTATTTGCCCCATGTGGGCTCGGTGATTGCCGTGTCTGATCATGTGCTGGCAGGCCGTGATAATGGCGGTCGTGTGCAGGCGATTGATGACAATATCATCACCCTAGACCGTGCCATTACCAAGCCTTTGGCAAGTGGCGATATGCTGATGATCAATGGCAATGACGGCGTGACCGAAACACGCACCATCACCGCCATCAATGGCAACAAAATCACCGTACAGACTGCCTTTGAGCGTGCCGAAGTCGATGCCGTCTGGGCGATGGATAGCACCGATTTGCAGACGCTCAAGCTACGAGTGATGTCGATTGTGCAGTCTGAGCCTGCCAAGTTTACCATTACAGGCGTTGAGTACAATCCTGACAAATTTGCCGCTGCCGAGATTGACATCCGTGCCTTGCCAAAGCCTGTGAGCGTCATCCCAACGGCGGTGATTAGCGCACCTGAGACGGTAACTATCAGCCAATCCGTGCGTGTCGAGCAAGGCGTCAGCATCACCAAGCTTAGCATTGACTGGTCACAAGTCATCAGTGCAGTGGCTTATCGTGTCGAGTGGCGAAAAGACGACAGCGATACTTGGATTGCTTTACCAAAAACCGCAAGCCAATCTATCGACATTGACAATGTGTACAGTGGCAATTATCAAGCCCGTGTTCGTGCGATTGACGCATTCGACAATGAGAGCCTTGCCACGACTAGCCAACTTACCGCCATCACAGGCAAAGTCGGCAAACCGCCACGCCCTGCACGCCTATACGCCAAAGGCGGTCTGTTTAGTATGGAGCTTGGTTGGATTTTTAATGCAGGCTCGGACGACACCAACTACATCGAAATCCAAGTCAGCCCAGATGGTCGCAGTAATATCGCCACACTTGGTACATTTGCTTATCCGACTGACAAGCATACAGTCAATGGCCTGCAAGGCAATTTGACACAGTTTTACCGTGCCCGTATCGTTGATAAGCTTGGCAATGTGTCTGACTGGACGGATTGGACAAGTGGCACGACTGAAGCACAAGCGGATAAAGTGCTTAGCCTGCTGACAGGTCAGATTACAGCAAGTCAGCTACATCAAGATTTGAGTACGCCAATCGGCAAAATTGGCACGCTTGAAAACAGTCTCAACACTGCAAAGATTGATTTATCAGCGCTCAATGCAAGCATGACTACCGCCAAAGCTGATATTGCCAAAGCCAAGACTGACCTAAGTACAGCAGTTAGCAATATCACCACCGAGCGCAACCGCATCAGCGCAGCGATTGCCGATATTACAGCGTTGCAGTCTGCGAATAATGCAAAAACGCTTGAGCTTGCTAATCTGACCCAAACCGTCGGCGGTCATACATCAAGCATCCGTGATTTGGCGGTGACAACGGGCGAGCTGTCACAGCGTTATACACAGCTTAAGACAGCGTCGGATAATGCCAATAGCGAAATCACAGCGATTAAGCAAACACAGGCAGGACAAGCGACAAGCATACAACGCATGAGCGCTGACATTGGCGCAAATACAGCCAGTATCACCGCTGAGCAACAAGCACGCACGAGCGCCGATAATGCACTATCTCAGCGTATCACGGCGTTAGACAGTGCGTATAAGTCTGCTGATACACAAGCTAATGCTAAGATTGCAACGCTTGAGCAGTCACTCACTGACAAAGACAGTGCCATGTCTCGTCGTGTCGATACACTACAAGCGATCTACAACACGCTAAATAGCACCAAAGCAAGTACGGCAAGCGTCACAGCAGAAGCTCAAGCACGCAGTACAGCAGATAATGCACTAAGCCAACGTATTGATAATCTAAACTCAGACTATCAAAGCAATAAAGCAAGTATCACAAGCCAATTGCGGACGCTAAGCGATGCAGATAGTGCAACGGCTCAGCGACTTGATGCGATGAGTAGTCAGTTTGATAGTTTGAGAGTCGGCGCTCGCAATCTAATATTAGACAGCAATCAGCAACTAGTCGCTCGCGGCGCAGTCACTTGGCAAGCCAAAAATTTTAGCGTTGCGCAGTACGATTGGTCAAGCGTTAATAATCTTACCATTTTGGCTGACGTTAAATGCAATAATCTACAACGCAATGGCGATTTATATCGCATCACCGTTGAGATTAAAGCCATTATGTCTAACAATGCAGTGTGGTGGTTTCATTCGACGCTCAATGCACCAATTGCGTCATACAGCGGACGCATTAGCCAAACTTACAACTTTACTGATTTAAAAATCAAAAATGTCGAGTTTGCTAATATCTTGATCAACAACGTGTCATCAAATAGTGACATTGTGATCGGTAAGCCCAAGCTCGAAGTTGGCACTATCGCAACCGATTGGACACCTGCCCCTGAAGACATTGATGCTCAATTTGTGCAGACTAATGCAAACATCAGCGCGCTACAGCAGACTGTAACCAACGCTGATAATGCTTTGTCTCAGCGTATCGATACGCTCGATGCAAGCTATAAGAGTGCTGACAGAGCGCTCAATAGTAGTATCACCGCCGAACAACAAGCCCGCGCTAGTGCTGATAACACATTATCATAGCGCATCACAGCGCTAGATAGTGCATATAAGTCTGCTGATGCGTCGCTCTCTGCTCGTGTTGCTACTGCTGAGCAGTCAGCAAGTGATGCTAAGCAAGCAATTGCACAGACTCAACAGACGCTGACGGCTAAGATTGATAATATTAGTGTAGGCGGTCGTAATCTAATATTAGATAGCAATCAGCAATTGACTGCACGCGGCGCGATCACTTGGCAAGCAAAAAGCTTTAGCGTTGCACAATACGACTGGTCGAGCGTAAATAATCTTACCATTTCGGCTGACGTTAAATGCAATAACCTACAGCGCAATGGCGATTTATACCGCATCACCGTTGAGATTAAAGCGATTATGTCTAACGATGCAGTGTGGTGGATTCACGCCACGCTTAATGCACCGATTGCATCATACAGTGGGCGCATTAGCAAGACTTACAACTTTACTGATCTAAAAATCAAAAATGTTGAGTTTGCTAATATTTTGATCAACAATGTGTCATCAAATAATGACATTGTGATCAGCAAGCCAAAGCTCGAAGTTGGCACTATCGCAACCGATTGGACGCCTGCCCCTGAAGATGTGGATAGTGCCAATCAAGCTGCATTGGAGCAAATCAGCCAAGTCAAAGCCACCGCTGACGGTCTATCAGCTCAGCACACAATCAAGGTGCAAACTGGCGGGATTGTGTCGGGCATCGGCTTGATGAGTAGCAATGGCGTATCAGCGTTTGCCGTGCGTGCTGACCAGTTTTATATCGCACCGCCTACCGGTACGAGTAAAGGCGTTTTACCGTTCACGGTACAAACCATGCCCCGCACGGTCAATGGCGTATCAGTCCCTGCTGGTACATACATCGACAATGCTTGTATCGCTAATGGCTCAATCGATATTGCCAAGATTAACAAAGCAAGCATCCAGAGCTTGTCGGCGTTGTCGGCTAATATCGGCACACTGACGACTAGCGATAGTCGGGGTACATTTACTTACACGGGCTCTAAGATTGAGCTAAGAGACCCACAAGGTCGATTATTGATGGAGATGGGATTGTTATGAGTGCAAATATCAAATGCTATGACCCTGCTACTGGCAGGGTTTTGTTTGATTTGGCGAGTAACACATCGCGCATCATAGAGATTCGCGATGTGCCGCAAAATACCGCTGGCGAAATTGTGGTTAATGAGTCGGGTGCGGTCTTTGCCTTTTGGTTTGCTGATTACAGCCCCTACGGTGCCGAAGAATATGATTCGGCAATGGACAAGGTGCTACAGTTAAGCCAAAGCGGCAATAGGGTTACTTACAACAATCGCACGCCATTGACGCAGAAACTCTATATAGGAGTGGCAAGTTTATGATACGCCTATATAAGCCAAATGGTCAGATTTTGATTGATGGCAAACACAAAAATATTGCATTGGTACAAAAAGTGACATTGAGTGCTGAGTATATGCAACGGCACCGGGGAAACTTGCCTATGCAGGTAAGCTTTGACCATCTGGGCGTGGTGGTCTTGCCAATCGCAAATAGCCAAAGCTCTGCGATTGGGCTATGGGTGACACACAACATTAGCGGTCGTGCTCGTGCACTAATATCCGTTTCTGTGCAGCATGCAATCAATACTTTTTATCTGTTTGGCAATCCCGCTACTGCAGTAACAACAGGGCTGGCAGGTCTAAAAATCTACAGTGAAACCACGGGCGAGCTGATTTTTGATAGCAGGCTGAAATATTTAAAAATTCTTGGTTATGCACAAAACGACTTGTTGTTAGACCCTAGTAAACAATACGGCTTGTTATATACACGTTCACCCGCTCACACAACTTACAGCAATGGATATTATGAGTCGTACACGGGGTCGTATGAGCATGATACCAGTGCTAGGTATTTTTACTGGCGAGATGGTAACACGCTCAGAGGTTTTGGCGATGTGCCAAGCAACGTATTAACAGCAACACAACCACCGCTTTTGGTGGACTTAACAGGTTTATAGGAGGAGTAATGCCAAATAATTTAGCGGATTTACCGTTTTTCGTCAAAGTCTTTGCCGTGATTATCGGCGCAGTCTTTGCGATGACATTGACAGGCGATATTGACAGCGATGGCAGGCTCAAGCTGAGCTTTGGCGTGTTTGTGAAAATTACATTTAGCGCGGTCTTCGGCTTTTTGTCGGGTGCATGGCTCATCGAGTACATGGACTGGTCGCACTGGTCGCACACATCGCATGGCTTTGTGATGATGCTGTGCAGTGTCTTTGGCATGACGCTCGTCGGCATCTTGTATCAGTCGGCGCTATTGTCATTGACGGATAAAAAGCTAAGCGAGATTATCGCAGAGATTAAATTGACATTTAAGTCTATTTTTAAGTAGGTGAAAATATGAATGAATTAAACTGGATTAAAATCGCACGTGGCTATCTAGGCATACGAGAGATTAAGGGCGCTAAGCATAATCCGATTGTGCTTGAGCTATGGCGTGCGGCGTTTGCTGCGACGGGTCAGCGTCAAGTTGGGGCGTTTCAAAACGACGAAACAGCATGGTGCGGGGGCTTTGTCGGCGGTGTGCTTGCTAAAGCAGGACTAGGGCGACACATCCCCAAATCATTCCCGATGGCTCGTGCGTGGCTGACGGCTGGCACCAAGCTCAATAATCCTGCCTATGGGTGCGTGGTCGTCTTTTGGCGGGGTAGTCGCACGGGCTCAAGCGGTCATGTCGGCTTTGTCGTCGGTCATGATAGCCGTGGTAATCTGATGGTGCTGGGCGGTAATCAGTCCGACCAAGTCAGCATTGCGCCATTTGACAAAAGCCGCGTGCTTGGCTATCGCTGGTGCGGTACGCAAGAGTTACCAGCTACAGGGCGATTTGCGCTGCCCGTGCTTAAGAGCAATGGCAAGGTAAGTACGAATGAGGCTTAAGAAAAGTAAAATAAGTCAAAAATAAGTCAAATAAAAAAGCCAATCACCTAAGTAATTGACTTTTAAGGATTTATTTGGTGGAGATGGCGTCACCTTAACAAATAATATAACATATTGATTTATAAACAGTTATTAAAAACCGTACCCAGCAGAGATACAAATAGAGATACAAAAATCAAGGTATTGCAATTTAGCACTTGCCCCAAAAAATCTTAACTTTGGGACGGATAAGCCCCTATAGGGTTTTAACAACGCAAAATAAAGATAGTGGGGTGGATTTCTAGCAATAGCTAATTTTACTTTAAAACCGCCCCTGTTGGTCTGGGTGGTTTGGAAGTTTTTCCGCCCAATTTATCCCATATATCACCTATCTTATCATATGGGAATATTTACATAATGATTTTTGCCTATTTTAAATCAATACGGATAAAATCAGGAAAAAAATTACAAAAATAAGAAATTTTTTTATACAAGAGATGGGGTGCGGTGTCCGCTGGGGCGGTGTTTGGAAGTTTTTCATACCCCCCGCCAAGTGCTATCAGTCATGCAAGATTTTAATTAAAGCTCATTTTGAATTTGGCGGTAATGTGCCATTTTATAACACATCTGCCCATTTTAGCCCTGTTTGGCATCGCTTGGCTGTGTCGGCTGGTATTATTACGGCAGTAATACCGCTGGCATAATAACGGGCGGTGCTGGCATTATACTACCAATAGCAGACTTACTAATTAAACACACCAAAAACATAAAAACAGGGGAAAATGGGGAAAATGGGAAAATGACCCCTACAAAGCTAGATATATCAAGGCTTTGCCGTTTTCCCCC
>NZ_FTNU01000017.1 GCF_900156515.1 Moraxella cuniculi DSM 21768 | reverse complement strand
GCCATCACAGACAGCTTGAAATCAAGTGTGTATTTTGCCATAGAAAGCACCCCAAGAGTTAGTAGTGGAATGTCTAACTTTTGGGGTGCGGTTCATATCAACTCAAACGGTGTTTTTAATTTAACTTCCCATCACTTTTTGAATATCATCAAACACTTGCTTGGATTCTGGTGCGATGGTCGCTCCCATAAAAACATGGAACGCCTTTTCAAAAATATGTAAATGACAAACCGTCCCTGCTTGCTTGGCTTTTTCGGCAAAGCGTTTGGCATCGGCAATAAAAATATCATAAGTGCCTTGATAAATATGCAAATCTGGCAAATCATTTAATTCATCATAAATTGGACTGACCTGTGGATCTGTGGTTGGGCGAGTGCCTGCCCATACTTGTCCGCACCAAATCAGTCCGCCTTTGTCAAGCATGGGGTCATTTGGAGCAACTTCATCAATTGCAGGGTTGGTCATTGTGGCATCGAGCCAAGGCGAGAATAAAAACACCGCTTTGGGCTTTGGTTTATTTTGCTAGCGAAGCTCAATTGCCAATGCCATCGCCAATCCGCCCCCTGCCGAATCCCCTGCCAAATAAATATCAGCGGTTTTTGCACTGTCATAACAAGCAAGCACAAAGGGCAATTCGCTGTCTATCGTGGCGTGTGGAGCAAGGCGGTAAATCGGCACAATCACGCTTGCCGCTGTTTTGTCAATAAGGGCTTGAATAATCCACCAATGAGCAATCTGCAAATCACCAACATACGCCCCACCGTGTAGATAAATGATGGTTTTGGTTGGTGTTTTGTTTTTGGGCGTTAGGCTGATAACTTGGCGTTCGTGCAGGTATTGCACTTTCACATCACATGATTTTTTTAGCGAATTGGTTAAATCGGCTCGGGGTGTGGCAAATTGGATTTCGTGCTGAATGCTTTCGGCGGTATGAAGCATAGAGGAATTCAGTGAAAATGCTTTGTGTAATACATTTAAAATCAAAGACATAATCATCTCCTTTGTTAAATTAACACCAAAAAACGATATATGCTATTTTCTTAGGGCGTGGTTTTATCATAAACCAAACGCCATTTCCACCGCTCACTTCAGAGTAGTTTTATCAATTTTTACCCGTGCTGACATTCCGATGCTGATATCTTTGATAAAATCTTGACCTTTGTCAAATTCAATTTTGACAGGAATTCGTTGGGTGATTTTAATAAAATTACCAGTGCTGGGGTCGGTCTTGGTACTGCTAAACTCTGATCCTGTGGCGGGGGCGATTTGCACCACTTTGCCTGTCAGCACGGTTTTGCCGCCCAATGCGTCAATTTCAATTTGGGCGGTATTTCCCACGGCAATGCTGGCAATTTCGGTTTCTTTGATATTGGCAATCAACCAATGCTCTGGCGGAACCACGCTCATCAATGCCGTTCCTACCGAAACCAGCTGTCCTTGTTTGACGGAAATTTCACCCAAGCGTCCGCTTGTAGGGGCTTTAATCAAGGTTTGCGACAATTCCAATTCGGCAAGGTTCAGCCCTGCTTTGGCGTTGTCAATGGCGACAAGGTTGCTTTGTTCGTTCACGCCCACATTGGCAATTTCTTGTTCGGCATTTTTCTTTTGGGCTTGGGCTTGCTGCAAGCCAGCTTCGGCTTTTTGTACATTGGTTTTGGCGTTGTCGTATTCTTGGCGAGAGACGGCGTTCATTTTGACCAGCTCGCTCATTCGGTTAAACTGGACTTTGGCATTATCCAAGGTCGCTTTGGCAGAGGCGATGTTGGCGTCCATCACCGCCACATTGGCAACGGCTGAATTGTTCGCTTGCTTGATTTTTTGCAGACTGACTTCTTGAGCTTTAACCCCTGCTTGGGCTTGGGCAAGCTTCATCTCATATTGGTCGGTTTCAATTTGCACAAGCGGCTGCCCCTGCTCCACCCATTCGTAATCTTGCACCATGATTTCTTTGACATAGCCTGCCACTTTGGGGCTGACCACAACAGGCTTGCCACGCACATAGGCATTGTCGGTTTCAACGAATTTGGGCATAAAGGGCGGTAATTGATAAGCATACAAAATCCCAAATACCCCTGCCAAAACCAGCCCTAATATCAATATTTTGCCCAAAATAGATTGTTTTTTGGGCTGCCATTGGGCTTGTTTTGGCGGAGTGTTTTGTGCCGTGTCGCTGGTATGGTTTGTTTCTGTACTATTATCAGGGCAGTTTGTGCCGTCAGTTTCATTTTTGTTGATTTGTTCACTCATATTCTCATTCACTTCTCATTTGGATTTCATTGCTTCTAGGGCGACCATTTCATTTGCCAATACATTGATACCACGCATACGCCGATATAGCCAAGCAAACAAGCTAATTACAAAACTTGTCCCTGCACACAAAAAAATCAAATAAAACAAATCATTATAAGCAAGCACAGTTGCTTCTAGATTGGCTTGTCTTATCAAGTTCGGCAGCAGATTGGCAGGTGTGTCGGTCAGCTGCTGGCTGATATTGGCATAATGCTCACGAGTTTTGTAAGTAATAAAATAACCAAATACCGCTGACCCCAAAAGTGCCCCCAAAGTTTGCGATACTGCAAACACAGCAATAAAACTAACAATATAATCGGTACTCTTTGCCATTGCTCGCACCATACCTTCTAGCATGACAGGACCGGCAAAATAAAAAGACGAAAATGCCAAAATCGCCTGACTGGTATAAAAATACGACACAGGCGTTTGGCTACTGACTCCAATGTCCAGATAAGACCCCAAGGCAATGCCAAACAATGCCACGACAATCGGGCGGCGAATGTCTTTAATGTCCAATCTGATTACTGACAACACTATCCCTGCCACCGATGACAAGCCAATAATGGTGTAATAAGTGATCAGTTGGCTGGTGGTTAAGCCCAATGCTTGCAAAAATCCGTTTGCTCCTGTGCCTTGTTCAGCGGTAAATACTCTGGTCAAAAACGAAATTATCAAAAACATCAGCATATTGCGACCCAATGCCCACCGCCAGTCTATTAAGGGCTTGGCACGGTTTAATTCGATCAACATCATCAAACCAATCGCAAGCACTGCCAAAGCCAGCAGATAGCCAAGCCAATCGGTTGTCCACCACACAATCTGCCCTTGGATCAAAAACGCACACAGCAGTGCTATACCGACGGTATACAAGACAAAACTTAGCACATCACGCCACGACAAGCTTTTTTGTTCCAATGTGGGCGGTAAGCGTAAAGCAAGCACACAAGCGGTTGCCAGAGCGGTTATCGCCCCTTGAAACACAAACACTGCCTGCATATTACCATCATCAAATAAATTGGGCGTAATGATAAGTGCTAAAGTTGCCGCAACCTGCATTAAGCCTGACAAAATCACAATCAGGGCAACTTTTGCCATGCCTGCCACCGATAACATTGCATACAACACACCCAGCGTAAACAAGCCGCTTGTTCCCATGCCCATCATCAGCCGTGCGATAATTTCCACTTCATAACTGCGAAAAAATACCTGCAACACATTGCTTGCCAGCACCAACAGCAAAGTCCATCGTATAAATTTTGCCAAACCAAAATGCGGACGGATTTTAAAAAACAAAATGCTCGCCGTGGTATAGGTCATAAAATAGGCAAGCGTTACCCAGCCACCTTCTTGCAAGGTCAAGCCAAGTTCGCCACGCAAATTGGCAATGTTTGCTGTCATTAGTCCATTTTGTAGCCCCGCTGCCACCGCCAAGAAAAAACCCGTCAAGCCATACAGCAGACGGCGTTTGCCTGACATATCAGGCGTAGCTGGCGAACCTGCCATCATTGGCAATTCATGAGGCTTAAAAATATAACCGTTGTCTTGAAGCATCATAAAAAGTATGTATCAAATTTCGTTCATTATAAAATAAAATGCCAAAAATCATTGCCAATTTGTGTTAAAATATTTGCCTAATTGTCCTAAATTAAGAAAATTTCTCATGCTTGATATCAATGCTTGGCAAGAATATTTATCATCTCAAGCCTACCAAATAAACGAGATCTTACCCCACTTACGCACAGGCATAATCCAAGCTGATGGCATTTGGCGACGCCGCCACCCTACCATTGGCTTGTTATGGGTACAGCAAGGCAAATTGAATGCCAAAGATGAACAAGACAGTGTTCATCTTTCCGAAGGCTTATATTTATCAACGGTGCAACACCCTATTATGGTGCAAGTCCCAACCGACAGCGATATTGCCAAGATTCTGATGTATCGTTTGGATTTTGTGGCATTGGCACAGTATCACAAGTTTGCCATTTTTAATGAGCAGCACTTGCCGTTTAAGATTATGCCTGTTGATGATGGGAGGATTTGTCCATTGTTACAAAGGCTGGCAGATTTGCCTGATTGTCCTGATGATAGACAGGCTTTGTTACCACTTTGGCATTCTGAACTGCATTACCATCTGGTAAGAACATTGGCAGGCAGTCGTTTATGCCATCAGATTTTTTCCAATAAAAATACCCAAAATCTAATGCAGATTGTGGCGTATATACAGGATAATTTTTGCCTACCCATTAATTTTGACACGCTGGCACAGAAGTATGGCATCAGTCGCAGCGTGCTTTACCAAAAATTTAAAACCTTGACAGGCACAAGCCCTTTACAATATCAAAAGCAGCTGCGGTTAAATTGCGCCAAAAATTTACTCATTGACAAAAAACTATCCATCAAAGAGACGGCGTATTGGGTGGGGTATGAGAGTATCAGTCAGTTTAGCAGAGAATATAAGCGATATTTTGGGGTTAATCCAAAGAAAGGGAAAGAAAGCAAGGGGGGGGGGGAGCGGTGAGATTTTAAATCCCGCCCTACCCCTCTCTTGCCGCACAGAGGATTTATTCCGTTGGGGTGTCGGGCAATCCCACCGCCCACCTTTCAATCAACCTATCGGCTTTGTTTAAACAGCCATTCACGGGCAGGGGAAAGTTTGTAGGCATAATCAAACGAGTACATATGCTCGCCGCCTTTGTGGGTGTTGCCTTGTGGTACAACGGTGTTTGGCGTGAAGCGGATAAAGTTGGCGGATTTGTTTTCAGCCAGCATTTTGGCGACCGCTTGATTTTGCTCGGCTTGTGGCAGTTTGGCGGAAAATTCGGTTTCGGCAATTTGCACGCCGTTTTTGTTCATCAATTCAATCACTTCTTTCATACCGACCGAAGCTTTCGGGTCGGCGGCGGAGACGGTGTAGATGAATTTGGCACGGGTCAAAGGCTCTAGCACATTGATGTCCCACTGGCTGCCGACAAACATTGAAGCGGCAAATAAATCTGGCTCAATGCTGTTCAAATAAAACGAAATCATACCGCCCATTGATTGCCCTGTGGTGTAGAGGCGTTTGCTGTCAATCGGGTATTTTTTGGCGATTTCACGCACCAAATTCGGGGTAACTTTGACTTGGTTGCTGGTTTGCCAATCATCGCTGGTGGCTTTGGTGTCGTAGGCAGGTACCAGCACAAATGCTGGATTTTTGGCTTGGCTTTCCTCGCTTGCCCAAATAATACCGCCCCAGCCCTGCATCAGCGGTGCTTTCGCCCCTTTGCCAGCGGTGGACGCGTCCGCAATAAACATTACCAGCGGATATTTTTTATTTGGGTCAAGATTTTTCGGCGTGTAGAGATTGTAGGTGATTTTCACGCCCGATTTATCCACAAATTCAAACACTTGAAATTGCGGGGCGATGATTTCACGCATTTTCAACAATTCGCTGTCGTAAGATTTGTCGGCACCGCCATATTGCGTATCCCACGCAGGGTTGGTCTGGCTGACGGTTTGCGTTGGTGCGTGTTGCGATGCGGTTTGGCAAGCAGTCAATGCCATCAAATATACCGCAGTAAAGATAAATTTTTTCATAAATTTTCTCCAAAGTTGATTGGGTTGAATTATTTTCCGCCCTTTAAAGTCATCATAATCTCTTTCATCATGGGTGAGAAACGAGCAAAAAACGGATTGTGGCGGTTTTCCAAAATCACTTCGCCGAACAGTTTCAAGCCGATTAGAAAACGGCTTAAATCTTGTTCGCTGATGTCAGGGTGAGTTTGTTTGACTTTTTCTAGCAACTCAAACAGGTTGTCGTGGTTAGGGGCTTCAAATACCAATGGTAAGACTTCAACGAGGTTGCCACTGTTGTCGGCAAGATAATCTACAGTGATGCGGTATTGGTGTTTTTTCATACGGCTTTTTCCTTATGTTAAGGACTGACTTTTAATCTTGTTAAGGCATCCATCGCAGGTTGGCTGATGTGATCGCCTCGTGCGGCGGATTTTTTGTACCAACCGACCGCTTGCGTGAGGTTTTGTGCCGTGCCGATCCCGTTTTCATAGCAAAACCCAAGCCAGTATTGCGAGCTAATATCGCCTTGTTCGCTGGCTTGCTTGAAATAGGCAAAGGCTTGTTTTTTATCTTTCGCCATGCCCTCGCCGTTTAAATACATCAAGCCCAAATAGCGTTTGGCTTTTATATGAGTGCTTTGTTCAAACAGCGGTTTGGCTTGGGCGTAGTTTTTCGCTTGATAAAGGCTAACCGCTTGATCAAATTGAGCTTTTTGTGCTTGATGGATCGCAGGATGCGTTTGGCAAGCGGTGAGAAAAACAGCAAAAAACGCCGTCAAACGATACTTTTTCATTCTGTTTCTTTAAAGATAGATTTCTGACTTGGCGAATAATACCGCTTTTCCACCCAAAACAACCCGATTACCGCTGATTTTTCCTTGCAAAATGCCACTTCTGGGGCTGGCTTGGTAGCCGATGAGGCTAGCTTTGCCGAGGGCTTTCGCCCAGTAGGGGAAAATGTGGCAATGCCCTGAACCACACACGGGATCTTCGCTGATCCCAACTTTCGGGGCGAACGAGCGAGAAGTGCAGTCAAACTCACCGCTTGGGGCGGTAATGTGGCACAGTAAGCCGTCTAGTTGGGCGATTTTTTCATCATTTGGCACGAAGTTTTTGACCCAATTTTCATCATCAAAAACGCAGAGCAAATCTCGCCCCAAATAAGCCACCTTGGGGGTAACGCCCAGCACTTCGCCGATTTTGGCGACATCCGCCACTGGCGTTAAAGGATAGGCGGGGAAATCCATCAGAAATAAATCGTCCTGTTTTTGCACGGTCAGCACGCCTGCTTGACGAGTGTGGAAATAAAAGGTGTCGGGTGGGGTGGCGAGAGCCTGCGTGAGGGCGAACGCGGTGGCAAGGGTGGCGTGTCCGCACAAATCAATTTCAGTGGTGGGCGTGAACCAACGCAAGTCGAAATCGCTTTGTGACGTGGCATTTTTCGGCACGACAAAGGCGGTTTCCGATAAATTATTCTCTTTGGCGATGTTTAACAGCGTGGCATCATCTAGCCAATCGTCCAGCACGCAAACGGCGGCAGGATTGCCCTGAAAAACTCGGTGGGTAAAGGCATCAACGGTGTATTGTAAAATGGGTTTTGGCATAACGGTTTACTGACTAAGGCTGATGAGAAGATGTAGTGCAACAAATGGCTAAGCCCAAAGCAACAATCCGCACCCTGTCAGCCGCCCTACTCACCCATTGAATTTTGGTGAAAAAATTACCATCAGTGATGGCGTGGTTGATTGATTGTGATAAAATAAGGCATTGTTTTATTTTTGGTTTTGATATGACAAATCACCATCAGCCCGTGCTTAGTGCAGCAACAATTTCTTGGCAAACTGACCATCATGGCAACCGTGTGCCGATTTCTACACAGTTTGATGATGTGTATTTTTCACAGGCAGGCGGTCTTGATGAGACGCATCATGTTTTTTTTCAGGGCAATCGGTTGCCAGAGCGTTTTGCTACCCTAGACGAGCAAGAATGCTTTGTGATTGGTGAGACTGGCTTTGGCACAGGGCTGAATTTTTTGGCAACTTGTCAGTTATGGCAAACGCTCGCCCCAAAAACCGCCAAATTGCACTTTATCAGTACCGAAAAATTTCCCCTAAGTCGCCACGACTTAGCCCACGCCCTATCCGCTTGGCAGCATACCCCGCTTGCAGCATGGACATCAATACTGCTTGACAATTATCCCTTGCTGATCGCTGGTTGCCATCGTCTGCATATTAGCGATACGATTACCCTTGATTTATGGTTTCAAGATGCCACCGAGAGCCTGTATGGTTTGCTTGCAACCCAGCAACAACAACGCATAGATGCGTGGTTTTTGGACGGATTTACCCCAAACAAAAATAGCGATATGTGGCAACCGCCCTTGTTTGCAGCGATGGCAGGATTATCACACGTACAGACGACGCTGGCGACTTTTACCGCTGCAGGTTTTGTCAGACGATCGCTGCTTGATGCTGGTTTTGATGTTGTCAAAGGAGTAGGTTTTGGGCGAAAGCGAGATATGTTACACTCTGCCAATGAGCCATATCAACCAAAATTCCCCAAAAAATCTCTCAAGTCGCCTGCCAAAAACATCGCCATCATCGGCGGTGGTATCAGTGGTGTCAGTATGGCGATGGCTTTGCTAAAACGAGGTCATTTTGTAACTATTTTTGACAAAAATCCATTAATGTCAGGTGCTTCTGGCAATCCTTGTGCGTTGCTTGCCCCAAAACTCACCATATCCAAGCAGGTTGCCAATCATTTGCCAACTGCCAGCTTTTTGTATTCATATCGTCATTACAAAGCACTGACAAAGTACAGTCAAGTCATAAAAACCACTGGCGTAATAGATTTACTGTTACCCAGCCAAAAATCTGCACAAAAACGCCAGCAATTGATTGATGAATACCCAGATGAGCTGATTCAAACCCTTAAGCAGTCATCATATCAACCGCCAGTCGCCCTAGAGCAGGATATGAGCAATGCTGATATTGCAGCCTTTGTCCGCATGGGCAGTGTTTTATACCCAGCAAATATTGCAAAAATTCTTAATAATGATTTGGCAAATTACCAAAGATTTTCTTATCAAAATTATAATATAAATAACATAACCGAGTGCGATGATGGTGTAAATTTGGCAACCATTGACAAAAACTTTCACTTTGATTCGGTGGTTATTTGTGCAGGATTTGCCAGCCATTTATTGCATGAGCATTTATTTAACTGCCGAAAAATTCGTGGCCAAGTTTCATGGGTGGCTGCTAATCATTATGACGATATCGCCCCTGCGGTGAAATACGAAGGCTATTGCAGTCATTTTGTTGATTCTAGCAACCAGAAGCCCTATTTGTTATTTGGGGCAAGTTTTGTGCGAAATAGCACAGACACAGCGGTATATCATGATGAACATTTGTTTAATTATCAAAAACTTAACCAAAGTCTGCCACAGTACTGTCAGTTGCAGCAAATCAATGAAGATACCCAATTTTATGGACGAGCGGCGATTCGTGCCCAAACGCCCGATTATCACCCTGTGGTTGGCAAAGCACCACACAGCAAGCACAGTTATTGTTTATACGGTTTAGGCTCTAAGGGCTTTGGCTTTGCACCTTTTTGTGCAGAGGTATTGGCAGAGATGATAGATGGAGGGATTTTGCCTGTGGAGCGTGGTTTGCTTGATAAGATAAGCCCCAGTCGCACAAGACTGCAAATACCGCTTGATGAAAGCAAATAAACTGATTATTTTTAATCAAAACTAATCAATGATTTATTAATTCTGGTAATTATTTATAATTATTATTTAATATATAATTAATATTAATTTAATAATTGGTCATTAAATGAACACAAGGCAACTTGACCATCAAAGCTGCCTTGTGCCGAGTTATAATAAAGCAGGAAAAATATTTCGCAATCCAGAAACGATGATTTCAATGGCAAGTGCTGCCAAGATAATCCCCATGATGCGATTGATGACATTTAATCCTGTATCGCCAAGCAGCTGGCTGATTTTGTCAGCAGCCATTAACGAAACATAACAAAAAATACTGATGCACAATCCTGCCAACACGATAAGCCCCAGTCGCATGGGGTCAGTTACTTGTGCCGAATAAATAATCACCGTTGAAATACCACCGGGGCCAATCATCATCGGAATCGCCAGTGGCACAACCGCACTGCCTGTCAGGGGTTTTAGGTCTTTGGGTTCGTCAGAAGTTAATTCATCTTCATTGGGTTTGGCTGGGTTATTGCCATCACTCATCATGCCAAGTGCAATCAAAAATAACAATATGCCCCCTGCCACACGAAATGAACCAAGCGAGATACCCAGTCCTTGTAGCAGGATTTCACCAAACAAAGCAAAAAATGCAATGGTGATAAAGACAGTTGCACAAGCAATGCGTGCTGCTTTGCGTTTTTGGTGTATGTCGTAGCCTTGCGACATATTGATAAATAATGGCACGGCACTTGATGGGTTAATCAGCACCACAAATGCAAGAATGATTTTTACAATTTCAGCATCCATCAGCACTCCTAAGCGATTGATCCGAATTTAAATCGGTTATTTTATCACGCTTTGTTGGTAATTTTACAGCTGTTTATTGATAATCAACACAAATATCCACAATCATGTTAAAATAATCACCGTTTTATTATTTTATAACTTTATACCATGTCAAATCATCACCAAAATGCGGTCGTGCTATTCTCTGGCGGCTTGGATTCCACCACTTGTTTATACTGGGCAAAATCACAATTTGCTCACATTACTGCCATCAGTTTTCGCTATGGTCAGCGGCACAGCAGTGAGCTGATTGCTGCCGAAAAAATCAGCAAAATTTTGGGCATTGCTCATCATATTATAGATATTGATATTGCCAAACTTGGTGGCTCAGCATTGACCGATCCTAATCTTAGCGTGCCTGATTATGACCAAAGTGTTATTTATGATGACTCGCAGCGGGTTGCTCCCATTACTTATGTGCCAGCACGCAATACTATTTTTTTGTCCTATGCTTTGGCGGTGGCTGAAGTAAGCAAGGCGTCTGCAATCGTCATCGGTGTCAGCTCGGTGGATTATTCAGGCTATCCTGATTGCCGTCCCGATTATATCGCTGCTTTTGAGCAATTGGCGAATCTTGCGACAGTTGCAGGCAGGCAAGGCCATCGCCTATCCATTATCGCTCCTTTGCAGCACTTATCCAAAGCACAGACGCTAAAACTGGGGTTGTCGCTGGGCGTTGATTATGCCCAAACCGTTTCTTGCTATCAGGCTGACGGTGATGGCAGAGCATGTGGCGTTTGTGATAGTTGTCATCTAAGAAAACAGGGCTTTGCCGATGCAGGGATTATTGACCCTACGCACTATCAGCATGCGCCAAAGTCGCAGTAATTGCCAAATTATTGGCTGCAATCGGTGAGATTGCCAATCAAGCGATACAGAATGTTTGACAATAAAAAACCTTGCAAACAGCAAGGTTTTGCGGTATTTATTAATTTAGCTGCGATAAAATCAATCGTAATTTTTCATTGGGATTATTGGCTGTGGTAATTGACCGACCAATAACCAAAAAGTCGGCACCCAGCTGTTTGGCTTCTGGCGGTGTGCAAATTCGTGCCTGATCGCCCTTATCATCATCTGCCAGACGAATGCCTGGTGTGATTAGCTGGAATTGCTTGCCGAATTTTTGTTTTAATAACGATGCTTCTTGGGCAGAACAAACCACGCCGTCCAATCCTGCCTCATGCGTCAATCCTGCCAAATGCACCACCTGCTCGCTAACACTGCGAGCAATGCCTAATTGTGCCAAATCAGCATCACGCATTGAAGTCAATACCGTTACAGCGATGAGCATGGTCTGATACCCCCCTGCCTGCAGGCGGGATTTGCATAATTTCATCGCATCCACACCGACACTGGCATGGATATTGGTCAGCCACACACCCATGTCTGCTGCGGCCAATACAGCTTGGGCTGTGGTATTGGGAATGTCATGGAATTTTAAATCCAAAAACACATCAAAACCACGCTGATGAAAGGCCTTGACAACCTCGCTGCCACAAACCGTAAAAAGCTCTTTGCCTACCTTAAGGCGACATAGGCTTGGGTCGAGACTATCAGCCAAAGCCAGTGCATCATTTAGATTGTGTTTGTCCACCGCCACAATGATTGGTGATGTGGTCATGTCCACTCCTTAATTTGGCTAAATTTGCAATCGTTGCCTGATGTTATTTGGCAACAACCAATATTTGTGCTTAAAACGATGGATTGTGCGGTGTTGTATTGTTCACTGAAGTGGTCTCTGCCAGCACGACAACATCAGCCTGCTTTTGTTGTGCTTGGCGGATTTCTTCTGCCTGCTGAGCCAGTTTGATATTGGCATCCGTTAGCTGTGATTGAATGGTGTTGATTTCTTTTTTCAGACGGCTAATTTCCCATTTGTTTTGAAAAACGCGAAACAGTAGTAATGCCAATAATATGCCAATTAACACGCCCAAAAAAATGGTCGCCACAAGCACCAAGCCCAAGCTCATGTTGGCAACATCAGAAAATAGCAAATTCACCGAGATGGCTTGGTTATTTAGCACAACCAATGCCAAAGAGTAGGCAAATGCCAAAACTAATAAAATAATTAAAATAATATGCATAATTTTACTCATTAAATATGTTAAAAACTGTCAATCTTAGACCAAGTCTTATTGGGACATGGCAGCATTTACCGATTCACGCAATGCCTTGCCGGGTTTAAAAAATGGCACAGCTTTTGGCTTGATTGCAACTTTTTCGCCTGTGCGTGGATTGCGTGCGGTGCGAGCATTGCGATGATGCAGACAAAAACTGCCGAAACCCCGCACCTCAATGCGTCCATCATGCACCAATTCATCAACCATCATGGCAATCAATAATCGCACGGCCTGATCAACGGTATGCTCTTCAATATTCTCGCAAGCCGATGCCAAATTGGTAATCAAATCAGATTTATTAACTGTCGTCTGCATAACTCACCTTAAACGACCATTGCATATTTAACATTTTTATCAATGATTTGTTTAATATGCCAAAAAACTTAGCCCATAATAACTGAAATTGAAAAAAAAGAAAATCTATTTTTTGTTAAAATTGCAATTGTACAACAATTGGGGTGATTTATTGAGAATTTTTAAAGTTTTCTTGAATGATATTAATCAGACAGTATGTTAAATATCTTGTACCGCAGTTTATGAATATTCATTATGCACAGCCAATAATAAAAGGACGATGATTGCTCACCGCCCTTTTGTTTGTTATTTTGGCAATTAGCCTTTTAGCTGGTCGCCAAAGATATCGCCCAAAGTTTTTGGTTGGGCTTCTGTGGCAGAGTTTGATAGCTCTTTGATGGCTTGACGCTCATCCGCTTCATCTTTTGCTTTGATAGACAAGCTGATGTTGCGAGCTTTGCGATCAGCACCAACGATTTTTGCTTCAACTTCATCGCCAACATTTAGCACTTTTGAGGCATCTTCGGTACGCTCACGAGCGATGTCAGAGGCACGCAAATAGCCTTCAACTTCATCTGCAAGAGTGATTACCGCACCTTTGGCATCAACTTCTTTTACTGTGCCTTTTACGATTGCACCACGGTCATTTGCCAGTAGATATTCGTTGAACGGATCAGAGTTTAGTTGCTTGATGCCTAGGCTGATACGATTGGCTTCTGCATCAACAGACAGTACTACTGCTTCAACAGTATCGCCTTTTGAGTAGTTGCGAATCGCTTCTTCGCCAGATTCAGTCCAAGAAATGTCCGACAAGTGTACCAAGCCGTCAATACCACCTTCTAGTCCAATAAATAGACCGAAGTCAGTGATTGATTTGATGGTGCCGCTGATTTTTTGACCTTTTTCGTGGTTTTTGTCAAATTCAGCCCATGGGTTTGGCATGGTTTGCTTGATGCCTAGGCTAATACGACGACGCTCGCCATCGATTTCTAGTACCATTACATTTACTTCATCGCCAACTTGAACCACTTTTGATGGGTGGATATTTTTGTTGGTATGATCCATTTCTGAAACATGCACCAAGCCTTCGATGCCTTCAGCGATTTCGGCAAAGCAACCGTAGTCAGTTAGATTGGTTACGCGTGCTTTGGTGATGGTACCTACTGGATAGGTTTGCTCAACTTCAGTCCAAGGATCAGCACCCAATTGTTTCAAACCTAGGCTTACACGATTGCGTTCACGGTCAAACTTCAAGACTTTTACTTTTAGGTCTTGACCAACTTCCACAGCTTCTGATGGGTGTTTGATGCGTTTCCATGCCATATCAGTGATATGTAGCAAGCCATCAATACCGCCCAAATCAACGAATGCACCGTAGTCAGTTAGGTTCTTAACGATACCTTCTACTTCCATGCCTTCTTCTAACTTGGCAAGCAGCTCATCACGCTCGGCTGAATTTTCAGCTTCCATAACGGCACGGCGAGATACAACGATGTTGTTGCGTTGCTTATCGATTTTGATAACTTTAAACTCAAGCTCTTTGCCTTCTAGGTGTGTAGTTTCGCGTACTGGACGCACATCAACCAATGAACCCGGCAAGAATGCACGCACTGAGCCGATTTCAACAGTGAAACCACCTTTAACTTTTGATGAAATAACGCCTTTAACGATTTCGTCATTTTCATGCAATTGCTCAAGTGCACGCCAGCTTTCTTCACGCTTGGCTTTTTCGCGTGAAAGTACAGTTTGACCCATGCCGTTGTCCACAGATTCGACAACCACATCGATACTGTCGCCTACTGCTACTTCAAGCTCGCCAGCTTCGTTTAGAAACTCTTCACGAGCGACGATGCCTTCAGATTTTAGGCCTGTGTCTACTGTAATCCAATCGCTGTCGATTGCTACGACAGTACCTGCAATCACTGAGCCACGCTCAATGTTTAGACCTTGTTCTGATTGGCTTGCTTCAAACAGTTCAGCAAATGATACCATTATGTTTACCTTAAAAATTAGCCACAGCCTGTCCAGCACAGTGTGGTGCAAGTGAATGTGCGTCGTTGGCAGATGCTGGTTTTTTATCCAACTGGCACTGGAAAAATAAATATCTCGACTATTCTACACCAAATTTTGACAAAAATCACCCAAATAATTCTTTGGGTGATGATTTTTTGTATAAAATTTCGCTATACAATACCTTGCTGCTGGCAAAATTGCCATGCCTGATGAAATACCTCATCAGCGGTTAATGATGAGCTGTCAATGACCAAAGCGTCATCGGCAGGACGGCTGGGAGCGATGGCACGATTTTCGTCTCTGTCATCACGAGCGATGATATCTGCCAAAATCGCTTGATAATCGGCTGGTTTACCAGCATTGATGAGCTGTTCATAACGCCGTTTTGCTCGTGCTTGACTGTCCGCAGTCAGATAAATTTTGGCGGCAGCATTGGCAAAAACGACCGTTCCCATATCCCGACCATCAGCAACCAGTCCTGTTTTGTTGATGGCGATGTTTCGCTGCAACTGCAATAATGCCGTGCGTACTTTGGCAAAAGTTGCCACAACGGACGCATAGCCACCAACGGTTTCGTTACGAATATCTGCCAATAGTGGCTGCTCATCAATATAAATATCAACACTTTGGCTGTTGTTATTTATTCGAAAACTTAAATTAAGTGTTGAGGTTAGCTCTGCCAATTTATCCTCATCTGGCTTATCAAGCAAGCCTGCTTGGTGTGCCATCAGTCCAACAATGCGATACAAAGCACCGCTGTCTAGCAGCTCAAAACCATACTGCTTGGCTAAGCGAAATGCCAGTGTTCCTTTGCCTGCTCCTGATGGGCCGTCAATGGTAATGATGGGAGTTTGGTGATGTGTTTTCATAAGTTTTACCAAAGATTATTTTGTTAGCACGACATTTTTTGTTTGCGTCTTTGGCGAAAAAACGCACTCATCATTGCTGAGCATTTTTTGCCAAATAGTCCATGTTGCACGATCAAGCTGTGATTATAAAAAGGCATGGTCTGCAAGCTCAGACGACTGCCAACCACGCCTGATTTTGGCTCGCAGGTGGCATAAACCACCCGAGCAACCCGTGCATGAATCAATGCTCCAAAGCACATGGTGCAAGGCTCGAGCGTTACATACAAAGTACTACCCTTGGGCAGGCGATAGTTATTAAAATACTTGCAAGCTGCACGAATGGCAACTATCTCGGCATGGGCTGTGGCATCACAGTTGCCAATTGGCTGATTATACCCCATTCCGACAATTTTATTATCATGTACCAACACCGCCCCCACAGGCACTTCGCCTTGTTTGGCGGCGTCATAAGCAAGATTTATCGCCTGCTGCATAAATAACGCATCTGCCAATGGCCAAAATTGTAATCCGTTTAGATTGATAGTGTCATGCTGATAATATTGACAAAAATTGCCATAAATTTCGGCTGCTGCATGGATATTTTGCACTGGCTGTGTGGCGAGTTTACTCATGGTTAATTTTGTGGCAATGCCCAATCAATCGGTGATTTGCCGTGCCTTAGCAAGTATTCATTGGTGCGTGAAAATGGCCGTGTGCCAAAAAATCCACCGCGATTTGCCGACAGTGGCGAGGGGTGATTGGCAGCCAGTATCAAATGCCGCCTTGCGTCAATAAACCGCCCTTTGTGCTTGGCATAACTTCCCCATAATATAAAAACCGTATGGTCGGTTTGTTCATTAATCAGCTCAATAACCGCATCGGTGAACTCTTCCCAGCCTTGCTTTTGATGACTGCCTGCCATGCCTGCTTGTACCGTCAAAGTGGCATTAAGCAGTAGCACGCCCTGCTTTGCCCAATGGCTTAAATCGCCATGGCGACTGATGTCAATGTGCAAATCAGCTGCAAGCTCTTTTAAGATATTTTGTAGACTGGGTGGCTTCGGGATAATGCGTGGCACGCTAAAGGACAGCCCCATTGCCTGCCCTGTGCCATGATAGGGGTCTTGACCCAATATCACCACCTTAACCTGAGACAAAGGGGTTAGATAAAATGCCTGAAAAATCTCATGCTTAGGCGGATAAATTTGTTTATTGGCGGCATATTCAGCACGCAAAAATGCACGCAATCTATCCATCTGTGGACTAAGCAGTGCAGGTGCTAGGGCTGTCTTCCAGTCCTCTGGCAGCTGCACACGAGAGAGTGTCGCCTGTTGTTCTGGTGTCATTTTTTTGCCTTTTGAAAGCCAACTTCGGCAGTTTTTACAACCACTGTGCCTGCCAGTTTATCATGCCAGCCTTGCTTGTGAGTGCTTTTGGCAGCGATAAAATAATTCACCATCAACAAAATCAAAGTCATATTAATCGGCAGTGGCAGACCGCTAGATAATTGATAAATAAAAAATAACACCAAAACACGCAAAACCACGCCCTTAAAAAAGCTAGGTTTTTCAAAGGTTTGTGCATCGACAGTGCGAATGCCCACCGCCATTTTGCCAAATGACTGTCCACGAGATATGATTAAAATTAGCTGAATTACGCAATAAGCAAGCAATAATAAACTGCTCAATGTTGCTGCATCTGCAGGGATTTTGGCAGCCAATTCTTGTGCATAAGCCATGCGTGTGGCAAAATTGCCTGTATTTAGTGCCACAGGGTCTGGATTTAGTTTGATAAACTGCTGCAAAAATGGCAATAAAGTCAGCATAAATAGCACAACATTAATCATCACCGCCAAAAAGCGTGAGCCAATAGACGCATAAGCTGTTTGGCTGTTTGGCTTACTGATGGGCTTTGTTGGCGTTTGTTGCCAAGCTGGCGTGTCATCGACCGCAGGTTTTTGTCCGTATAGCTCGGCAACGCTGACTCGGCGAGGCTTATTTTGTAGCTCAACATTATCGCCAAAAGCTTGGGTGGTTGATTGCGACAATTCAGCCAATGGCTGTTTGTTGGTCAAATCAGCTGGCTGATAATAAAGCTGCCCTGCTGTCAAATCACCCAGTCGCTGCCACTGACTCATGGGTGCGTGCCAAATCAAATCATCAAGCACCACCTCTTGCGAGGCAAGCATGGTGTTTAGCTCATCTAGGGTATAAGGGCCTGCCTGCACATGATTTCTTGCCAAATAAATTTTCATAAATTAGCCACTCGCTTCGTCATTATAATCACCAAAAACCACTTTTAGACCGTCTGATTGGTTTGAGAATTGGGAGCAAAACGCAACAAAGTTTTTGCCAAATGCTCACCAAACCAAACGGCTGTCTGAATATCACCCTGACAAGGGCTTAGCTCTGGGGGCAAATCAGCCGATTGCGTCATCAGTCCCAAAAATGAACTTAGCCGATTGAGATCCTCTTCGCTGTTGCCCGTTGGCATCAGTGGCATACCAACCCAATTCATGCCATGCTGCATGGCAAATAGACAAAGCTGCTGTAGCACCGCCAGTTTATCGCCACTTAATCCGCCAGAGTTGGCAAAGCCAGCGGCAAATTTACCCTGCCATGTGCGAGCCACCCAACGCTTGGAGGTGCTATCCATAAAGGTCTTAAACTCGGCTGTAACACTGCCCATGTATACCGCACTGCCAAACACAATTAATGAAGCGGCATCAATGCACGCCCAATCTTGCTCATCAATGGCAGCAATATCCACCATGGATACGCCCACTTGCCCATTTGCACCTTGGGCAATCGCCTGTGCCACGCGGCGAGTATGCCCATAGTTGGAATGATATACGATGGCAATGCTTGGCTTGCTATCGGCTTGATGAGAGGATTGGTTGTTTGTTGATAAATCGTTCATGATTTTGTCTTTGATTGTATTACTGTGGCGTTTTAAGCTGTGCTAGTTTTTAATCCGTGCCAAAGCTGCTTAAGGAGCCGACTTTGGCTAAATGGCAGTTCGTTTTGATAAGGTTGGAGCTTTGGCACTGACAGATGGTTCCGATTACCTTTGTCCAACTTTATCCAACCAAACCCAAATAAAATGCCAATCATTAAGCCAAAGGCGGGTTGATTTTGGCATGGATAACTTGGTAAACTTATTTATTTGGCATAATATGGACAAACTGCCAAATTGCAATGGCAGCTTGTTAATTGCTTAATTTGCCTTTTTTAACAATACCGAGCCGATGGAATAGCCAGCACCAAATGAGCACATCACGCACAAATCACCTGCATCAACGCCCTCTTGGGTTTCATGAAATGCAACCACAGGGCTTGCTGAGCTGGTATTGCCATATTCAGCAATCACCACAGGGGCAATGGCTTTGTCGGCATCTTTACCAACCACAGTTCGCAAAATCAAATCAATCATATTGATATTGGCTTGGTGTAGCCACATACGCTTAATTTGTTGTGGGCTGATGGCATTTTCGCTCAAATGGGTGGTGATAATTTCTGATACTTTTGGGCAAACCTCACGAAATACCTTACGCCCTTCTTGCAAAAATAATTTGTCGCTGACAGGCTCTTGCAAGTCATCATACATTGGCGTGCCAGCTGCCAAAAATTCACTACGATCCATAAAGCCGTATTCGTTTTTAATGTTGGCAGAAAACTGCGTGTACAGCTTACTGTCTAGGATTTCGTAGCCTTTTGGCGTGTCAGATTGTTCAATAATGGTTGCTGCGGCAATATCACCAAAAATAAAGTGGCTATCACGATTTCGCCAGTTAAGGTGTGCCGAGGTGATTTCTACATTCAGCACGGCAATTTTTTTGCCAAGTCCTGCTTTGATGCTGCCTACCGCTTGGGCAATGCCGAAGGTTGCAGCACTACAGGCGACATTCATATCATAAGCAAAACCATGCGTCATACCGATGGCGTGCTGAACCTCAATGGCGATGGCAGGATAACAACGCTGAAAATTTGACGAAGCACAGATAATCCCATCTAGCTCATCGGCAGATAGATTGGCATTTTTTAGAGCGTCTTGTAGTGCCGCAAGTCCCATTTCTGCCATGACAGACAGTTCCTCTCCGAGCTTGCGAGCAGGAAAAATCGGTGCCATAATCTGCGGATCCAAAATGCCCTTTTTGTCAATAACATAACGAGATTTAATACCTGAGGCTTTTTCGATAAATTCGCTGGTGGAATATTGCAAGGCTTGTTTTTCGCCAGCTACGATGGCTTGTGCGTGTTCTTGATTATAAGCATCTACATAGGTGTTAAATGTTGCTACCAGCTCATCGTTACTGATTTTGTAAGCGGGTTTATGCACCCCTGTCGCTGTCAAATAAATTGCCATAATCTTATCTCCTGTCGTATTTTTATTGGCTAAGCCAACAGTCAATTGGGTTAATTTTAGCATAAATAAATGTAACAAGTCGTAAAAATTACACGCAATTTTGCCAAATTATTCGCAATCTCAACAAAATCAAGCCATCAACACGGCGATTGCAACCATATTTTTTGCAGCAAAAGCAGAATAATGCCAGAAAATGACAAAAAGCATCATCAGCTATGGTCAAGCAGACCAAGCAATGCTATACTAAAGTTTTGGTCAAATTTTATTGCAAAATTAGGATTTTTTCATGTCAGTACGCCATTTTCGTAATCTGCTCGATTTGACCCCGAGCGAACTTCAAGCCATCATCGCACGAGCCAGTGAGCTAAAGCAAATGCAGCATCGTGGTGAGATTTACCGTCCTTTTGTTGGGCGTACTTTGGGCATGATTTTTGAAAAATCATCAACTCGCACTCGCATCTCTTTTGAGGCTGGCATGGGGCAGTTTGGCGGTCAGGCGATTTTTTTGTCGCCCAAAGATACCCAGCTTGGGCGTGGCGAACCCATTGAGGACTCTGCCAAAGTCATCTCCAGCATGGTGGATATCATCATGATTCGTACTTTTGAGCATAAAAAACTTGAGCTGTTTTGTGAAAATTCTTCTGTGCCTGTGATTAATGCACTGACAGATGATTTTCACCCCTGCCAACTGCTGGCTGATATGCAGACCTTTCATGAGCATCGTGGCAGCATTAAGGACAAGATAGTTACTTGGGTTGGTGATGGCAATAATATGTGTGCTTCTTATATTCTGGCAGCTCATCAGTTCGGCTTTCATTTGCGAGTAACCGCCCCCTATGGTTTTGAGCCAAATCCTGAATTAATCGAAGAATATAGCCACTGCGTCAGCTATGTGGAAGATCCACAAGAGGCAGCCAGAGGGGCACATTTGATTGCAACCGATGTCTGGGCAAGCATGGGACAAGAATCTGAACAGATGACACGAGCACGCCGCTTCGCTCCTTATCAGGTCAGCCCTGCCATGCTTGACAAGGCCGAGCCTGATGTGCTGTTTATGCACTGCTTACCTGCTCATAGAGGTGAGGAGATTAGTTTTGATTTGCTCAATGACCCCAGATCTGTGGTTTGGGACGAAGCTGAAAACCGCTTACACGCCCAAAAAGCCCTGATGGAATTTTTGCTAAAAGACAAAATCAAACTTGATTGACTTTGATTTTATTAATAAAATTTTAAAACTTAATTAAATTTAAGCCATCTTCGGTGCTAATAAATACTGCGATGATTGTACGCTTTGCCATCTTGGCTGCTTTTTACAATTTTTTAGCACAAAGTTACAATTTTTGACAGACAATCACCATCTGGCAGATAATTTACTTTTATAATAAGCGAAATAAATTAAATTTTGATAAATTTTTATCATTGCAACAAATTCATGGGAGATAAAATGAAACGCACCCTTGCTTTGATGACGGCAGCTGCCATCACACTTTCGCCGACGGCATTTGCAAATGAGTACAATCGCATCAGCTTTAGCAGTGAAGTCAAAAGCCAAATCGCCAATGATGAGATTCGTGCTAGCTTGAGCAAAACCGCTCAAGCTGCCACCGCTGCTGCCATTGCCAAAGAGCTTAGCAGCAGTATCAATGCCATGCTTGCCATCAGCAAACGCTACCCTGAAGTTGTCGTCAGCACAGGTCAGCAAACAACTTATCCACGCTATAATAATGCTGGCAAGATTATCGGCTTTACAGGCTCGGTATCGCTCAATCTTAAAAGTGGCGACTTTGCCAAAACCAGTCAGCTGATTGCTGATTTGCAATCGGTCATGGTGGTTGATGATATCAGCTTTGGCGTATCTGACACGCTAAAAGAGCAAGAAGAAAAACGCCTGCAACTTGAGGCCATCAAGCGTTTTGGTAAAGAAGCCGAAGACATCAGCCGTGCTTTTGGTAGCACTGGTTATAAAATTGTTAATGTCAGCCTAAATGGCGATGGCTATAACCGCCCTGCCATGCCAATGATGGCGGCAATGAAAGCAGCCGAAAGTAGCGTACCACAGAACTTTGAGGCAGGAAATACGACGCTAAGTTATACCGCCAATGGCACCATTGAGTTGGTGAAATAAACTCAAGCCTGCCATCACAGATGAGAAATTTTAATTTTAACTTATTAATATCATGAGTTTTTATGAAAGCAATTAAACCTTTAATGGTCGCCATGCTTGGTTTGTCAAGCCTTAGTATCACTGCCTATGCCGCTGGTGAAGAAAAAATTGTCTCAGGCGAGGTGGTGATTCCAACCAACAAAAAAGCCACCGTCAATCCCAATCCAAGCAACAAACGCACCACAGTTCATGCACTGGATGAATACGCCCAGCGTGTCAATGATGCCACATGGAGCGAAAACATGAACATCAATACCGCAATGACGGTAAAAATCCAAGCCCTGCTTGATTGGAATAATGCCTCTGTCGGAGCAATTGATGGTGGTTGGGGCATGAATAGCAAAAAAGCCCTAACCAATTTCCAAAAAATGCAAGGCATAGAAGCAACAGGCAAGATGAACGAGGAAACTTGGCAGGCATTAACTGCCACTACTGCCGATCAGCCTGTGCTTGTGTCCTATACCATCACCGAAGCTGATGCCAAAGGCCCATATAATAAACTACCAGAGAGCGTGGAGGCTCGCTCCAAGCTTAAGGCACTAAACTATGAGAGCATTGAAGAAATGCTTGCCGAGCGGTTTCATATGACCATTGCTTATCTAAAAAAAGTCAATCCGAACAAAAAATTTGTCGCAGGTGAGACCATCACAGTAATCAATACTGGCAAACCGCTGGAAGAAAAAGTCGATCGTGTCGTTGTTAGCCGCAGTGATAATGTGCTGTATGCCTATCAAAAAGACACATTGGTCGCCAGCTATCCAACCACTGTCGGTGGTGAGGCAAGCACCACACCGGGGGGCAAATACAAACTCATCAATAAAGTGGAAATGCCCAACTACAAAGCCACTGTAGAAAATGACGATGGCAGCAAAAAATCCTTCATCTTGCCATCAGGGCCAAACAGTCCTGTGGGTGTTGTGTGGATGGGATTAAATAAACCCAGCTATGGCATTCATGGCTCACCAATGCCAGAGCGTATCAGCCGCCAGTCATCATTGGGCTGCGTGCGTTTGACCAACTGGGACGCTTTGGAATTGCTTGCTGTCATTGATGATGGAGCCACAGTGGAGATTCGCTAGCCCCTGTATCAAAACCCTTTGTTATACAAAGGGTTTTTGCTGCTTAACACTTGCAAATTACCAGCCGATGTTGATATTTGTTCTTTGATGAATTATTGCACGGTGTAAATAATATCAAGCCATCAGCTACGCCAGTCTTGCAATTGGCGAAAGACAATAGAAAAGCAGCTTGGCAATAACCAAGCTGCTTTTGTTGGGATTATTTGCTTTGGTAGGCAAGTTTTACACCAACGATATAGCCATCATTGTCTTCAAATTTGCCCACAATGGCTTTGGTTGGTAATTGTGCTTCGGCATCGCCAAATTTCAGATACTTACCACCAGCGGACAATGACCACTCTGGGGTGATGTTATATTTTGCACCCAAGCCAACCGAGTAGTATCCTTTGATTGGGCCAAGCGAGGTGGCTGGATTGCCTGCACCGCTGTCATAGCCAACCGAGCCAGACACTGCTAGGCGATCGCTGAGTTTTTTGCCCAGTCCAAGCTCTGCTGACCACTGGTCTTTGGCATAGCTGACAATCGGCAAGGCGGTACCTGTTGCACGCTGGGTTGCAGCACCATAGCTTGGTGGGCGAATGTCAAAATCACTCCATGGTACATAACGCACTTTGGCAGTCAAAAGCGTGGTTGGGTTTACGCCAGTTTGAAAATCCAAATTCCACGAGCTTGGCAACGAGACGCTAAAATCACGGTTGGTATTTGGGTTAGCACCAAGCAAGGCAGCAGCTGGAACGGTTTCAGCAATGGTGCTGTTATGCTCAATTTCCGAGCGATAAGTTAATGCTGCTTTTAGTGCGATTTCAGGTTTATAAAATGCAGCTCCAGCCACCCAGCCAACTGCCGTATCAGTAGCAATGCGTGCATTATAGCCAGTCATGGCATTGTATGCTGTACCACGCAATTTCACTTCGCCATTTAGACGCTGTGCTGCAGGTCCACCATAAATCTGAAAATTCTTATTAGCACCAAATTTTGCACCGACAAGCATGGTGATATTGTTGGTACGGATGTCAACATTGGTTCCTTGCTCATCTTGTGATTCGGCAATATTGGCAATGGTATTAAGTGTGCCAGAAACCCTCTGAGCTTGCTCGGGCGACAAAAGCATGCTAAGTAGTGGACTGCTTGCTACGCGTCTGGCATCTGCTGGCGTATTGATGTTTGCTTGTAGGCTTGGCAGCATAGCTTGAGCTGTGGCGGGCAAACTGGGCGAGATGGCATTGACCGCTGTATTTACCAAAAGTTTGGTTGTGTCATTGGCATTTGAGACAAAGTTATTTGCCCCCTTATATTGCACTGACGCACCAAATGGCACATCGTACAGTACACCAATGCTAAATGTGTCATTGATATCTGTTTTTACGCCATAACGGAAAAAATCATAAGAATTTGCCATATCAGGCACGGCGTTGCCTGCTGTGTCCTTACCCTTGACATCAGCATCAATATAGGTATAAACAGCCTCTGCATAAGTACCATTTTGTAAAAATGCTGTAATATCCTGACCTGAACGATCCAAGCCTGCCGCTTGAGCAGTTGTCGCTGCTAGACCCGAAACAACAGCCACTGTCAGTGCCTTATAACCAAATTGTAAGCTCATATTTTTCTCCATGATATTTGCTTTTAAGCCTATTATGCAAAACTTTCAACTTTAGCACCCGTGCAAAAAGTTGTAAAAAAGTTTTACATATTTGTATCTTAAAACAATTTGTCATGTAGCACAAGCAAAATTTGTAGTTTTTTGTATTATTTATTGATAATCGCCATCATGCCAAGCCATTTTTGGCAAATCACGCACGCTTAATCAATAATGTGGTGGCTTATCGGCAAGCAAGTCAAATGGGGCGATAACAGCATCATTGGCTTTGAGCATCTGCTGATAGATGAGGCGTAATTGATCCTGCATATCCATCAATTGACGATCTTGGTTGGCAATGGTTTTGCTAAGCGTTTCACACATATCCTCCAAAAAACTGATTCGCACTTGTAAATCTACAATATCTTGTTCGCTGGTCATCATCTTTTACCTCTGGTTAATCTGTGTTGGGCGGTGGCAGTAGCAGAACTTATACGCCTGTATTTATACGGTTAATAGTCTGCTCGTTGATAGTGGCTGCTTTGTGGTTATTTTGATAAATTACGGTGCTATTTTACGACATTGCATACAAATTGTGGGGAAAATTTGGTATGATAGGCAACTGTTTTGGGGGTGATACATTAAAAGATTGATAATATGGCATTAATTCAACTAAAAAATATCCAACTGGCATTTGGTGCTGCAGCGATTTTGGACAATGTGCAGCTGTCTGTTGAGCCAAATGAGCGTGTTTGCTTGATTGGTCGCAATGGCGAGGGCAAATCCACACTGCTTAAGCTCATTACGCGGCAACTGGAGCCTGATGATGGCGAAGTCCTGATTAAAGATGGCACAAAAATCGCCATGCTTGCCCAAGATGTACCCAATCACACCGACAGCGTGCTGGATGTGGTGATGAGTGGCGATCCCAAGATTGCTCAGGCGTTGCGTGCTTATGAGCAAGCAAGCAATGCCTGTACGCTGGGTGATATGGCAGCGTGCGAGCGTATGACCCAGTATCAGCATGAGCTGGAGACGCTAAATGGCTGGGACTTTGAACGCCATGCACGCACAATTATTGACAGTATGGGGCTTGACGCTGATGCATTGGTCAGTGAGTTATCAGGTGGACGCAAACGCCGTGTGCTACTTGCTCGAGCATTGGTTACTCGCCCTGATGTACTGCTGCTTGATGAACCAACCAACCATCTGGATATTCAAAGCATTGACTGGCTTGAGAATTTTTTATTAAACACAAGTTTAACTGTGCTATTTATCAGCCACGATCGCCGATTTGTTGATAAACTTGCCACGCGTATCATTGAGCTGGATCGTGGTCAATTGTCCAGTTATGATGTTGCCCAAGGTGTCGGCGGCTATGCACGCTACCTTGAGCTAAAAGAGCAAGAACTTGCCAGCGAACAAAAGAGCTTTGCTGAATTTGACAAAAAACTTGCCCAAGAGGAAGCGTGGATTCGCCAAGGCATCAAAGCGCGCCGTACACGCAACGAAGGTCGTGTGCGTGCCTTAAAAGCCATGCGACAAGAAGCAAAAGCACGCCGTGAGGTGGTGGGCGATATCCACATCAGCCAAAACAGCAGCGAAAAATCAGGAAAAATCGTCTGTCAAATCAATGATTTAACCCTTGCCTATCAAGGAAAAACACTCATCAAGCAATTTTCTACTTTGTTGCTGCGAGGGGATAAAGTTGGGATTATTGGCAATAATGGCGTTGGCAAAACAACCCTGATTAAGGCAATTTTGGGGATTGATGAGCAATCGGTGCAGGCAGGTAAGATTAAGCGAGGCACCAACTTAAATATTGCTTTTTTTGATCAGCTAAAAGATGAGCTAGATTTGACAAAATCTGTTGCAGAAAATGTGTCCGAAGGCTCAGATTATGTTGAGATTGCAGGACGCAAAACGCATATTTTGGGCTATTTGCAGGATTTTTTGTTCAGTCCAAATCGTGCCAGAACGCCTGTGCAGGCATTGTCTGGCGGTGAGCGTGCCAGAGTGCTGCTTGCCAAATTGCTACTAAAACCTGCCAATGTGCTGGTGCTTGATGAGCCGACCAATGATTTGGATATGGCGACACTGGAGCTGCTTGAGGAATTTGTGGTGAATTTTGATGGCACGGTACTGCTTATTAGCCATGACCGTGCGTTTATGAACAATGTTGTAACCCAAACTTGGGTATTTGATACCGACAAGCATGGCGATGGCGTGGTGCGAGAATATGTTGGTGGCTATGATGACTACCTGATGCAGCATGAAAGATTTTTGGCAAATAATCCACAAATTGCCGAAACGGTAACAACAAACAAAACCAGCACAAAGCCAGAGCCTACGCCCAAAGCTACCACCCCTGAAATGAGCGTGCAAACAAAACGCAAACTGTCCTATAAAGAACAGCGAGAGTTGGAATCACTGCCTGATGAGATTGCGTCCTTGGAGCAAGAACAAAGCGAGCTTGCTGATAAGCTGGCTGATGGCTCATGGTTTGTCAGTGATTTGCAAGCAGCAACCGCTGCCAGTACGCGACTTGCCGAGATTGATGAGCTGCTGCTTGTTAAACTTGAACGCTGGGACGAACTTGAGAGTATCACCAAATGAGCTGCCAATCATCAAACTGCCGCTGCCAAACAGCAGGTCAATCTGTAAGTCTGACAGCGACACACAAACAAACCCAAGTTGCAGCCGCCAAACCGTTTTCGTGGCAATTTTTGCACCCAAAATACTGGGGGATTTGGTTGACATTTGTGCTGATTTTACCGCTGATTTACCTACCTTTGTCGGTGCAATTTTGGCTAGGAAGGCAAATTGGCAAATTGGTATTTTTGCTTGCCAAAAAGCGTGTGCAAGATACCCTAACCAATCTAAAACTTGCGTTTGCCGATATGTCAGAGCAGCAGCGAGTCATGACCGCACGGCAGGTTTTTATCAATCAAGGCATTGGTATTTTTGAGAGTTTGTGTGCTTGGTTTCGCCCCAATGTTTTTGTGAGAAGTTTTAGCATTTCAGGCTTGCACCATCTGATTGATGCCCAAAAATCAGGCAAGGCGGTCATTTTGCTCGGTGGGCATTATACCACGCTTGAGCTTGGCGGTCGGTTATGCACGCAGTTTTTTGCCGCCGATTGCGTCTATCGTCCACAAAATAATCCACTGCTTGAGTGGTTTATTTATAATGCACGCCGCCGTATTTTTGATGAACAAATCGCCAGCCGTGATATGAAAAAACTCATCACACGCATTAAGCAGGCTCGGGTGATTTGGTATTCACCCGATCAGGATTTTGGGCTGGAGCATGGCGTGATGGCGACTTTTTTTGGTGTGCCTGCCGCCACGATCACCGCACAACGCCGCCTTGCCAAAATGGGCGACAAAGCCAATCCCCCTGCCTTGATTATGATGCACATGGTTCGCCAAACCCCTGATTATGTCCCACGAGGGCGGCGACCACATTATCATATCAGCCTAAGCCGTGCTTTGGATAATTATCCAAGCAATGATGAGCTGGCGGATGCTGAACGCATTAATCGCTTGATTGAGGCAGCAATTTTAAAAGACATCAGCCAGTGGATGTGGTTTCATCGCCGTTTTAAGACTCAGCCTGATGGCACAAACTATTATCAAAAACACAAAATTGACTAAATTAATAAAATTCGTGTCTATTTATATTAATAATTAATTATTTTATTAATATAAACTTATTTATCTTAGCCAGACATGATTTTGTTGTAGATGTGAGGATTTTTATGATTCGTACTTTGCTTGGTGGCAAAATTCATCGTGCTACCGTAACCCAAGCCAACCTAAACTATGTAGGCAGCATCACTGTTGATGTTGATTTGTTGGACGCTGCAGGTATTTTGGTTAATGAAAAAGTCAGCATTGTCAATAATAATAACGGCGAACGCTTCGAAACTTATACCATCGCAGGCGAGCGAGGCAGCGGCATTGTCTGTCTAAACGGTGCAGCGGCACGCAAAGTACAGGCTGGAGATATTGTCATCATCATGTCATATGTCATGCTAACTGACGAACAAGCACACAAGCACAAGCCCAATGTGGTCTTGGTTGATGACAATAACGCCATCTGCGAAGTGCTGCATTATGAACCAGCCAATACCATCTGGTAAAGTTGGTAACTCTAGCTGCTATAATAGCATTACGACTTGGCAAATTTTGCCACAAGCTGTGCCATCTTAACAGCCTCTGGTGTGGCGATTTGAGTCAATCCTGCCACTACCCCTGCTTGGTCGGTGGCAGGCTTGTTTTGGCTAAGTTTAAATTGTGCCTGAATCTCAATAATCTCAAGCTCAATGGCAATCAGTGCTGCACACATTTTGTCAATAAATGGCTCTGGTGCATCGCTTAGTTGCCATGCGGTATGGCTGGGCAGTTGCTTGCTGATTTTTTGTTCAAAAAAATCAGTCGTTTGGGCAAGTATAGCTTTGGTAGCCTCCAGCTCATCAAGCACACGAGCTTGGGCGGTGATATGCACGGTTTGGTAATTGTAGGTTGGCACTTCTTTGTGGCTTTGTTGTTTGCTTGGATACCAGTTGGCACTGATATAGTGACTTGCACCCATAAAAACAATCAGCCAAGGCGTTTTGGTATGTTGCCATACCTGATTGGCACGAGCAACATGGGTGATGAGCTTATGCTTGCCATTTTCATAACAATGCAACACAGGCACATGGCAGACACATGGCTTGCCATCGGCAATGTAGCTAATGCTTGCCAATGGATATTCATCAATTAATGCAAAAATTTCATCTTGATTATGCTCGGCAAATGACTTGGGAATAAACATATCATCTCCTATGTAGGGCGAGAAATGGGCGATATTTAATCACAAAAAACCATTCAACGCAACCAGCAGTAAGGCAAAATTGCACCGCTTGCCATTTATCAAAGTAAATCAACCATGATAAATATTTAACAGCCAGCTTGGTGTCAAGTCAGCATATCAGCCAGCAGCGATGAGCAACGCCATTCTACCTGTGGCTGATTTTTTGCCATGTGTTTGGGCACGGTATGAATAATGCACAGGTGAGTGATAGCTGCATATCGGTTCATTATTTAATACCACAACACCCAAATGCTCAAGTTCCAAGCGTGCAAGTTTGGCAACATCAAGGCGTACCTTATTTGAAGTATCGGCAGATAAGATGGCTTGAGCCAATGCTGATTCATCAAGTGCCACCAGCTCATTGGCGACCACTTGCCGAACAATCCTATCGCCCAATTCGGCATCTATCTGATAAGCAGCTTGTGAGATGCACGCACCGATGATGGCTTTGGGGCGATTTGGCGTGGGTATTTTGGCAAAAGTTTTGGCAATCACCCCCAAAGTCAGCCCCTGCCAACCTGCATGAATACAAGCAATCGCCTTATTACCCACCCCTGCTTGTTCATCAAAAATCGCCACTGGCACGCAGTCGGCTGTCATGATTGCCAAAGCTGTATTTGGGCGAGTGCTAATCAATGCATCCGCATCGTATAGTCGCTGCGATCTGCTGCCATCGACCATCAGCACTGTGTTGCCATGCACTTGGTTTAGCCAATGAATGCGATCAATCGCGGGCTGGTATTGGCGTAAATAGCCCATAAGCTCAATGCGATGATTCAGTACAGTGATTGGATTGTCGCCAACATGAAGCCCCAAATTAAACGCACCGTACAAATCTTCTGCGGCAAATTTATCAAACGCCCCTGCTTGCGTCTGGGCAATCAGCACACCATTGTCATGATAAAGCAGCTCAAGTGGCGAAGTTATCGTAGGCATGGTTGTGCAATCCGTGTGCTTAGTCATGTTGCAATACCTCAATCAACTGTTGCATATCATCAGGCAGTGTGGCGGTAAATTTCATAGACTCACCTGTGTCAGGGTGGATAAAACCCAGTGTGTGTGCGTGCAGTGCTTGACGATTAAAATTAAGCACCGCTTGCCTTTGTGCTTGGCTAAGTCCAGCACGAGGTGATGTACCATAAATAGGATCGCCAACAATCGGGTGTCCGACATGGGACAAATGCACACGAATCTGGTGCGTTCGGCCTGTTTGTAGCTGTACATCGAGCAAGCTGTAACGCTCATGCAATTGCTTTGCACTTACAATGTAAGTAACAGCTGGCTTGCCTGTGTGCCGCACTGCCATTTTGGTGCGTTGGCTTGGGTGTCTGCCAATCGGTGCATCAATACAGCCATGTTGTAGCACCTCATGAGCTGCCCCCAGTACCACGCATTGATAATGTCGATAGACGCTTTTGTCCTTTAGCTGTTCTATCAAAGCAAGCTGGGCTGATTTGTTGCGTGCAACCACAAGTAGCCCTGTGGTATCCTTGTCAATACGGTGTACCAGACCTGCTCGTGGCAACTGTGCCTGCTGCGGATAGTGATACAGTAGTGCATTGACCAGTGTGCCTGTTGGATTGCCTGCACCGGGGTGTACCACCATGTTGGCAGGCTTATTGATGACAATCACCGCATCATCACAATAAACAACATCAATGGCGATATTTTCGGGCAAATCTGCCGAATGTTGCTCTAAGGTAACGGATAAATTTAGCACATCGCCTGCCTTGATGGCGTATTTTGCCTTGACAACTTCGCCATTGACACGCAATGCTCCTGATTCGATAAATTTTTGCAGATTGGCACGAGAAAAATCAGCAAACACAGTAGCAGCCAGTTTGTCAAGTCGCACACCAACATCAGCCGCTGTTGCTTCATAATCACCAAGAAAATTTTGCTGTGCTGGATTTGTCTCACTGTCAGTCAGCTCATCATCGAGCAGCACGCCTTCATCAAGCAGGTTTGAAGTATTCATAAATGGTTTTGGAATAAAATTTTGGCAACTTTAGCACATTTGTCATCACTTGCCAAGCTCCAACCATCTACCATACATAATAACAAGGGTCAATGACAGATTGCCCGCCCAGATAACTGATAAATCTTAACAACTTGACACGGCAGGACAATAAGATATTTTGACAAGATGGATTTATGCAACCGCTGATTTGTGCAATACCTTAAGTTTAAAAATCATCAATCACATCAATGACTAAACCTTAAATGATAAAATTTGATCGAATCTATTGGTGTGGTATATCGCTTTGGGCTGGTTGTAAGATGCAAAAGTTGTGGCGGTGCTGATTTGTCGCATGGTGATTTAGCATTGGTTGATAAAAACATACGGCAGACGGCACGGTGAAGCTTGGATTATTTTATATTTATTATAAAATAAAATATATATTTAATTAAACTAAATTATTAATACATCACTAACTGCCGATTCTTGACATGGTATTAAGCATAAAAAGCATTTTATCGTTTTGCTAATAAATACGCAGCATCAAACCTTGGCAAGCAAATCATTACGACAGATGATGACTTTGATTAAGTTTAATGAAAATAAAAAAGCAAACCTGCACAGTGCAGATTTGCTTTTATAGGCAATATTACTGAGTGATTGCTTGGGCGTAGACGGTTACTTGCACCTCAACACGGCGGTTCGGTTGCAGGCAGTCAATCAGTTGATTGCGAGCCAGTCCATCTGAGCATTCACGCACAGGACTGCTCTCCCCTGCACCTTGGGCAATCAAAGTGGCAGGATTGACACCTTTGCCAATCAGATAATCACGCACGGTATTGGCACGCAGCTGTGATAAATTCAGATTATACACATCATCACCCAAGCGGTCGGTATGTCCTGTGATGATAATACGGCTATCACCTCGTTGCTGCCAAGCACGCAGTTGCTCCGCCAAGCCATCAAGTGCAGCACGCCCTGCTGGTAGCATATCGCTGGTTTTGAATTTATTAAAGGCAAACAAAGTATCAGCAGCCAAGTTAATGCGTTCATCAACCACCACTTGCGGTGCAGCCTGAACAATAACAGGTGCCACCGTTGGTACAGCAGCTGCAGTTACAGGTTGCTGCAAGCCAAAGCAACCCTCTTCGCCACGCCAGTACAGTGCTTTGGCAATTTTTTTGTCAAAATCAACACGCAATTGGCAACGAACATAATTCTCGCTATTTGGTACACGAATGTCCAGCAGATAATTCCACTGGTTATTTCGCAATACGCCTTCGTTAAATTGTGGATTGCCAAGCAGCTGGCGAATGCTGTCTTTGTTTAGCCCAACATCAAGGCGTGCTACATCAGCAACTTCGTAACGAGGTACTTGCTTGAGGTAGCTTTTTTCAAATTCTGGAAAAACAATCTCATCGCCAGCTTTGACAATGGGGGCTGCATGGGTTGTGGCAGAATAAGCCAAAGTCAATGCCGCCAAAATTTTTAGCATTTTCATAGATACTCTTATAAATTTTCTTAGTTAAATTAAAATATAATCACAACGATGGCAATTTATCAGTCAATCACGCCACTGATACCGATACGAACACCAGTTTCGCCCTGTGTGGCTGTAGATACACCACCAGAGAATGCCCAGCGACCGTTATCCGCTGTTTTGCGTAAGGTGGCTGCCACCGCTTGCTCGCCGCCATAATGTGCTGCACCCAGTGCATAAGTCCATTTGCCAGCAACAAAAGGAGCTTCCTCGAACGCCATCGCCTGTGCAATACCTGCCTTGGCATCACGATCAACCTCACCAATACGGTTGTTTAGCTGATTAATGTTATAATTGGTGGCGTTGGCAACCGCATACAATTGACTGCCATTGATGGCGTCTGTACTTGTGGCAGTGATTTGTCCTGCTGCGACATTTTGTACTTGGCGTTCATTACCAACCGAACCTACTGACATCGCACTGCTCGGTGCTGACCCTGCAAACTCGCCATAGCTGACATCACCCACTGTGGCGGTGCGTGTCGGCACTACCTGTGCAGTGGTGCTTTCTGCCCCGATGGCAACATCGCCAGAGGCGGTATTGGCAACCGCATTACGGCCGATGGCGATACTGTCATCTTTAAAGGCTTGAGTTTCTCTGCCGATATTGATGGTGTCTTTGATGGTGATTGACTTTGCTCCTGCTTGTGAGCCGATGGCAATATTATCATCACCGCTGATTCGCTCGCCAGCATAACGCCCGACAGCGACATTTCCATCCCCTTTGCTGCTGCCATCACGCTCACCGCCACCAGCACGATAGCCTACAGAGACATTCTGATCACCATTTTTATAAGATGCTGCCTCGCTACCAACCATGGTATTGTAGTGTCCAGCAGCATTTAGACCTGCGGCATTGCCCAAAGCCTCGCTGTAGTTTAGCTGGTTGGGATAAGGTATGGCACTGGTATAGCCCTCATCAACACCGCCTGCGTGCGTACCAACAGCAATCAATCCAGAGGTTTGGCGATTTTTGGCTGATCCCCAGCCAATCATTACCGCCTGTGAGCCACTTGACCCTCTACCAGCGTCTGTACCGATCATCAGGGTATTGTTGGTTATCTGTGATTCATGGCCAGCTTGCTCACCGATGGCAACCACTCGCTCGCCAATCGCCTGTGCCTGTACGCCCACGGCGATTGATGCACTGTTTGTCGCTTCGGCATTGCTGCCGATGGCGATTGTTTCATTGCCAAGGCTTAATGCCTGATTGCCGATGGTGATGGTGTTGTTGCCAGACGCTACTGCCTGATCGCCAACTTTGATGACCTCTGTGGCACTCGCTTGCATGGTGGCAAATACCGCACACGCCAGCAGTGCCAGTTTCAGTGATGAAGCTGGTAATTTTGCCTGTGCATAACTACTTTGTGAATATGCGTTCATAAAATACCCTCTGTTCAAGCAGGGGGGGTTGTGCGTATAACCTGCCAAAAAACCACCATAATACCAACCGCCCCAAGCATCAGCCAAAACAGCTGATGGTTTTATACTATGGTAAATTATTTAATTTTATTAAAATATCATTAATCAAAATCTATTTATTGCAAATTTATCATCATGCAATGATGACACACCACCGCAATGGCTTATGCTAATTAACAAATTTTATTAAAGTATTTGTTAATTATGATTAATTATACTCAATCGCATATTTAACCACCAGCATAAGCCAATAATGCTCAAATCAGCAAGCAAAGATTGATTAACCGCCTTATTATAACAAATTAATAATCAATTTATTGTAAATTTTATAACAAGCCATCATTTGCCAGCGATACGCCTACCGTTTGTTTATTTGTTGAATATTTATTATTGCTAAAATTACTTTATGCTAATAATAAATAAATGACATCACTGACCGCTTGGTGTATTTTTAGTATTGATAAACAATGGCAAGTTGCTTGGGCTTGATAAATTTGGCTGATTTGCCCAAACTTATCTGTCATCTTTGCCAACAAATCATAATCATTGACATGATGGCAGTTGCCAATTTGTCAAAGCCCAATCGACCAACAAACCGATTACCTATACAAGCCTCAATATTACCAAGCCAAATTGCCTGCCGTACGCTGGCTGATGAAGCCGTCTGGAATCTGACCATTGTCCGCCTGCCAGCGAGCAAATGCCTTGCGTGTGTTGCTGCCAGCTACGCCATCAACCCCTTGTGTATCATAGCCCTGTGCGGTGAGGTTGCGTTGCAAATTTTGCACCTGTGTGCGAGACAGTGGCTGTTCATGGCGTGGCCAAGATTTTAGCAAATTATCACCACCTGCGATACGCTTGGCAAGCAGTGCCACGCCCAATGCATAACTTGAGGAATTGTTATACACACGAATGACTTCAAAGTTTTTTGTCAAAAGTAAGGCAGGACCATTGGCACCAGCTGGTAGCCACAGCTCAGCTTGTGCTTCGCCAGCGAACGGTTCGCCAGCTGCCAGCAGCCCAAGATTTTTCCACGCATCTAGACTTTGTTTTTTGCCAAGTAGCGAATAATCAAAGCCTGCAGGTAGACGCACTTCATAAAACGGTGCCAAGCCACGCACCCAACCTGCATTGGCAAGATAGCTGGCGGTAGAGGTCAGAGCATCGCTACGCTGCCATGGGTTTTTGCGACCATCATTGTCGCCATCTACCCCTTCGCTAAGCCAAGTACTTGGGATAAATTGAGTATGCCCCATGCCCCCTGCCCATGAGCCTTGTAGCTGCGAAGCACTGACATCGCCTCGCTCAATCATTCGCACCATGGCGATCAGCTGGTTTTCGGCAAAACTGCGGCGGCGACCATCATAAGCTAGGCTTGATAGTGCATTGACCAGATTCATACTGCCCATACCAGCACCAAATGATGATTCCATGCCCCAGATGGCAGTGGTAATTTCTTTGGGCGTGCCGTACAAAGACTCAGCAGAAGCTAAGGTGCTAAGATTTTCGGCAAGTTTGTTTTTGCCTTGGCTGATGCGGTTGCTTGATGCTGCTGATTCAACATATTCCCACGGCATTTTGCTAAATTCAGCCTGACTGCGATCCAGCTCAATTACTCGCTCATTTAGTGAGGCTGTTGCCATGAGATTATTTAAGATCGTACCATTGACCCCTGAAGCGGTCGCACGGCGGATAAAATCGTCTCGCCACTGATTAAAGCTGCCATAAACCATCTTGTCAGGCGTGGTTGTCGCAGTGGTTGTCGTGGCAGCTGCAGGCTCTTTGGTGGGCTTGGTTACTATGATTGGTTGTTGTGGGGTTGCTTGCACAACCTGAATGGGCTTGCGTTCAGGGGATTTTTGTGGTGTGGGTGTGGAGCTGCACGATGCCAATAATGTTGCCACAACCGCCATAGACAGTGCTGATTTATAATGTGGTTTAATCATAGATTTTTTTTGCATGATAATTCCAATAAAAGAAAAATAATAAATTTGCCAAAACGACAACGCCGCCAAAGTAGCGACAAAACAGAATCTCTTGACAGTGCAATCTTAACAATCATCAACTGCTAAGATGATAGTAATCGTCTGCTTGATTGATAAAATAATCTTGACAAATACCAGCCAAAACTAGCTGGTATTTGTAAGTTTTGCTAATAAATATACCGAAATCAGACCGCTGATACACCTGTCATATCTACAGGGGTGTCCACCATCGTAAGCCCCTTGTCTTTGGCGGCATCGTTGCGTTTATTTTGCAAGTTGAGCAAATACGCTTCATCAATCTCACCTGCGATATAGTTGCCATCAAATACTGAACAATCAAAACCATGCACACGGCTGTGCTTGGTATCATTAACCGCCTCAATCAAATCTTGCAAATCCTGAAATATCAAGCGATCAGCACCGATAATCTCACGCACTTCCTCAACGCTGCGACCAGAAGAAATCAGCTCACTGCGTACTGGCATATCAATGCCGTAGACATTTGGGTACATAACAGGTGGTGCTGCCGAAGCAAAAAAGACATTTTTCGCCCCAGCATCTCGTGCCATTTGGATAATCTCATGGCAAGTTGTGCCACGAACAATGGAATCATCAACAAGCAACACATTTTTATTTTTAAATTCAAGCGGAACGGCGTTTAGCTTTTGACGAACGCTTTTTTTGCGTTGCTGCTGACCTGGCATAATAAAGGTGCGTCCGATGTAACGATTTTTATTAAAGCCTTCACGATATTTGACATTTAGTCGTACCGCCAGCTCCAATGCTGAATTGCGAGAAGTGTCAGGAATAGGAATAACCACATCAATGCCATGATCTTCGCCCCACTCACGCAGGATTTGCTCGGCAAGTTTTTCGCCCATACGCATACGGGCTTTGTGCACAGAAATATTATCAATAATAGAATCAGGACGAGCAAAATAAACATATTCAAAAATACACGGCGTATACTGCCCTGCCTGAATCTCCACGCATTGATGGCTGTGTAGATTATGCTCAAGGTCAATAAATATCGCCTCGCCCGGTGCAATATCTCTAACCACCTCAAAGCCCAGTGCTTGCAGAGCAACAGAT
This sequence comes from Moraxella cuniculi DSM 21768, assembly GCF_900156515.1. Lineage (GTDB taxonomy): Bacteria > Pseudomonadota > Gammaproteobacteria > Pseudomonadales > Moraxellaceae > Moraxella > Moraxella cuniculi. The sequence continues at coordinate 16,155 of NZ_FTNU01000017.1, read as the reverse complement.
TCTGATGCAACCATGTATTCAATACCATGCTCGCTTAAACGGCGACCATAAATCAATGGTCTGATGCCATTGGGATCACGAAACGCCACCAAGCCATGCCCTGTGATTAATGCCACCACGCCATAAGCACCCTCACAGCGTGCATAGACTTTTTTTAGGGCTGTGAAAATATCTTCTGGCTGTAATACAGGCTTGGTAAATGTCTGCAATTCATGAGCAAAAATATTAAGCAAAACTTCAGAATCTGACTGTGTGTTGAGATGACGGCGGTCTTCTTCATACAGCTCTTTTGCTAATTTTTCGGCATTGGTGAGGTTGCCATTGTGTGCCAAGGCAATGCCGTATGGCGAATTGACATACAGTGGCTGAGCCTCTGCGGTGCTTGATGTGCCTGCTGTTGGGTAGCGAACATGACCAATGCCACAGTTGCCAACCAGTCGCACCATGTGCTGATTCAAAAACACATCACGCACCATGCCATTGTCTTTGCGTAGATATAGGCGATTGTCTTTTAAGGTAACAATCCCTGCTGCATCTTGCCCACGGTGTTGTAGCATGGTTAGACCATCATACAACATTTGATTGACTGGTTCATGAGCCATGACACCGATTACGCCACACATATTCACTCCAAATTATTGGTAAATAAAGAAAAATTTAATAAATATACAGCAAAGTATGCAATCATGCACTTGGCTGTCAAATTTGGTTTATTTATGCCAACTTGGCCAATGCCAAAAATACATCTGCCAAGATTAGCCCTTATTCTCATAAGGATTATCCATCTGCTGCCAAGCATTGCCGATGGCTTTTTTGATTAAAGTTTTGGCAACAGGTGCATACGGCAACAAGCTGGGTGCAAGCACGGCGTTTTGCCAAGCAGGCAGCCGAACCAAAACTGGTGCAATGACGCTTAGCAGCACCAAAACTTTTAATAAGCCAATCATCACGCCAACCGCACCGCCAGCCATGCGATCGATAAGACCCATTCTAAGTGCCTTGAGCGAACGCTTGAGTATTGATGCCACGATGGACATCACAGCCAGAACCATCAGCACAATTAACAAAAACATCGCAGCTATCTGTATGGCACGGTCAGACAAGACATTTAACAAAAACACATAATCATCTGCCAAGCGAGATGCCGCAATTAATGCAATCAGCCATGCAAGCAAGGTGCTGATGCTTTTTATCAGCCCTGCTTGAAAACCCCGCCACAAACCAAGCAGCAGTATCAAAAAAATAACGCCATCAATCCAGCTCATTTGCCCATCAGCTCGTCAGTTATTGTTTTGTTGGCTATAATAATCGCCCGTCAGTGCTTGCACACAATCCATCACAAGACCTGGGCCTTTGTACACCAAGCCTGAATACAACTGCACCGCCTTGGCACCTGCGCGGATTTTTTTGACGGCAAGCTCGCCTGTCTCAATACCGCCCACGCCAATCAAATCAACCTTATGAGCGATACGATCGGCAAATTGCGACAAAATCAGCGTGCTTTGGTGATTCACAGGTCGTCCAGACAAACCCCCTGCCTCATTGCAATGGGCAAAGCTCTCAACCCCTGTGCGAGATAAGGTGGTATTGGTTGCAATGAGTCCATCAATGTCAAACTCAAGCACCGTGCGAGCAATGTCATCAACCTGCCCCAAATCCAAATCAGGGGCGATTTTTAGGGCAATCGGCACATAAAAGCCATAACTGGTTGCCAATCGCATCTGGCAATTTTTTATGCCATCAAGCAGTACTGACAGGGCATCGGCACTTTGTAAATCGCGTAAATTTTTGGTATTTGGACTGGAGATATTGATGGTGATGTAGCTGGCGTATGGATAAACTCGTTCTAGGCAATAAATATAATCATCAAGAGCGTTTTCAACAGCAGTTGTGGCGTTTTTGCCAATATTAATGCCCAGCACGCCTTGATATTTGGCTCGTTCAATATTGGCAATCATCGCCTCTACGCCATCATTATTAAAACCCATGCGGTTGATGATGGCGTGCGTTTGCTTAATACGGAACAATCGCGGCTTGTCATTGCCTGCTTGTGGGCGTGGGGTAACGGTGCCAATCTCCAAAAACCCAAAGCCCAACTCGCTTAGAGCATCAATATAAGCACCATTTTTATCCAATCCTGCCGCCAGTCCAACAGGATTTGGCAGATGAATGCCCATGCACTCGGTTGGCAGTGCCTGCTTGCTGTAAATAAAGCCAAGCAAATGTGCGTTATTGGCAGCCTCTAGCAGCTCCAGTGTCTTTTCGTGTGCCTGCTCAGGGTCCATGCTAAATAAAATAGGACGCAGCAATGCATAAGACATAAAAACAACCCCTTGCCAATATAAAAATAACAGAGAATAAATAGTCTAATTATAGCACATTTTGCTGCAGTCAGATAGGCTTTGATGAATTTATCTGGGTATTTTTATGAAGTTTTGTCTGTTGCTGTTTTGTCAAAAGCTAATAAGATTTGCCATAAATGCAGGATTTAGACTGATTGGCTTGGCAGTCTGCTTGTGGGGCTATTTTTGTTGATAAAGATTTTTGTTGGTTTGTGGCTGATGGTTGTAATGATTTTGTCTATTCTTAGTAATCACTATGTCAGTGCAAATAATGATAATCACAAAAGAAATATTTATTAATCAATACTGTATTTAATGGTAAAATAAATGCCCAATCAGAAAAACTTTGTAGATAAAGTAGATAAGCAGCAGCAAAGTCAGTTCTAGGTGATGGCTGCCTCGTGCATTAATAAAGTTTGTTTGATGGCTGTGCCGCCTGTATAACCGCCCAAACTGCCATCGCTTGCAATGACACGGTGGCACGGTATGATTAGGCTGATGGGATTTTTGCCATTGGCGTTGGCACAGGCACGAAATGATTTGGGTCTGCCGATGGATTTGGCAAGTTCGGCATAGCTGATGGTGGAACCGTATTCAATGGTTAATAACGCCTGCCAAACTTGTTGTTGAAATGCCGTACCACAAGAAAAATCCAATGGAATATCAAATACTTGCCGCCTGCCCAAGAAGTATTCATCAAGCTGATGGCAGACGCTTAATAGCAGCTGTTCGTCATCACCAGAGTCAAGGTCATGCCGTGCGATATGCTGGCAACTTTGGGGGATTTTGGCAAGCAGCTGACTGGTTTTGTCATCGAACCAATCAAGCAATATCAACTTGCCAGCACGAGCGGTCAGCGTCATGGCAGGCAGTTGATATGGAGGCAGATAAGTGGTGCTAATCATGCGTTGGTGCTATTCGTCTTTTTCAAGCAAAGCATCGACAAACTCTTTGGGTTCAAAGGGCTGTAGGTCATCAATCCCCTCACCTACGCCAATAAAGCGAATGGGAATTTCGGTATTTTGGGCGATGTTAAATACCACACCACCCTTTGCAGTGCCGTCTAGCTTAGTGATACTGATGCCTGTCAAATGCACCGCCTCTGAAAAAACCTGCACCTGATTGATGGCATTTTGACCTGTGCCAGCATCTAGCACAATCATGGTCTCATGCGGTGCAGTTTCGTCAGCTTTTTTGATGACACGGACAACCTTTTCAAGCTCATTCATCAGATGAGTTTTATTCTGCAATCGCCCTGCTGTATCGGCAATCAGTACATCAATGCCGCGTGCTTTTGCCGACTGCATGGCATCAAAAATCACCGAGGCACTGTCGGCACCATGGCCTTGTGCCACCACAGGAATGTGGTTGCGTTCGCCCCATATTTGTAGTTGTTCGGTAGCGGCAGCACGAAAGGTATCACCAGCGGCAAGCATGACCGACTTACCTTCGGCTTGCAGCCTTTTGGCAAGTTTGCCGATGGTGGTGGTTTTGCCAACGCCATTGACCCCAACCATTAGGATAACAAATGGTTTTTTGTTGCTGTCAATCTCAAGCGGCCGAACCTTAGGAGCTAAAATATCGTGCAGTTCAGACTTGAGTGCCTTATATAAGGCATGCGAATAAATCAAATCGCCACGAGCGGTTTGTTCGGTGAGATTGCTAATAATGCGATTGGTGGCATTGACACCAATGTCAGCAACCAACAGCTGATCTTCAACTTCTTCTAACAATTCATCATCAATTTGCTTACCACCAACCAACACACTGACCAGCCCTTCGGACAGATTTTTGCTGGATTTGGCAAGCCCTGCTTTCATGCGGGCAAACCAACCGCCTTGTTCGTTTTCGCTCATAATTTGCCTTTGTTTGTCAAGATTTTGGTGATTGTAGCATATTTTGCCAAATATTTCATTAGGCGGTTTTTTGTTAAACTTTCTGTTAAAATTATCAAGCCAAAACAGGCAGACTTATCATTATCAAATTATGCCAAATTATCAAGCTATGGACATTTTGTCGGCTTGGTGCTATATTGAGAAAAAATCTCAACACCAATCTGTGTCAAATTGACGCACAGTAAAATAAGGAAAACCCATGAAGTGTATTTGTCAAATGATGATTTTTGTGGCGTGTGCCACAACTGTTTTGGGCTGCAGCAGCCTCAAGCCAGCCGCTTCGGTCATGGTTGGCACAACGCTAAACAGCCAGCCACAAAGCACACGATAAGAGCATATCATGAAAACAAAAATCACCGTTTTGACCACTTTGACGCTGGCATTGACCGCTTGTCAAACCCTACCAACGACAAGCCAGTCAGCCAAGACCTCGCCCAATCTGCAAGCCAGCCAAGCCCCAGCAGATGCAACCACTCCTTATCTGACAAAACTTGACAACGGCTTGACCGTCATTATTAAACAAGATACCCGTGCACCAATTGTCATGACGCAGATTTGGTATAATGTTGGCTCGGCTGACGAACCCTTGGGCAAGGGCGGCATTTCACATTATTTGGAACATTTGATGTTTAAGGACTCAGTTGGTGTCAGTGGCAATGATTATCAACGCCTGATGAGCCATTTTGGCAGCCAAAATAATGCTTTCACCACCGATGAGCATACCGTTTATTATGAAAGCCTGCCTGCCAACCAGTTTCCGCTGGCTTTGCAAATTGAGGCAAACCGCATGAAAAACCTGCTGCTTAAGACAGATGAGGTTACCACCGAACGACAAATCATCAAAGAAGAGCGGCGACTGCGTACCGAAGACAACCCCCTTGCCAAAGCCTATGAAGAGTTCTTGCAACAAGCCATGCCAAACTCACCAAAAGGTCGCCCCATTATCGGCAGTATGGCGGATTTGGACAATATCACGCTTGATGATTTGCAACAATGGTACCGCACATGGTACGCCCCCAACAATGCTGTGCTGGTGCTGGTTGGCGATATTAGTCCAGAGGCTGCAATGCCTTGGGTAAAAAAATATTTTGCACCGCTGCCAGCACTGCCTCTGCCCCAGCGGGTGAATCTGGACGAAGCCAGCCATCGCGGTTACAAAGAGCTGCAAAGCACACAAAATGTTGAAGTACCAAGTTTGCTGTTGGGCTTTAATGTGCCTGCACTGGGCAGCAAGATGGGTAATGAGGCTTATGCACTGTCTTTGTTGAGTGATATCGCTGACGGTGGTTTGTCGGCACGATTTGAGCAAAATTTGGTTCGCAAATCCCAAAAATTAAACAGCGTATCAGTCAGCTATGATATGCTTGCCAAAGGCGACACTGTGTTTAGTATTTTTGCCACCCCTCGTGCCAATGTCAGTTTGCAAGAGGCACAAGAGGCGATTTTGTCCGAACTTTGGCAAATCTACCAAAACCCAATAAAAGAAGAAGAGCTTGCTCGCAGTCGTGCCAGTTTGTTGTCCTCACTGGTGTTTGCCAATGACAGCATTGACAATCAAGCAAATACCTTGGGACTGCTTGCCAGCATGGGCTTGCCACTTGATACATTGCAAACTTTGCCAAACAAACTTGATACCATCAGCCAAGATGACATTAAAAATGTTGGCAAAAAATATCTCAATAAAGACAATCTGACAAGCGTTCATATCATACCAAAACAACCCTAAGGCAAGCAGACCATCATGAATTACCTAAAATTTATAAACCGACAACTGCTAACAATAGCCACGCTTACAACACTGCTGGTTGGCTTGCCTACACACGCCAATCAATCATCAACAGCTGTACAAAAAACCAGCAATCAGCCACAAAACTACCCAGCCCTATCGGCAGACAGTATCATTGACAGCATTGATAAACTGGGCGAGCTGGATTTTCGCCCACCGCAGTCGCAATATTTTCAGACGGACAATGGCATTCCTGTGGTCTTTACGCCACTAACGCAGATACCAATGGTGGATATTAGTGTGCATTTTTTTGCAGGTTCGGCTTATGACGAGCCAAGCAGTCAAGGGGTTGCCAATATGGTTGCAACCATGCTCACCCAAGGCACAACAACGCTCAGCGAAGATGAATTTGTTGCCAAAAAAGAACGGCTAGGCAGTCAAATCACCACCAGCGTCTCCAAAGATGGCTTTTTGGTTTCGCTGCGTAGTCTGTCGGATGCACCAACTTTGGCACAAAGCACCAGTTTATTTGCTGATATGCTGACAAATCCTGCTTTTGATACGGCGGTGCTGGCACGCAACAAAGACAGATTGCTTACCTCGCTTAAGCAGCAAAACCAAAACCCTGCCTATCGTGCCATGGTGGCGTTTGACCAAGCCTTGTACGGCTCGCACGGCTATGGTCAGCTTAGCACAGGCAATGAGTCCACCCTAGCCACCATCACGCCCAAGATGCTGATGGCATTTAAAGAAAAATATCTCAATGCAAACAATGCCGTGCTGATAATTACAGGCGACATGAGCCTTGAGACCGCCAAAAAGACAGCCAATGAGCTTGGCAGGCAACTGCCCAAAGGGCAATCGTACCGCAATACGCTGCCAGAGACAACGCCACCAAAGGTTCGCCACATTCATCTGGATCATGAAAGCACACAGACACAGATAATCATTGGGCAGATGGTGGATAAACTTGCCACCGATGATGCCAGTCGCCAAGTTGCCAGTGATTTTGCATTGGGTAATAGCATCTTGGCTGGCAGTGATTTTAATGCACGATTAATGCAAGCCATTCGAGAACAAAAAGGCTACACTTATGGCATTTATGGCGATATAAAGCAGCTACAAGCGGCTGGCAGTTATGCGGTGAGCTTTTCAACCGATGGCGACAAAGCAGCCGATGCTATTTTTGACACCATGGATATTATTAAAAATACCTTAAAAGATGGCGTTACACAAGATGAGCTGTCTTTGATGTATTTGGGCAAAAAAAATGGCTTTGCAAATGGCTTTTCGAGCAATGCCAGCATTCATAAAATCATCAGCAAATTGACCAGTGATAATTATCCAAGAGACCATATAGCAACCGTTATTGACCGCCTAGATAAGGCAAGCGTTGATTCGGTCAATGCCGCTTTGGCAGCAACTATCAAGCCTGATGAATTTATCATTATCACGGTTGGTAAATCCAAACCAGATTTGAGTAAATTATTTAAAAATACTAATAATTCATCTCAATGATTCGTCCAAATGAAATTTCCAAGCAAGCATAGCAGTTTGGTATGCTTGCTTATTTTTTGATGGTTATCATTGGCAGCATGATTGGTTATGGCAATTATCCACTGATAAGCCTGTTTGTTGATTGATGATACTCAATTGTGCACTATTGCGGCTTATCATCAGACCACTTGGCACAATAATCCATACAATAGCAACAAAATCCATCACAAGATACACAAATCGTTAAAATTTGCTTGGTTTATCACCTTTGCTGATATATAATTAATGTTTTGTTTGACTTAATCATGTGAGTGTCTCATGTTTGATTTTACCCAGCCCCAAACCGCTCTGCGTGATGCCATCACCAGTGCATATCGACTCGATGAGGTAACAGCTGTTACCAACCTTTTGTCCACCTTGCAATTTGATGATGCCCAAAAGGCACAAATCAGCGAGCTTGCACGCCGACTGATTACCCAAGTGCGTGCTGACCGCAGCAAATCATCTGGCGTGGATGCCTTGATGCACGAGTTTTCATTGTCAAGCGAAGAAGGTGTGGCATTGATGTGCCTTGCCGAAGCCTTGTTGCGTATCCCTGACACTGCCACACGCGACCGCCTGATTCAGGACAAGCTGGCTGATGGCGACTGGAAAAGCCATGTAGGCAACAGCCCATCTATGTTTGTAAACGCTGCCGCTTGGGGCTTGGTTTTGACAGGTAAGCTAACCCAGCCTACCAGCGAAAACGGTCTGGGTGCTGCTTTGTCGCGTGTGCTACAAAAAGGCGGAGCACCGTTTATCCGTGCAGGTGTCAATCATGCCATGAAAATTCTGGGCAAGCAATTTGTAACGGGGCAAACCATCGAAGAGGCACTTGCCAACGGCAGAGAGCGTGAAATCATGGGCTATCGCTTCAGCTTTGATATGCTGGGCGAGGCAGCAATGACCCAAGAAGATGCTGACCGCTACTATAATGATTATGTTACCGCCATTCATGCCATTGGCAAAGCCGCACAAGGGCGTGGCGTTTATGACGGCAATGGCATTTCGGTAAAATTATCTGCCATTCACCCACGCTATTTCCGCAGCCAGCATGAGCGTGTGATGAATGAACTGTTGCCAAAATTAAAAGCACTGTTCGTACTTGCCAAGCAGTACAATATCGGTCTAAATATCGATGCCGAAGAGGCTAATCGTCTGGAATTATCGCTAGATCTCATGGAGCGATTGGTGTCCGATCCTGAACTTGCAGGATTTAATGGCATTGGCTTTGTGGTGCAAGCCTACCAAAAACGCTGCCCTTATGTGATTGATTATTTGATTGATTTGGCACGCCGCAACAATCAGCGTCTGATGATTCGTTTGGTAAAAGGAGCATATTGGGACAGCGAAATCAAATGGGCACAAGTTGATGGACTTGATGGCTATCCTGTTTATACACGCAAAGTGCATACCGATGTGTCATATTTGGCCTGTGCCAAAAAATTGCTGGCAGCACAAGATGCGATTTTCCCGCAATTTGCCACGCACAATGCCCAAAGCCTTGCCACCATCTATGAGATGGGCAAGGATAAAGAATTTGAATTCCAATGCCTGCATGGTATGGGCGAGACACTGTATGACCAAGTAGTTGGCGAGAAAAATCTTGGTCGCCGTGTACGCATCTATGCCCCTGTTGGTACACATAAGACTCTGCTTGCTTATTTGGTACGCCGCCTATTAGAAAACGGTGCCAACTCCTCATTTGTCAATCGCATCGTTGATGAAAATGTCAGCATTGATGAGCTTATCGAATCACCCATTGATGCCGTCAAGGCAGCAGGCATTAGCCCAAATCCACTAACGCCACCACCACGCCGCATTTATGGTGAGCGTGATAATTCTTATGGTCTAGATTTGTCCAATGAGCATACTCTAGCACAGCTACAAGCCCATATGCAAAGTGCTTGCAATATTGAATTTGACATTGCCTCTTTGACCGCTGTAGCAGTCAATCACCAAAGCCCGCATAGCGTCCTAAATCCAAGCGATCATCGTGATGTTGTCGGCCAAGTATCTTTTATTGATGCTGGCAGTGTTGGCGAGGTTATCAGCACCTCAATTGCTGCCCAAAATACATGGCAGCAAGTACCAGCTGCAACACGAGCAGCAATGTTACGCCGTTTTGCCGACTTGATGGAAGAGCCATCACGCATGGCATTATTGATGATGATTACGGTGCGTGAAGCAGGCAAAACCCTGCCAAATGCCATTGCCGAAATTCGTGAAGCGATCGATTTTTGTCGTTATTATGCCGATGAGACCGAACGCCTCAATCTGTCCACGCCAGTGGGTACAGTTGTGGCAATCAGCCCTTGGAACTTCCCATTGGCAATTTTTGTCGGCGAGGTGGTATCAGCACTGGCAACAGGTAATACCGTTGTCGCCAAACCTGCCGAACAGACCAGTTTGATTGCTCATTTGGCAGTATCTTGGCTGTACGAGGCTGGCGTGCCAACCGATGTCTTGCAACTGGTCTTGGGTGCTGGCGATGTCGGTGCGGCATTAACCTCAGACAATCGCATCAATGGCGTGATTTTCACAGGTTCAACTGAAGTTGCCAAACGCATTAACAGCCTGCTGGCAGCACGAGACGACAACCCTGTGCTCATCGCCGAAACAGGTGGCATGAATGCCATGATTGTTGATAGTACCGCCCTGCCAGAACAGGTTTGTTTGGATGTTTTATCATCTGCCTTTGATTCAGCAGGTCAGCGTTGTTCGGCATTACGAATCTTGTGTATCCAAGAGGATATTGCCGATCATGTGGTTGAAATGATTAAAGGTGCGATGGATGAGCTGGTGGTGGACAACCCTGCTTTCTTGGCCACCGATGTCGGCCCTGTGATTGATGCCGAAGCACAAGAAAATCTGCTCAGTCATATCAATACCCTAAAACAAATCGCCCCATATCACGAAGTGGCAATCAAGTCCGATGCACCGAATGCCACCTTTGTTGCACCGATTTTGTTTGAGCTAAAAGATCTATCGCAACTAAAAAAAGAAGTATTCGGCCCTGTGCTTCATGTGGTGAGATTTGCCGCCCATGAATTAAATGACTTGATTGATCAAATCAACAAAAAAGGCTACGCCTTAACGCACGGTATCCACAGTCGCATTGATAGTACCATTGAACAAATCACCGATCGCATCGAGGCGGGCAATGTGTATATCAATCGCAATATTGTTGGTGCTGTGGTTGGCGTGCAGCCGTTTGGGGGTCATGCGATGAGTGGCACAGGACCAAAAGCTGGCGGGCCATTTTATTTGCAACGCCTAAGCCGTATCCATCGCTGGGATACGCCAGTGGTAGACACACCTGCCACCATCAACCAAACTTCGCTACAAAAAGTACAAGCGGTTGCCAAGAAGCTGCTCAATGCCGATCAGCTGGCCGCCCTAGACACTGCTGTACAAATTGCCACCAATTCATCGCTCAATCAAGCCGTGGCAGTGCTACCAGGACCAACTGGTGAGGCCAATACCCTATCATGGCACGCACCAAAATGCGTAACGCTCTATGGCGGTAGTATTGCCCAGAGTTTGTTGGCACTGGTTGCCCTATCGCTCAATGGCACATTGGCACAAGTTTGCCCGTCAAACGCTTTGGCAGCGTATGCCAATGAGCTTACTGGCGTGCTGGAAGTAGTTGAGCAGCCTGCCGCTGACATGAATGATATTGTCATCGCCCTATCAAATTTGCCAACTGCTGAACGCGTGCGTTTGTCATCATTAGATGGTGCAATTCGCCGCATTGTTGATGCCACGACAGGACTTGACTTTGCAAGACTGTATCATGAGGTCAGCCAAAGCTACAATACCACCGCTGCTGGTGGCAATGCCAGCTTGATGGCTTCTGCCTAAACCACAAAAAGCACCCTAACTTGGGTGCTTTTTTATGCCAAATCAACTTAAACCATGCCACAAATCGGGATAAATAATAAGCCATGCTTACTCATTCGAGCAGAAAATTCGCTGCATGAATGACATAAAGTGAATTTGATGACTACTGGCGGTATATTTGTTATTGGTGTAAGTTTTAACTTTTGCTGTGGTTAATGAATAACTCGCCACCTATCATAAATGGCATTGGTGATGGTTGTATAATTGATACATTTGATTTATTTGCATCAATTAGCAGGCGTTGCTATGAGCACAATATTATCAATTTACATTGATTGTTATTTTAATTTCATTTATAAATAAACAGCTTTCTTTCGCTTATTATCATCTGGTTTATAATGGCAGCAATCGTGATATTTTGATGGCGAAATTGTAGAGCCAAGCCGAATAAGATGGTGGAAATTTTACTGCTTTTTTGCGGATTTGTGATAAAATAACAAATATTTTCATGCGAGAAACTCATGACAATCACCTATCCATGCCCACAATGCCAAAAACCTAGCATCTGGACAGAAAACCCACATCGACCTTTTTGTTGTGAGCGTTGCAAATTGCTTGATTTGGGTGCATGGGCATCAGAAGAATACAGCATACAGGGTGCCGAATTGCCCTTTTTTGAGGAGGCAAATGGGGCGATTGATGAGCAAGATTAAGCCTTGTAGCCTGCCAGATGGAAAACCTAAATATTTTTAAGGATATATTATGACTTATTTAATGCCAACTTATGCTCGCCAACCCATCAGCTTTGTGCGTGGTGAAGGTTCTTATTTATACACCGCAGATGGTACGGCTTATTTTGATGCACTGACAGGCATTGCTGTTTGTGGGCTTGGGCATTGCCACCCTGATATCAGTGCTGCCATCAGTGAGCAGGCAAGTACGCTAATTCATACCAGCAATTTATTTGGGGTGGATTGGCAGGAAAAAGCAGGCGAAATGCTGTGCAAGGCCGCTGGCATGGACGAAGTTTTCTTTGCCAATTCAGGTGCTGAAGCAAACGAATGTGCCTTGAAATTGGCTCGTTTATACGCCCATCAACAAGGCAAAGCTCGCCCAAAAGTGGTGGTGATGGAAAATTCATTCCATGGACGCACACTACTTAGTGTCTCGGCAACCGCCAATCCCAAAGCCCGTGCTGGATTTTTTACCCTTGATGATGATTTTGTGCGTGTGCCATTTAATGATGCCCAAGCCGTCATGGCACTGAGCGATGATGCGGATATTTGTGCGGTGCTGGTTGAACCAATACAAGGCGAAGGTGGTCTGCATACACCAAGCGATGGATACCTTGAAGAGCTTGCCAAAATCTGCGATGACAACAACTGGCTACTGATGCTTGACGAGGTGCAAACTGGCAATGGTCGCACGGGCAAATATTTCGCCTATCAGCACAGCACCATCACCCCAGATGTTTTAACAACCGCCAAAGGCTTGGGAAATGGTTTTCCGATTGGGGCGTGCATGGTTCGTGGCAAGGCGGTTGGGTTGTTTGGTGCAGGCTCTCACGGCTCTACTTATGGTGGCACACCACTGGGCAGCCGAGTTGTTTGTGCTGTCTATGAGCTGCTGGACGAAGCACTCATGCAAAATGCCCAGGCCCAAGGCGAGGCAATTCGCACGGCTATCTTGCAAAAATTTGCCACACAAGGCATAAGCGTGCGTGGTCGTGGCATGATGATAGGCTTTGCAATGCCTGATACGGTTGATTTAAGCAATGCCGTTAACCTTGCTCGTGATGAACATCATTTGCTGATTAATGTTACAGGGGGCAATGTCATACGCCTATTGCCTGCACTTAATTTATCCAAAGCAGACACACAGGTGCTAATTGATAAGCTAGCGGCGGTATTTGCACAATTATTTGCACAATCCCCACGCTGATTATTTGGTATTTTATTGAATAAATTATTAAACATAAATTCACAATCCAAGCCATGATACCCAGCGATACCACACCTGCCCTGCTTGCTGTTACTGGCAAGGCAACCGCCCGCATTAACCATCAGCAGCAGCAACGAATTACCCGATTGTGCATTCGCTGTGCCTTATTGCTCATGCAATATGGTGCAGAATCCGCTGTCGTGGTTGATTTGACCAAGCGTCTGGGTCTGGCACTGGGTGTTGATGGCGTTGAGTGCGGCTTGTCTTTTAATGCCGTTACACTGACCACTTTGTATCAGGGTCGCTGCATCACTACCGTGCGTAATACAGTGCATCAGGGCATTAATGTGAATATCTTGGTGCAAATCCAACAAATCGTCCTACGCACCGAAGAGGCGAAGCAAGCACGGCAATTTTTGCCAAATCAAGACGAGCAAGATAAGCTCATTGATGACAGTATTAAGCAGTTTGATGAAATCCACAAAAGCAGCTATTCGGATAATATGGTGTCGCTTTTTGTGGGGCTGTCTTGTGCCAGTTTTGCCTACTTAAATGGTGGCGACTTTGCCATCGCAGCAACGACTTTATTGGCAGCTTTTGTGGCAATGCGAACGAGAATTTACCTTGCCAGCCATCATTTTAATACTTTTGTGATTGCCATCATCACCGCCTTTATTGCCACCTCACTTGGTGCGTCAGCGTATTTTTTACAGCTTGGCACCAATGCCGATATTGCTGTTGCTGCCAGTGTTCTCTTGCTCGTGCCAGGTTTTCCCATCATCAATGCCTTGTCCGATATTTTAAAGGGCTATATCAACATGGGTGTGGGGCGTTGGATGTTTGCAACCATGCTTAGTTTGTCAGCTTGTGTTGGCATTGTTATCGCTCTGATATTTTTGCAAATACCGCATTGGGGATTGTAAATTATGTTGCAGTTTTTGACCATCGACCTTTGGCAGGTTATCGAAAAAATCGCCCTATCGTGCCTGATTACACTCGGTTGGAGCCTGATGTTCACCCTGCCACGCCGCTATATTGTGCATTGTATAATGGTAACTGCCGTAGGCTTTGGGCTAAAACTTCTCATGGCAGCCATGGGCATACATTTGGCGGTAGCGACTTTTTTTGGGGCGATGAGTGGCAGTTTTTTGGGTGTGTATTTTTCGCAGCGTTATGGTCTGCCACCGAAGGCATTGATTGTCCCAAGCCTGATTTGTATGATGCCGGGGATTGCTGCCTATAAGGCGATGGTAAGCATGGTGCAAATTGGCTACTTTGGCTTTAGCTTGGAGCTATTTTTGTTGATGATGCGGCACTTTTTTGATGCGATTTTTATTATTTCGGCGTTGGTTCTGGGCTTATCCATTCCAGGTATTTTATTTTATCGGCGTAAACCGATTGTTTAAAATAATAAAATTATATAGTTAATTAATATTATCATAATAAAATAAGCAAATTATCAGCTTTTACTGGTTAATTTTAGGGACCATCCTAGATAACCAACCCAAACTACCCTTAACTAATTGTTTTAAAATGGAAATTTGAGATTTAAGGTCATTGTTATTAAAACGCCATTCGCATTCTTTAAGATAAAGCCCAAAATGTTCTTTGGGAACACCGTTAAATTTGCGTAAATGGCGTTTTGCCTGATTCCAAAAATTCTCTATTCCGTTAATGTGATTTTGTTTTTCTGCAAAGTGCGTACTGTGATTGATTCTAAAGTGATTAAATTCACTAACATCAAGCACATCATAGCTTTTGTAGAAATCTGTGTAAACAATGCTGTCAGGCTTTACTTTTTCTCGTATAATGGGCAATAAAGTGACCGACTTTGTATTAGGTATGGCAACGGTATAAACCTTGCCATTTCGCTTTAATAAGCCAAATACCGCAGTCTTACCGCTTGCACCACGACCACGCTTACCTTTGCGTGTTCCGCCAAAATAGCTCTCATCAGCTTCAACTTCACCATCTAGCATTTCTAGGTGCTGACTGTGTTGATAGATGAGTAGGCGTAATCGGTGAAAATAGTAAGCAGCTGTTGTTTTATTTACATTGGCTAATTGAGCTGCCGTTCTTGCAGTAACACCTGCAACAAACAGCTCAATGAGTTTGTTTTGTTTATACTGACTTAGACGACTTTTTCTCATTGGGTTATTTTAACCTAAATGGAGTTTTTGGTCATTATCTAGGACAGTCCCATTTTTTATTATTTTATGAAATGAAAAACTTGTAACTGTTACCACTTTTAAACAAAATACCCGATGTCGGGTAATTTAGAAAATGAAACAACCTTTCAAATGTATCGCTGGCGAGACATTTGAAATTTAATTTCAAAAACAAAAAATCAGATAAGGATAATAATCACATAAATGGATGCCAGTGTCCGTTTTAAACACCCGAAAGAGGGCGTAAGAGAGCTTATTTTTATGTTCGCAGATGTCTGCGAAACAGTCATTAAAATTATCAACCGTTAGCAAAAGCCCCGATGTCGGAACAAGTGAAACATTGTTTCATCTTAATACAAATCTCTTAAAATGACCGATGTCGGTCATTTTGACAATCTTTTAAAACGGGAAACGTTTTCCGTTTTGCAACAAAAACCGCCCCAAAACCTTAGAAATCAAGGATTTGGGGCGGTAGCGAGAATGCTTAAATAAATCCAATCGTTGCACTTGTTGGCGGATGTATTATAACCCAAAATGGGTAAAAGCGAAAACGTTTTCGCTTTTGGGCGGTGATTTTTTAAACTTGTTTGAGA
This sequence comes from Moraxella cuniculi DSM 21768, assembly GCF_900156515.1. Classification (GTDB taxonomy): domain Bacteria; phylum Pseudomonadota; class Gammaproteobacteria; order Pseudomonadales; family Moraxellaceae; genus Moraxella; species Moraxella cuniculi. The sequence continues at coordinate 111 of NZ_FTNU01000017.1, read as the reverse complement.
AATTTGCATAAAAAGCAAAGGCCCTGGTTCAAAAAGTATGCTACACCCACCCATAGTTGATATAATGAAACACCAAGTCAAATGCTTTAAGATGATTGGTTGGGTTTTTAG
>NZ_FTNU01000018.1 GCF_900156515.1 Moraxella cuniculi DSM 21768 | reverse complement strand
ACTGTAATATTGCTTATTTATAAATGCAGTTAATATTATTATTACCGCTGATGTTGCACTCAATTCTTTGTAAGCCGAGTTGGTATCCATACTTATTGTATACAGGTTTTTATCCACTGGATTGATAATACTGTTTACGGCAGTCACTAAACGAATTCCAGCCTACTGCAATGTATAAATAGCTTTTAATATCATCCGACAATCCATATTGACCACCTTCTTTCATAACCAAATAAAACTGATTATAGCAGTAAATCACTCCGCTCTCATCTTCTTTAAGCCAAAGCCATTGTGTTTGACCAGTAATATTATCTATCAATTGCCTTGTTTGTTCAGGTGTTGTATTAAAATAATACAGGTGATAAGACGCTACACCTGACTTATCGTAAATATTAATGCGGTCAGGTTTTTCTGGCAAGTTTTTGATGATTGGCTTAAGTAGCTGTTCTACCTGCTCTATTTTAGGTTGATCTATTTTGTAATCCGGCATATCTATACAAAAAGAAAGAAGCTCTGTTGAATACACTCGCCAAGCTAAAAATACCAAAACAACAAAAGAGATTATGGTAATGGTAGTGTTCATTTTTTCTTTATTGGGAAATTTCATGGTTTAATACCCAATAGTGTAAAAAGCTGTTGTTTTCGTTCTTCAGACAGCTGAACCATATTACCACCACTCATACTGATTTGGCTTGTGCCTACACCATAGGTTAAAACATTTTCTTTGCCTTTCGTTCTGATGCCACCAAGGCATACACCGTGACAGGCTTGAACTCCAATGGAACTGCCTTTGATGACTTCATCAATTGCTGTAGCATCTTTTTCCCCGCCAATCACACTACCAAAATTGATAGAAGCAGAAAATCCGACAGGGCGTGTTATTTTGCCATCAGATGAGCTAATAGATCTTGCCATTTCTTTTAAGTTAAGATTTAGATCAATTTTAGCAACAGCTGGATTTAATCGATCCTGATGTATGGCAACTTATTCGCCAAAAAGCAAATGATTCTAAAGAAATATCACGCATCAATAGTTTTTTAAGACTGTTGTTGGCTTAGAGTGTTACTAAGCCTTGGGTTATATTAATAGCTCTAGGCATACTGTCTCATCATCTCAATCACTGGCATAAAATCCTCTTCATCACTCCGAAATAATTCCAAAGACTGCAACACTTCATAATGTCCATTATAAAAATGGACATTACCGCCTTTTTCAAGCATGAGTTTTAGTACATCCAGTCGCTTTGGCATTCTACCAATCATTGCCAATGGTATGACATTATCAATATTAGGAATATTAGGATCAGCCCCTGCATTCAATAATTCAATAGCAGCTTCTGCATTGCCACTACGCAAAGCATAATGCAGTGGTGTCATACCATAGATGTCTTGGGCGTTGATATCAATACCTAGGTTGATAAGGTATTTAATGGTAATTGCAGGAGGCTCGTTAGGATCCAATGAGCTTGTTGTTATATGAAGCCAAGTTTTTTTGTCGCTATTAATTTCCAATAAGTTATTTTGTGGATGTAGTTTTAATAAATCTTCTGCAAGGGCAAGATTTCCCTCGCATAAAGCTTCTAAAATTTCCACACCGCTCATATCATAAGTCATTATTTGATACCTTGTTTTCGTTTAAAAAGAAAGCAGCATTCATCGTGGTATGCTAAATTCAAAAGGAATTCTCGATATTCATCAATAATCTCACCATCTTTAATGAGTTTTTCGTACGCTCTTATCATCAAGTCGTAAATCTCAATTTTTACAGAGCACTGTTCCCATGAGTCGTTTGTATATAAACAACAAGAGCTTCTGAAATTGCCTCATAAGCTTGGTTTTCACAGGTTATATTCATAGTTTTGCTCACTGGTTGAATTCGTAAGGATTTAATATACGACCATCAATTATTGGAACAACCTTAAATTGATTTGGTTGCACTGTTTTATCATTTGGATAACTTATCTCAATCCTAATAGAAACAGATTTTCCTGCTTTAAGATGACAAACCAATTCATTTTCCATCTTCTTCCAATTGCTTCATCTGAGACTTAATCAAAGAATGTCGGGTGAATTTCTTGGCTTGGCATAATAATTTACCTTGTTGGATAACAAATTTAATGCAGAATAGCAGTTTGGATTTTGGAGCTGTCTTTTGCTGTTTTGCCATGTTTAATTTACTAAAGACAGCCAGAATCTCTTGCTAATTTATTTGCTTGTTTTATTTTAAATAAATCCTTGATATTAATATGTAAATTTGCAATATTTAGATTTTTTAAGGATATGTAAGAGTGATAGTCATCTATATTATTAAATACCAGTAGATTTCCAGCATTGTCCAAAATAGCATACATAATATTATTTGGAAAATATTCAAATATACCACCTTGTGAGCTATCGCATATTTTTCCTTCAGTATAAATTATAAAATGAGTGTTGTTATACTCTGTGCGGTTTATGATTGCTCCAACTGTTTTATTTTTCAGCGACAGATACTCAAAAAATGCATTATCCATCTCAATAGCATAATAATCACCATTAAGCCGAATCTCTCTTAAAAAAAGATTTGTTTATATAAATAAATAATAGTTGTGCACATTAACAGAAAAAATATAAAAAATACTACATATTTTCTCATTGGAAATCCCTAAGATTTTTTATTTTATTTGCATCAAAATTACCATTGAATTTAATGTTATATGATGTACATCCACTCGTTGCTGTGCATCGTGGAGAGCCTATAACTGTTTCAATATTTCTAGGGACTGCCAGAATGCCTGAGTTATGCATTTCAAAATTATAGGTGTCATTAAACACGCCATAGGTTCCATTGGTTCTTCTGACCAATGTCAGACTTCCTGTAACCGCCCATACATTATAAGTAGTTGGTCTGACAACAATTACCTGTCGACCATCAGGTTTAGATTCCCACGAACTTCCAGTTATTTTCAGCTCACCCAGATCATTAACATCAACTTGTATTTCCAAATTTTCATTAGTATTTAGTTGATATAAGAGATCAGCCTGCCTTTTACTTCTTAGAAATTTCCATCCAGCATTTCTGTCACTACTAATATGCCGAGCCATCTCATTTGCTTTATTCTGATCCGCTTCGGGCACTTTACCTTTATTGATATAAATAGCATTCCACCTAACCGCCTCTTCAGCACTTGCTGAAGCTGTATTTACATCAAACTCGTATAATAAGGCAGCTGATGCTGACAGGAGTTTGGCGGTGTTGATGATTTTTTGTTTGTCTTGATCTGATAAGATGTAGGCAGTTTTACCATCAATCATGACTGCTGGATAACGATTTGTCATCCAATCGCCTACCATCTCACCTATCATAGCACCCAAAGCACCTGCCTTGCAAGTCTCGTTTTTAGCTTTGGCTGCTACACAGCCTGTTAAACCAGCAGAGATTTTATGCATGCTGTTATTGATGATACCAGTATCATTGACACCCACAAAAACCAACCACCCATGCTTATATTGGTCAATCAGCTATCAACATCGGCACAATTTGGTCTTTATAAAATCTTGCTTTTGCAGTATAATTAGTCAATTTTTATCAAATTTTGTGAGCTAACAATGAGCGAGCCGATTGACTACAAAAACACCCTAAACCTTGCTGATACTGCCTTTGCCATGCGGGGCGATCTTGCCAAGCGTGAGCCGATTTGGCTGGAACAGTGGCAAAAAGACGATGTCTATGGTCAGATTCGTAAGGCTCGACAAGGTGCCAAAAAATACATCTTGCACGACGGCCCTCCTTATGCCAATGGTCAGATTCACCTAGGTCATGTTGTTAATAAAGTCTTAAAAGATATTATCATAAAATATAAGACTCTTGATGGCTATGATGCACCCTATGTACCGGGTTGGGACTGTCATGGCCTGCCCATTGAACAAAAAGTTGAAGGCATTATCGGCAAAGTTGGTCAGCCCCATAAAGACAAAAGCAAAAACGGCGAAATTGTCAATGCCACCGAGTTTCGAGGGGCGTGCCGAGCCTATGCCAAAAGCCAAGTTGAGTTGCAGATGGCTGATTTTAAGCGACTTGGTGTGCTGGCAGAGTGGCAAAACCCATACCTGACAATGAATTTTCAGCAAGAAGCTGACACGGTGCGTGCCCTAGCTCGCATCTATGCCAATGGACATATCGTGCGTGGGCTAAAACCTGTCAATTGGTGCCTAGACTGTGGATCTGCCCTTGCTGAAGCGGAAGTTGAATACGAAGATAAGCAATCCGATGCGATTTATGTTGGCTTTGATATCACCAACCGCGAGCAACTGACCGCAACTGCTAATATTGACGGTGTACTACAAGCGGTAATTTGGACAACAACCCCTTGGACGCTGCCTGCCAACCAAGCCATCTCAGCTCATAGCGAGCTTGATTATGCCATCATTCAAGGCAGAAAAACAACAGATTTTATTATCCCTAATGAAATCAGCAGCGAGAATTTTTTATTAAGACGATTGACCAAAAATGATAAAGCCCAGCTACAAAAACAGGCAAGCAATCCTGAAATCTGGGCATTGACGCCAACCAAGCGTCATCTGCCAGAGGTGTTTGATCCATTTTTTGAACAAGCACTCAAAGATCGAGCCTTTGCCATCATTGACAAAAAAACCAACGAAATCATTGGCACGACCCGTTTTTATGATGACCAGCCAAACAATGACAGCATTGCCATTGGCTTTACATTTATCACCGCCGACTACTGGGGGACGGGGGCAAATGGCGAAATCAAACAAGCATTGCTAAACTACGCCTTTAGCTATCGAAACACCGTTGATTTCTACATTCATGAAGGCAATGAACGCTCTGCCAAAGCCATCAAAAACATCGGCGGTATTTATCAGCAAGATGTAGAAAATAAATTTGGCAAAATGTGGCATTATACCATTGCAAATCCAAAGCCAATCACTCGCCAAGCCAGTTTTATTGTGGCGGCTGATTTGGTAGAAACCTTTGCCAAAGAGGTGGGCTTGGTTGATTATCACAGCATCACAACCATCAAAGGTGAGGCACTGACCGCCCTAACAGCACAGCACCCATTAATTGATAGCCGTCAAGTACCACTGATTACAGGCGATCATGTTACTGCAGACAGTGGTACAGGGCTTGTGCATACCGCTCCTGCACACGGGGTGGACGATTATAATGTTGGACGCCAGTACAACCTACCCACCGAAAATCCAGTCGGTGGCAATGGCGTGTATCTGCCCGAAGCAACGGTCTTTGTTGGTGAGCATATCTACAAAGCACAGCCACAAATCATCAATACCCTACAAGCTTCTGGACATCTGTTAAAGCATAATAAAATCACGCACAGCTATCCACATTGCTGGCGACACAAGACACCGATTATCTTTCGTGCGACCGCCCAATGGTTCATCAGCATGGAAAAGCAAGGGCTTAAGCAACAAGCACTGACCGATATTGACAAGGTTGTTTGGACACCTGCATGGGGTCAAAACCGCATCGAATCCATGATGGGCACTCGCCCTGATTGGTGCATCAGTCGCCAACGCACTTGGGGCGTGCCAATTGCATTTTTCATGCACAAAGACACCCAAGAACTACACCCCGATACCGAGCAGTTGCTCGAAAAAGTCGCCCAAGCTATCGAAAATGGCGGCATTGAAGCATGGTTTGATACACCGAACGAACATTTTATCGGTGATGATGCCAAAGAATATCAAAAATGCACAGATACGCTTGATGTGTGGTTTGATTCTGGAGCGACCAATTTTGCCGTATTGGGCAGTCGTGAGGTTCTTGCCAATCCTGCCGACCTGTATTTAGAAGGTTCAGATCAGCACCGTGGCTGGTTCCAGTCATCACTACTGGTCTCTGAGGCGATTTATAAGCGTCCGCCATTTAAGCAAGTGCTGACACATGGCTTTACTGTTGATGCTAAGGGCTATAAACTGTCCAAATCCAAAGGCAACACCAAAGGCTTTGAGCCTGCTGAACTTGCTGACAAATACGGCATTGACATTGTGCGTCTATGGGTGGCATCATCCGATTATCGCTACGAGATGGCAGTTTCAAAAGAAGGCTTTGACCGTGTTAGCGATATGTATCGCCGCATTCGCAATACCATTCGTTTCTTACTTGCCAACACCGATGACTTCAACCCTGCCACAGATATGGTTGCAGACGATACGCTCATCAGTCTTGACAGATATATCCTGCACCGTACCCATGCGGTACAAAAAAACATCATTGCCGCTTATGACAACATGGATTTTCACCAAGTTTGTCAAGCAGTGATGGCATTTTGTTCGCAGGATTTGGGTGGGTTTTATTTAGACATCATCAAAGACCGCACCTACACCACCAAAGCCTGCGGTCTGCCTCGCCGCTCGGCACAGACAACACTGTATCATATTGCACACGCCCTGCTTCGCTGGATTGCACCGATTTTATCCTTTACCGCTCAAGAGGCTTGGCAGGTGCTAAAAAATACAGATGGCTATATCTTTACCCAAACTTGGTATCAGCTACCCACACCACAGATGGCAGATATCAGCGTGGTGGACTGGGACGGCATTTTGCAAATGAAAGAAATGGTCAATAAAGCCATCGAACAAGCTCGCAGCGACAAAATCGTCAGCAGCAACCTAACCGCCCAAGCCATTATCAACACCAACAAACAAACCGCCGAAACTCTGGCAAAACTTGCCGATGAGTTGCGTTTTGTATTCATCACCTCCGATGCCACCGTTGCTATCAGCGACACGCCACAAATCACCATCCTAGCTGCAAATGGTAGCAAGTGCGTGCGTTGTTGGCACATTCGTACCGATGTTGGCACAGACAGCAACCACCCCGAGCTTTGTGGTCGCTGCATTACCAATTTACACACAGGCGAGGTAAGAAATTATGCCTAAGACGCACCCACTTGCACCAAATGGCAATACCGCCTTTATTTATTATGGTATTGGTTTATTGGTGCTGGCATTTGACCAATTCATCAAGCATTATTTTGACAACAAATTGGCACTGGGCGAGAGCATCAGTGTCATCGAGCCTGTGCTGAATTGGACTTTGGCTTATAACTACGGTGCTGCTTTTAGCTTTTTGGCAGACGCTGGCGGTTGGCAAAAATGGTTTTTTATCATTTTGGGCATTGTGGTAACTGCTTATATCGTCATCTATTTACGCCAAATCCCAAAAACCGCCAAAGTACTAAGCCTTGGTTTGGCTGGCGTGCTGGGCGGTGCTTTGGGCAATGTGATTGATCGGGCGGTACATGGCTATGTTATTGATTTTATGCATGTACATTATGCCAATGTATGGAATTATCCCATTTTTAATACCGCCGATATTGGGATTTGTGTTGGTATGGCTTTGGTGATTTATGACATGCTGTTTTTGGAAAAAAAACGCCTACCAACTGGCTAAATCCACGCCAATGCTTGTTGTGTTTTGGCGGTATTCCTGCCGACCAAAACACAACGAGTTGCCCTACCGCATAACATCAACAAGCAAAACCCAAATCACCAAAGCCCAGCAAATATCGTACCAACAAATCAACCGTAGTCCTGCCACACTTGACTTTGTCAAAGCCATACACCCCAAGCCACAACTGCTCAATTGTGCAATTTGACCAATTAACCCAAGCAAACTCCGATACGCAAAAATATCAATCGCACCAACACTGTGTATATTCAGCAAGGCTGCCTGCCACAGGCGTGTATTCTGCCTTATTGATTTTTGCCCAGCAAGATAAATAACTATAAAATATCCAACACAAAACAGACCATCATTATTTTGTAATAATAAAATATATATTGCAAGCAAAATACAAATTCTGGCTGAAAGTTTAACAAGCCAAACCTTCCCATTGTAAGCGTATGATTATTCAGACAATGCCTCTGATAAGCCAGCCCTATTGTTATATGCTGCATTTATGGTCAAAAAAACACCCAAGTTTGTCATCTTGGGTGTTCGTGGAGAAAGCAGTGATTGACTGCTTAGAAAGTAAAATTCACACCGACACGATAATCACGCCCTTGTGCAGGTACGCCAGAATTGGCACGCTGTGAATGTGGCAGGTAGTATTTATCAGCCACATTATTAATTGCAAAATTAACATTCAGCTTGTCTGTACCATAAGGCTTCCAGTTGGCAAATAGGTCAGTTTTGTTATAACTTGGGCGAATTGGGTTAGCAACCGAGTTATCATTAACCGCACCCACAGTGGTGGTTACATCACGGTTACGCACACCTACTTCTAGGTTTGGATTTTTAAAGCGGTAAGACAAAGAACTGGTTACTGTGCGACCGATATTAAAGGCAAAATCTGGATTTAGATCGCCCGTGGTTTCTGGTAGACCGCGGAATTTTGGATTGTTATCAGAGACACTAACACGAGCTGTCAATCCACCTTGGCGATAACCAACACCCACTTCATAGCCCTGATTGGTGATATAGCCAACATTGGCGATATAACGATAGGTCGGGACGGCATCATGGCGGTTTTGTGGATTTACTACCGCATCGTCAATTTTTTGCCAGAAATAGCTACCATCAAGCGTCAATTTACCTTCATTGGCAAAAGTATGATTTAGGTTAAAGCCAACTTCGGTATTGCGTGCTCGCTCTGCCTTGGTGCCATCAGCGATTGAAATAATACCGCGTCTGCCATGCGACATCACCGCATCATATAGGCGTGGGCTACGAGTAGCGTAGTTGTGGTTGGCATTTAAGCTAAGCGATGGTGTCGCTTGCCAAATCAGACCAAGGCTTGGGTTAATTGCCCCATCAGATACGGTTTTGCCGTCCATTGCCTTGTAGGTGAAGTGGTCATAACGCACGCCTGCAGTTACAGTAACTGGACCGACATCACTGATTGCCTCAAAGTAAGCACCTGTGTCCGTTTTTTCGGCATTTCGAACATCGGCACCAAGTGGACGACCTCTAACAAGGTCTGTGGCTTTGGCATAAAATGGTGGTTGTGCTTCTTGATAGCGGTAATTCACCCCGTATTTTACCAAAGTTGATTCACCAACCTGACTGTCAAAGTTAATGTTCGCACCTTTTGTGGTGATGGTTGTCGTGGTTGGGCCTTGAATGTTGCCGCAATAGCCACAGCCACTGTCATCTGCCGAATAGCGTTCATTTTTAATCAAATAAGCATTGGCAGTAATATCAGCAAAACCTAGGTTTTTGGTTGTCCATTCAAGGTTTGTCTGGTCTTTGCTCATCTCACGATAGCTTGGACTTTGGCGAGTATCTGTACCCCCAAAGGCAGGAAATTCCTCACGCACCGTACGCATACCTTTGGTAATCTCACGAGTTTGGCTTAATACCAAGCGATGATTGCCCAAGTTCAGACCTGCTTTTGCCAAAAATGCTTGCTTGTCCAACGCACTGTAGGTGATGACAGATGAGCCATCAACAGGGTTTTTGTAATCCTTACCTGCTTTATAATTTTCGTCATCATCGGCACGATTGGCAGATAATAACAAATCAAAATTGTCCGCCTTACCAAAAGCGGTTACGCCGTAGCTGGCAGTTTTACCATTGCTGGCATAGCCTGCATTGAGCTTTACACCATAATTTTTATCACTGCCCTTTAATAAATCAGCAGCATCCAGTGTTTTTGCGATGATTGCCCCATTGGTTGCACCAATACCTGCCGATGCCGAACCTGCCCCTTTTTGGACACTGACAATTTTTACCAAACTTGGATCTAGGATAAATCTGCTTTGATGATATAGTACTTGTGCATCGCTGTAGCCATTATCCACCTTGATATCGATAGAGTTTTGACCCATACCACGAATGGCAACATATTGCGATGTGCCATTACCACCTGCAAACTCAATGGCTGGCTCTTGGTTCAGTAAGCCACGCAAATCCGTCTCGGTGCTTTCGTTCTTTTGTGCTGTGGTTACAACATTGGTTTTTACTTTAGCGCCTTGTCTGTCGGCAGTAACATAATCGGTTGCCAACACGACATTAGCAGTTGCAGGGGGAGTTGTTTTGGTTGCTGCAAAAGCAGTGCCATAGCAAACGGTAGCAACAGCAACGCTCAACGGCAATAATTGCAATTTTTTCATAAATTCTCCAATGATTTTTGGACAAAACTTAGTTTTTTGGTTATAGCAACAATTACCCAACACCAGCGATATTATGGCAAGAAATTATACAATAATACAATCAACACAACAAGCTGGTAAGGTACAAGCAAGAATTCTAGCAGAATATTTTTTGTTTGTAAATGATAATTTGTACTATTTAATAAAATAAATGCAAATGACTTGTATTTGTAATATGGTAAATACAACAACCGTTCAGTTCATGCAAGCATGACTGTCCTGCCGATAAATATTATGAATAAATCAACGCCAAAATCCCATAGGGCAAACCAAAGGCACAAAAAAAGCCAAATGCAATGATTTGGCTTTTTGGATTGACAGGCTTAGTTTTGGCGATAGTTCGGTGCTTCTTTGGTAATCTGCACATCATGAACATGGGATTCTTTCATGCCTGCTGAGGTAACTTTGACAAAAGTGGTATTTTTACGCATCTGCTCAATGGTTGCACAGCCTGTATAGCCCATGCTTGAACGCAAGCCACCTGCCAACTGCCCAATAATGCCCGACACAGGGCCTTTGTATGGTACACGACCCTCAATACCTTCTGGCACGAGCTTTTCAACACCGTCTTTGGCATCCTGAAAATAGCGATCTGATGAGCCATTTTGTCCGCTCATCGCCCCCAGACTACCCATGCCACGATATGCTTTGTAGTAACGGCCTTGGAATAGCTCAACCTCGCCTGGTGCCTCTTCGGTACCAGCCAACAAACTGCCCACCATGATACAAGATGCACCTGCAGCGATGGCTTTTGCCATATCGCCACTAAAGCGGATACCGCCATCGGCAATCAGTGGAATGCGGTCTTTTAATGCAGTGGCTACATTATCAATGGCACTGATTTGTGGCACGCCAATGCCTGCGATAATACGAGTTGTACAAATAGAACCCGGTCCGATACCAACCTTAACAGCATTTGCTCCTGCATCCATCAATGCCAATGCTGCATCACCTGTTGCGATATTACCACCGATGACTTGGGTATTGGGGTAGTTTTTCTTAATCCATGCAACACGGTCAATCACCCCTTTTGAGTGTCCGTGTGCGGTATCAACGATGATGACATCAACCTGAGCCTCAAGCAATGCCTCAACACGAGCTTCAGTATCCGCCCCTGTCCCCACAGCCGCACCGACACGCAAGCGTCCCTGACTGTCTTTGGCAGCATTGGGATTGTTTTCGGCTTTGGCAAAATCATTGACAGTAATCAAGCCTTTTAGGCGATATTCATCATCAATCACCACAACTTTTTCGATGCGATGCTTGTGTAATAATTCTTTAATGCGTTCTTGGGTTTCGCCCTCTTTGACCGTAACCAGCTTGTCTTTTGGGGTCATGACATTGGCAACTGGCTGATCCAAATTGGTCTCAAATCGCAAATCGCGATGGGTAACAATGCCCACCACTTTATTTGTGCCAGCTTCCACCACAGGCACACCGCTGATTTTATGCTCACGAGTCAGGGCAAGCAGCTCGCCAACGCTGACATCAGGTGTAACCGTAATGGGGTCTGCCACTGTACCAGCCTCGAACTTTTTAACATGGCGAACACGGCGTGCCTGATGAGCAATGTCCATGTTTTTATGGATAATCCCCATACCACCAAGCTGTGCCATCGTGATTGCCATTTTTGATTCGGTAACTGTATCCATCGCCGCTGAGATAATCGGCAAATTTAGCTGAATATCCGTGGTTAGGCGTGTGGTCAAATTGGTTTGCTTGGGTAGGATTTCAGAATAGGCAGGCAACAGCAAGACATCATCAAAAGTCAAGGCGTCGTAGGCAATGCGTAGCATGGTTATTTTCCTATATAAGTGCCAAATCATAATCAATTTACCGCCAATCGGCAAAATAATTACAAAAGACAGCTGTAAAATAACGCCGTATTGTATCATAAAATGGTGATTTTTTGCAAAATTTTCTTCATTCTCCTTTATATCAATGATAAAATCCCAATGTTGGTCGTTAAGTATATCAAAAATCAGACGATTGTTTTAATTTTGAAATCATCAAACCTTAAAAATATACCAAGATAATGGAGATCATAAATGAAGAGTTGTATTTTGTTTATAATTGGCATTGGTCTGACCAATAATCTTTATGCAGCAGATTGGACAGCTGCATTTAGTTATCTTGAGCAAGGCAAGAAAGGCGATGATGGCAAATTACTTGATAGTATTATGAAAAATACCTTTGAGCAAATCACCAATACCAAGAATCAAAATCCAGATACTCAGCCTATTTATAAACTTAGCAAGATGGCAAGGACAGGTAAATTTAACAATATCAGCATAGCTTATCGCAATGATATGCTACCAGCTAAAGTGTATTATAATAAAGATGATACCTATCTGATGGCTGTATATCCTTTAAAAAATGCCACGCTGTATGGACTACCTTTGCAAAGTTTTAGCTATTATCTTGGTTGTGACGAATGCGACTATGTTGGATTTTATGCAACATTTAAACCAATGAGCAAACAACAATACCTAAACTTACAAAAGACAATCAAGTTTAAAAACGAAGAAGAAGATGGATGTCTGGGTGAAAATCAACCTTTGGCAAGTTTTGAGCAACGCAATGGAAGAGTTCATTTATCTTTAAATATTGGCTGCTAAATTTTGGCTAATTTTGCACAAAATGATGATTTTTGGCATAATAATCATACCCATCACCCAACTTTAGCTATTTTATTGAGAGATGACATGACAACCATCAAATCACGCTTAACAATACTCATCGCCACCATACTGCTGACCGCCTGTGGTCAAAATACCGCCCAAAGTGCCACAAAAGCCACCGCAGCCACCCAAAGCACCCCAACCACCGAGCAGCAAAGCAACAGTGAAGTGGTCGCAGCCCTACAAAACAACCTTGTAAAATCCGAGGTTGGTATTAAGCCCATTGCCGCCTATGCCACCGCCATGCCTGATATTTTTTGGGTAAATTTTGATGATGCACCCGCCATGTTTACCGACAAGACAGGCAGCTATCTGATTCAAGGGCAAATCGTCAAATTAGGTCAGCCTGATATCCAAGATATCGGTGCTGATGCCATTGCCAATATTGCCAAACAATCCTTGGCAAGCATTGACAGCAGTGAGATGATTATCTACCCTGCCAAAGGCAAAAAACAAGCTGCTGTTTATGTTTTCACCGACCCAACTTGCTCATATTGCCAAAAACTTCACAAAGAAATTGAGCAAATTACCGCAGGTGGTATTGAGGTACGCTATTTGGCATGGCCACGAGCCGAACGCGATATTCCGTTGGTTGAATCGATTTGGTGTAGCACAGACCGCAAAGCTGCCCTAACCGCTGCCAAGCAAGGTCAAACCATCAACAGCACCACTTGCGATAATCCTGTCAAACGCCACAAATCATTAGGCCTACAACTTGGAGTCAGTGGCACGCCTGCGATATTTACCGAATCAGGTCGGCAAATTGGTGGCTATCTGCCAGCCAGTGAGCTTATCAAAGCCGCCACAAGCAACTAACATCTGGCAAGGTTGGCTAAAAACGCCAGCCTTGCCTTTTATGCCCAAGTCCTGCCAGTAATAATTTAAAAGCAAAGCACCTAGCGACACGGCAATTCCAGACCACTTAATCACACCCTGAAAATTTGGCAACAAACCCAAAAAATCTCTGGCATAAAACACAAAGTTGTGGTAGATTAGAGCATTTAAACTTCAAACACAGCTTAACAAACCATCACCAAACAAAACGCACCCAAGCACCAAAGCCCTTCTTGGCTGGACGAAAAAGTGCCTGCTCATCATTTGTTTGTCGCGATGGCTTATTGGTATGTTAATGACGGTATTTGATTATGCCAATCAAGGCAAATTTTTGCTGTTGGGCTGATTAATCTTAAAGACTTTCCGACACAACGGAGCATTTTGTGAAAAACACCATCAATCTTGCCGTGCTGGGTCTTGGCACTGTCGGTACAGGCGTGCTAAATCTTATTAAGGACAATGCCAAAGAATTGGCTCGTAGAAGCGGTCATCATCTCAAGGTAACTTATGCTGGCACACGCCGTCAGCGTGATGATATTGACCCAACCATTCGCCAAACTGATGATTTGATGGCGATTGCCGCAGCAAGTGATGTGGATATCATCATTGAGGTTATTGGCGGTACAGACATCGCCTATGAAGTCATCACGCACGCCATTCGCCACAAAAAACATATTGTTACCGCCAACAAAGCCCTGCTTGCCAAGCACGGCAACGAGATTTTCCGCCTTGCCGAAGAGCATGGCGTGCAAGTGCGTTATGAGGCAGCAGTTGCTGGTGGCATTCCTATCATCAAGGTTGTGCGAGAGGCTTTGGCGGCAAATAAAATTGACTGGCTGACTGGCATCATCAACGGCACGGGCAATTTTATCATGAGCGAAATGCAACAAAAAAATCGCAAATTTGATGAAGTGCTTGCCGAAGCACAAGCCCTAGGTTATGCCGAAGCTGACCCTACTTTTGATGTTGAGGGCATTGATGCCGCTCACAAGCTGTCATTACTTGCCTCAATTGCCTTTGGTATCCCTGTGCAGTTTGACAAAGTGTACTGTGAAGGCATTACCAAAATCAACCTGCAAGATGTCATCTATGCCAAAGATCTTGGCTACACCATCAAGCATTTGGGTTTTGCCATTCGCCGTGATGAAGGCATCGAACTGCGTGTTCACCCTGCCCTAATCCCTGCTGATGCCCTGCTTGCTAATGTCAATGGCGTAAAAAATGCCGTCATGATTGACGCTCATCCACTGGGACAGTCTTTGTATTATGGCGATGGTGCTGGTGCTGGTGCAACTGCATCGGCAGTGATGGCAGATGTGATGGATTTGATTTATGTCATCAAAGCAGCCACCCCAAGCGATGTGCCACATTTGGCATTCATACCAGAAGAGCTGTCAGATACGCGTATTTTAAGCAGCGATGAGATGACCTGCGGCTATTATCTGCGACTGACTGTCAAAGACGAGCTGGGCGTGTTGGCAAGTGCCACGCGTATCTTGAGTGATAATGGCATTAATATTGATGCCATCTTGCAGCGTGATGCACACAAATCAGGGCTTGTGCCAATCATCATCTTGACACTGCCCGTTGTCGAAAAGCAAATGAATGCCGCCATCGCTCAAATTGAAGCACTTGCTGCCGTAACCGAGCCTGTGGTACGCATACGCCTTGAAAGTCTGGATTAATGCTCCCAAAAAGATGGTTATCACAACCATCTTTTTTGTTTCATTCAATGAACAAGCCTAGCATCAAGCCTTGCTTGGATTTATGGATAAATAAAAAATACCAAAACCACTTTGCCAAAGAATAAAGCACTGTTGGTTTTGGTATTTGTCTTTTATTGTGCATTGTGTTGTGTTTTGTTGGTAATTTTAATAACCAAACTTACAACAAATCAAATTCTACGCCAGCTGGTGCCTGCACGGCTATCCTCCAGCTCAACCCCCAGCCGCTTTAGCTCATCACGAATACTGTCCGCCAAGGCAAAATTCTTTTGTGATTTGGCAGTGGCACGCTGAGTGATTTTTTGTTCAATCTGCTCATCGCTTAGCCCTGCTTCGTTGCCGATTTTTGCCTGCAAAAATTCACTCGGTGTTGCTTGAGCGATATTTAGCACACTTGCCAAAGTCTTTAGGGTGCAAGCAAGATGAAGAGCCTCTGCCGTTTGTTCCGCCTTAATTGCACGGTTGATACTTGCCGCCAAGCCAAACAATACGCTGGTTGCTTTTGCGGTGTTAAAATCATCATTCATCGCCTCAATAAAAGCCTGTCCCGCTTGGCTTGCCCATGCTGCATTGTCAATAACAACCTTGCCAATGGCTTCGGCAGATTTGAGCGATTGGTACAAGCGGCTTAATGCCGTGTGGCTTTCTTTTAAGGCGGTATCAGAAAAGTTCACAGGGCTGCGATAATGGCTGGATAACAAGAAAAAACGCACCGTTTCTGGGTGGAATTTTTCCAAAACTTCGCCAATGGTGAAAAAATTACCCAAAGATTTGCTCATTTTTTCGCCATCGATATTAATAAAACCCATGTGCATCCAATTGTTGGCATAGGTCTTGCCAGTTGCACCCTCGCTTTGGGCAATTTCATTTTCATGATGAGGAAACTGCAAATCATGACCACCGCCATGAATATCAAAAGTTTCACCCAAGCAGCAGGTACTCATCGCACTGCATTCAATATGCCAACCTGGACGGCCTGCCCCCCACGGGCTTGCCCAATGTGGCTCAGACGGCTTGGCAGATTTCCACAAAACAAAATCAAAAGGATTTTGCTTGTCATCACTTACCCCAACTCGCTCTGATGCACCTGCTTGCATTTGTGCCAGTTTTCGCTTGGAGAGCTTGCCATAATCAGCAAAACGCTCCACTGCGTAATACACATCACCACCTGCACCTTGATAGGCGAGATTTTTGTCAATCAAGGTTTGAATCATCTGCTGCATAGCATTGATATGAAGCGTGGCTTTTGGCTCGGCATCAGGTGAGGCACAGCCAAGTTTTTGTTCATCTGCGTGCATTGCCTGAATAAATCTTTCGGTCAGCTGCGAGATGGTTTCGCCATTTTCATTGGCACGATTGATGATTTTGTCATCAATATCGGTGATATTACGCACATAATTGACCTTATAACCCAGCTGTCGCAACCATCGTACAATCACATCAAAGCCAACCATCACTCGTGCATGACCCATGTGGCAATAATCATACACCGTCATGCCACACACATAAATACCCACTCGACCCGCCTGCATCGGCACAAATCTACGCTTGCTTGCTGTCAGCGTATCATAAAGCATAAGCGAATTTTGAGCAGCTGCCAAAGAAGTGCTGCAAATGGTTGCGTCTGTCATATTATTTTCCAAAACAATGCGATATCAGCAACTATCATATCAAAATTTTGCCAAAAAATAAAAGGTCTGCACACAAAACTCCAGAAAGCCTGCAAAATTGCCGCACAGGCATAGATTTTTGATGATTTTCATCGCGATATCAGGTATGATAAGCAGTTTAGCTATTTAAAATAATGATTTGTACAAGGGTTTGATTTTACCATGACTGCCAGCACCGCCAACCGCAAGATTTTAGTAACCAGTGCCTTGCCTTATGCCAACGGCCCGATTCATCTGGGACATTTGGTTGAATATATCCAAACTGACATCTGGGTGCGTGCCATGAAAGCCATGGGGCATACCGTTACTTATGTGTGTGCCGATGACGCTCATGGCACCGCCATCATGCTAAAAGCAGAGGCCAACGGCATAAGCCCAGAGGAGCAAATTGCCACCGTCAAAGCCGCTCATGAGCAAGATTTTGCAGGGTTTTTTATTGATTTTGACAATTATTATTCAACGCACAGCCCAGAAAACGAGCAATTAAGCCAAGAAATTTATACCAAACTTGAAGCCGCAGGTTATATTTTTACCAAAGATGTTGAACAATTATTCGACACCAAAAAAGGGTTATTTTTGGCAGATCGCTTTGTCAAAGGTGAATGCCCAGAATGCGGGGCAAAAGACCAATACGGCGACAACTGCGAGGTTTGCTCAAGCACTTATAACGCCACCGAGCTAAAAAACCCCTACTCTACGCTAAGCGACAGCACGCCTGTCATAAAATCGTCCAAGCATTATTTTTTTGATTTGCCAAAATTTGACACTTTTTTGCAATCATGGACAAAATCAGAAGGCAGATTGCAATCAGCAATCTACAACAAACTTAGCGAATGGTTTCAAGCAGGGCTTGCCCCTTGGGATATCAGCCGAGATGCTCCTTATTTTGGCTTTAAAATTCCCAACACGCCTGCAGGTGAGCCTGATAAATATTTTTATGTCTGGCTTGATGCCCCTGTTGGCTACATGGCGAGTTTTAAAAACCTATGCAGTCGCACAGGTCTTGATTTTGATGAATATTGGCAAAAAGACAGCAGTACTGAGCTGTACCACTTTATCGGCAAAGACATTGTCTATTTTCACGCACTGTTTTGGCCTGCCATGCTTGAAGGTGCAGGGTTTCGCACGCCAACAGCCATCAATGCTCATGGATTTTTGACCGTAAATGGTGAAAAAATGAGCAAATCTCGTGGCACTTTTATCCAAGCGGCGACTTATCTTAACCACCTAAACCCTGAATATCTGCGTTATTATTTTGCCAGCAAATTATCAGCCAGCGTTGAGGATATTAACCTAGATCTTGATGATTTTATGCAAAAGGTTAATTCTGACTTGGTGGGCAAAGTGGTAAACATCGCTTCACGCTCGGCAGGATTTATCCACAAAAATAACGCTGGCAAACTCGCTCAGCACCTAGCAGAGCCTGCACTGCTTGAGAAGATTATCGCTTGTGGTGATGACATTGCCCAAGCCTATCAAGACAGAGAGTTTTCACGAGCAACTCGCCTAATTATGGCGTGTGCCGACAAGGCCAACGGATACATCGATGCCAACAAACCATGGGCATTGAACAAAGAAGGCAAAACAGATGAAGTGCAGGCAGTATGCACCGTTGCTCTGAACATTTTCCACAAGCTGATGATTTATCTATCACCGATATTACCACAATTGGCAGAAAATGCACGACGCTTTCTTAATGTTGAGACACTGCAATTTGCGACACGCCATCAGCTATTGCTTGACCATCAAATCAATCCATTTAACCCCTTGATGAGCCGTGTAGAAAAAGACAAAATCAACGCCATGATTGACGAATCCAAAGACAGCCTAGCTGCAACCACTGCCAGCAATGACAACAAACAAGCAACACCCCAAGCGACCGCAGCCCACATCGGCATTGATGATTTTGCCAAAGTTGAGATGAAAGTAGCCCATGTGCTAAGCTGTAGCCGTGTTCAGGGAGCTGATAAGCTGTTGCAGTTTTCTTTGGATATTGGTGAGGATAGCCCACGCAATGTCTTTAGCGGTATTGCCAAATTTTATGAACCCGAAACACTGGTTGGTAAAAAGGTGATTTGTGTTACCAATCTTGCTCCTCGCAAGATGAAATTTGGCATCTCTGAAGGCATGATTTTATCCGCCGAAAAAGAAGGCAAACTCAGCGTTGTGCTACTGCCTGATACCATGCCCATCGGTGCAACGCTTGCCTAAAATTGCCAGCCTGCCAGTTTTGGCTGCTTGCATCATTTGACCGTGCTTAAGTGTGCAAGAGAAAATGCACTGCCATCACTGGCAATCCGCCCATCATGCTTTGCTGCTTGATGGGTGTTTTTGTCAAAGCAAACTCAATCAAACCTGCGATATTATCATTAAAACACAAGTAGCCACTTGATAATAAGTCAAAAATTGATTTATATTTTTGTTTTTCTTAATAATTTCTTTGGCTTGGTCAAATCATAACTGCCATCAATCAGCAGCACCAGCTCATCAAACGCCACAGAGCCATCAAGCAGTATCGTCAGCCAATGCTGTTTATTCATGTGATAAGCAGGCAATATGCCCTGTTGCTGCTGCAAAATCATCGCCATATCAGGTCGGCATTTTATATTCAAAAAATCACTGCTGCCCAGCCTAGCAACCCCCAATTTATGATATTCAATATGACCAATCAAGGCAAACCATTTGCCCTTTTTCCCACCGCTACTTGGGTGTCTAAGCACGGCATAATCGGGCAAATTTGCCCATAAATACTCGGCTGATACACCATACTGCGTAAGTGCATATGCAAAAATTTCTTGACGCTGATTCATCTACTATACCTATCGTAGCACCATGTTCATGCCCAAATCAGCACAGCCAAATCTGCGTACTGATGATTTTATTAACCATTTATCTTGTACATTGTGCATGACTGTGATATTTTATCAATTTACCAATCGCCATAGTACCACAACCCATGCACAAAATCATTCATATTGACATGGACGCATTTTTTGCCAGTGTCGAACAGCGGGATTGTCCACAATATCGTGGCAAGCCTTTGATTGTCGGTGGCGACCCCGATGGGCGTGGTGTGGTTGCTGCTGCCAGCTATGAGGCAAGACAGTTTGGCATTCGCTCGGCGATGAGCTGCCGTGATGCCAAAAAACGCTGCCCTGATGCGATTTTTGTTCGACCCAGATTCGAGGCATATCGTGCCGTCAGCCAGCAGATTTTATCACTGATGTATGCCATCACGCCACTGGTTGAACCGCTGTCTTTGGACGAGGCGTATCTTGATGTCAGTGAGGTCTGGCAGGCGTATGGTTCGGCAACCGCCCTTGCCAATGAACTGCGTGCCAAAATTTATCAGCAGACGGGATTGACCGCATCAGCAGGCGTTTCGCATACCAAAATGCTTGCAAAAATCGCCTCCGATCTTAACAAGCCCAATGGCATCACAGTCATCATGCCCGAGCATGCACAATCCTTGATTGACTCTCTGCCGATTGAGAAATTTCATGGCATCGGTCATGCCAGCAGCGAAAAATTGCACGCAATCGGCGTACATACAGGCAGACAATTACGACTGACACCGCTTGAGACTTTGGTGCAGTTATTTGGCAACAAACGGGGCAAATTCTATCATGATATCGCACATGGCATTGACACTCGTCAAGTCAAAGCCGAGCGTGTACGCAAATCTGTCGGCACCGAGATTACTTTTGGTGAGAATATTTATCGTGATGACATCTTGCTTGCCAAACTACAAGAGCAAACTCGTCAAGCATTTGGCAGGCTCTCCGACCGCAATCTACAAGCCCACACCATCACTTTAAAGGTTCGTTATGCTGATTTTAGCCAAATCACTCGCAGCCACTCGCTAAAGTCCCCTTATCAATCCGCCGATGATGCGTATAAATGGCTTAGCGAGCTGTTTCGGCAAATTCCACGCACCCAGCCAATTCGTCTTGTTGGCGTTACTTTTTCCAACCTACAAAGCCAACAACAATCCGCCCAGCTACTGCTCGATGGGCTATAGCCTGGGCTGGTTATTGTATTTTCGTTTAATGAAATTGGTTAAATGTCCAATAAGATAATTAAAATAAATAACATCATTAATTTTATTAAAAATTTTAATCTTAAAATAATTAAATTAATAACTTAAATCAAAATAAATCTTATAATATCGAACATCGCATTTTTATGCAGTATGGCCACCCATATTACCAACAAGAACAAAAATCGGCGAACAAAGTTGTCCGCCGAGCTGCATTATAGATTATCAATCTCTTGCATATTTGCCCTTACCTTATCAATCTGCCCAATTAACTCAGCAAGTTTGGCTTTTTCTACCTCCACCACCGCAGGCGGTGCTTTTGCTACAAAGCCTTCATTGGCAAGCTTACCTGCGATTTGGTCGTGCTGCTTGGTTAATTTATCCAGCTCTTTTTGCAGACGACCAAGCTCGGCAGTAGGATCAATCAAGCCCTTCATCGGTACCAACACCACTGCACTGCCAACCACCGCCGATGATGATAACGGTGCTTTTTCGCCAGAGGCAAGATAATCAAGGCTTTCAACTTTTGCCAATGCTTTAAATAATGGCTCAATACGGACAATGGTATCATGCTCATTTTGGTTGATATTTTGTAGCAGAACGGGGAGTTTGACACCATTACCCAACTTCATCTCGCCACGGATATTTCGCACCGCACCAATCAGACCCTGCAACCATGCCATGTCTGACTCAGCCTGTTCGCTGATTTTTTGCTCATCAGCCACAGGGAACTGGCTTAGCATGATGCTCTTGCCACCTCGGTCAATCATTGGTGCAATCACCTGCCAAATCTCCTCCGTGATAAACGGCATCAATGGGTGAGCCAATCGCAATGCCACCTCCAGCACGGACAGCAACACACGGCGAACCTCTGCCTTTCTCTCCTCGGATACTTGCTCATCAGCCAGCACAGGCTTGGTTAATTCCAAATACCAATCACAATACTCATTCCAAATAAAGTCATAAATCGCCTGTGCTGCCAAATCCAAGCGATAGGTGTCAAATGCCAAATTCACCGCCTGTTCGCATTTTTGTAGTCGGCTGACAATCCATCGCTCAGGCAATTCCCACAAATCAGCACGAGCCTCTTTGGCAATGGTTTTACCCTCAACATTCATCAGCACAAAGCGTGTCGCATTCCAAATCTTATTACAAAAATTACGGTAGCCTTCAACGCGTTTTAGGTCAAATCTAATATCACGCCCCGTATTTGCCAATGCACAAAAGGTAAATCGCACCGCATCTGTGCCAAAGGCTGCAATCCCTTCGGCAAATTCTTTGCGAGTTGCTTTTTCGATCTTGCTGGCATCTTTGGGATTCATCAGCCCTGTGGTGCGTTTGGCAACCAAACTCTCAAGGTCAATACCATCAATCAAATCCAGCGGATCTAGCACATTGCCTTTGGATTTGCTCATTTTTTGACCTTCAGCATCACGCACCAAACCATGCACATAGACGGTCTTAAATGGTACTTGTGGTGTGCCATCTTTGTCTTTGACAAAGTGCATGGTCATCATAATCATGCGAGCTACCCAAAAGAAAATAATATCAAAACCTGTTACCAGCACGCTGGTTGGGTGGAAATTTTGCAAAATTTCATTGTCAAAATCAGCATCGGTGCCCGTCCAGCCCAGCGTTGAAAAAGTCCACAATGCAGAGCTAAACCAAGTATCAAGCACATCTTCATCTTGGCGTAACGCCACATCGCCCAACTGATATTTTTGGCGGACTTCCTTTTCATCGCGACCGACATAGACATTACCCACCTCATCATACCACGCAGGAATGCGATGCCCCCACCACAGCTGACGGCTAATGCACCAGTCTTGAATATCACGCATCCATGCCATGTACATATTGGTGTACTGCTCTGGTACAAATTTAATGCGTCCATCTTGCACCGCTTCGATGGCAGTTTTGGCAAGCGGTGCGATTTTTACATACCATTGATCGGTCAATAGCGGCTCAATCACCACGCCAGATCTGTCGCCATAAGGGCGTTTTAACTCATGCGGCTCAATTTTTTCCAAAAATTCATGTGTTGTCAAATCCTCAATAATCTTGGTGCGAGCATCAAAACGATCCAGCCCACGATAGGCAGCTGGTGCATTGTTGTTCATCGTACCATCAAGATTCATCAGATTAATGATTTCAATATCATGACGCTGACCAACTTCATAATCATTAAAATCATGTGCAGGGGTAATCTTCACACAGCCTGTGCCAAACTCTGGATCAGGATATTCATCTGCAAGCACAGGAATCACACGATCGGTAAGCGGCACATGCACCATCTTGCCCACGACAGCCGTATAGCGTTCATCATCAGGGTGTACCGCCAAACAGCCGTCTGCCAAAATGGTCTCTGGACGAGTAGTGGCAATGTGCATATATTTACCATCAAGGCTTAGCCCATTGGCATCTGTTTGTCCTGCCACAAAAGGATAGCGAACATGATACATAAAGCCTTTTTCATCACGGTTTTCTACTTCCAAATCACTGATGGCAGTCTGTAGCTTAATGTCCCAGTTTACCAAGCGTTTGCCACGATAAATCAGTCCCTGTTCGTGTAGACGCACAAAAACCTCTTTGACAACTTGCGACAAATCCTCGTCCATCGTAAAGCGTTCACGCGACCAGTCAATGCTTGAGCCAAGCCTGCGAATCTGATTGGTCATCGTGCTGCCTGATTGCTCTTTCCATTGCCAAACTTTTTCTAGGAATTTTTCTCGTCCCAAGTCATGGCGAGAAATGCCCTGTAGCCCCAGCTGACGCTCAACCACCATTTGGGTTGCGATACCAGCATGATCTGTACCGCCCTGCCAAAGCGTATTGCACCCTTTCATGCGATGATAACGAGTCAAAGCGTCCATGATGGTATTATTAAAGCCATGCCCCATGTGCAGACTGCCTGTTACATTTGGCGGTGGCAACACGATAGAAAATGACTGCTGTTTGTCGAAACTTGGGCGAAAATAACCATTCTCCTCCCAAGTTTTATACCATTTGCTTTCAAAAGATGAAGGGTTGTAGACCAAAGACATCTGACTAGACATAAATTTTTAACCTTAAATTTTCAAGTGCATTCATCTGATAAGTTTTTAATCAGTTTAAATTGGCATTATCAAGCCTACCGACAAATCAGCCAAGCAAAACAACAACTATAGCAACCATCTGAAACGCTGTCAATTTTTCATTGAATAAAACTGCATAAATCACAGCAAATTATAACAAAGCCTTCGCTTAATGATAAATGCACAACGCTCCGCAAAAGACCTTTGCCGACACTGCACGCCTCCAGCAAGTAAATAAGTCAATAAGCCTTAATAGGTATTTGCCAATCTTTATCAGCCAAACGGTGTAGCATCATCATCAAGCCCATGCAAGAATAGTACATAATCATCATAAAATCAATATCATGCCAAAGTATTTCAAGGTACTTTTTTGTTGTGCTGCACGGTAAGATTTTTAATAATTTCATCATAGCCTGCCTGATAATTGGCAAATTGCAGCAGTCCAGTATCAATGTTTGGTACGATTTTTTTGCCCGTTGGTGGGCTTATCATGCACGCAGGTGGCAAAAACCCAAGCCTTGTTGCCAAAAATGCCAACAGTTCAAAACTGCTCACGCTCACCCCATCACAGGCAAGATAAATTGGCTTGGGCTGGTCGGTCAATACAATCTGATAAAGCACATTTACCAAATCATCGGCAAAAATCCGATTGGTATAATGATGGCTTGGCACGCCGTGCTGATACGCTTGCCTTGCCTGATCAATAAGCCGTGTGCTGGCATGATGATAGATACCTGCAGCACGGACGATAACTGCTTTTTTGCCAAAGGCTTGTTGCAGCACCTTCTCGCTATCTAACAGTATTTGAGCAGTGGGAGTGGTTGGTACAGCTGGCGTATTTTCGTTGATTGTCTCGCCTGCATTTTCGCCATAAACTGCGGTTGATGAGACAAACAGCACCTGCTTTAGTCGATACCGCCAGCGACTGTCCGCCGCCAAATCGGCAAGATGACGGCATATCCGCCAGTAGCTTTCTTGGTAGGCTTGGCGATGGTTGGCGGTGGCTCTGGCTTTGTTTGGTGCGATGATGATGACAAGATGCGTTACCCCCATCAGTTCATCTGCGTGCAAGGTGGCAGCGTCTTTTTGGTGCAAACAAATGGCAGGGTTGTCATATTGGTGATGGCTGCGAGCGACTGTATGTACCGCATAAGTATCAGCCAGTTTGAGCGATAGGGGCTTGCCTATGCGGCCTTGACCGATGATGAGAAATTTTTCTACCATAATTTGTTTTAATTCCTTAAAAATATCTGTATAGATACAGCATTGCCTGCTTGTTGCTTGCATCATTTAGCCGCTCGGCTTTGGCAGTCAGTCGCAGGGCATGGTTTGCTGACAAATCTTTTTGCACAGCAAAGCTCACTGTTGGCTGCATATAGCCAGAGCGATTTGACGAACCACGGTCAGGATGATAATAATAAGGCATATCAAGCTGTGTCATCATACGCACAGACTTTGTCAAATAAGACACACAGCCAAGCGATGGCCCCAGAGCTAGCCGATAGCCTTGATTGATACGCCCAAGTTGCATTTTGCCATCAAGCAGTGCATAGCAGACGGTATCGGCAAACTCACCACGATTGTCATCTGTCTTGCCAAATGCCCATGATTTTCCCCGCTGCACACCAACATCAAACACCAAGGCATCATCATTGGCAGGTGATGATGCGTCAATCACACGATGCAGCCGAATGCCCATGCCTGTTGCATAAGCCGCCTTGTCATCGCTGGCATTATTTTTGGCAGTATTGACAGGGTTTAGGCTACGCGTTGCAAACAAGGTAAAATCATCAAGTCTGAGTCTGTGATTATCAGCCCTGACCGTCAATGATAATAACTGCAAATCAAGCAGCTGACGAGTGCCATTTGGATTGTCAAGCAAATCCTGATAAGCTGCCGTCAATTGCACGCCATAGACTGCGTCATCGGCTTGCTTATCAAAGCCACCGCCAACACCAAAGCGATACACAGCATTAGCTTGGGTTGGGTTGTTATGATTTGGCAGCAACTCGGACAAATCACCACCACGATTCAGCCGAGCTTGACGAATGGTTGCTTGCGAAGGAATAAACCGCTCATCTGCCAGCATATTTTGTTGCTTTAGCACAAAAGCCATGCGTGCTGGTATCACCACCTTACCAACTGCTTTGCTTAGTTGTGCTTTGTCCCTGACAACATCAAGCAATCGCACAATTTCGGTGGCACAATTATCATGGGTAAAAAAATACGGCCGTGCCATGTCTTTAATTTCCCAAATATGCCGAACGATTTGCATGACCTCATCGGCAGTCAAGTCCAGCTCAAACTGCCACAAATCCCGCCCATCTTTAACCAGATAATCCTGTGCTTTTTGCTCATAGCTCATCATCTCCATCACGCCTGCATAGCCACCAAAGATGGACTTGGTGGTGGATTTGATGGCATTATCCGCCCTGTCGGTTGCCACGGTATAATTTATCGCCACAGCCTCGGAGTCATCAATCGTGTCTGCATCAGCACGCAACCAGACATGGCCAAATGCCGAGGCTATATTATTGGGATTTTCTTCGGCAAATATCAGCGACAACCGCTTGGCATTGATTGTATCGGCAAACTGCCAAAACGCCTGACATGACGAGTCATCGACCCTCGTGTTAATCCCACGCTCTGCCAGCGATTGATTCAAAAAATACACCCGTGCCACAAACTGACAAATCGCCTGATTATCACGGTTTTGCATGGCGGTTAGCATGGCGACAAGCTCAGCTTGCGGATTTTTCTCACCCTCATCGCTCAAAAAGAACTTGGGATTTTGTACACGACTTTGATCGTTTTTGGTTGGCGTATCAGCAAATAACAGCAATCGCCGCCATGTGGTTGTCTTTGCCAATTGAGCCACTGTAGCATCATCAAGCCCAAACGGATTACCCAGCTGCTTCTTTGCAACTGTTGTCATTGCCCCAATGTCAGCCTGCTTGGACAATCCAGCCTGTACCTGTGCAGACAATGCCATACAAATAGCAACAATCGCTTTTAACCTTATCATAACTTGCCATTTATTCATATCATCACCCAGATGGAGCAATCAATGATACCCATCGCTAAGCTTAGTATCAGCCTTTGTTCAATCAAGGCATTATGCCAAAATTTATCACAAAAATCATGCGTCAATTGTGTTACAATACAAGAAATTTTGGTCAATATCAACTCATGAACCCTTCATCATTTTTTATTAAAGACGGTATCTTGCAAGGCAGCACTTTTGTTGCCTCGCCGAATTTCAACGCACGCCCAGCTGACTTTGGTGAAATCTCAGCAATCATCATTCACAACATCAGCCTACCCCCTGCACAATTCAACCAAAGCGATGACACAGGCACGCACTATGTCAAGGCTTTTTTTCAAAACAAGCTCATCGCCACCGACCACCCATATTTTGCCGAAATTTGCACACTGCAAGTATCTGCACATTTATTTATTGAGCGAGACGGTACGGTTACGCAATTTGTTAATTTTAATGACCGAGCATGGCACGCTGGCATCTCAAGCTATCTTGGGCGAGCCAACTGCAATGATTTTAGCATTGGCATTGAGCTTGAAGGCACAGACCATCAGGATTATGAAGAAATTCAATACGAAGTATTAAGCCAAATCATCGTTGCCATTTATCATGCCTATCCTGCCACTCGCCGTCAGCTGGCAGGTCATAGCGACATCGCCCCCAGCCGCAAAACCGACCCCGGCAAGCATTTTGATTGGCAAAAATTACGCAGCAGGGTTGCACAATTATACCTATCTACCAGCAAGTAATCGTGCTAATTTGCCACGCATAACCCCTTGGGCAGCTGTCAAGCAACCGCTTGATAATTGCCCAAAATTTTGGCGGTAAATTTACACAAACTTACAAATTGCCCAGCAAAACCGCCCTGCCTAAGCACAAAATCCAAGCAAAAATCATCAAAACCAAGTAAAATACTACCTTTTGGCAATGTTGATTTTATTATGGCAAAATCTCGGCTTTTTCGCTCAACCATGATTGTCAGCTCAATGACAATGCTGTCTCGCATTTTGGGCTTGTTAAGAGACATGGTGCTAATGAGCGTTTTTGGTGCAGGCGGCTTGATGGACGCATTTTTGGTGGCCTTTAAAATCCCCAATTTTTTGCGTCGTTTATTTGCCGAAGGGGCATTTAGCCAAGCCTTTGTGCCTGTTTTGACCGAATACAAAGAAAAGCGAAGTTTTAACGAAGTGCAGCTGCTGATTGCTCGCACCTCTGGGGTGTTATCGCTGATTTTGCTCGTGCTGACTGTGGTGGTGATTATATTGGCACCGCAAGTTATTACCCTGTTTGCCCCCGGATTTATTGGTGATGCCCAAAAATTTGACACCGCAGCCGATTTATTGCGTTTGACTTTTCCGTATTTGCTGTTTATCTCAATGACGGCTTTTTTTGGCAGTATTTTACAAAGCTATGGTCGTTTTGCCGCCCCTGCTTTTGCTCCTGTACTGCTCAACCTTGCGATGATTGGCGGTACTTTGATTCTTGCACCAATGATGGATACACCCATCATGGCATTGGGCTATGCCGTTGCTGTCTCTGGCATATTGCAGCTGGTTATTCAGCTGCCGCAGTTGTGGCAACAAAAACTGCTTGTTGCTCCCAGTATCAATTTTCATGACGATGGCGTCAAAAAAATTCTAAAGCTCATGCTGCCAGCAATTTTTGGCGTTTCTGTTACTCAGATTAACCTGCTATTAAGTACGGTATTTGCCTCACTGATGATGGCAGGGTCAGTCTCTTGGATGTATGCTGCCGAACGCCTAAGCGAACTACCACTTGGGCTGATTGGCGTGGCAATTGGCACGGTGATTTTGCCAAGCCTTTCTGCAAGTCGTGCCAAAGCTGACCAAGAAACTTTTGTCAAGACGCTTGACTGGGCAGCACGGCTGATTATTCTGGTGGGACTGCCTGCAAGCCTTGCCATGTTTGTGCTGTCTAATGTACTAATGGACGCTTTGTTTGTGCGTGGCGAATTTGACGCCAACGATGCCTTGATGAGCGGTGTGGCACTAAAAGCACTCTCTGGGGGTATCTTGGGCTTTATGCTCATTAAAATTTTTGCCCCTGCGTTTTTTGCCGATCAAGACACCAAAACCCCTGTTAAAGTTGGCATTATTTCGGTATTTGCCAATATGCTGTTTAGCGTCCTGTTTATTGGGATATTTTATTTGGCACGCCTGCCGTTGCATGGCGGCTTGGCACTGGCAACCACCGCTGCAAGTTTTGTCAATGCTGCACTTTTGTACTTTATCTTGCACCAAAGAGGCATTTATCGCTTTGGCAAACCATGGCGAAAACGCTTTGCCCAATTTATCATCGCCAGCACCGTCATGGTGATTGCCCTGTATCTGCTGTTGCCATTTTATCCAGCACAACAAACTCAGTGGTATAAGTTACTGTGGTTATTAATCATTTGTTTGGCTGGTGCTGCCGTGTATGGTGTGGCACTGCTTGCCACAGGATTTCGCCCCAGTCAGTTGCGTCATCATTAGATGCCAAACAAAAGACACAAGCCATACAAATATTACACAAAAATACTTGTAACTTATGATAATCATCGTAAAATAGCTATTGTGGTGAAATTACCAAGTATGGCATCATGCCCAAACCAACAATTGATTAAGGAAATTCTATGCTAAACACTTCTATCAGTCAGCCTGTTGCTACCAATATTGATACAACGCTGAATCTTGAGCAAATCCGTGCCGAATGCCAAGCACTGGCAAAATCCCGAGCCAAAATATCTGCTGGCGTGGCAGTGATTCCATTGCCATTTTTGGATGTTGCGGTTGATGTTGCCATGCTAAGCAAATTATTGCCTGAAATTACCGCTCGCTTTGGACTAAAAGACGAAGCACAACTTGCAGGCAATGAAACGCTCCGTGAACAAAATCTCAAAGACCGCATCATCGCTGTTGGTGGCTTGAT
Organism: Moraxella cuniculi DSM 21768; assembly: GCF_900156515.1. Classification (GTDB taxonomy): domain Bacteria; phylum Pseudomonadota; class Gammaproteobacteria; order Pseudomonadales; family Moraxellaceae; genus Moraxella; species Moraxella cuniculi. Next base: position 16,670 of record NZ_FTNU01000018.1, on the reverse strand, counting down.
TGCCGCTCGTGGCGTGGTAAATAAAACCGTGCAAGGCTTTGGCGGTCGCTTTATTGGCAAGCAAGTCAGCAAATATATTCCGCTGGGTGGCTCAATGGTTGCAGCAACTTTAGGTTATATGATTTTTAAGAAAATCAGCTTTGACCACATCGAAGAATGCTATGCCATCGCCAAAAAAGCCCAAAGAGAGGCTTTGGCAGCAACTCAATAAAATAACCACTGTCAATTTATTGGTATTTTTAAATAAATAATTAAAAAACACCAAAATTTGCACAAAAATCTCAGCAATAAGCCTTGAGCAATTCTCATTTTCACTTGCTTTGAGGCTTTTGCGAATTTTTGGTATATTTTTTCACTTTTGGCATAACAAAATAACAGGTTTTATTTGAGAAAATTGCCCAAACACGCTACAATAAGCCAGTTTTGGGCATTGCCCTTTCTTATTAGTTATTCTTTTGGGCAAAATGCCCCAGCCAACCGCTAGCATAAGGTAAAAACATGACTTTTGTTGTAACTGATAACTGTATTTTGTGCAAATACACCGACTGTGTGGAAGTATGCCCTGTAGACTGTTTCTACGAAGGCCCAAATTTTTTGGTCATCAACCCTGATGAGTGTATTGACTGTGCCTTATGCGAGCCTGAATGTCCAGCCAATGCGATTTTTTCTGAAGATGAACTGCCTGCAGGTCAAGAAGAGTTTTTGGCACTCAACGAAGAGCTGTCAGGCGTATGGACAAACATCACCGAGAAAAAAGACCCGCTGCCTGACTACGAAAAATGGGACGGCGTTGAGGGCAAGATTCAGTACCTAGAACGCTAAATTCACACCAATAAACACGCTTGGAATCGTTATGCAAACGCTGGCAACTTGCTTGGTCTTGATTGTTATTATTGAGCATTTTTTTATCATGTACCTTGAAATATGCAAGATTCCAAGCTCACAAGCTGCCCGCATTTTTGGTCTGCCGATTGAGTTTTTGCAACAAAAAAGCGTGCAAGTTTTGTTTAGCAACCAAGGGCTGTATAATGGCTTTTTGGCGACAGGGCTTGCGTGGGCGTATTTTTTCGCCCCACAAGTTGCTCGCACTGATGCCAGTATTTTGTTTCTTGGCTTTGTTATTCTCGCTGCCATTTGGGGTGCCATCACCTCAAATCCAGCCATCTTAATCAAACAAGGTCTGCCAGCAGTATTGGCACTGTTGGCGGTGCTACTCATCTAATTTGGCATACACGATTAATTCAATCCCCCTTAATGCATTCACCCATCTGCTGATGGGTGTTTTTTATTACCTTGTCGCCAGCACAAGTTTATCATGATATTTTTTCATGTTTCTTTGAAAATATTGATACTTATTCATCATAAAAGTCCGTTATAATGCACAATTTTTATTAATCATAAATAATAGCAAAATATCGGTTATGAATAACAGCTCTCATCTTGCACAGCATAATCTGGCTTATGCCATCAATCACACCCCCATGCACCGCTACCAATGGCTGATTGTTGCTTTGGCAGTTGTCCTAAATATGCTTGATGGCTTTGATGTACTGGCAATCGCCTTTACCGCCAAAAGTATCCAAAACGAGCTGGGACTGACTGGCACGCAAATCGGCAGTCTGATGAGTGCAGGCTTTATTGGTATGGCGATAGGCTCTATGGGACTTGCTCCATTTGCCGATAAATTTGGTCGCCGTCCCTTATTAATCATCGCAACCGCCCTATCAGCACTTGGTATGCTGATGACTTATTTTGCCATCACGGTCGAGGACATCGCACTGTCAAGACTGATTACAGGCGTGGGCGTGGGTGGGATTTTGCCCTGCACCAATGTCATTGTCAGCGAATACGCCAATCAAAAATGGCGTGGTCTGGCAATCGCCATCTATGCCAGTGGCTTTGGTATCGGTGCAATGCTTGGCGGTCTGTCGGCAGTCATTTTGCAAGATGAGTTCGGCTTTCGTTCGGTATTTATGACAGGTGCTGTTTTGACAGGCTTGGCACTTGTTGCCATCATCGCTCTCTTGCCAGAGTCTGTGTCATTTTTAAACCAACAACAACCAAGAAACGCCGCCAACAGACTAACCAAGATAGCCAACAAAATCGGCAAAACAGGCGACTGGCGACTGCCACCTCTTAGCAAGCAATCAAAACAAACCACCGCCATCAGCCAGCTGTTTACTAGCCAACAATACAAAACCACCCTACTGATTTGGCTTGCGTTCATTGCTGTTATGTCGTCTTTTTACTTTGTCAGCTCTTGGACGCCTGCATTGCTAGAATCCTCAGGATTGGCAAAACAACAAAGCCAAACAGTCGGTATGGCGATCAGCATCGGCGGTGCGGTCGGCTCGTTGATTTTTGGCTTCCTAGTGAGCCATCTTAGCCCAAGATTTACCCTGATGACATTTATCGCATTATCATCGCTTGCCATCATTGCTTTTGTTTTTAGCCCCAATCTTGCCATCGCACTTGTTTTTGCTGTGCTTATCGGTGCTTTGATAAATGGTTGTATCACAGGCCTGTATGCCATCAACCCAACGCTATACAAGCCAAGTTTTCGCAGCACAGGCGTTGGTACAGCAATCGGCATCGGGCGACTTGGCTCAATAGCCTCGCCAATTTTGGCAGGCAAGCTGCTTGATTTGGATATTGGCAAAGATGATTTGTACTTAGGTGCCAGTGGCGTTATTTTGCTTGCCTGTGTCGCTGTGTATTTTTTGCACATTCCCAAGCAAACTGACTAAAAGCATAATTCGATAACAATTAACACTTTTATCAAACCAACCAGATGAGGATTTAGCCATGTCAAAACTATTTGCAACCGCCACCGTGCGTCATCAAGCCCCTTATCGCAATGATGTCGTTGGCTCATTTTTACGCACCCAAGCCTTAATGACTGCCAAAGAAAAACTCAACGCAGGCACAATAAGCAGCGATGATTATCAAGTGATACTTAAGCAAGAAATCAGCAAATTGGTCGAAAAACAAAAACAGCACGGTCTTAATGCCGTCAGCGATGGTGAATTTAGCCGTGTATGGTGGCATTTGGATTTTTTGGCGGACTTAGAAGGAGTGCAATGGGTAGAGACCGAGAATTTTTCCGTACAGTTTAAAGATGCCAAGCCAAAAAGCCACAGTGTAACCATCACCGACAAGATTGATTTTTCGGACAAGCATTCATTCATCAATACCTATCAGCTTCTTGCCGATGCTGCAGGCGAGACGCCGACCAAATTTACCATTCCCTCACCCTCAATGCTGCATTTGGTTGCCTGTGTGCGTGATCCAAACTATCAACCAATTGATCGCTACCAAGATGAAGCAGTGCTGTATCGTGATATTGGCGATGCTTATATCAAGGCAATGCAAAAATTTTATGCAATGGGGCTAAGAAATCTGCAACTTGATGACACCAGCTGGGGTCAATTTTGTGCGGTGGATAAGCGTGCCGAATTTGCCGCTCGTGGCTGGGATTTTGACAAACTTGCCAAAGATTATGTTGCTATGATTAATCGCATCGTTGATGCCAAGCCTGCCGACATGACCATCACCATGCACATTTGCCGTGGCAATTTTCGCTCCACATGGTTCTCAGAAGGCAGTTATGCCCCTGTTGCCGAAGTGCTGTTTGGCAGCTGCCGTGTTGATGGATTTTTCTTAGAATATGACAGCGATCGGGCTGGCGATTTTGAGCCATTAAAGCACATCAAAGACCAGCAAGTCGTGCTTGGACTGATTACCTCAAAAACAGGCGAGCTTGAAGACAAAAATGAAATCATCGCACGCATTCAAGAGGCAACCCAATATGTGGACATTAATCAGCTGTGCCTAAGTCCGCAATGTGGTTTTGCCAGTACCGAAGAAGGCAACATTCTCACCGAGGAAGCCCAGTGGGCAAAAGTCGCACTCATTCGTGAAATTGCCGATGAAGTTTGGGGTGCGTAGGCTCACCAAAAAGCACCCGATAAACAATTGGGTGCTTTATTTATTAGTATTAATAAACAATGCTTATTTAATCTTTGATAGGTGTTTTGTTATAAAAGAGCAAATTTTCGTACGCCTCAAGCCCTTGTTTGATTAACTCTGGCAAATGATGAATATTTGGCAGTACTTCGCCACAAGCAATCAGCCCAAAGTCAATGCGGTCTTGATAATTGGCAAAGCTGATATTCAACGCCTGCCCATCAAACAGCACAGAAGCAGGATAAACAGCTGATAATCTTGCACCATTTAGGTATAATGGCGTATTGTCATCACCAGGGATATTGGAGATTACCAAATTAAACGCTTGTTTTTTTGGATACAATCGCAGTGCCAAATTCACCCCCGCCCACGCATAATGTGCAGCTGTATAATTGATAAATTGTGCCTGCGTCATACGCTGCATTCGTGCTTTTCCAGCTTGAATGCTTTGACTTATTTTGTTAATTCTAACTAACAAATCCTCTTCAGCCGTTCCCAGATTTGTTGGGATAAAAGAAATCTGATTACCCAGTGCTGTATCATTATTGCGTAGCGAAATTGGCACAAAAGCAATCAGCGATTTGCTCGGCAGAGCATTTTGCTGACAAAGATAAGCTCGCAGTGCATAAGCACACACCGCCAAAATCACATCATTGGTTGTCAGCCCAAGGGTTTTGGCAATCTCCACAAAGCGTGATTTTTGTAGTGCAATTGCCAAAAAATCTCGCCGTGTGGTGATTTTTTGATTAAATAGCGATGGCGGTGCTTGCAAACTGCCAATAAACGCCTCTGTCTGCCCTTGACGATACAGCTTATAATCTTGCTTTAGCTCAGCCAGTACAGGCGTAATGCTGCCAAGCTGCTCTGTTAAATGCCCCAAAAATGACTTATTCTGCCGCACAAAACTGCTCTGACGCTGGCGAATTTGCCTTGACCAAAGCGGCTGTGGCAAAATCTCGTCAGCTCGCCTAGAAAGCAAGCGTTGGAATAATCGCATCGCTGCCACGCCATCAAGCACCGCATGATGAATCTTAAGGTATAAAGCAAATCGCTTGGGGGCGTTTTCATGCTCTGGCTGCAAGTTGCTAAATAAGTGCAGCTGCCACAGCGGTCTGTCTTTTAACAAACGCTCTTCGTGCAAATTAGAAACTTTTTCTAGCAATTCGGACATTTCGCCAGTTTGTAGGCGATGATGGTAACAATGCTTGTGCCAATCAAAGCGGCTGGCTTTTTGCCAAAAAAGCCCTGCAAGCTGTTGATTAAATGGGAAATTCGGCAAACTATCAACATCCGCCTGTCCAAGCAGTTGGGCAAAATACTGTGCTTCGTCTTGACTGGTGCTGTGCTTTGGCAATTCAAATACACAAATCCCTGCCACATGCATCGGCTGCTTGGCATTTTCTAACAATAAAAACAATAAATCAACAATGCCAAGCATACGCACAATCTACCGTCCTTAAAAAACTGTGCCTATGATAGCAAACTTTGTGGCATTTGATAAGTCTTTCATGATTATTTTTTAATATTTAACAAACAGTTATTAACATCAGCCTGTTAATCTAAGTGAAAAAATACCCCGTCTGTGGCGAGCTTGCCTGTGCCATGTAGCGTGGCGACATTCGCCCTGCCAAAAACGCTGCACGCCCAGCCTTGATTGCATATTGCATCGCCGTTGCCATCAAAGTGGGATTTTTTGCATGAGCAATTGCCGTATTCATCAGCACGCCATCACAGCCAAGTTCCATGGCAATAGCAGCATCAGAAGCCGTACCAACTCCAGCATCAACCAGCACAGGCACTGTGCTTTGTTCGATAATCAAACTAAGCGTATGGCGATTGAGCAGACCCAAGCCAGAGCCAATCAAACTCCCCAGCGGCATAATCGCCACACAGCCCATGCTCGCCAGCTCATTTGCCACGATTGGATCGTCAGAAGTGTACACCATGACCTCAAATCCATCATCAACCAGCTGCTTGGCTGCTTTGACCGTCTCAATGACATTGGGATACAGGTTTTTTTCATCGCCCAGCACCTCAAGCTTGACCAAATTATGCCCATCAAGCAACTCCCTTGCCAACAAACAGGTACGCACCGCACTGGGTGCATCAAAACAGCCTGCCGTATTTGGCAAAATTGTATATTCCGTTGGTGGAATAATATCGAGCAGATTTGGCTCATTGGGATTTTGTCCGATATTGGTGCGGCGAATGGCGACGGTAACAATTTCTGCACCACTTGCCTTGATTGCCTGATGAGTGGCGTGCAAGTCTTGATATTTGCCTGTACCCACCAATAAGCGAGAATCAAACTCTCTGCTGCCGATTACCAATTTGTCTGCATTCATCATCCTTTGCCCCAATAAAAGTCATCAGCTGCATTGTATCGCAAAGCTACCAAGATAACAATGCCAATCAAGGACAAAATCAACAAATCACACCACAAAAGCAAAGCCTACCGACAATCATTAAGCAATCTGTTAAATTATAATTTATAATAATTGATAAATAATACGCATCGCCAGCAATTCTCTTGCTCACCAATACACCACCAAAGCAGCCCGATGACAGTAACAGCTTTTGTTGCTACGCCAAAGTTTTGCTCAGCTTATTGCGTTGATTGTCAATTTGTTGGTTGCTTTTTGTTAGATTTTTGGTAAATTTTTATAAATAATTATTAAATATATTATAAATTAACCAGCTGATTTTTGGCATCACAAGCAGCCCATTTGGCAAATTCCACAGCCACTATCCATTCAAACTCTCCATAGTTTCAAGATGCGATAAGTTTAAAATGGTGCAAGCATAGATTTTGCATACAGCCCATCGTTTTATCTTAGCGATAAATTATCTTTAGCTTGGTATGATTAATTTGCGTTGTGGCAACTGCTGGCTACACAGGGAAAAATAAAGCAACAAAAAATGTATGACCCATGCAGCATTATTGATGGAATGTTATGACCAATGGTTAAAAAGCAAAAAAGCCCAAGCTACTGGCTTTGGGCTTCATAATACTGAAATTTTACAAGAAAATGGGGCGACTAATGGGACTCGAACCCACGACAACCGAGATCACAACCCGGGGCTCTACCAACTGAGCTATAGCCGCCATAAACATAACAGGCAAATGGCACGCCTGGCAGGATTCGAACCTGCGACCACCTGCTTAGAAGGCAGATGCTCTATCCAACTGAGCTACAGGCGCTCATGATATGGCTTTCGCCAACAAAAAAAGCCTGTTCGGCTTTAAAATGGTCGGAGTGGAGGGATTCGAACCCCCGACCCTCTGGTCCCAAACCAGATGCGCTACCAAGCTGCGCTACACTCCGATTTCAAACTTCAAGTCTTGATTTGCTAATCAGCTTGTCGTTGTGGTGCGTATGATACAACCAAGTCGGCTTACTGTCAAGAAATAAATTTCAAAAAAGTTCAGAAAATTTATAACTTATTGATTTTTATATATTTTAATCTTTCGTGCTTGACTGGTTGCCATCAGCATTACGAACGATAGTCATGCCATGTGCCACCGCCGCTCTGGTACCGCCTGTCAAATGAATAACGGTGCGTCCACCATCTAACTGCTCAATAAGCTCCACTGCTTTTTGTGCTTTTGTGCCACCACCGCACAAAACATAAATATCACCCTGCGTTTCGTCAATCAGCTGCCGATTAATCGTTGCCAATGGTTGATTGGTCGCATATTCAATATGCCCCTGTTGATATTTGTCAGCATCACGCACATCCCAAATAATCTTATCCGCTGTCGGTGTAAATTGGGTAATATCCAGCGTCTTAATCATCACTTATCTCCAAAATAGCCAAATCATCTGCAAATATCATACCAACACGGACGGTTATTTACAACACAACCTTGCCATTTTATGATATTATCTGTGCAGTTACGCTTTTTGTTATTTTTATCATTCATCAAGTTGCATTTATATGTCAGCACTCCGCAAACATCGCTCATTTTTTCGCAGTAAGCGGCAAACCACCCCAGCAAGCGTAGCTGGCAAAAGCCTTGTCGCTCTGTGGACAGCATGGGGTCTGACCGCTGTATGGCTACACAAGCCCATCGGTGCTGGCAGTTATGCAATCATTGCCCTATTGCCCATTATCTTTTTGGCAACTTTTTACAAAAAACCAAAATACGCCAAAGCTCTTTTGCTCATCAGCTTGATTATCATTACTCTGTGGTTTGTCGCCATGCAGCCCAGCAACAATCGGCCGTGGCAAGATGAGGTGCTTCAGCAATTAAGCTATGAGCAGCAAGGCGATATCATCACCATTAACAATGTACGCAACTTTGATTGGCTAAGCGAAAACGACTACATTGCAAACTGGCAAACTCGCCGCTACGATCTATCCAAGCTGCAGACACTGGATTTGTTTGTTTCTATTTGGGATAACGAAAATATCGCTCACACGCTGTTATCGTTTGGCTTTTCAGACGGTCAGCGATTGGTATTTTCTATTGAGATACGCAAAGAAATTGGTGAAGACTTTTCATCAATTGGGGGATTTTTCCGTCAATATGAACTGACCATTGTTGCCGCTGACGAAAAAGACATCATCTATACACGCTCCAATGTTCGTAATGAGCGAGTGTATCTATATCCGCTAAACTACCCCAAGCCTTATATTCGTAAGCTATTCATGAGCTATTTACAAGCTGCCGAAGCACTAAAAGACACTCCTGCTTGGTACAACACCCTAACCGCCAACTGCACCACAGAGATTTTTAGGCTTATCAAAGACATCACGCCCTACCCTCGCGATTATCGGATTTTGGTATCGGGCAGACTGCCAGCATACCTGCACGAACTTGGTGTGATAAATCAACAATACTCATTGCAAAACTGGAAAGAAATGGCGTTTATCAATCCAAAAGTTGCTGCTTATTCGGCAAAAAATCCCATTTCCTCACAACAATTTTCACAAAAAATCCGTGAAAATTTACCTCCTGCCACCGAGCCTAAGCCAGCAAAAAATTAAACCCAAGCGAATAAAATAATATTTTTCAATGAGTTAAACCAAAATACTGCACCCACCTCTCCAAATTCACCACAAACCGCCGCATCATTTGTCAGATTTAACAATCAGTGCTTTATCTACAATAAAGCACTGCGATTAAGCCACTCCCCCAAGTGTGCAATTGTTAAATCCTATCAGTTGTAAAAAAATAAATCATTTAAAATCAAAATCTTATAAAAATTTTCTCAAGTAAATAAAAAAACCCTTGCCAAAATACAAAAATCATATATAATACCCATCATCAAGACAACGCAAGTTTTCTTAAGCAACAAATTGGGGACGTGGCGAAATTGGTAGACGCACTGGATTTAGGTTCCAGCGCCGCGAGGTGTGAGAGTTCGAGTCTCTCCGTCCCCACCATATTCAACCAGTGATATTCACTGGTTTTTTTATTGGCAAATTTTTGCTCAATGAGCAATTGCACTTGCCAACGCCATTCCTTGCACCGTACTGTAGCAAGAAACCTGTTAGGGTGTGCAGTGCTATTCGGTAGATGTCGCCTTCTTGCTATTTTCTCTTAATTCTTTTTTAAATCAAAGTTTTGATTAGCTTGTAATGCCCGTGGATTTTTGCCACCCCACCAGTATTTGCGGCATTTGCTATCGGCTGCCCATGAAACATTAATAAAAAATTTTTCTTTTTGATCTCGGAAGCTAAAATCCATACCAAATTTAATCACAGTTTCCTCTTTACAGTATATATACCCCTCTGGAGTTTTAACAGGTGTGATTTTTTCTTATTTATATTTTTTTTAACCTTGTCACTTTTATCTTCCAAAAATGATCTAGTCAAAGAGCGATGAGAAAATTTACCCTTACTTATATAGCTCTCATTATCATAAGATTTATCAAAATCTGTAAGTTCATTCATAAGTTGCATTGGCTGTGGTTCAAAAAGTATACTGACCAAACCCAGCCATAATTGATATAGTGAAACAATAAATCAAACGCTTTAAAATGGTTGGCTAACTTCTTTAAAAAACAGCAAGTATGAAAACAATCAATAATGTTTTGTAATAATAGAAAATAGCACCATATTTATCAATCAAAGTGCCGATATACATTGGTGCAAAAATAGAAGATACCACCTCTAATACCATTACCAGACCAAAAAAGCGATACTTTGTGTCATTTGCAACAAATGAACGGCTGATGTGACCAACAGCAATGCCTTAATCACATTCAACAATAGCTCTGCTATGAATATTCTTGCCATAAAATATACTCATTTGCCCATTGTATAAAATCATCATAACAGAGTGCTGCTTGTGGCTCGTCTTCGCTTGCAAAAATTGCAGTACAAATTCCTTGCACATTAGAGACAGTAGGATGAATGGTTTGTTCAGCCAAAACATCACAATGGTAGTCTACAACATGGGTTAAATCGCAAGTTTTTGCAATATGTTTTATTTTGGCACGGACTCGTCCCAAGCTAAACACCACCCAACCACCACTTGTTGTGTTGTTTTTTTGTTCAACCTTTGCTGGTCTTTGATGATATAAAGTATCTAGCAACCAAGCATTTAAATCGACACCGCGCACCAAATCATTGGTTTGATTGATTCCTGCTCCACCTGTTCTGCAAGCAATTTCGCACAGAACAACGGTATCATCTTGATCAATAAAATATTCGGCATGAAATGTAAAAGCCATAGGAACATCAATGACACTCAACACCTCTTCATGAGCCTTTTTTAATTTTTGATACGTCGCTGATTGATTGGGCAATAAAATTGACCCCAATGAAAAATTATGATAGAAATCATCAATCAAACCGTGAATGTATTCGCCACAAGACAAATATTGTATTTGATTGTTATAACAAAAACCATCAACATGATATAATTTTCCCTCAACATAACTTTCAATCATTAAACTAGGTTCGGTAAATCCATTGCTACGAAAATCTGATTGAGCAAACGCCTCTATATCTGCAACCGATCTTAAAATTTGCGTACCAACACCTCCGCCACCCTCCTGTTGCTTCACCACTACAGGAAAGCCATTTTTTTGGATAAAATCATGAATATCTAACACAGATTTTACCTCTGCAAAACAAGGGGTCTTAACACCTTTAGATGAAAAATAATGTTTCATCGCTATTTTATTTCTAAAGATACGCAATATGTTTTCAGGAATATGGTCAAGGCCAAGCCACTGATTCATTCTGTGCGCCCTATACAAATCAAACTCAGCTACAGCAAAAACAAGCTTAATTTTGGCAGTTAAATGAAAATGGTACACATAATTTTCAAGCTGTCCACTTTTATCATAATTGCTCACCAAGACAAAACTACACACCATCCCTTCAATCATCTGGGCATATTTTGCACAAGTTGCTGTCATTTTTTCCTTAGAAGCCAGTACAACCACCTTGTCTTTTGAGGCAAACTTTTTTAATACTGTATATAAAGCATATAAATTGCCTCTGTGCAAAAGAATAATCACTGAAATTTACTCAACTATCGCTTGGGTTAAAAATTGATTACGAATTTTATGGGCAATCATCACACATTCATCAAAATCATTAGCATAAACCACTGCCATGGTATGACGCATTGCCGAACACTCTGGGCGAATAACACACTCTCCTGGGCTGATATTTATCTCAATTTCATCAATATAATCGCCATAATCTTGCAAATCAGGCATCTTCACATAAGTGGCACCTTCTACAAAGTTGGTAAAAATCACATGGGCAAATTTGGCCTTAATGGCTGCAGGTGTATATGCAATATGTGCAAGCTGGTGCAAATAGGCTTCGATTAAATCAACGCCAGTGGTCAAACGCACTAGGCTTACAATGCGATCGCCACCTGTGCGAGAATGCCCCTCTACAATATGCACACCCGTTTGGTTGATAATAATTTCGGTGTGCGAAGGCCCTTCTTGCAATTCCACCAAATCCAAAAACTCTTTAACTTTTTGTATTATCAAACTGTAGCTGGCATCATCTAATTTGGGTGGCATGATATGACCAGTTTCAATAAAATCTGCATCAATGAATTTTTTGGTAATGGCGATAATCTTATGTTGCCCATTATCGCTCAAAGCCTCTACACTATATTCATCACCATGAATGTATTCTTCCACCAGCACATATTCAAGTTCTTGATATTTCCGAACAAAAAGTTCAGTGTCTGTTTTTCCAACAAAATAACGCCCAATCAAACGGCTGCCGAAACCATCTACTGGCTTAACAATCACATCAAAATTAATACTGTTCAATAACGATTGCAAATGCGATACTTTTGTTAATTTTGACCACATGATAAAATGCTCTGCCAAACAATGTCTCATTGCTTCTTTATCACACAATCTTTGTACACAAGATACGCTATTTGCCCGAAGATGATAGCATTCATTCAACTTGGCTGCCAATAACAAATACCCTTCGGTAAAAGAAACAAACTTGCAAATTGTGAGCTTGGAGCAATAAGCACCTAACACATGTGTGATTGCATCGTATGTGATTGCATTTAAACCAATTTGAATATAATCATCACGAAAAACGAAATGTTCTTTTGTTTGGCGAATATCAATAATTTTTAAGCCCCTAGGAGCTCTGCGTAAAATCGCTTCGTTTGCACCAATTATAACAACCCACATACACGCTCTCCATTAATCATTTGTGTTATTTTTAAGACTATGTTTTTCATAAAGTATTGCACATCATTGGCATCAAACAACGAACGCCTATATTGCATTCTCAATAAAAATTCGTCCTGATAAGCATCGATATAAAGCATCATGTCAAATTTCACATCAAAACCCAAATCCTGATGCAAGATGCCATCCGTCTTCATTGATAGTTTTTCTGATTTTTTATTTAATAAGCTAATAAAGAATGTTGTCAAAGGAAATCTGTCTTGATCAAAATGACAATTTTGCATTTTAACCAACTCATCATATTGCAAATCTTGGTACTTCATTGCTTGATATAAGCCATTATGAACATACTCTAAATAGCATTTGATATTACGCTCCAAAACACCATTTAAAAAACTACGCACCGTAACTAATGAAATAAAATTCCCAATTACCTCTTCTTCGTATATAGTCATTCTGCCCAATGCGGGTGTCCCTACCACAACATCATTCACTTGATACTGCTCGTGCAAACACAAAAAATAACTTGCTAAAATTACCGTAAATGGCGTGCATTGCATTTTTTGAGCAAATAATTTAAGTTTTTTGGATAAATCAACATCAAGCAATAAAATACTCTGAAAACCTTTTGCATTAAAATCAGGATATTGGGTGGCAACATTAATTTTTTTATAGGGTCTTTGATACAGATTTTGCCAATATTGCAAAGAAGAATCGCTTGTACCGCAATGATTGAGTGAATATCTACTATACTGCAAAGGCTTGATAGATGGCGTTTTGCCGTTTAAGCACTCTATCAATTCTTGTTTAATTAGTCCTTGAGAATATCCATCACAAATTAAGTGATGGATATTCCATACAACCATTTGATAGCTTGGGCTCTGTACAAGCGTCATAGAAAATAATGGCCATGTTTGTATGTCAATTACTCTTGATGCCTGCATCAATCTGACTTGATTGAGTGTATTTTCAAAATCACCATCACTACATACAACTTGCGTTATTTTATGATTTTGATATACATCCTCTGGCACCAAATGCATTTTTTCATCAAGACAATAGATTGCAATGCATCATGGCGCGCAATCACAGCAATCAAAGCGTCTTGTAATTGTTGAATATCCACCCTTGAAAAATCCCATAGCACCAACATATTGCACCAATTACGATTGTACATTGGCATATAAATATTTTTGTAGCGTTTTTGTTGAGGGGTGAAAGGATAGCTAACAATTGGCACATCAAAGCTTTGAGCATCCTGAAAGAGCTGGGCATCTTCAGATGTATGCTTTGGCTGCTGATTTAGCCAATGACAAAAATCTTGAATTACTGGATGCTCATAAACAGACCAATAATCAATTTTTTTGCCAGTAGCACGCTCAAGCTCAATTGCAAAATAAGCAATGTCCAAAGAATCGCCACCAAGCTCAAAAAAGCTGTCATTTCGGGTAATCGCACCCTGATAACCTGTTACTTTACGCCAAATCTGATACAGTATATCATCATCTTGGACGTCAATGGTCTGCTGATTGGCATAACTCAATAAAGCTTGCCGGTCAATTTTGCCACTTGCTGTGCGTGGCATTTGTTCCAAATGATAAATTTGATTTGGCAAAATGGGCTGGTATAGCTTGTTTTTAAGTTGATCATACACCAAAGATTTTTGTAAAGATCCGGTATAAAATCCGATGATTTTGGACCTGCAATCTTGCAAAACAACACTTTGAGTAACACCCTCAATGGCCGCAAGATGAGTATTAACATCACTTAAATGCACTCGCACACCATTGACTTTTATTTGATCATCAACACGCCCTTGCACAAACAGTAACCCATCTTTTATCTCACCGATATCACCTGTTGGATACCATTGCTTTCCATCTTGCCATACAAAATTATCATACCCCAGATAGCCCAAACTTGGGTATTTGGTATGTATGAGAATCTGATTTTGATCATCTAATACAAATTCTGTATCAGGCAATGCCCTACCCACAGGAATGGCATCATAATTTTCTATTTGTGCCAAATCGCTGTCATAATAAAATTTTGCCAGCGTAGTTTCTGATGGACCATACAAATTAACCAAGCAATCAACCACAAAATACTGTTGTAAGTGATACACAGTGCTTTTTTGTAATTTTTCTCCTGCAAAAAATACCTTTGCCAGTGGCAGTTTAGATTGCCCCAACCTCATTGTGTTCAACCAAAAATCAAAAACTGAAGGCACGCCATACAACACATTGATTTGTTTGGTTTTAAGCCATTTTGTTAGACACTCACCCGATTGATACTTCAAATCAATATTAGGAATAACCAATGTTGATCCCGAGATTAAAGTTGTAAAAATTTCTCGATAAATCACATCAAAGGCACAATTTGTCGTATGTGCAACACGATATTTGACCTCATTAAAATAACGCTTCTTTTGCCAGCAAATAAAATGCACCAACCCCGCGTGAGAACCTAAAATAATCTTTGGCTCACCTGTCGATCCTGAGGTTGTAACCACATAGCCCTCATCCTTTGGATTGATTGGTTGCTCAATATTGGCACACAACGAGATAGTTGATTGATTTTTCTTAATGTCTAATAAATCTTTTTGATTAACTACTTTTTTACAATCTATTTGGGAGAGAATCTTTTGATTAAACTCTTCACTTCTCGCTGCATCCAATAGTACACAGCTTTTTTTATGTGCAAAAATGGCAAACATCATTGCAATCATTTCAACAGTGAGCAGAGCATCACAATGTATGGCGATTCTTTGAGTGGGAATTGTAGTTAGATATTGATAATAGATATGAGATAATTGCAATAATTTTTCATAAGAAATATGTTGCATTGGACTTTCGATTGCAACATCGCGATTATTCTGAGCGACTTTTACAAATAAGCCAAATAAATTATCCATTTACCAAATATCCTTTATTTTCAACAGTATATTTTTTTATTCTATCATAATCATTAACATTGACAGTTTTGATCATCCATCTTTGTTTGGCAGATTCAATATGATTCATTGCCATAATTTTCTTACAATGTATGGAATAATTATTTTGTGAAGCAATTAAATCACCCGTTCTTAAATGAACACAAATTTTATTTTTATGCAATAAAGCGATTAGTTTTTCAATCAACGCTAGACCAACATCTGTGGTTGCTTTTGTACGATTTTCAAAAAAACGCAAATCCACACCATCAATATCACTTAATATTGGATGTAAATTTGCCTCACCCAATCTTACTAGGCTTTTATATGTACTCAAATCATCATACGGTGTATAGAACTGTGCTTTTGCCAACTCTTGCTTTTCTTTTAAACTAAAATGTTGTAGAATATCACAATTTTTTACAAAACAAGTGGTGATCATGTTTTCAATATCATTTCTAATACAAAAAATATTTACCCAATCTGGCCTTACAAAGTGATTAGCCAAATCTTTATGAAAATAAATATCATGTAATGCTTTTTGAGATTGACTATTAAATAATTCTTCCACTGGAAAAATGTCTTGAAAACATCACCTTGATTGACATTTAAATATCCGATCGGATTTTCATTCCTGAGCTGAGCAAAAATTTCCAAAACTCCTTCCACCACAAAAGTTTTCTTATTAATTCTTTTTTGTTCCACTGGATTTTGATTATCAAATACTGGTAGCACAGGATCCACAGGAAGACCCTCAATGAAAATAAACGGCTCTCTTGCTTGGTCTATGTTGGTTGTTTCTAAAATAAATTCATACAAGCCTCATGGAACTCTATTGCCTTCAATTAACTTGCTAATGCAATTTTTAAAAGCTTTATAGTCATAATAAGGATTATGAAGATTTAACAATATCGTTTGCAATTCCAAACTTTCATCCAGAGCCACTCGATACTTAATCATGGTTTTTCCTAAAAATATCTAACCATTCTAGCATTTCATACGAATAAGCGCAACTAAATAATCTCTAACCAATACAAATAACAACAAACCCCCTCCATCACTCGATGAAGGGGGCTTAAAAGGGATGCTGACGATGACCTACTCTCACATGGGCGAACCACACTACCATCGGC
>NZ_FTNU01000030.1 GCF_900156515.1 Moraxella cuniculi DSM 21768 | reverse complement strand
GGGCTGCTGCTGGGTGGTGTGGCAAGTTTGATGGCAAAAACACCAAAACTTGACCCTGCCAATGAAGATGGCAATAAACCAAACAAAGGCTTTGGTGGAGCAGTTACCACCGTTGCCCAAGGCAACCCTGTGCCGATACTCTATGGCGAGCGAGAAGTGGGCGGATTTATCGCCTCAGCAGGCATTATTGCTGATGATAAAGTGGTGGCAGGGGTAGATGCCAGCCAATTTGCCAATCGTAAATTTGCCACGCTATTAGCAACAAGCATCAAGCTCTAGGACTTGGCAGTTTGTTTGGCAACATAATCAGCAAGCACTTGGTTGATGCGTGTTTGGTAGCCCTTACCCCCTGCTTTGAAATACTCAAGTACATCACGGTCAAGTCGCAAGCTGATGACTTGCTTGCGATTGGCAATGGCAGGTCTGCCCTTTTTAATCGAGCGGATGCTATGCTGCACATCGCCAAGCTCTGAAACTTCATCGTATGGCACGGTTGATTTCTCTGTCATTAGCCGTCCTGTTAATCAACATAGTATATCATTCAACAAGTTTATTTATTGTATATATATTTATTATTATTGTCAATACAAAAAAGGTCAATCATGCAAATCACAGGTGCTAAAAAAGGTCAAAAAGCCCAACAAAAACCACAAATCGCCAAAGATGATTTGGTGTCCACCAGCTATTTTCATGGGCTATATGGCTTGTGCGAGGGCGAGATTGCAGGCTTGGCTGATGGTGGCAAATCCATCCGCCTAGACGGCACGCCACTTATCAATGACAACGGACAGCCGAACTTTACAAATGTTGATTGGCAGTTTCGCACAGGCACGCTTGACCAAGAGCATATTGCAGGCTTTGGCGGTGTGGAAAACGAGAGGGCTGTCGGTGTTGAATTACGCCACGACCGCCAATTTATCCAGAGAATTAATAACACCAGCCTGTCGGCGGTGCGTGTGCGGCTTAATTTTAACGCCTTGCGAGAGCAAAAGGACAATGGCGATATCACAGGCTTTGCCATCGAGTACGCCGTTGATGTGCAGACTGACGGTGGCGTGTTTGCCGAGGTGCTAAGAAATACCGTGCGTGGCAAGGCATCGCAGGGCTTTAAAAAATCGCACCGCATCGAGCTGCCAAAAGCCAATAAAAACTGGACAATCCGCATCCGCCGCATCACGCCAAACCGTGATAGCGAGTTGATTGCCGACACCGTCCACATTGACGCATTAACCGAGATTATCGATGCCAAACTTCGCTATCCTGCCACCGCACTTTTGGGCATCACTTATGATGCTGCTACCTTTAGCAACATTGCCAAACTTGCCGTGCGACTAAAGGGCAAACTTATCCAAGTGCCAACGAATTACGACCCTGTTACACGCAGCTACACAGGGCTTTGGGACGGTACATTTAAACTTGCCTACTCAAACAACCCAGCGTGGGTGCTGTATGATATCTGCACGCACAGACGCTATGGCTTGGGCGAGCGGTTATCTGGCATGGTGGACAAATGGCGATTGTACCAAATTGCCCAATATTGCGATGAACTGGTGGACGATGGCAAGGGCGGACAAGAACCCCGTTTTGCCATCAATGTCTATATTCAAAAAGACGAAGACGCCTACAAAGTCATTCAAAATATCGCAAGCGTGTTTCGTGGATTGTCCTATTGGGACGGCACGCAGGTGGTGATTGACAGCGATACGCCAAAAGACCCTGTTTATACCTTTAGCCCTGCCAATGTGATAGGCGGTGAGTTTAGCTACACAGGCACACGGGCAAGAGACAGACACAGTGTTGCCAAAGTGGCGTGGGACAATCCTGATAATGAGTTTAAGACCGAATACGAAATCGTCCGTAATGAAGCAGCGATTGCCAAATACGGCATTCGTATGCTGGATTTGTCCGCCTTTGGTTGCACAAGCCAAGCACAAGCTTGGCGTGCAGGCTTATGGGCATTGCAATCAGAGCAGCTAGAGACTCGCACGGTCAGCTTCAAAACAGGCTTACAGGGTTTTATTCCGCAAGTTGGGCAAGTGATTAACATTGCTGATAATGCCTTTGCAGGGCGTGCCGTGAGTGGCAAAATCATCAATGTGTCTGACAATCAGCGTCTCATCACCCTTGACCGCAGAGCAGGCAAGGTGGGCGATACTTTGACGGTGAATGGGACAAATGGCGTACAAAGTACCACAATCACGCACGCACGCACCAATGCAAAAGGCGAATGGTTGCTCACGGTCAATCCGCCCATTGATGCCGAGCCTGAAGCTGTGTGGGCGATTATCAGCGATGAGTTACGCTTGATGCAGTTTCGTATCTTAACCATTGCCCAAAATGACGATGCGACCTTTAGCATCACCGCTTTACAATACGAAGCCCAAAAGTATGATGCCATTGACAGCGGTGCTGTCATCAGCCCGCAGCCCATCACCGCGATAAAAGCCGCAGCGATTGCCGCACCAACAAACGTTACCCTAACCGCCAACACTTACACCCATCAAGGTCAAGCCCTAACCACGCTTACAATCAGCTGGGAGCAGGTAACGGGGGCGGTGGCGTATATCGTCAAATGGCGTCGGGACGATGGCAACTGGCAAACCCTGCCAAAGGTGTCAGCCCAAAGCGTGGACATTGACGGCGTGTACAGCGGTAATTATCTTGCCGAGGTGCAAGCGGTTGATGCCTTTGACAGCACAAGCCTAGCAACCACAAGCAAACTTACGAAAATCACAGGCAAGCAAGGCAAACCGCCGAGGCTTGCTCGCTTGACTGCGACTGGCAAGCTATTCGGCATGGATTTATCATGGGCGTTTAATGCAGGCAGTGATGATACTAATTATACCGAAATTGAAGTCAGTCCTGACGGCAGAGCCAACATTGCAACGCTTGGCACTTTTGCTTATCCAACCGACAAGCACGAAATCACGGGGCTGCAGGGCAATTTGCGGCAGTTTTATCGTGCTCGCATTGTTGATAAACTGGGCAATACAAGCGACTGGACGGCATGGACTTCTGGCACGACAGAAGCACAGGCGGATAAGGTGCTTGATTTGTTAAACGGTCAAATCACCCAAAGCCAGCTGCACACAAGCCTTGGCGAGCCGATTGCCAAGATTGCCCCCATCGAGCAGCGAGTAAACGAAGCAAGATTGACCCTCTTTCAAGAAAAAACAAAACTTGCCTCTGCCATTCGTGATATCAGCAGCCTACAATCTGCAAACAATGCCAAAACCCAAGAAATCGCCAATCTTACGCAAACGGTGCATGGGCAAACAGGGCAAATCCGCGAGCTTGGCATAACCACAGGCGACTTGACCCAAAAATACAGCGAGCTAAAAACCGCCAATGACAACGCCAGCAGTCAGATTGCTGCCCTAAACCAAACCAATGCCGCTTGGGCAGCAAGTATGCAGACGATGGAGAGCCGATTTGATAACATGGCAGCAGGTGGGCGGAATTTGTTGCGGGATAGCAATCGTTTTTATAATATCAATGGCGGACTGGGTATTGGCAGTGATTTTGCCAGAGTTAATGCAACCGCAAACAATCAGCCCATCACCTTGTACAACTGGACAAAATCCAACCATACGCTAAAGCAGGGCGAGAAAGCGGTGGTATCGTTTGAATATCGCAGCCAGCGATGGCTTGATAATATCAGGCTGTCAGGTGAGCAGGGTGGTGAAACGCTGACAAATCAGCCGCCATCTTATCATTGGAAAAGGGCGGTGATTAAGTTTACCGCAAGCCGTGATATTATCAAACCACAGCTGCTTGTGGGCATACGCTCGGCAAATCTTGGTGATGATTTTAGCGTGCGTAATTATCAACTAGAGCGAGGCAATATCGCCACCGATTATACGCAAGCTCCTGAAGACATTGGCAAACAGCTTGGCGAAACCACAGCCACCATCAATGAGCTAAAACAAACCCAAGCCACCAAAGATGCCGCCACTGCCGAAAAACTAAGCCAGCTTGAAAGCAGCTTGGGCACAAAAGCCAATACCACCGCCCTTGATAGCCTTGCCACCAAAGTCAATCAAGTGGACAACAAAATCACTGCTGAAGCAAGAAAGGTAAGCCAATTGCAAACGGATTTGGGCAGTAAAGCAAGCACCGCCCAACTCAATGAGCTATCCAACAAGGTAACCCAAACGGACAACAAAATCACTGCCGAAGCAAGAAAGGTGAACACGCTACAAACCACCGTCAATGGGCAGACAGCCAGCGTACAAACCTTGCAGCAGTCGCTAAATGGCATATCGGCACAATATGTGGTCAAAGTGGACGCAGGCAACCGCGTGGCAGGCTTCGGCTTGGCAAACAATGGCGGCGTATCGGACTTTGCCGTGCGAGCCGATAAATTCTACATCGCACCGCCCACTGGCAGCAGCAAAGGCAACGCCCCCTTTGTCGTCAAAACCAGCTCAAGCGTGGTAAACGGCATCACCGTGCCAAGCGGGGTGTATATTGACAGTGCTTTTATTGCCAA
Organism: Moraxella cuniculi DSM 21768; assembly: GCF_900156515.1. Classification (GTDB taxonomy): domain Bacteria; phylum Pseudomonadota; class Gammaproteobacteria; order Pseudomonadales; family Moraxellaceae; genus Moraxella; species Moraxella cuniculi. The sequence goes on along the minus strand of NZ_FTNU01000030.1, from coordinate 3,783 downwards.
TGGTTCGATTGACAACGCCAAGATTGCCAATGCAGCGATTACGACAGCGAAGATTGCCGATGCCAGCATTGATAATGCCAAAATCCGTGATGGCTCAATTAATAATGCCAAAATTGAAAATGGGGCAATCACCACCGCCAAAATCGGCACAGCACAGGTGGATACTTTGCAAATTGCAGGGGAGGCGGTAACGATTCCAAGGGCTCAAAACTTTGAAGATGTCCGAGTGATTAGCAGTGGTGCTGTCATTTTTGAATTTCGCATGAATACTGGCGGTGGTGCGGTGCTGATTAATGCGGCTTGTTATGTGAAATTGTCATCAAATGGGCAGAAGCGTCATCATTACAGAGAGCCGTACTCGCGACACTTTTTGGTATCCATGAAGGTTATGGCACGCTCTCCAGCAGGACATGAACAGCTGATTGTTACCAGAGATGCTGTCCTTTCTGAAAAAGTTGAGCGATGGTTTGGCTCGGACAATCGGTTTGAGACCTCTATGGAAAGTTCGGCTCAGCTGATTGCAATAGGCATTGTGTTTTTACCAACCCAAGAGGGTAATTATACCTATTTTGTCAAGATTGAGGTTCAAGACAATCCTTACACTTTATCCGTGTATCAAGCGTCAAGCTCACTACTTGGGATTAAACGCTAAAGCCAATATGCCTGCCATCTGGCAGTTCAACATGGACAGATAGCTTACCGCCCAAGCCCTCAACATAGCGTTTGATGGTGGACAGTTTGTTATCCGTGCCACGATTTTCGATGGCTGACAGTGTCGGCTGGCTGATTTGCATTTGCTTGGCAAGATGGGCTTGGCTTAATTGCAACTCTTCACGCAACAACTGCAAGCGATAATCAATAATCAGCTCGCAGGACTCGGCATGAATACGCTCTTGAGAGTCGGTGGGCATTTTGTTAAGTAGTTCGTGCAGGGTACTCATGGCTACTCCAAAGTGTCTAGGTGCTTTTGGTATAAATCATCAGCAAGGGCAATCATTGTTTGATAAAATCGCTTATCATGAGCTTTGTTACCGCAGCATAAAATGATGGCTTGTCGCTTGGGGTCAAAGGCATAAAAAGCACGATATGGCTCACCTTGTATCTGAATGCGTAGCTCTTTCATGTTGGCAAAGTCAGAGCCGTTTATTGTGTCAGCATACGGGCGACCTAAGCTTGCCCCATATTCTGCAAGCAAGCAAAGATGAGCCAAAATCTTTTCTTGAATGACGATGGGTTGTGTAAACAGCCAGTCGTCAAAGGTTTTGGTGGTTAAAATTTGCCAAGTCATCAAAAACCCCATCGCTTTTGGTTTATTATAGCCTTTAAACTATATTTTATCAAGGGCTTTTCATTCAGTGTGTTGGGTGTTAAACGATAATTCCCACAGCTCAACCGCTTGGCGGAGCAATTCGCCTTGGCTGATGTTGTGCTGGGCGGACAATTCGGCGATTTTATCAATCAGCGTGGTGGGTAGTTTGTAGCTTTTGGCTTTCATGCCACGGCGAGCGTCTGATTTTGCAACAATTTGACTGGGGGTGAGTGCCATGTGAAATTCTCAATTAGACCCAGTAGGACTGCCACGATGCCGCTGTGGCAGCCGTTGTGCTAATTATGCTTGACTTAGCTAGATGAGCGTAGTAAGATAATAAGCACAAGGATAATTGCAATGCGTATAAAGGTTTTCATTGCAGTACTCCTTACTGGGTGGTTGCTGCTGCTTGTTAGGTGAGCAGCGGTAACCTACAAGGCAGGGTGTCCGACCACTCTGCCTTGATGCTTTTATTGTAAGTGTACTAATTTTTCAAGTCAAGCATTTTGCTTGGCTTTTTTTATTTTGGAGCAAAAATATGTTAGTAAAACTGTATATTTACCAAAAATCAGATGGGCTTTTTTTATACCAAGACATTGGCAATCCTGACAGTGTCATTAGCGACTTGGGCGATGATAAAGATTTTACGCTCACCGCACCACCTGACAATACTAAGCAGTATCGCTGGCTTGATGGGGCGTGGGTTTAAGCAGTTTGGCATACTCAACAATCGCCTGTTTAATCGCCCCAGCACGATTGCCACCATGATGGGCTTTGATGAACTGTAGGGCGTGATAAACCTCTTCATCATGCACGCTTAGCACGATGGCGGCAATGCGTTCCAAAGCACGAGCTTCATAATTCATGCTGGCTTTAATTTGTGATGCTGTGGATTTTTTCATAATTTGCCTTGATTTTTAACCATGATGTGCTATGATAAGAGTTAAGGAGTGGCTAGGGTTTCCCCTAGCTCAAGCCTTGGCAACTGCTACTTGCTTTAGGCTTCTGCTATTACCAAGCTGGGTAGCTTAGCAGTAACAGGGCGATGATTACGATTAGCTGAATGAGCGTTTTCATCGTCTTCTCCTTAAATCGTCAGTGTCAGTCACTGACACCCATCAATATTCCTTATGTTGATGGGCTTATTATAGCTCCTATTTGCATAAATATCAAGTACTTTATATTACACCACCCCAAGCCTTTGTGTTTGGGGTTTTTTTTGGAGCAAAAAATGACCGAACTACAGGGGCTGCACGCCCCTTTTTTGATTTCATGGCTGGGGATTTGGCTGTTTGCCTTTTTGGGCGGCGTTGCCAGTGCCTTTATCAAGATTGCCGATATTGACAAACGGCTGATTGCCCCTTTTATTGCCAAGCCCCTAATTGGCACCATTTGCGGCGTTGGCGTGGCGATTTATCTAAACGGCGATAACCACCCGCCCTCTGCCACGCTGATTGCTTGGGCATTGGTTGGCTCGGTGTTTTTGACGCCGATTATCACAGGGCTTTTGGTATTTATCAGCGACCAAAAACGCCAAGACGAGGTTTATCAAAATATCAAGGACAAATATCTGCCCTTTAACAAGGAGGACAAAAAATGACTTGGTGGAATCTGTTGATTTGCCTAATTGGCATGATTACGGGCATTTATACTTTTATCAAGCATTTAAATTCCTTCAACGACCGCAAAACTCGCACAGGCGATGCGTGGCTGGTTGCCGTTGGGACGCTTGGTTGGTCGATTAGCCTGCTTGATATGATAGACAGCCTGCTTGACAATGTGCTGATGCACTCTCAAGCCGAGACGCTTGGCAATGTGCTGATGCTGATTTTTTGGCTGGGGGTGATTTTGCAAGTGCAAAAACATTGTCTAAAGATTAAATTAAGAAAACGAAAATCCGCTTAACAAAGGAGAAATTTATGCAAATTAAAGACATTCAAACGCAGCTGGGCGTAACCGCTGACGGCATTTGGGGCGAAAAATCCAAACAAGCCATGCGTAGTGCCATGCGTGATGGCAAAGTGATTAAAATCACCGAAAATATCAGCCTAAACGAACTACTTGCCAGCAACACCGCAAGCCGTCTAGGTCTTGACAATATGCCAGATGGCAAAGTGCTACAAAACTTGATTGACAGTGCGATTAAGCTATTTCAACCTGCTAGGGAAATTCTTGGCAAGCCAATCCGCATCTCAAGTGGCTATAGAAGTCCCAAACTAAACGCAAAGATTGGTGGAGCAAAAAATTCCGCTCATTTATACGGCTTTGCGATGGATTTTGTCTGTCCTGAAGTGGGCAACACCAAGCAAGTGCTAAAAAAGCTCACCGATGGGCTAAAAGCCAAAGGCATTAAATTTGACCAAGCCATCATCGAATACCCAACCAGTCCAAACAGCTGGATTCATCTGGGCTACAAGCACCCAAGCGGCACTCAAAGAGGACAGGTTTTTAGGATTGGCTGATGATACCCCCCC
>NZ_FTNU01000041.1 GCF_900156515.1 Moraxella cuniculi DSM 21768 | reverse complement strand
CCACCCACAAGGAAGCTCTCCCCATGTCTCGCACTATCCAAATCCACAGTCAATTTGGTGATGCATTGCTTTTTAAAGAGCTTCATGGGGTAGAAGGCATCTCTTCACTGTATCAGTATGACTTACTACTAAGTAGCAAAGATGCTAATCTTGACATTAAAAGTGCCATTGGCAGTCAGCTTTGTGTTTGCATCCAAACCAAAGAAGGCGAACGGCACTTACAAGGTGTTGTTACAGACTTTGGTTATGATAGACCCGATGTGGATGAGCAGGGCTATCATATATACAGTTGCACACTTCGCCCCAATCTTTGGCATTTAACCCAAACTCAAAACAGCCGTGTTTTTGTAGAAAAAACAGTCATTGAAATTGCTACCACAATCCTATCAGAATCCGGTATTGAGTTTGACAACAAATGCCAAAACCAATACCGCATTTATGGGCAAAGCACCCAATACCACGAAAGCAATTTTGATTACTTAAGTCGTTTGTTTGAGCAAGAAGGTATTTATTACTACTTCACTCAAACCAAAGATAAAAACATCTTGGTCTTAAGTGACCAAAACAGTCAGCAAGACCCTATCATGGGCAACAGTCATCTGATCTATCATGCTGATGTTTTTGCAGGAGCTCCCGATCAAGCCTATTTAGATACCTGGCAGCACAAACAGCACCTAAATACCACACATGTCAGCTTGGGTGATTATAACTATCAAACCAAAAAATCCCACCTGATCACAGACACGCCCACTCATGGACTCTCTGCCCAAAGCACAGAACGCTTTGAGCCTTATGCACAGTTTAAAAGCTTGGGCGAGGCCAATCATTATAAGCAAATTCATAAAGAACACTATCAAGCCCTAACCGAAGAAGTCATTGCTACAGGCAATGTCTTAACCTTATGTGCAGGACATCACTTTACCCTGCAAAGACACCCTCATCAAAAAGCCAATATTGAGTATTTAATTACCGAGGTAGGCTTTGCCTTAAAAGAAGCTGGTTATACCACAGGCGATGAATCAGGCAGTTACCGTACCAGCTTAAAAGCCATTCCTTTTAGTTTGCAATACCGCCCCAAAAAACAAACCCCAAAACCCCAAGTGGTGGGCACCCAAGCTGCCATCATTACAGGCCCTGCTGGCGAAGAGGTCTACACCAATGAATATGGCGACATCAAACTACAATTTCATTGGGACAGATATGGACCCATGAATGAAAAAAGCTCAGCATGGATACGGGTCATACAAGCCTCTGCAGGGGTGAACTTCGGTTCTATCAATGTCCCTAGGATTGGTGAAGAAGTCTTGGTTGACTTCATCAATGGTGATGCTGACCGTCCTGTGGTGGTGGGTCGCCTATACAATGTGCAAAACCCACCTCCTTGGGGCTATCCAGCTGCTGCCAAAAAATCAGGCATCAAAAGCAAAAGCTTTAACTCACCCTTAGAAAACTTCAATGAGTTCATGTTCGATGATACAGAGGGGGCTGAGCTTGTCAATTTCCAAGCCCAAAAAGACTTAACTTCTCTCATCAAAAACGATGAAACAAGACACATCAAAAACAATCGAACAACGACAGTGGATGTGGATGAGACGGTGACTGTTCATGGTAAAAGAACAGAAACCGTGGACAAAGACGAAACCATCACCATTCATCAAAACCGTACTGAAACTGTTGATAAGGATGAGACCATCACCATCCATCAAAACCGCAAAGAGCGAGTGGACTTGGATGAAACCATCAGCATTGGTGGCAATCGCACGGAGACGGTGGAGGGGGATGAGAAGATT
>NZ_FTNU01000014.1 GCF_900156515.1 Moraxella cuniculi DSM 21768 | reverse complement strand
AAGTCCACAAGTAGGTTATAACATAGGACAATACTTTAAACAAAACAAAACCCTAAACCAACTAGACAATGGTAATCGCCCAGAAGAACAAAGCCCGCAACACCTACTGGCTCATGCCATACTAGGTGCTGCTACAAATTATGCCACAGGTAATGACCCAATGACAGGTGCAGCTTCTGCCATCAGTAATGAAGCCATCGCCCCTATCTTGGCAAATTACTTATATGGCAAAAAACCAAACGAGCTAAGCCAAGAGCAAAAAGATACTATTACAAGTATTTTAAACTTAACCACAGTTACTACTGCTTATAGCACAACAGGCGGTAGTGTAGCCGATGCAGTTAATGGAGCTGAGATTGGGAGAGTTGGGGTTGAGAATAATAATGAAATGTATCTTGAAGCAGAAAGAGAAGGTGCTTGGATTCTCGCCGATGGGGACAGAGATAAATACTTCAAATTGATAAGTTTACAAGGACAAGTTAAGATTGTGATGCAAAGTGTTGAATCTGTCCACCAAACATACAACGATATGACCATTATTAATATTTCTGGGGGTGTAGCGGGTTACACCATAGTGATTAATAATAAAAATGGTCGAGTATTTACTTCTGGACATCCAGATATTAATGTCTCCTCGTTATCCAACATTCTATCTGCTGGTGCCTCTGTAAATTTTGGCAGTATTGTGGGAGGTGTGAAAAATGCAGGTGAAATAGATAGGGTTATTGAGGGACCTTCATTTGCTACCGAAGCATGCAAAGTTGTTTGTGTTGGTAGGGTAGTAACTAAAGCAGGCGATAAAATTAACACCTATGGTGTTGGTATTAATGCTGGCTATGGTTCAAGACTCAGTGGTGCAAGCGGGATCGGTGCATCTGGCTCAACAATGAAAGCAACAGAACTGGTATTAACATCTGAGCAAATCAAAAAATTACTAGGCGGGAAAAAATGAAAAAGATGTCTTTGTCAAGCTTATTTTTTTGGTGGTTTTTGTGCTGACCTTTCCTATTTTTATATATCAGAAAATTGACTATTATTTTCTAAATCCTGTCAATCAAGATAAAATGCCTGATAGCTTTCCAAAGCTTAGGGATAAAATTCAAGCAGACATGAACCATTTAACCCAAGGATTGCCCAAGCCTGTTTATGAATGGTCTTATTACAAACCTACGGTTAATCTCATTTCAGAATTTAGAAGATTTCCCTATAATGATGCATATTTGTCCATCATTCTAGACAATATACCGAAAAATAAAAACCTGCAAAATTTACCAGATGAAGATAGCAACACGATTTTATCTTACTGTGATTACAATGTATACACTAAAATTGGTAAAGAGCGTATTGATAAGGATGAGAATGAATTTATTTATATCCAAGTGGATTTTGAAGATAGGGGTGTTTGTATGTATTAAAAAAGATCTAGTAGTACGCATGGTGTATACCACACCGTCGGTCGCCGCCTTATCTGACTGTTGATTTAACACTAAAGATTCCAAAGACCCAACCCAAGAGCAAAAAGACACCATCACAAGTATCTTAAGCCTAACCACAGCCATCACTACCTACACCACAACCAATGGTGATGTAGCGGATGCGGTGAGTGCTGGGGAGATTGGGAAGGCATGCAAGCATAAGCCAACATCACGATGAATAATTGTCAAATCAGCCATTTGTTGCCTGAATAAAAGACAAGGCATGAGCATCTTTTTCATTGATAATCAATTCCAAACCCTCTGTTTGCCAATCAATCCCTATCGTCTTATCATTCCATATGATGCTTCGCTCGCTGTCTTTGTGGTAAAAGTTTGTGGTTTTGTACAAAAATTGGGTATTATTTTCTAACGCAACAAAGCCATGAGCAAAGCCTGCAGGTATCCAAAATTGGCGATGCGTTTGGGCATTTAATTCTACACTGACCCATTGCCCAAAGGTTGGTGAGTCTTTACGAATATCCACCGCAACATCAAAGGCACGACCCTGTACCACACGCACCAATTTTCCTTGGGCAAAGGGTTCGCTTTGATAATGCAATCCACGCAACACACCTTTTGATGACATGGAATGGTTATCTTGTACAAAGGTTGGCACCTCAAAACCACGCTCTTGAAGTGCCTTGGCAAATGCATTTTGGTTAAAACTTTCCATAAACCAACCACGCTCATCGGCAAAAATTCGTGGTTCAAAAATCAACAATTCAGGGATTTTGGTTTCTATGACATTCATGTTCATGCCTCAACCGTTATGCTCTTTATGTAATTTTAATAAATATTGTCCGTAGCCTGTTTTCTTAAAAAACTCTGCTCGTGCCAACAATTGTTCATTATTTATCCAACCATTTGCATAGGCAATTTCTTCTAAACACGCGACTTTTAATCCTTGTCTGTGTTCAATGGTTTGTACAAATCGGCTTGCATCAAGCAACGAGTCGTGCGTACCTGTATCAAGCCAAGCAAAGCCACGCCCAAGCAACTCGACATTTAGCGTATCTTTTTGTAAATACACATTATTAACATCGGTAATTTCTAATTCACCACGATGTGAAGGTTTGATATTTTTGGCGATTTCTACCACATCATTGTCATAAAAATAAAGCCCTGTAACCGCATAATGTGATTTTGGCTCGGTAGGTTTTTCTTCTATGCTTAAGGCTTTGCCATTTTTATCAAACTCTACCACGCCAAAACGCTCTGGGTTGTTGACATGTCGGCAATAATACCAAGGGTTTCATAGCTTGCCAAAGGCTGGACTGATAAACCTTAGCTAATTGCATGTGCATAAGCCCAATCCATCTGATTGGACTTGATTTAATTTATTATGGCTGACGAATGGGGCAATTACTGCTTCACTAGGTATTTAGCGAAATTTAATGCGATTATGCAATCTATCATTAATGCTGCTTTTTATATTTAAGAATTGATAAACAACCCTCATGAATTCCCGCTTGATTTTTTCAGGCAAAGTTTTTTTATTTTTTTGGTATTGGTGGGTGGAGGTGTTGGTAGTATAAGTGGTATCAATGTGGGCAGTAGCGTTTAGTCTGTCTCGCCTGTCGTGTTCGAGGCTACTGTCATATACATGAAATGTTTGGCGATTGTCAAGCAGATAGGTTCTGTCTGATTGCACGCATAGGGCGGGATTGAGCTGATAAACACTCAATTGTTTTTCTTGGATTGCCAATTCAAAGACTATATGATCAACCGCGACAAGTTTGGAGATTGTTGGCAGTTTTTGTAATAACTGCTGACAGGCTTTTTTGCTAAGCGTATATCCTGCTGTACCAAGATGCATCTCAAGCAGCTCTCGCAGCACTCTGCCATCACCGACTGGCAGGGCGTTTTTGTGCATTTTTACCAGAGGTTCAAAAAATTCCAGCTTAACGACATCAATTGTTGTATCAAGCCATGTTGTCGTGGTCAAAAATGACCTAAGATTTTCACCAAGATAGACATCGTCCTCAAAAATCGTGATATGGCTTAAATTCTCGTCAAGGCACTTTTGCCATAGGCTGATATGGCTGAACAGGCAAGCCAACTCACCCATTGTTAAGTTTGCATTATCAATATTGATATTAAATTGCTTCGCCAGTAACGGTACTTGCTCGGGAGTAACGGCATCAAAAAACTCAAAATCAATCTGCTGTTTGCCAAATTCGTGGCGGATATGTTCTTGCCTATCCGTCTTGTGGCTAAGGCTGATTACATAATTTTTCATATTAAGACACCAATGATTTTTTTGCCAAAATGTGCTATTATTGCACAATAGACCTATTTGTCAAGTATGAATGAGAGCACTGTGAAAATCCTCCATGTATTACCAACACGCATGCCCATACCACCACCAAAATATGGCGGCACAGAGCGTGTGCTTTGGGCATTATATCAAGGACAAAAACAACTGGGGCATGAAGTTAAATTCATGACCAAACACCCAAGTCGCCACCCTGATGCCATGTTATTTGACGACTCAAAACCACTGGAGAGTCAAGTGCAAGGCTGGGCGGATATTGTGCATTTTCATTTTTTGTATCGTGGTCAGATGGATACGCCGTTTGTCTGCACAACGCATAATCAGCAAATCACGCCTGCCAGCTTTCCCAAAAATACCATTTTTTTGGGTAAATTACACGCCGAACGCAGCGGAGGCGAGGCTTATGTTTATAACGGTTTGTACTGGGAGGATTATGGTAAGCCGAACCTGACCGCAACCAGTGATTATGCCCATTTTTTGGCAAATGCCAAATACAAGGATAAAAATCTAAAAGACAGCATTGATATCGCACGCCAAGCAAAGACAAAACTTCAAGTCATTGGCAGTCGGCGATATTGTCTAAAATGGCGTAAAGATGGCAAATATCACCCTTATTTTTACTGGGGCAATGATTTGACTTTTCATGGTATGATGGGTGGCGAGTCAAAAAATCACATCATTCGCAATTCATCAGCCCTAATTTTCCCTGTGCTAAATTACGAGGCATTTGGATTGGCGATGATTGAGAGCTTGTATTTGGGCTGTCCTGTGATTGGTAGTCATTGTGGTTCGTTGCCAGAGCTGATTATCCCCGAAGTTGGCGTCAGCACACAGAGCAAATCTGTGATGATAGATGTCCTAAAAAATATAGGGCAGTTTAGCCGAAAACGCTGCCATGAATACGCCAAAGAGACCTTTAACCATTTGGCAATGAGTAAAAATTATTTAAAATATTATGAAAAAGTTATGAATGGTCAGCCGTTACATCAGCATGAACCAAGGCTTGATATAACTTTGCCTTATGAGTTTGCTTTGACAAAGTAATGCGTGCTGGGCTTGATAATTTAATGGATTGATGATGAAAATTTTACATGTATTATTAACCAGTTTACCAATCCCGCCAAATGATTATGGCGGCACAGAGCGTGTGCTTTGGGCATTATATCAAGGACAAAAACAACTGGGGCATGAAGTTAAATTCATGACCAAACACCCAAGTCGCCACCCTGATGCCATGTTATTTGACGACTCAAAACCACTGGAGAGTCAAGTGCAAGGCTGGGCGGATATTGTGCATTTTCATTTTGCTTATGACGGTGATTTGGATACGCCTTATGTCTGTACTGAGCATAGCAACAGTGAGGTGGTGCAGGAATTTAATATCAATACAATCTATCTGTCGCGTCAGCATGCCTACAATTATCAAGCCAGTTGCTATGTGCATAATGGGTTGTATTGGGCGGATTATGGTGAACCTAATCTGGAGCAGCCAAAGAATTATGTACATTTTTTGGCAAAGGCGACTTGGCGTATCAAGAACCTGCAAGGTGCAGTAAAAATTGCCAAAAACGCCAATATGCCATTACATATCTTGGGCGGCAAACGCTTTAATCTAAAACGCAATCCTTATTTTTATTTGTCATCACAGCTGACATTTCATGGCATGGTTGGTGGCGTTAAAAAAAATGAACTGGTACGCAATTCTGCTGGGTTGATATTCCCTGTGCTGTGGCATGAGCCATTTGGTTTGGCGATTATTGAGAGTTTGTATCTGGGCTGTCCTGTTTTTGCTACGCCATTTGGGGCGATGCCTGACATCATTAGCCAAGAGAATATTGGCTTGTTGTCTGACAGTTATGCGACATTGACAGAGGCGGTTGGCAGAATTGATAAATTTGACAGACGGGCTTGTCATGAGCATGCGAAGCGGTATTTTGATCATTTGGCTATGTCAAAAGGCTATATCGAGTGCTATGAAAAAGTGCTTGCTGGCGAGAGCTTAAATAAGCAGCGTCCAAAATCCAAAGCCAATATCAAAGCACGCTTGGCAATGGTTGATGATTAGTCTGATTGGCTGCTTGGATTATCGAAAAGGAATTCGCTGATAAAAAGTGCGTTTGCCAATACTGCGATAAATTCTGCGAAAGAACTTTTTTAGTTTTTTGGCATTGCTATCATTGGCTATGTAGATAAAGCTGTTGTTTTTTCGTCCTTGATTAATCTGGCTTGGGAGTTTGGTTGCTTGATTTGTGTCAAGCAGTCTGTCTGCTTGGATTGCCAAGGCAGGGTGCATTTGCCAAGTATTTAGGGTATTTAATAAGGCATCAAAAATCACATGGTCAATGGCAAAGCGTTCGTGGTCGGGGAGATTGCGAATAAAATGTAAGATGGGTGCAATGGCACTTTTGTGTATGATATAGGCAGCCATACCGACATGGCAGCTTTTTAGGCGGCTAAAATCACGCTTATGCATTGACAGCAGGGGCTTTCCGATATGTACCAGCTCTTGCCAAGTTTCCAGCTTTATTAGATGAAAGTCAAGCAAGTCAAGCCAGTCGTCATTATTCAAAAATAAGTGTGCTTTTTCACCCAGATGAACATCATCTTCAAAAATGGCCATATACTCAATATTTTCATCAAGCATTTTTTGCCACAGGCTAAGATGGCTAAAAAAACAGGCTTTTTCTTCTGGCGACAGTCGTTGATTGTTGCTCAGGTTGATATCAAAACGCTCTGACAGTTCGGCGATTTGAGCAGGTATAATTGCTGTAAAAAACTCAAATGCAATTCCTTGTGCAGCAAATTCTTGGCTGATGTGCTGACGGCGTTCGCTGGCGTGGTCGGTGCTAATGACATAATTTTTCATGAGCGACTTTCCCTATTTTTCTGCCATAGCATGATATATTTATCCATCGTATAGCCTAGCGAAGCAAATGCCAAAATATAGCCATAGGCACCGCCTGTAAAATCAGCACGAATCAGATATTCACGAATGAACGAAAACCACGATCGCAATAAAATACCCATAATGCCAACCATCTTGCCCTGATGGTGTTTTTCGCTTGCCCAGTCATGGCTGTAGCGGATATTTTTTTGCAAAAAATGGTGTAGGTTGTCGTTGGTGATATGTGGTAAATAACCTGCCAATCGCTCACTTGGCACACCTTTTTGATCAAGCGATTCATGCACTTCTAGGTTGGAATATTTAAAATGAGCATTGGCATACAGTCGTGCCAGTTTGTCAGTGTACCACTGGCGTGGCTGAATTTCCACACCACAAAAAGTATTAATACGAGAAATATCAAAGACTTTATCGGTTTGCACAGGCTGATTTAGCACAGCGACGATGGACTCTCGCAAAGTCTGATCCAGACGCTCATCAGCATCAAGCACCAGCACATAGTCACTGCTGGCATAACTCTGGGCAAGCTGACGCTGACGGCCAAAACCCTGCCAGTCGGTATTAACAAACCATTTTGCCCCAAAACGCTCGGCAATCTCACGGGTGTTATCGGTACTGCCACTGTCCAAAATCACAATTTCATCAACAATATCATGCACTGTGTCTAAGCACGCCGCCAAATGCTTGCTTTCGTTTTTGACAATCATCACCAGTGATAAGGTGGCTTGTTTTTTGGAGAGGTCAGGCGTAATCAGCTGCTTTGCTTGTTGTGTATAATCAATAAACGCTTGCTCGGCTTGATTGTGAGTTAAGTCGTATAATATTGCATATTTATTAAAAGTATATTGAGTAAAAAGCAAGGAATAAATCAACCCATAACGCCCCTGCAAAAAACGACCATCAAGCAGATATTGTTTAAAAAATGCCCAAATAGGGTTTAGCACAACTTTACTAAATTTGCCTTTTTTGCCTTGTGCATGGCGGTCATCAGCCCATGCTTTGGCATATTCTAGGCGTTTTGTGAGCCAAAACAGTGGCGTATCAGCGGTATGATGACGCACAAAACCTGACAAGGTGGCGGTTTTGGCATTGTTTAGCACCACCGATTCATGCACCAAGTTATCATTGTAGCCAAAGTGCTTGGGATAGAGTCGCCAATGTGCCTTAATTGCCCAAAATCGATTGTCAATCTCATGCCCAAAAATACAATCTATTCGCTTGATGCCATAGACTGTATTTTCAGGTTTTTGTTTGATGGCTGCTAAAATACTATATCTAAGCTCATCGGTGATTTCTTCATCGGCGTCCAATGCCAAAATCCAGTCGCCTGTTGCATAACTTTGGGCGATTTGTCGTTGTCGCCCAAAACCTTGCCAATCGGTATTGACAAACCATTTGCCACCAAACTTTTCAACAATCTGGCGGCTGTTATCGGTGCTGCCACTGTCAAGCACGACAATCTCATCAGCAAGCCCAGTCAAGGCTGGCAATGAGATGGCAAGGTTTTTTGCCTCGTTTTTGACAATCATCACAACAGACAGGCGATAAGGGGTGGTATTCATGCTAAGTGATTAAATTTGGTTGGGTTATTTGACAACATTTTACTTAACTTTGTGAAACTTTGCCAGTGATTTTTCGGCATAATTGTGCTAAAAATCTAGCCAAAATCATCAATTATCAGTACAATAGAGTTTTTTGGCAGGGTGAAGAGATGACAAAACAGGTGATTGCATTGGGCAGTGTGGTTATGGCACTGCTGTTGGGTGGTTTAACAGGGTGTGAAAAATCCCAAAAAACAGCCGAAAACGCACAAAAGAACAAGCAGTTTGGCGTGGCGGCAGAAGAGACAGTATTTGATGGGTGCTATACCATCGACAAAGACACACCTGCAACCATCAAGATTAGCCAGCAAAATGGCGGTTATGTCATGCAAATGAAAGAACCAAAAGGCAGTCAGGCGATTTGGGACAATCCTGAAAAGCTGGAAGTGTTGCCTCTGGCACAGGGCTGGCAATATTTTTCAACCAACAGCATTGATTTGTCATCAGCTGATGTAGCGGGTGATGTGATTGCACGGGCTGACAAGATGCTAATTTTGCTACAAACTCACCAAGCCAGTGCCAATACCAATCCAATGCTTGACAGTCGCTATGTCGTATCGCTGATGGGTGCGGTCAATACCATCTACCAAGTGCCATGCGATGATACGCCTGTTGATTTGATAAACAATTTCCATAAAAATTCACAAAAGGGCTAGAACAATGGGATTTTTGGGCTATTTATTGATGGGTTCGGTGGTGTATGTTGTTGCATTTATGATAAATATCAAACTGCTCCGCCAAAAACGCCAAACAGGCGAAATAGACAGCATGACACACCCTGTGATGATTGCATATCTGCTTGGCTGCTTTGTGGTGATGCTTGGGGTGTCGATGTTATTGGGCAGATTTGTGCTGAATCATCAAGGCTTTGACTGGGCATTTATCGGTGTCAATAGTTTGGTGGCGACGGTGATTTTTTATTTTGGGCTAAATCCTGATACCAGTCAGATGGATTTGCCTGATTGAGTTGATTGGTGGGCTGACAGATTGGCAAAGGCCACCATCAAAGCAAAAGCAAAATCACACCACAAGCACCCAAAACTTTGCAAATTGTCATGCAAATGCAAAAAGGTGATGATTATCTGATTTATTCATTGGTTAAACTGATATAACCATTTTATTTACCAATAAATTAATATATTTAAAATAAACAATCATAATAAACTAAATAATAAAATTCACCTTATTTTATCATAGATATAAAAATATAATAAAATCAGTATTTTATGATAAAAATTTTCTATGCTAATGATATTATATTGATATATTGATGAATTTATTATTATTTATTATTTTTATTAATAATTGGTAAATGTGCGATTATCCAAGTTTACCTTTATCAAAAAAAAGCGTATCATGATAGGCATAAATTTGACAGTAGTGCGATTGAGCAAGTTTGCTTAATTTGCCGCTTAGGTTGATTGGTTTGTTAATATTTGGAGCGATGATGAGTAATAAATTGTTTGACTTAATTGAGTCGTCAGGTGCAAAATGGGTGGATTTTCGTTTTACTGATACGCATGGCAAGGAGCTGCATTTGACTTTTCCTGCCTCAAGCATTGATGAGGATACGCTCGAGGACGGTAAGATGTTTGATGGCTCATCAGTTGCAGGCTGGAAGGGCATCGAGGCTTCGGACATGATTTTGTTGCCTGATCCAGATTCAGCTTATTTGGATCCGTTTTTTGAATCCAGACCGACAGTGGTGGTATCTTGTGATGTTATCGAACCTGCCACTTTGCAAGGCTACGAAAAAGATCCGCGTTCCATCGCTCGCCGTGCCGAAACTTATCTTAAATCAACAGGAATTGGCGATACGGCATTTTTTGGCCCTGAGCCTGAATTTTTTGTATTTGACGAGGTAAAATGGGATATTGACCAGTCAGGTGCAAGAAATGTCATCGTTGCCGAAGCGGCTGCATGGTCAACCAACAAAGACTATCCATGGGGCAATAATGGTCAGCGTCCCCATGTCAAAGGTGCGTATGCAGTAACACCGCCTGTGGATCATTATCATGAAATGCGTGCAGTGATGTGCGATCGCCTTGAAGATATCATGGGCGAGGGGCGTGTTGAGGTGCATCATCACGAAGTTGCTTCAGGACAGCTGGAGATTGGTGTGTCATTTAACACCTTAGTAAAAAAAGCCGACGAAGTGCAGCAGTTTAAGTATGTGGTACAAAATGTTGCCAATCAATTTGGCAAAACTGCCACTTTTATGCCCAAGCCAATCGTTGGTGATAATGGCTCTGGTATGCATGTGCATATCTCTATCGCCAAAGACGGTGTCAATACTTTCTCTGGCGATGAATATGCAGGTCTATCAACCACTGCACTACATTTTATCGGTGGTGTCATCAAGCATGCTCGTGCATTAAACGCCATCACCAACCCAACTGTCAATAGCTACAAGCGACTTGTGCCACACTTTGAGGCACCGATCAAACTTGCGTATTCGGCATCAAACCGCTCGGCATCGATTCGTATTCCTCATGTCTCAAGCCCAAAAGCTGTGCGTATTGAGGTGCGTTTCCCTGACCCTGCAGCAAACCCATATTTGTGCTTTGCGGCATTGTTGATGGCGGGAATTGACGGTATCGAAAATAAAATCAATCCGGGCGAGGCAGCGGATAAAAACCTATATGATTTGCCACCTGAAGAAGAGGCACAAATTCCAACTGTCGCCGAAAATCTTGAGACAGCTCTAAATGCTCTAAAAGATGACCATGCGTTTTTGTTAAAAGGCGATGTGTTCAGCAAAGAGATGATTGATGCTTATATTGAGCTAAAAATGCAAGAAGTGCAAAAATTAAACGAAGCGGTGCATCCGTTGGAGTTTGATTTGTATTATCGCTGCTAATGCAGACAGTCTGTACCCCAAGCCTTGTGTTTGGGGTATTTTTTTAAGATTTTTCTGCAAAATTTACCAATTTCGGCTACAATGCAGCTTGTGGCAATGTTGATTAATCATTGCCAAATCATCATGAAAATTAAACCGATAAGTAGACAGACAGTATGCACACCAAACCTAACATTGCAAAAGCAGCAATTTTACAAGCATCAGAACAGCTGTATGATGTCATCATCATCGGTGCAGGCGTGGTTGGCATGGTGGCTGCCATTGCATTGGTGCAGCGTGGCTATCAGGTGCTGCTGCTGGACAATAAACCATTGCCAAATGAGGCGACTTTACAGCAGCGACTTGGAGTGCGAGATGCTCGTGTTTATGCAATGAATCGTGCCAGTATTGCATTATTAGAAACGCTGGGTGCTTGGCAGCTTGTCAAACGCAAAGCTGACTTTGACAAAATGCAGGTCTGGGGTCGTGATGATTTTGGGGAGTTGATATTTTGTGATGATAATAAGCAAGGGCGTTGTCAGCCGCTTGGTTCAATGGTGGAACCATCTGTGCTTGATGAGGCATTGTGGCAGTGTGCCAAATTGGCAGATGGGCTTGATTTGGCATTTGCCGCAACGCTACTTGGTGATGGCATGGCGATTGATGAACGAAGCAATGGGGTGATTGTTCGCTATCGGCAACATGGCACGCATAAGGTGGCACAGGCAAAGCTGCTTTTGGGTGCTGATGGTCGGCATTCGCTGGTGCGTCAAGCGATGGCGGTGGGGCTGGCGACACTTGATTATCATCAAAAGGCGATTTGTTGTGCTATTTATACCGACAAACCGCATGATAATACTGCACGGCAGGTAATGCTGCCGACTGGTACGCTTGCGATGCTGCCGATGGCACATTTGCCAACTGATGACAAAACAAACCGCTGGCATTCGGTTGTGTGGAGCTTGCCGACAGCGTTGGCGGATACTTATCTTGCTGAGTATCAGCGTGATGAATCATTGCTAAAAAATCGGCTGGCTCTTGCAAGCGGCTATGAACTGGGCATGGTGGCAAAACTTGAATCGCTGGCAAGTTTTCCACTGTCTGCACAAGCTGCCAAACGCTATTATAAAGGTCGGCTGGCACTGCTTGGCGATGCGGCACATGGCGTGCATCCATTGGCGGGGCAAGGGCTGAACTTGGGTTTGTCTGATGTGGCACAGTTTTTGGCATTGGTGGACAAATATCATCACAAATCACCTCTGCACCCACAGCTGCTGCACGATTATCAGCGAGCGACAAAGAGCCATAATGAGCTGATGATGCACAGCTTTTCTTTGATTCATTTTGCCTACGCATCAGGCTTGGCTGATGTTGCCATGCTGCGTTATTTGCGTAGTGAATGCAGCCATCAGATTGCCAAAATGCCCTTTGTGATAAGGCAGTTTATCAAGCGAGCCAATCGCTAGCTGCAAAGCCAAGTTTCGGCAAAAGACAACACCACCTATGGATTTTGGCAGTTTTATCACAAGACGATTGGCAAAATTTTACGAGCTGGGTTTATGGCAGCAAGATGGAATATTAAAAGCTGGACAATGTCAATCGTCATAGGTTTAATTAACTAAATAAATTATTAAGTTAATTATCAATATGTCAAGCCTTGAGCTTGTTACTGTGTGGCTTGTGTTTAACCATGCCTTTGTTGCCTGTGAGCTTGCAATCAGGCATTTTGGCAGATGGTGTCAGCCACATTGTGATGAACAACTTAGCCAAATGAGCTAAAAAACACCATCAAAACAGGGGCAGCGACATTGGTAATAAAGCCAAAGCTGATGACTGTTGGCATAATGCGTGTGCCACCTGCTTGCAAGATGGTTGGTAGGGCAAAATCAAGGCTGGTAACACCGCCCAGTCCAATCGCTGCCGAAGCTGAATGACGCATCACCAGTGGAATAAAAATCAGGGCGATAATCTCGCGTGCCAAGTCATTTAGCAGGGCAACACTGCCCCAAATCGCCCCATAAGCGTCCGTGATGATTGTCCCTGACATTGAATACCAGCCATAGCCTGATGCCACTGCCAAGCCTTGCATCACGCCAACTTCATCAAACATCAAGGAAAAAATCACACCGCTGATACTGGTAAAAATCATAAATATTGCACTGATTTGTAAGCCTAATTTATTAATCAATGCTTGCCGTAGGCTGATACCAGAGCTTTTTAGCCCAATACCGACCAAAAATAACAGCAGCATAAGCAGTACCGTGGTGGTCTTTTCAGGGGGTAGAAAATTTGCTGGCAAAACTCTGCCCATGACAAAGCCCAGCACCAGACAGACAAGCTGAACCAGACTGCCGTGTAGGCTGATTTTTGGTTTGTTTGTAGGGTTTGTTGGGTTTTGGGCATTGTGATGAGTGTGTAATTTGTCAAATATCACCAAGCTAATCAGTCCAGCACTGATGGTCAGCCCAATGAGTGCAAACAGATATTTGGCAATATCATCAACTTTTTTTGCCAAGTCATCAACCAGCCCAAGCTCGATGCCGATGACGATGAGAATAAGATACACCAAGCCGTTCAATGCCTGCTCGCTTGTTTTTGCCCATGATTTGGATATCGGCAGCATAAATCCAATAAACATTGGGCTTAAAATCAGCAGCAGTGTTACTATCCCTTGCATAATGACTCCACAGTGGCTTGGTTGCTAAAAACGATATATTATAACACTTTTAAGCAAAAATACCACAATTTGCGGCATTAATTTTGTCAAAATCGTGGCGAAGTTTGCCCATTTTGACACATTCTGGCGATTGTCTTACCAAAATCATCACTTGGGGAAAAATACATTTGGATTTTTGTCCATTTTGGCGTAAAATTGACAGTTTGTGCTGCCAAATTTGACAGCAAAATAAACCAAATCAACGAGCATAAGCTGGAATTGTCAGCGATGGCAGTTTGTGCTTTTAAGTCCAAAAAGGTGTGTTATGACAGATCCAAAACTTGCCCAAAAACAAGCCGCCGCCAAAGCTGCCCTCTCTTATATTGATGATGGGATTATTTTGGGCGTGGGGACGGGCAGCACGGTTAATTGTTTGATTGACTTGTTGCCACAGGTGCGTATCAAAGGAGCTATCGCAAGCTCTGAAGTTACCGAGAGCCGCCTAAAGTCATTGGGCATTGAGATTTTTGACCTTAACCAAGTTGGCGAGCTGGATTTGTACATTGATGGGGCGGACGAAATTGACGCTGATGGCAATATGATCAAAGGTGGCGGCGGTGCGTTGACGCGTGAGAAAATTGTTGCCGCAGCTTGTAGGCGTTTTATTTGCATGGTTGATGACTCAAAAGTTGTCAGCAGTCTGGGCAAATTCCCTGTTGCGATTGAGGTTTTGCCGCAGGCTCGCTCTTATGTGGCACGCCAGCTGGTGAAATTGGGTGGCGAGCCTGTGTATCGTGAGGGGTTTGTTACTGATTATGGCAATGTTATTTTGGATACTTATGATTTGATTATTGATAATCCTGCCGAATTTGAGCAACGGTTAAATAACATTGTTGGTGTTGTTTGTAATGGTATTTTTGCCGCCCAGTCAGCAACACTGATGCTAAAAGCACACGAAGGTGGTGTGCAGACGGTGCAATTTTAGCAAGATTTTGTTTGGGTTGGCAAAGTGGATGCCGAGCGGTGTTGGTGATTGAATTGATGCCTTGCTGGCATCATCACCAACCGCCAAGTGGCAATAAATTTGGGTAATTTAACGCCACATATCCTCATCACTGCGTGGCAAATAATAAATATAAAAGCTAACAAACATCACAAGCAGCGATAGGGTGCTGATAAATATCACAGGGGCAAAGGAGAGATAAACCGTTGCCAAGCCAAGAACAAAGGGCAAAAATCCTGCAATGATGGCGATGGCAAAGTTTAGAATAACTGCAACGCTACTTAAGCGAATTTTGCGAGAAAATAATCGCACAATGACCGAAGGCATCGCCCCGATAATGCCTGATGCCACCCCAAAACTGGCAAAATACCAAAGTGGGTTATCGCCATCGGTACGCAGGTGATTAAATAATAGCACCGCTTGCAATGCCAAGAATAAACTGCCCAGTATCAAGACAACCCCTGCATTAAATCTATCAACCAACAGTCCAAAGACAACAGCACCCATCGCCATGCTGATGGCAATCACCAGATTGGCACGCCACAGCAGTGCTTCGGAGATGCCAAAACTTAGGTCGATTAATGAACTAAGCAAAGTTGGGGTGAATATCAGCAGGCTAATAATCGCAGCAGTAAGCGTACTGGCAATGATTAGACCGATAAACATTGTTTTGGTAATGAGCTGGTGAAATAGCCAACTGGCAATTTGGCAGATGGTATCAAATGCCCAGCCGATACGCTTGGTTGTGGGTAATTTGGCGATGGTGAGAGCATCAGGGTGATGATTGGTTGCCAAATCAGACAACCGCACCGTGCTGATTGTGCTTGGCTGCTGATTTTTATCACCAACAAAGATGGGGCTTTCTTGTAGTTGGTTGATAAGAGGTAACACAAGCAGGCTTGCCATGGCACCGCACAGCAATGCCACTCGCCAGCCATAGCTGAACATCTGCTCATAGCTTAGCGTGCTATCAAGCCAGCTGATTAGCATAATGACACACGGCATGGCAAGCACGCAACCTGCCAGCACACTGCCACAGCCCAGCCCCAGATTGCGTGTGGGCAATCGCTCGGTGATATACACCCAGACGGTGGGCATGATAGCAGCAGTGGCGATGCTTTGGGCAAGTCGCACCACAACAAACAGTATCGCTGCAAGCCAGCCAATATTGGCATAAGTGGGCAAAATAGCCATCAGTACCGTAGTTGCTATCAAGGCAAGCAGGCTTGGCTTAAGTATCGCTTGCCGTCCATGATGATCGCCATAACACCCAATCAGCAATCCTGCCAGTGGTCTTAGCACATATCCTGCCGCAAGTAATACGAATAATTGTACATACGCCAGCCACGACTCTTGGCTGTTGCCAAAAAATACAGGCAGCAGCAACTCTGACAAATACAATACAATGGCAAAATTAAAAAACTCGGTAGCCAAAATCAGGCTGGTGATACAGATGGCTTGCAGATGCTGACGGGTCAGTTGTGTTGGCATGGCATTCTTCCATTATCAAACCGCTTACAAAACAAGAAAGCATCGTGCAATGTTTGGAGGTTGACAAAATTGATAAATTGTTATTATTGTACCTGAAAGTTTACAAAAAAACAGCATTTTTTATACAATATTTCTTATTAATTGGTAAATTTTGTAACAATCAAACCTAAGCTGACATAATGCCACATTATAACAGCCAATCAATCGGCAATAGGCTTGCGATATTGATAATCACACGGTCTTTGCGATCCATATTTGGTTCGCTGTCATAGATAACTGCTTTGCCGTTTTCGATGGTGTGCCATTGAATATCACCTGTATCAGACAGCTTTAATTCATAGGCTTGATTGGCAAGCGTGCCGTTGTTGGATAGGGCGTTGTGCAGCTGCTTGGCAAGTTTTGGGTCTTGGATTAATACGCCAAGCTCGGTGTTGATATTTGCTGAGCGAGGATCGACATTGTATGAGCCGATAAATACTTTGTCATCATCGACCGCAAATGCTTTGGCGTGCAGACTGGTGGTGCTTTGTTCTCGTGTACGCCAAAATCGATTTTCGTTTTCTTCGACACTTTGGGCGGTGGATTTGATTTCGAACAATCGCACGCCAGCAGCCAGCAGCTGTTTTCGCCAATGAGCATAGCCTGCATGGACAATACCAACATCGGTGGCGTCAAACGAATTGGTCAAAATCGTAACTTGCACGCCCATTTTGGCAAGTTTGGTCAAAGTGTCAACGCCTTGTTTGGTTGGCACAAAATACGAGGAAATGATACTAAGCTGGCTGTTTGGTTGCCCCAGTCTGCGTTGTAATTTGCTCACCAAAAAATCATCGAGGCTTGCCTGATTGCTTAGTTTTTTGACATCGTCAGCCAACAAATCAATCGTTGTCCAAAAAAACGGCACTTGCTTATCCAGTAGTTTTTGTCCAATGGTAGAGTTTTGCATGGCATGGCGATACGTGCGTAAGATGCGTTCGCTTTCGGCGACGGTTTTTGATTGCTGAATGTCATCAATCACGCTTGGCTTGACAATATCCGTAAAGCTTTGTTGGTCATCACGAACCAAAGTCTCAATATCAAATGACAGTGGCGATGACCAATAGCTCTCAAAACTGTCGGTAATGCGACCGACCACTTCGCCAACCAACATGACATCAAGGTCGGCAAAGTTATTCTCGGGGGCATTATTGAGATATTCATTACCAATGTTGCGACCGCCAATGACACTGATTTTGTTGTCAAAAGTCATGCTTTTGTTGTGCATTCGCTTATTGCTGCGGGCAGGGTGTGCTAGGTAGTTGATGCTTCTTAGTTTGCGATAGGGCAATGGATTCATCAGACGCACGGCAATGTTTGGGTGCTTGGCAAAACGCACAAGCAGCTGATCTAGATCGCTTGAGCTATTAAAATCATCAAGCAGCAATCGGACAATCACCCCTCGCTGTGCCGCCTCCCAGAGGTCTTTTAGCATGAGCTGGCCTGCCTCATCGTTATGCCAAATGTAGTATTGTACATCGATGGTTTGGCTGGATAAATTTGTCAAAGCGCTGCGAGAGGCAAAGGCATTGGCACCTGTGGCAATCGGATAATAGCCTGACAAATTGGGATAGTATTGGCTTTGTTCATTGATGGCGGTAATTAAATTGCCCACGCCACCGCCTTGCTTGATTAGCTGATGCCGTTTTTGGGCTTGGCTGGTAAGCAGCTGGCTTTTTGGCAAATGCGGTGATTTTGGCAGACTGGCACACCCTGCCAATAGGGCGACAATCAGCACGGTGGCAATATTTGCCAGCAATCGGCGATAATGAACCATATTTAATCCACCCAAAATACAATGCGTGCAGCGTAGGCAATTTGGCACAATTATAATACAATGAGCCAGTTTTAGCCAAAGGCAGGTTTGCGGCGTGGCAGAGCCTCCAAAAACTCTTGGCGTGCTTGGGTGTTTTGTGCAAATTCACCAAGCATACTGGTGGTGCGTGTGGTTGATTGTTGTTTGCCAACGCCACGCATCATCATGCACATATGGCTTGCGTCCATGATGACAGCAACGCCGCGACAACCTGTCAAAGATTCGATGGCGGTGGCGATTTGCTTGGTAAGATTTTCTTGGATTTGTAGGCGGCGAGCATACATATCAACAATGCGTGCAACTTTGGACAACCCCAAAACCTTGCCATTGGGCAAATAGCCAACATGAGCCACGCCATAAAACGGTAACAGATGATGTTCGCACAATGAATAAAATTCGATATTTTGCACCAAAACCAGCTCTGGATTGTCCGAATCAAAGATGGCATCATTGGCAACCGTTGCCAAATCTTGATGATAGCCGCGTGTCAGATAGCCAAATGCTTTGGCAGCACGCATGGGTGTATCAAGCAGTCCATCGCGTGTCAGATCTTCGCCTGCCTTGGCGATAATCTGGGCATAATGCTCTGCCACAGCGTTATAATCAGGGATAAAATTTGCAGTATCAGAATTTGACATGGCTTTCACAAAATAAAATAAAATTACAAAAAAGCTATAGCTTAGCATAAATTTGGATTTTATAAAGCAAAATCGGCAAATTTATTTGATTTTTCGATGATTTTGGACAAATTAGCAGTGTTTGTGGCAATCAGGCAGGCTTTGCTGTTGTTTGCCATGCCAAATATTTGACTGGGTTTACATTTGTACCAGATTTTGTCGCACAATTTTATTTTCCGTGTTATAATGCCCAAAACTTTCTTACAAAAGGACAGATTATGCTACTTAAAGGTCAGCGTTTTTTGGTAACTGGCATTGCCAGTAAATTATCCATCGCTTGGGCAATTGCTGAGAGCTTGCACCGCGAGGGTGCTGAGCTGATTTTGACTTATCCGAATGACAAAATCAAAAAACGAGTTGAAATGGCAGCCGAGGCATTTAACGCAACTGCTGTCATTGAGTGTGATGTGGCATCTGATGCCTCAATCGATGCGTGTTTTACCGAAGTTGCCAAGCATTGGGGCGATGGCGAAAATCGCGGACTAAACGGCATCGTACACGCCATCGGCTTTGCTCCTGCTGATCAGTTGGACGGCGATTTTACCAATGCTACCACGCGTGAGGGCAGTCAAATCGCCCACGATATTTCAAGCTATAGCTTTGTGGCACTTGCCAAGGCAGGTCGTGAACTGCTGGCAGCCAGACAAGGTTCGTTATTGACCTTGACTTATGAGGGCAGTATTTCGGTGTTGCCAAATTATAATGTCATGGGCATGGCAAAGGCAAGTCTTGAGGCATCGGTGCGTTATTTGGCATCATCATTGGGCGGTGAGGGTATCCGTGTCAATGCCATCAGTGCAGGGCCGATTCGTACGCTGGCAGCCAGCGGTATCAAGTCATTCCGCCGTATGCTTGATGTCAGCGAAAAAATCGCTCCACTGCAACGCAATGTCAGCCAAGAAGAAGTTGGCAATGCGGCATTGTTTTTGTTATCGCCATGGGCAAGTGGTGTAACAGGTGAGATTTTGTTTGTTGATGCAGGGTTTAACACCGTTGCCATCAGCGAGCAAATCATGGCAATGGCAGCAGACGAAGAATAAGCTGTAATTTTATAAACCACAAAAACCAAACTTGCTAAGCTGGGTTTGGTTTTTTTTGTGGAAGCTACTAAGCGTGTTTTTGCTTTTCGTTTGTTGGCTTTTTTGATATGATAATGGCAATTATGTGTTAATATTGGAAATGATGATGACAAAGCCTTTTTTGATTGCTCCTTCTATTTTGTCGGCGGATTTTGCACGCTTGGGCGAAGAGGTACAAGCGGTACTTGATGCTGGTGCTGATGTGGTGCATTTTGATGTGATGGATAATCACTATGTGCCAAACTTAAGTTTTGGCCCGATGGTTTGCCAAGCACTAAAAAACTACGGCATCACAGCACCGATTGATGTGCATTTGATGGTTTCGCCTGTTGATGGCATGATTGAGAGTTTTATTCAGGCGGGGGCGGATATCATTACTTTTCACCCTGAGGCAACACAGCACATTGATCGCAGCTTGCAATTGATAAAAGATGGCGGTGCCAAATGTGGCTTGGTGTTTAACCCTGCAACACCGCTGCATTATTTGGATCATACCATTGATAAAATTGATCAGATTTTGATCATGAGCGTAAACCCAGGGTTTGGCGGTCAAAAATTCATCGAAAGCACATTGCCAAAGCTGCGTGCGGTGCGTCAGCGTATCAATGACAGTGGCAGAGATATCCGCTTGGAAATTGATGGTGGGGTTAATGTGGATAATATTGCCGCCATTGCCGAAGCGGGGGCGGATATGTTTGTGGCAGGTTCAGCGATTTTTAATCAGCCCGATTATCGTGCTGTGATTGACGCGATGCGTAACAGACTTGCTGCATTTGCCAGCAAATAAGGGGATTGCTATGAATCATGATACTCAGCGAACAAATCCACCAGCCAAGCAAGGGGGAGCTATTGGTGTTGTGCCGATGGTGTTTAGTGTTGGTTTGTGCCTTGCGACGATTGTCTTGAGTGCGGCAGGATTTGGCTTTCGGTTGATGTTTGGCGATCCGCCAGAGCAGGTATTTAGACAGGCTGCTGTGATTGTGCCTGCATTTGTCGTGGTATTGCCGATGATGGTTTGGCTTGGTAGCATTGGGCTAAATAAGCTGGGCAAGGCACACATTCACCCACGCAACGCATGGACTTTGGGCTGGTTATTATCCACGGTTGCGTTATTGTCCATCATGGGGGTATATAGCTGATGCTGGATAAACTAATTCCTGATGCCATCACCCCTGATGGCATTCCCAAGGGCTTGATTTTGTTGCTTGTGGTCGCTTGCTTGCTGATTGGCTTGGCAGGACTGCGTTATGGTGGCTGGGAGGGCTGGCTGCATACTTTTGAGAATTGGCTCATCTGTCTGATTATTATCCCTGCTTGCACCGCCTTGGTTGCCGCACCGTTAAAATGGCGTGATGACAGCTTTGATATAAAGATGGCTTATTATCTGGGTATGTTTGTGGCGTTATTATTTATGATTGCCAAGCTGCGATACTGGCGGTGATATTCTTTGGACAAACAAACCTTGAAAAATTATAAAACAATGCCATAAAGACCGTATATGGGCTTGCCCCAATCTTAAAATCACAAGCACCATGTGGCAGACAACCATCATTGAACAAGTGGTTGTTTTGTATTGGTTAAAAATGCCACAGGTGCCAGCTGATTGCTCAAATATAAAAGTAGGTTTATGATGACGGATTTGACTTCTTCGACCATTAGCGATGCTGTTGAAAATTGGCAAGAGATGAGCAGTGATGAGTGTTTGGCATTTTTAGAGCAGCTTGAGCTGCTTGAGCTGGATCTTGACAGGGCTTTTGAGCTTGTGCTGGAGCTGATGTCCAAAGAAATTGACAACAGTCGCAATGATGTCATGAAGGCACTGTGGGATAAGGCTGCCAATCTAAGACATGCTCAAATACAGGCCAATCCAAAGGCAAATCGCCTGATGAAATCGTATCGAGAGCTAAAGGAGAGATTGCAGCAGATGACAAACAAGCAAGACAAGCCCAAGAGCGATACACAAGAGGACATGGAGGCGACCAAAGATACTGCCAAATCCAAACCAGTTTTTGGTGAGTTTCAGCAAGAGGCATTGCTTGAGTTTATGGAAGAAGAGTCAGGTGCGATGATTTTGCGAGAGGTGGGCAAAAGCGACCCATTGGTAAGCATTGAATTTTCTGAACAGGTTAAAGATATGCTGGGGGGTGATGTACATTTGGTCGCTCAGGCGATGATTCATGCTGCCATTAGTAGTGTGGTGCAGCGTCAGGCGAATTTTTGGCACGCACATATTTATGATGAAGAGCCAGTGCATTATAGCTAAGAGTATTTGCTATAGAAGATTTGGATTTGCCCTTGATGTGATTGATTGCATCAAGGGTTTTTGATTGTAATCGATATGGGAAGATTTGACCAAAATAACCGTTATGGAGAGATTGATACATATGCTATGGTAAGGTTATCGGCACTGGAGTGTCAAGGTAGGTTTGGTGTATTATTTTAATAAATATTGTATTTTTATTAAATATACATGGTAATTTTATTAATTAATACGAATAAACCTTCGCTCGGTAATGATAATATCCATGCTTTTGTCCCATGCTTGTCTGGGTAGGCTATCCACCAGCTGAAAGTCATAGCACCAAGCGATTTTTAGGCAATTGGGTGCATGGGCAAAAGTGCGGTCATAATATCCACCACCCATGCCCAGCCGCAGACCTGTCTTGTCAATGGCGACAGCAGGGCAAATGATGGCGTGCATTCGTCTGGCATCAATCTTGTGGGTGGTAGGTTCTGCCATGCCCAGATGGTGTCGTCTTAGCGGTGTTTTTGCCAGTGGTTGATAAATGGGGGCAAAGCGAAGTGGCTCGCCGTGCCGTGTGATGGGCAAAAAGCCCTGATAGCCATAGCGTTGGCAAAACTTTGCCAATGGCTCGGTGGGCATCTCACCAAAACTGTCCAAATAAAAAGCAATGTTGGCATTATTTGGCAGTACAGAAAATAGCTTGGGCAAAAAACGACTCGCCAAAGAGGCGCAGTGTTGCCTTGTGGCAGCGTCCAACAATCGCCGTTTTTGTCGCATGAATTTGCGGTAATCGGCGGCCAGAAGCAAGGGGGCTGATTGCGTCATATTTATGATAATGATTATTATTAACTATTGAAATTGATTGTGCATTGTGTTATGCTGACTGTGATTAGCGTATCATAAATTTGCTATTTTACCAACCATAATGTCATGATTGTGATAAAAATTAACTTAATAAAGGGGTCGTTATGACAACACGCATAGAACGAGACACCATGGGTGAGATTGCCGTACCTGCCGAAGCGTACTGGGGAGCACAAACAGAACGCAGTCGCCAGAACTTTAAGATTGGTGGCGAGACTCTGCCTGCTCCATTGATTACTGCAATGGCATTGGTCAAAAAAGCTGCCGCACTTAGCAATGCTCAATTGGGTCGCTTGCCCAAAGACAAAGCGGAGCTGATTGTGCAAGCCTGTGATGAGATACTTGCAGGCAAGTTACAGGGGCAGTTTCCGCTGGTGGTATGGCAGACAGGTTCAGGCACGCAATCAAACATGAATATCAACGAAGTTATCGCCAATCGTGCCAATGAGCTGGCAGGTTCGCCCAAAGGTAGCTATCAGCCGATTCACCCCAATGATCATGTCAATCATGCACAATCAACCAATGACAGCTTCCCAACCGCCATTCGTGTTGCTGCTGTTTGTGAGATTAAGCAAAAACTGCTACCAGCTGTCAGTCGGCTTAAAGATACTTTGCAACAAAAAAGCGATGAGTTTGCTGATATTATCAAAATCGGACGCACGCACCTGCAAGATGCAACACCTTTGACGCTGGGGCAGGAATTTAGCGGCTATGTGTCTCAGCTGGATTATGCACGGAAGCGTATTGAGCAAGCACTGGAGGGCTTGTATCAATTGCCTTTGGGTGGTACGGCTGTCGGCACAGGGCTAAATAGCCACCCAGATTATGCCAAGACTGCCGCCTCTACATTGGCGGATTTGACAGGTTTTGACTTTGTTACCGCACCCAATAAATTTGAGGCATTGGCAACACGAGATGCCGAAGTTTTTGCCTCTGGGGCATTAAAGACGCTGGCAGTCAGCCTAAATAAAATCGCCAATGACATTCGCTGGCTGGCGTCTGGCCCTCGTTGTGGCTTGGGTGAGCTGTATATTCCCGAAAATGAGCCAGGTTCGTCTATCATGCCTGGCAAGGTTAATCCAACTCAGTGCGAGGCGATGACGATGGTGGTTGCACAGGTAATTGGCAATGATACCACGATAACACTGTCAGGTGCGTCAGGCAACTTTGAGCTAAATGTCTATATGCCTGTGATTGGCTATAATTTGTTACAATCAATCCGTCTGCTTGCCGATGCGGTGGCGAGCTTTGATGAGCATTGTGCAGTAGGCATCTTGCCAAATCATGAAAAGATTAACTACTATCTTCAGCATTCTTTGATGTTGGTTACTGCATTAAATCGCCATATTGGTTATGAAAATGCAGCAAAAGTTGCCAAAACTGCCTATCAGAACAACCAATCGCTAAAACAAACTGCTGCTCAGCTTGGCTTATTGACCGAGCAGCAATTTGATGAGATTGTCAAACCTGAACAAATGATTGCTCCAAACTAGCTCTCTTGTTAGCACCGCCAAATTTGGCGGTGTTTTCGGTTGAAAAAAAGCCACAATTTGGCGATAATAGCATATTATCCTCAAAAATTATCAACCTATGTCCCCATCAGATACCACCGCACAAGTTGCCAACAAAGCTGCAACCTCAAAAACAAAGCGACGAGGCCGCTCTCAGGCTGATATTGCTGCTAATAATTTTTTAAAATCTGCCTTTGGGCCTGTCAAACGCTCGTTGCACCTTGCGTGGCTGTGTGATGTCGCCTCTGTTGTTTTATTGATGGTGCAGGCGTGGGTTTTGTCGTTGATTTTTGACAGGTGGCTGGCTGCGTTTATCCCATCGGCATCTTTGCAGTGGCAAGAGGCTGCTGTTTGGATGCCGACTTGGCTGTGCGTGGCAGTGCTGGCATTGGCAATGCTGCTTAAAGTGGCAGTGGGCTATCTGCGTGATGTGATATTGACTCAGGCAGGTATGCAGGTGGTAACTCAGGTGCGTGCCGATTTGCTCAATCGGCTTGGTGATATGGGGGTGGCGAGACGATTTTTTGGTTCTGATGGCGTCATTGCCAATAAAATCATCGATGAGCCTGAGCATTTGTTTGGCTATGCACGCTTTGCGGTGCAAAAAAACACTGCGGTCAGCACCCCGATTTTGTTGGCGATTTTTATTGCATTTTTTAGCCCAATGGCTGCGATGATTTTGCTGGCAACCGCACCGCTTGTGCCGATTTTTATGGTGATTATTGGCACGGCAACCTCGCGTAAGAGCCGTGAGCAAATGGACGCAATGGCACAGCTTGGCGGTAGGTTCTTAGATTGGATTCGTGGGGTGAATACGCTGTCTCGCTTGTCTGCGGTGGATATTGCCGTGGCAGATATTGATAACAGTGCCGAAACTTATCGCAAAAAAACCATGTCGGTGCTAAAAATTGCTTTTTTAAACAGTGCCGTGCTTGAGTTTTTGTCCGCCTTGTCGATAGCATTGGTGGCGGTGTATTTGGGTTTTGGCTTGATTGGTATTTTGCCTTGGCAACCAAATGTGCTGATAACCAGCTACAGCACAGCATTGCTGATTTTGCTGTTGGTACCAGAATTTTATGCACCGCTTCGCCGATTGGGTGCGGAGTATCATGTCAAGGGGCAGGCGATGGCGGCGGCCAAAGCGATGATGGACATGATGAATTTTCAAAGTGTACAAGCAGGTAAGCAGCAGGTGGACTTGGTGGGTGCGGCAGGCTTTCGCTTGACAAAAGTGGCAGCATTTGGTGATGATGGTCGCATTCGCCTATCGCCAACAACACTGGAATTTATAGCAGGCAAGACGACTTTATTGCAAGGTGAAAGTGGTGCTGGCAAGTCCAGTTTGTTGCAGATTTTGCTTGGCTTTGGGCAGTATACGGGCGATATTGAGATTTATGATGAACACCAAAGTTATGCTTATCATCAGCTGGATTTGGCATATTTGCGTCATCAATTTGGCTATCTTGCCCAAACGCCTGCCTTGCTGCCCATTAGCATTGCTGACAATCTACGCCTAGCCAAGCAAAACGCAACCGATGCTGAGCTTATCACGGTGCTAAAAGCCGTTGGACTGTGGTCGCTGATTGATAAGCTGCCTGATGGCTTGGCAACGCAATTATCAGAGCGTGGCGGTGGTCTGTCTGGCGGTCAGGCACATCGGCTTGCCATTGCCCAGTTGTTGCTCCAAGATGCCAAAATCTGGCTGCTTGATGAGCCAACAGAGCATTTGGACTTAGCAACTTCACAAGAGATTTGTGCATTATTGCACCGCTTAGCTACAAATAAAACGGTAATTTGGATCAGCCATGAGCAAACAACAGCCGCTTTTGATGCGGTTTGTCGGCTGTAGGGGTGTTATATGAAAAAACGACCACCATTTTTATTACGCACACTCATCGCTGATCAATGCTGGATGTGGGCTGTATCGTGGCTACTTGGACTACTTACCGTATGGTCTGTGTTGGGGCTGTCGATGGCCTCTGGCTGGTTTGTTACCATGTCGGCAGTATCGGGGCTGTTGTTGGTCGGCAATCATGCGTTTAATTATATGATGCCAGCTGCCATCATTCGTATGTTTGCCATCATTCGTACACTGTCTCGCTATGGTGATTTGATGGTTGCTCACCATGCAGTTTTTGGTCTGTTAAAGTCGCTGCGTATGAAGTTCTTTCGCACTTGGGCAAACCTTCCTTTATCTTTGCGTAGCCTACAGGGGCATTCCAGTAGCCAAAAAATGCACCGATTGGTTAAAGATATTGATATTTTAAATGAATTTATTCTAAAGCTTATCAGCCCATGGGTGATGACCATCGGTGCGGTGGCAATGGTGGCGGTGGCAGTGTGGTGGTTTTTGCCCACGCTGTGGTGGGTGCTTTTGGTGATTGTGATATCAATGCTGGTGGCTGTGGTTGCAATTAAACTTAGCATGGCTTTGGCACGCCAAGAAAACCATCTATCAGAACAACGCAAAACCAAACTGCTTGATACCTTGCCAGCACTGACCTCGTTATTGATTTGGCAAAAATGGGACGATCAAATTGCACACATACAGCAGCTGGACGATGATTATACTGCCTTAATGTTAAAGACGCATAAGTTACGCCGCCTCAGTATGCTATTAATTGGGCTATACATGATGGTGGCTGTGCTATTGCTTTTGTGGGGGCTTGGTCCATTATTCAATATGCCTGCGGCAGTGTTTGCACTGGATACGCTCAATGATTATGGCAAATTCAGCCCAGCAATTGCATTGGCGATATTGCTTGGTTTTTTTGGTTTGGCGGAATTTATCCAAAACTTGGTCGCAGAGCCACTGGCTTTGGGTCGCAGTCAAATGGCAAGGGATAATCTAAATCAGTTGCTTGCCGAGCAACCACAAGCAACACGCACCCCTGTGCAAATGCTTGGCACAACCAGACCTGCCATGATACTAAAAAACGCCACTGTTAAAACCCCCAAAGCCATCATGGCTACAAGCAACCTAAATGCCGTCATCGGCTGTGATAAACCATGCCTAGTCATCGGTGCCTCAGGTGCTGGCAAATCAACCTTGTTGCAGACATTGGCGGGTGAATATCCACTGATTGCAGGCGAGATGATATTTCAGGGCGAGCTGGGCAAGAGTGATTGGCAGTCGGTTGAGTTTGGGGGGCAGTTGGGATTTTTGGGTCAGACGGTGGATATATTTGATCAGACGCTGGCGGATAATTTGCGACTGGGCAAGCCTTGTGCCAGTGATGATGAACTGTATGCAGTGCTTGATAAGGTCGGACTGTTGCCATGGTTGCACGCCCAGCCACAGGGATTGGCGACGCGACTGGGTGAATATGGCATGGCAATCTCTGGCGGTCAAGCACGGCGTATTGCATTGGCACGCTTGCTTTTGGCACCAAAGGCGGTGCTGCTGCTAGATGAGCCGTTTGCAGGTCTGGATAGTGCCACGCGTCAGGTGGTTTGGGAGAGTTTGCTTTTGGCACAAAAATCAGGCGATATTGGGCTTTTGCTGATTGCCACACACCAAAGATGGCAACAAATGGGCGATGTGTCAATTTTGATGGTTGGTGATTAATTTGTGGGATACTGTTCTCATCACCATTGGCTTGCGATTTCTAATTGTTTGATTTACAAAGAAATTTTGTGATAAAATGCTGATTTTGGTTAAATTTAATTTATTATATTATAAGTTTTAATTAACAGACTTGATACGCACCCTGTGTAAAAACATCACAATAGCCAAGTGCTGCATTTAACCTTGGCAAGTTGTCATGCTGGCACAGTAAAATCAAATTTTGGCATTAATTCCCGATATTATTCAATTAAACTAAAAAATCTGACATGGTGTGGCGGCATCACTTGTTGATTGGTGCAGTCTGCGATAGACAGCGATGGTCTGCCCAACCATCTGATCGACAACATAATCATGCGTCATGGCAGGGCGAATTGGGTTGGCCAGCAGAAATTTGACCGTCTTGCACAGAGCTTGAGCAGTCTGCTCTTTTACCAAGCCTTGTGGATACAAATCGCCCAAAATATCAGCAAATGCCCCCTTTGCCCAACCGATAATTGGCGTTCCAAGATGGATTGCCTGCAGGGCGGTCATGCCGATGCTCTCTGGGCGGTTTGCCAGTGCCAAAACCAGATTTGCCGATGATAGCCATTCACGCATATCAGGTGGATTTTTGCCAACAAAAGTAACCCGCTGACTAAGCCCCAATGCGTGAAGTCGCTGTATAAATTCTTCATATGCCACACAGTGATGGCTGCGATTATTGGGATCGTCGTCCATAACGATGGCATGAATGTTGGGGAATTTTTCTTGTAGGTTTCCTAAAATATCAATCAGCCATTCTTGACCATATTCTGCACCAATGGGCGTAGGAAAAACCAGCCATTTTTTATGCTCAAGCTCAGCGAATTGAGCAAAGGTTTGTTGCAGCCAATGCACCGATGAATGGTGGCGGTAGGGATATTTGCGAATATCAACGCCACGAGATACACATTCTAATTGGGGAAGTTTGTGCGGTTTTTCTGATTTTATTTTTGCAAAAATCTTATCAAAATGCTTTTTGATACTGCTTGAAGCGGCGATAAGAACATCAGCATCAAACAGGGCTTTTGAATAAGAATTGAGCGGATAAAAACCGTATAAACTGGCGACAATCTTTGGTCTATTGGCGGCAGGATAAGGACGCAATGCCCAGTGCAGCACCCAAGCAGGGGTGCGTGAATGAACATGGATTACATCGGGTTTGTGCTGTTTGATGATTTGTCTGAGTGAGAAAATATGCACCAAAGCCCACCAGCTTTTTTTTGGCATGGGCAGGCGATGATAAATAGCACCGTCTCGTGTCAGCCGCACCACCAGATCGCTATCTTCGTCAGCACAGCCAATGATAATCGACTCATCTGAGGACTTGATAAGAGCGTGCGAGATTGCATAAATGCCTCGCTCGGCTTCATCATGCTTGAGCGATGAGGATAATTGCAGGACTTTCATTATCGATTAGATGGCTTGATTTTTTAGAAAATCTAACAAAAATTCGGCATGATCTTTTGCCTTAACATTACGAAAACTGCCAATCATTTTGCCAGCATTGTCATAAACAAAAGTTGAACGCACCACGCCCAAATGCATCTTGCCATACATCATTTTTTCTTTGATGACATCGTAGTGATGGCATAATTTTTCGTCTGTGTCGCTGATAAGGTCGATGCTTAGCTGTTTTTTGTTGATGAAATTTTGGTGTGATTTGATACCATCTCGTGATACGCCGATAATGCGATAACCCAAAGCAGTAAAGTCATCAAGCGACTGGCTAAAATCCACCGCCTGCACGCTGCACCCTTGCGTATTGTCTTTTGGATAAAAGTACAAAATCAAGCCATGATTGGCAGTGTCGCTTAGGCGGATTTGGCTGGCTGTGCCATCGGCTTGTACCAAATCTACCGCAAAATCTGGCAATGCAATCGCTTCGTTGCTGTTTTTTGACATGGGGAAATTCCTATGTTGTGATCTGTGGCTATTTTACCAAAAAATACAGAAAAATCACCCCAAATGGCAATTTTTGCTGAATTCTTGCACAAAATTGGCAAAATTTTACCCATGTGCAAATTTTTGTTTGGCTTAATTGTCTGCTTTGCGTTAAAATTAGCCATTTTCTGGCCGTTTGACCATGTTGATTCGGCTGTTTTGCTAACATGATACGCTGACTGCGGTTGGTAATTTGGGTATTTTATGTCTTTGTATTCTTATTTTAAACTTCATGAAAGAGGGTCAAATCCTCGCCAAGAGCTAATTGCAGGCTTGACGACTTTTTTGGCGATGGTGTATTCGGTGATTGTTGTGCCAAATATGCTATCGCAGGCAGGGTTTGATGCAGAGTCGGTATTTGTGGCGACTTGCTTGGTGTCAGGTCTTGGCTCGATTTTGATTGGGCTGTGGGCAAATGTACCGATGGCGATTGGCTGTGCGATTTCGCTGACGGCGTTCACGGCGTTTAGCTTGGTGCTGGGGCAGGGCGTGAGCGTACCTGTGGCATTGGGGGCGATTTTTTTGATGGGGGTGGTCTTTAGTGTGATTTCCATCACAGGGGTGCGTGCGTGGATTTTGCGAAATTTGCCATCAAGCATCGCACACGGTGCTGGCATTGGCATTGGGCTGTTTTTGCTATTGATTGCTGCCAATGGCGTGGGGCTGGTGGTAAAAAATGACGCAGGTCTGCCTGTGATGATGGGTGAGTTTGTCTCTTTGCCTGTGCTGTTGTCGCTGCTTGGGCTGGCGGTGATTATCGGGCTTGAAAAATTGCGTATCAAGGGCAGTATTTTGTGGGTGATTATCGCCATTACGCTGATTGGTTTGGTGATAGACCCTGCGGTAAAATCAGATGGTATGCTATTAAAAATGCCAAGTTTTGGCGAGAATTCGCTGTTTTTGCAATTGGACATTGTCGGGGCGTTAAATGCAGCAATCCTGCCTGTGGTGTTTGCTTTGGTTATGACGGCAATTTTTGATGCTACTGGGACGATTCGAGCGGTGGCAGGACAGGCTGAGCTGCTTGATAAGGACGGTCAAATCATCGGCGGTGGTCGTGCTTTGACTTCAGACTCGCTTTCCAGCGTGTTTTCGGGAATTTTTGGCACAGCACCAGCGGCGGTGTATATCGAATCAGCCGCTGGTACGGCAGTTGGCGGCAAGACAGGCTTGACAGCAGTTGTGGTTGGTGTGTTGTTTTTGTTGATGGTGTTTTTTCAGCCGCTGGCTTTTTTGGTGCCAAGCTACGCCACCGCACCTGCCTTGATGTATGTGGGCTTATTGATGCTTAGCAATGTCGCTAGGCTTGATTTTGACGATTTTGTCGGTGCGATGAGTGGTTTGATTTGTGCAGTATTTATTGTGCTGACGGCAAATATCGTTACAGGCATTATGCTGGGCTTTGCCTCGCTGGCCGTTGGTCGTGTGGTGGCAGGTGAGTTTAGCAAACTTAATATCGGCACGGTATTGATTGCGCTGGTGCTGGTGGCATTTTATGCACTTGGCTATGCGATATAAGTGATGCCTTGCAAGTTAAGACCCTATTGTTGCATAACAGTAGGGTTTTTGTTATTATCAGCAATGCTTGGTGTGTTAATTTATTAAGATTTTATAGATGGTACTTGTGATGTTGGTTTGGTGGTTGATTTATTGGTACAAATCCAAATTGACAGATGGTAAATATATGAAAAAATCAAACAAATGCTTGACGATGCTTATATTGGCTTTTGGCATTGATAGCACCGCACAAGCTGCTGATTGGACGCCTGTATTTAGCCAGTGGCAGCGTGATTGCTTGACGCCGCATAAGGTGCAGACAGCCATCGAAAAATCCGCCACAGCAGGTCGTTTTGTTACCACATCGGTGGCAAAATCTGCCAAAAATGGCGTGTATCGCCACCTGCCACGAGCCTACCGCCGAGATTTATTGCCCGCCTATCGTGAATCTGTGGTGTATGATGGCACGATTAAAGATAGGCATGGTTTTGTGGTCATTCCGCTAAAAAATGCCACTTTTGCCAATGTCAAAATCAAGAGTTTTGCGTTTTATAACAATAACTTAATCAGACACTATCGGCTAAATTTTGGCAAGATAGATGAGCCAGCCAAACAGCGAATTTACCACGCTTTTGCCCAAGATACCATGACGAATCAGTCGATTGATGCCGATGTTGCCAGCGTGCAGATAAATCAGTCAGGCGAGCTGGTTGTGCTGTGTACCGTGCCGCTGTCTGGCTAGGCTTCGCTGGGCGTGGCGACTGGTGTGGACTTGGTTAGAGTAGCCCAAGTAGCTCATGATAGATGGTAATAAGGTGCTGTTTGTCGTGGGCTTTGTTGTTGTCAAGCCAAGCACCGTCAATGGCGTAGCCAATGGCGATATGCCTTGGTTCACCATCTGTTGCGGCAAACTGTCGCTGTTTTTGCGATAACCATGCCTGCCACTTTGTCTGTAGTAGAGCGTCAGCACTGATGGCACGAATCAGACCTGACCAGTCGCTGCCAATGCCGATTGTCTCATCGGTGAATGCAACTTGCAGATAGGCTTTGGTGAATTTGCCACTGCTGGCATCATTGTCATCGATTTTTGCCATGATGGCGGTGTTTAGCTGGGCGATAAAAAGCTCAATTACTGCAATTAGTAAGTCATCTTTGTTCTTAAAATGATGAAATAATCCGCCTTTACTCACCCCTGCCAAGTCGGCGACTTTTTGCATTGACAGATTGCCAATGCCTTCTTGCACCATCAAATTTTTGGCAGCCATAATCAATGCGTGTCGCAGCTGTTCTGGATTATTTTTGCGTTTGTTTGTTTGGGGCTGGGGGTTGTTTGGCGTTGTGTCTGTGTCAAATGTCAATAAGTCGGTCATCATCTTACCCTTAAACTGTTTGGCGGCGTGTTGCTGATTGTGATAAATTATAGGTTTGTTTTATCAATCATGATGGTGGTTTATTATTTATATAAAACTAACTATTTATTAATATATAAAAATAAATAAGCATAAAAATTACCATCATCATTGACAGAATTGCAAATAAAACCAACTGGTCGGTATTTTATAAAATTTGTCAGCACTTGGCAAGCGTATTTGATAATTTGGGCAAAATATCACAACAAAGCATCTGGCAGTTAGCTGTCAGTTTTGAAAAATTGTGGTACAATGACGGTGAGAGATTTTATTTTCCTTAGCAAAAAAGGTGTGGCATGACTGACAAAAAAATTCCCCATGTACTGATGATTTTGGACGGCATTGGTCATCGTGAAGACCCTAGAGATAATGCTGTGTTGGCGGCTGCTACGCCGAATTTGGACGCTTTGACAGCCAGCTGTCCGCATGGGTTGATTTCAGGTTCGGGGCTTGATGTTGGCTTACCTGATGGACAGTTTGGCAATTCAGAAGTTGGGCATATGAACCTTGGGGCTGGCCGTATCTTGTTTCAGGATTCAACCCGCATTATGAATGATATCGCCAGTGGTGGATTTTTTGCTAATACTGTACTGACCGATGCCATCAATACCACAATTGATAACGAAGGGGCGGTGCATATTTTGGGGTTGTTGTCTGATGGCGGTGTTCATGCACACATTGACCATATTCAGGCAGCAGCAAGGTTGGCGTTGACACAGGGAGCGTTGCAGGTATTTGTGCATGCTTTTTTGGATGGGCGTGATACACCACCACAGTCAGCCAAGCAATACATCACACAGATTGAGGCAGCGTTTGATGAACTTAATGCAGAGTTTGACGGTACTGCCAAAATCGCCAGTGTGATAGGTCGTTTTTATGCGATGGATCGTGATAAACGCTGGGATCGTGTGCAGGCGTGCTATGAGTTATTGACCGAAGCCAAAGCGGTGCGTACCGCCACAAGTGCATTACAGGCAGTTGATTTGGCTTATGCCGCCGAGCAGACAGATGAGTTTGTGCAGGCGACCATCATTGATGATAATGGCGTGATTTGTGATAATGACGGCGTGATTTTTATGAATTTCCGTGCCGATAGGGCAAGAGAGCTGAGTTTGGCGTTTGTTGATCCGTCATTTGCAGGATTTGTGCGTCATATCAACCCTGAACTGTCGGCTTTTGTGATGCTGACCAAATATTCCGATGAGCTGGCAGATAACCCAAAAACCAGCATTGCCTACGAGCCAACCAGTCTAAGCAACACGCTGGGCGAATATCTACAAAACCTTGGCAAAACCCAGCTACGCATTGCCGAAACTGAGAAATATGCCCATGTTACCTTTTTCTTTAGTGGCGGCCGCGAAGAGCTGTATGAGGGCGAAGAGCGGATTTTGGTCAATAGCCCCAATGTTGCCACTTATGATCTAAAGCCTGAGATGAGTGCTTTTGAGGTTACTGATAAATTAACAGCAGCCATCGATTCTGGCAAATACGATGTATTGATTATTAATTATGCCAATGGCGATATGGTTGGCCATTCGGGTGTTTTTGAGGCAGCAGTAAAAGCCGTGGAGGCGGTTGACAGCTGTATTGGCAGAGTGGTTGAGCATGTAAGGGCTGCGGGCGGTCATTTGCTCATCACTGCCGATCATGGCAACTGCGAACAGATGCAGGACTATGAAAGTGGGCAGGTGCATACACAGCACACTACTGAGCCTGTGCCGTTTATTTATGTTGGTGATAAGCCATTGGCGGTGCGTGATGGTGGTAGATTGTGCGATGTTGCCCCAACCATCTTGCACTTGATGGGGCTGGATAAGCCAGAGCAGATGACTGGCGAGAGCTTGCTTGTTGAACGCACTTCATAAGTCAGATTGTCTTTGTCATCAGTGCCTATAATTGGCGTTGTTATAAAAATTAATAAAATCAAAGGGTTGTTTGATATGAAGCCAACCATACTGATAACAGCGGTAGCGATGGGATTTGCCATGACAGCAAGTGCAAATACAGCTTCATCGCCAGTGATTTTGCCGACTGCTTCTGGTGAGTCAGAATCATCATTGCAGGTATTGGATGCCGAGCCAAATCAGCTGTACGGCATCAGTGGCTTGCACGCTGGTCGTGTGCCGCTAAATACCATCAGCCCTTTGACGCTCAAAACCTTTGTGCAGGCGGTGGATTTGATGCGGCGAGAATATGTTGAGCCTGTTGATGATGAATTATTATTCCAGCAAGCAATGCGAGGTATGCTAACAGGCATCGATCGCAATGCTGAATTTCTTGATGAGACGGCATTTGCCAACCTTAACTCATTCACCACGGGCAATGTGGCAGGCGTTGGTCTAAAAGCCACATACAAACCCAGCGAGGCTCATTGGGTGGTTGATGAGGTTGCTGCCGATTCACCTGCCAAGGCAGCAGGCATTGCTGTGGGTGATTATTTGCATCAGATTGGCGACATTAAACTCAATCAATCCCAGAGTGATAATGATATTATCCAGTTGCTAAATGGCATTGCAGGCACCAGTGTTGATGTTACTTATTCGCGTGCAGGACGGTCAAAGCAGACCAGTAATTTGTTACGCAACCAAATGCAAAAAAGCACCATTGAGATTTTGACCCAAAACAACATTGCCATCATCAAATTGCCAGTTTTTCAGAATAACACGCGTCAAGAGATTGTTGATCGCTTGCAATTGATTAGCACACCGATACAAGGCGTGGTAATTGATTTGCGTAATAACCCTGGCGGGGTGCTTGATGCTGCGGTGGAGGTGGCATCATTATTCATGCGAAAAAAGGTCGTAACCCAAGTGCAAAATCGCACAGGCATTGAGCGTGTGCTGGAGACGCAAGGGTCGCCAATTTTGGAATCCATGCCTGTGATTATTCTACAAAACCGCTATTCGGCATCAGCAGCCGAAGTGCTATCGAGCAGTTTGCAGACACATGGCAGGGCGTTAATTGTCGGTGAGACCAGTTATGGCAAAGGCTCGGTGCAATCAATCGTGCCAATTGGACGCAATCAAGGCATTAAGCTGACCACGGCACGCTATTTAACACCAAAAGGTGGCAAGATTGACAAAATCGGCGTTGTGCCAGATGTGTCATTTGAGCCTGTTATAAGTGATGAAGCTGGCGATGAGTGGTTGCAGCTTAGCCTAAATCTCATGGAGCAAGCCAAAGCGAGTAATCAGTAATCGATAGCCTTGTTTGCCAATGACAGATTGCAAAATGCACAAGTGGCATTGGCGTGGTGATTTGACTTAAGCTCATTGAGCCTGCACCAAGCCATGCCGTATGGCAAGATGCGTAAGCTTAACATCGCTATCAACACCGAGCTTTTCAAAAATACGATAGCGGTAAGTATTGACAGTTTTGGCACTGACAAATAACTGATCGGCAATCTGCTGAGTGCTTTGACAATTTACCACCATCATCGCTACCTGCTTTTCTCGTTCGGAGAGTGTATCAAAAGGGGAGTGGCTTTGTTCGCCCAATACCACTTCAGCCAGTTGTTCGGCAACATCGTGGCTAAAATAACGCGAGCCTGCATGAACCTTTTTGATGGCACGAATCATTTCGTCAAGTGGCGTGCCTTTGGTAATGTAGCCATTGACACCTGCCTTTAATAGCATGGACGGATAGGGCTGGGAGGAGATGCCAGAGATTGCCAAAATTTTAATATTGGCATCAAATTGCTTGATGCGGCGAGTTGCTTCAATGCCATCAATATTGGGCATATTGACATCAAGCAGCACCACATCAATGGGTATTTTGCGAACTTGTAGCACAGCACTGTCGCCATCGGCCGCCTCGCCGACCACCTCAATATCAGGGTCGTCATCTAGCATGCGAGCAATGCCCATACGCACCAAATCATGATCGTCAGCAATCAAAACTTTAATACTCATTGCAATCCTTGTTATCAAGCCAAAATTGTGGCGTAATTTGCTACTATAAACGCACTGCCTTGCAGACAATATTGTCTGCTCTTTTGAATAATTAGCACGCCATGATTTATTCATTATACACAGCGATTATTAATATTTTCTAAAAATAATCTGTTGTATATCGGCGTATCACAAAAAAGAACCCAAGCGATAAACTTGGGTTCTTGTATGGGTCAAATTAGCCCTTTAGTGCTTTGATGGCAGCATTTAGGCGGCTCTTATGGCGAGCAGCTTTGTTTTTGTGAATGATGCCTTTGTCAGCCATGCGATCGATAACTGGCACAGCTTTGTTGTAGGCTTCGGTTGCCAATTCGTATGATTTTGCCTCGATGGCAGCATTAACGCGTTTGATAAAAGTACGCACCATCGAACGCTGAGAAGCGTTGTGTTGGCGACGCTTGGTGTTTTGACGAGCACGCTTACGAGCTTGTGCAGAGTTTGCCATGATAAATCCTTAAAAGTTTAAGTATTAAAA
Organism: Moraxella cuniculi DSM 21768; assembly: GCF_900156515.1. GTDB lineage: Bacteria > Pseudomonadota > Gammaproteobacteria > Pseudomonadales > Moraxellaceae > Moraxella > Moraxella cuniculi. The sequence continues at coordinate 25,388 of NZ_FTNU01000014.1, read as the reverse complement.
TAAAAAAGTGGGTGCAATACGCTTGAGGATAGCGTACGGCTTGGACAATTAACAACATATCTTACCAAAATCTTGCACAACTCTCAATATATAAATTGAGCCATCGTGCAAATTTTCTTGATAAATGCGTAAAATTTTTACAAATTGGCAGTGTTGTGCTTATTTTCACAAAAATCTGTGCTAAAATATTAGTTTTTATTGGTCTTATTGACAAATATTGGGTCAAGTGCCAAACAAAAAGGAAAGCGGCATTGATGAAAACAAAGGCAATTTTGATTGGTAGCTCTGGGCGTGTCGGACAGGCATTGGCACAGCAGTTGGCGGTGTTATACGAAACGGTGATTTTGATTACCCGCACGCAGCCTCGTGCCATCAGTGCTAATATGCAAGTGTATCATGTGGCGGATTTTCGTTCATTGGCAACCACCATTGAGGCGATGGCAATTGGTGCTGATACGGATGCTTTTAGTTGTCTTGGGGTGTCGCATACACAGGTGGCAAGCTCTGATGAATTTTATCAGGTGAATGTTCTTTATAATCTAGAATTTGCCAAAGCGTGCAAAAAAAAGGGCGTAACGCAGTTTTATTTTTTGTCAAAAGATGGCACCGATGCACCCAACCAAAATGACGAGCTGATTGCCAAGGCCGATGTGGAATATTATTTACGCACCTTAAGTTTTGACACTTTGGCAATTTTTCGCTTAAGTGGACTAACCCAAGCCAAGCAGGCTTTTGCACTAAAAAATGCTGCCAAAATGGGCGTAAATGCCCTAAAAAATAGCTTATCGCTACTTAATTTTAAGAAAAAACGCCCATTAAGTCCCGAGCAGGTGGCACAGTGCATGGCACTTTCTGCCTATGAGCATAATCATCAGCCGTCATTACGCACCCCAAATCAGGCAACCATCATCACCCATGAGCAGATGCTCAAAAGTGCAACAAAATCCGCCAAAGCACCAAAATAATCTTCGCGATATTATTTATCATAAACAAATCAACCATGCCTGATGTCTATTCGGCATAGGTTTGCTTATTTTGTCAATGAATTGTACAAACTTTGTGCAAATTTCTATAATGTTGTTGGCAAACGGCACAAACTGCATCGATTTTGATACAAAATTTGCCCATTTTGTGCTAAAATAATGCGTTATTTTGTTAATGAACAATCTTGATAAGTGATGATTTGCAAAACTGAACTTGGTGGCAGATTTGCTGATTATTGCATTTTTGACAAGGATTTTTTATGAGTGATTCGGTCAGCCCCATTGGCATTGTCGATGAATTAAAGCGGTCATATCTGGACTATGCAATGAGCGTCATCGTCTCGCGTGCTTTGCCCGATGTGCGTGATGGTCTAAAGCCTGTGCATCGCCGCATTTTGTACGCCATGCATGAGCTGGGCAATGACTACAATAAAAAATACCTAAAATCTGCCCGTGTGGTGGGCGATGTTATCGGTAAATATCACCCACATGGTGATACCGCTGTGTATGATGCCATCGTGCGTATGGCACAGGATTTTAGTTTGCGGTATATGCTGGTCAATGGTCAGGGTAACTTTGGCTCAATGGACGGCGACCCACCAGCAGCAATGCGTTATACCGAAATGAAAATGCAGAAACTCACGCACAAGATGCTTGCTGACCTTGATAAGGATACGGTGGATTGGGAGGATAACTACGATGGCTCGATGAAAATGCCAAGTGTGTTGCCTGCACGGATTCCCAATTTGCTGGTCAATGGTGCAGCAGGGATTGCCGTTGGTATGGCAACCAACATGGCACCGCACAACCTAACAGAGGTGCTAAACGCCTGCCTTGCTTATGCAGACAACCCAAATATCTCAACCGATGAGCTGATTACGCATATCTCGGGCCCAGATTTTCCGACGGGCGGTATTATCTATGGCAGAAGTGGCATTGTTGATGCGTATCGCACAGGTAAGGGTCGTTTGCATATTCGTGGTCGTTATCATATTGAACCGATGGGTGAAAGCGGTGCCAATAAAGACCGTGAACGCATTGTTTTTACCGAAATTCCCTACCAAGTCAATAAAGCAAATCTTATCAAGCATATCGCTGATTTGGTGAATGCCAAAAAGATTGAGGGTATTACCGAGATTCGTGATGAGTCTGACAAAGAGGGCGTGCGTGTTGCGATTGATTTACGCCGTGGCGAAAATGCTGAAGTGATGGTAAACAATCTATTTAGCCAGACACCACTTGAAACCAGCTTTAGTATCAACATGGTGGCACTGGATAATGGTCAGCCTAAGTTGATGACGCTAAAAGATTTGGTGGCGGCATTTATCCGTCATCGTCAAGAGGTGGTAACACGCCGCACGATTTTTGAGCTAAACAAAGCCTTGGTGCGTGGTCATTTGCTAGAAGGGCTGGCGATTGCTTTGGCGAACATTGATGAAGTTTTGGAGCTTATCAAAAACTCTGCCAACCGCAGTCAGGCACGGGATAATTTGTTGGCTCGCACTTGGCAGTCTGCTGGGGTGGTGGCGATGCTTGAGGCGGCTGGTGCGGACTCAATCCGACCCGAGATTATTGACGGTGAGGATTTGAATGCACCGTACGGCTTGATTGATGGTAAGACACGCTATCGTTTGTCGCCAGATCAGGTAAATGCCATCTTGGATATGCAGCTGCATCGCCTAACTGGCTTGGAGCAAGACAAATTAACTGGTGAATACCAAGAGATTTTGGGCGAAATTGCTCGTCTTAATCGCATTTTGAATGATTTTGAAGTGCTGATGGGTGTGGTGCGTGGCGAGCTTGTTGAGATTCGCGATGAGTTTGGCGATGAACGCAGAACAGACATTGTTGATGCTCGCCATGATTTTAACCGAGAGGATTTAATCCCTGAACAAACCGTCGTGCTGACAGTCTCTCGCACAGGCTATGCCAAAACGCAACCGATCAGCGATTACCAAGCCCAAAAACGAGGTGGCAAAGGTCGTTCGGCAACCGCCATGAAAGAAGACGATGTGATTGAGCATTTGTTAGTTACCAGCACCCATGCACATATCATGTGCTTTACCAATACAGGGCGTGTGTTTGGCTTGCGTGGGTTTGAGATTCCGTTGGCAAGTCGTGGCTCAAAAGGCCGTCCTTTGGTTAATCTTATCAACCTAGAGCCAGAAGAGTCGGTAACGGCGATTTTGCCTGTGGCGGATTTAAAAGACGAACAAAGTTTTGTATTTTTTGCAACAGCATCAGGCACAGTAAAACGAGTGGCATTATCGCAATTTGCCAATTTGCGTGCCAATGGTTTGCGTGCCATTGATTTGGCAGAAGGTGATACGCTTATCGGTGTGGCAATTACTGATGGCGAACAAGAAATTATGCTGTTTAGCAATGAAGGTAAAGCAATCCGCTTTAAAGAAAACAGCATTCGCACCATGAGCCGTATCGCCAAAGGTGTGCGTGGTATGCGTGTGAACCTGCTGGCAGGTGTTGATGATGAAGAGCCTATCGATGACGATACCGATGACGCCGATGATGGTTTTGCCGTTAGCCGTGTGGTATCGTTGGTGGTGGTGCCAGCATCAGGTGAGATTTTGTGTGCTTGTGAAAACGGTTTTGGCAAACGCACAGCGATTGAAGATTATCCAACCAAAGGCCGTGGCGGCAAGGGTGTGATTGCTATCAAAACTTCTGAACGCAACGGTCAGCTGGTCAAGGCGGTGGCGGTAACAGGTGAGGAAGATGTTATCTTAATCTCTGATAAAGGTACATTGGTGCGTACGCCTGTGGCTCAAATCGCAATCGCTGGACGCAACGCACAAGGCGTGAAGCTGATTCGCATCATGGACGAAGAGGTGCTTGTCGGCATGGCTTGTGTTGAGCATGAAGATGAAGAATCTGCCGATGAGAGCATTGAACCATCTGATAATGAGACTGCGGTGGAATAACTGGACAAACCCAAGCTGATGATGTTTGGGCTTGTTTATTGGGCAAACTGCCAGTGTTGCTACTCAGCTTAACTGGCGTTAGGGCGGTGTGTATGTTGCATTTATACCATTTGAAAAATTCTCGATCGTTTCGCGTTGTGTGGCTGCTTGAGGAATTAAAACTGCATTATCCGATAGATTATCAGCTGCACACCATAGATAGAGACAGCAAAACTTTGCTGGCACCTGAGTCATTGACCGAGATTCACCCAATGGGCAAAGCTCCGATTTTGCTTGATGACACCTTAGCAGTCGGTGAGCAGAGCATGGCAGAGTCGGCAGCAATTATTGAATATTTACTAACAAATTATGATACAAAAATGCAATTTCGCCCCAGTGAGGCTAAGCTGTGGCGTGATTATGTGTATTGGTTGCATTTTGCCGAAGGAACGCTGATGCCACCGTTGGTGATGGGGCTGATTTTACGAAAATCTGTCAAAAAATCCCCATGGTTTGTCAAGCCTGTGGCAAAAAAATTCACCACCGCCATCAATCATGCAGTTTTGGCAAAAAATATCACCAAAGCACTTGCAATGATAGAGACAACGCTTGATAAACAACCGTGGCTGGCGGAGCGGTTTAGTGCAGCGGATATTCAGATGTATTTGGCGGTATACGGTGCCAAACTTGCCAATAAAATAACCAGCAACCATCCAAATATCCAAGCATGGCTTGTCCGCTGTGAGCAAAGAGCAGCCTTTGTGCGTGCCAAAGAGCTGGCGGGTGAGCCATTATAATCATATTGTGCAATGAATCAATTAAACCATGTCTACCAATAATCAACCAGTTATACAATCAAGCAGCAATACCTTAATACGCCGTGTGGCTACCAAGATATTGGTGCTTTCGTTGTGCATAATGAGCTTTGTTGCAGGGTTTTTGGCACATCAGTCTCGGCAGATGAATTATTGCAAATCACTCAATCAAGAGCCTGTTGGTCAAGATGGTGTGATTGTATGCCAGCCAAGCCAATCCGCCAAAGTATCGCCATAGACTTACTGACTTGCTTGTGGGCGTTTGTAACTTTTGCTTTTTTGCCATGAATGTGCCAGTAAAATGCCCATCAAGCCAGTCTTAATCCTGCCTATTGCATTCATGCCAAAACCGCATCATGCCAGAGTAGCTCCGTAGGGTTTGGCGACTGGTTATTTTGTCAAAATCTCTGCCAAAGGTGCTTTGTTGTGCAGGGCGTCCCAGTGGTTTAGTGCTTGCAGGCGGCGTTTATAGATTTCACTCAAAAGCAGGCTGCGGCTATTTTTTTGCTGTTCATTTTTTAGCCAATCTTGAATCGCATTACATAAAATCTCAAAAAATAGCGGCCTGTTATCTTGCACTTTTTGGGTGATTTTGGTTTGGGTGAAATGCTGCCAATGCGTGGTCAGTTGTTGCTTGGTTTCATCACTCATGGCAGCGATAATGAAGTAAGCTCGCTGATTGGCATCAACTGTATCATCATAAACCAGCTCGTCAGGTAGGGCTTGTATGGTGGCGATGATTTCGCTCAGCATTGGGCTGGCAAGATTTTGCCAAGAGGGCAGTTCTGGTGGTGTGATTGCTTGATTTGTCAGCCGCTCCGACAGTGCCAGATGGGCTGTATCCATACCAGAGTTTGTGATGATATATGCCAAAGGGTCGGGCGTGAGCAGGGCTGGGTTGTGCAGCAGGTACAACCCTATCTCGCTGATGGTATCTGTGGCATCGTGCGTATAATCAATCACATCAACCGTGGAGCTTGGATAGCGGTTATTGCCCAGTGCTTTGATTTTTTGGTAGATATCACTGCTAAGCCACCATTTTAGGCTTGAGCCTTTGGGGAGTTGCTCGGTCAATTCACGTAGTGCCGCCATGGCATGAGCCTTTGATTCAGGGCGTGTCAGATCGTACTGGCTCGCCAAGACGCTGTATAGGTATGCCGATAAGCTAAGTGCCTTGTCAATGGCTTGACGCATGGCTTCTGCACCATGTGCCTGAATATAAGTGTCAGGGTCGTGATTGTCTGGCAGGATTAAAAAACGCAGTTCTTTGTCATCATACAAGATGGGAGCTGCCACCTCAAGCGTTCGCCATGCAGCACGCTGACCTGCATTATCACCATCAAAGCACAGGGTCAATTTGGGATTGTAGCGTAGCAGTCGTTCGATTTGTTTTTGATTGACTGCCGTTCCCATTGGAGCAACCGCCCCATAGATACCAGCTTGGTACAAGCTGATGACATCCATGTATCCCTCAACGACCAAATAATCACTGGCTTTTTGCTTGCGAGCTTCATAAAGCCCATATAAAATGTGCTGTTTTTGAAACACAGGCGACTCGCTGGAGTTGATGTACTTTGGCATTTCATCGCCCAAACTACGACCTGCAAAACCAATCACCCGACCCTGATTGTCTCTGATGGGAAAAATAACGCGATGCCTTAATAGGTCAAATGTGCGTCCATCGGTCTTGGATTGACGCACCAGACCCAGTATCTGCAAGCCCTCAAGGTCTTGGGGAAAAACCTGCTCAAGATGTTGCCAGCCTTCTGGTGCATAGCCCAAGCCAAAGGCAGTAATGGTCTGCTCGCTTAACCCTCGGTCAAGAAAATACTGCTTGGCAGCTGGAGTGCTGTGTAGCATAAATTGATAATACTGACAAATACTGTCAAGTAGGCTGTATAAATCACCCTGTGCTTGTTCTTGGGCAGGGGGCTGATTAGGCTGCCAATCTGTCGCTATAACAGTCGGTTTGTGATTGCTATCCTGTAGACTGGTATCGTCAAAATGGTGATGAGCTGCAGGATAAGGCTTTGCACCTTCGCTTTTTATTATTTTTTTATATTTTAGTTTTTTTTGATAATTATCGTCTTTTGGCAGCTCAATGCCTGTTTGTTCGGACAGATATGTTACCGCTTCAATAAAGCTAAATCGTTCAAAATCCTTTAAAAAACCAATGGCATTGCCTTTGGCATGACAACCAAAGCAGTAGTATAAATTGGTCTCGGGATTGACATAAAAAGAAGGGGTTTTTTCGCCATGAAAAGGGCAACACCCCTTAAATTCACGACCTGCTGGCTTTAAGGTGGTATGTTTGCCAATCATGCCGACCAAATCTGCTTGGCTGTTTAGCTGCTCAAGAAGTGTCTCTGGTATTTGCATGGTTGTCTTTGTTGTGGTACGCCTTGTCGCTTTGATGATACCAAAATTGGCACTTAACAATCGGTTGGGTGATTGTTAAGTGCTGGTTAATTATTGATTGTTGCGATTTGGTAGGGTCAAGCTATTTGCTTGCTCAATCACTTGCGTACGAGTTTGCCCATTGTATTGACCTTGATAGCCGTCTGTTTTATTGTTTGCTCGACCCAGCTTGCCAAAGCTGACAGCAGAGAGTAGTTTTTGACCGCGAGTTTTTGCTTGCGTATCGCTCAAACGCACCGAGCCATCTTGGTTTAGGTATTCTGGATAATTGATTTTTAACAAGGTTTTGTATTGGTTGGCGGTTTCTGTCAAGCCAAGATTGTCATTGGCATATGCCAAGATTGCAATTGCTTCTGGCACACCAGTTGAAGTTGGGTAGTATTGAAACACCCATTTGGCACGGTTGGCGGCAGCAACCAGTGCATCTCGCTTGACATACCAGCGTGCAGCAACCAGTTCATTTTCGGCAAATTCATTATAAATAGCAATCATGCGTTGGGCAGCATCACCAGCATAGGCACTGTTTGGATAATTGTTAAGTAAATTTTGAAAATCCTGAAATGCCAAACGCAAATAAGTGGTATCACGCTGTGCTTGGTCTAGATTGAATAAGCGTGAGGCTTTTGGGGCACCACCCATGTTGGTTACGCCTTGTACATACAGGGCATAATCTACCGACTGGCTGGTCGGATATAGGCGGATAAATTCAGCAGTGCTGGCAGTTACCGCCTCAAAATCATTGGCTTGATATTGTGCATAAATCAAGTCAAGCAAGGCTTGTTCGGCATATCGTCCTGTGGGGTAAAAGGTGCGAATATTGTTGAGGGCATCGATGGCTTCTCGGTTATAGCCCTTATCAAGTGCAGTGGTGGCTTCTTGATAATAGGCGGCATCGCTTTTTTCGGCAGTTGCAATGGTTTCTGGTTTTTTATCCAGCATTTTGCCGATACTGGTACAGCCACTGATGGCCAAGGTGCTGACAGTCATGGCGACCAGTAGGTTTTTGTGCGTTGTTTTCATGATAAATACTCGATGTTATTTTTAAATAAACTTTTGGCTAGTTTAGCATGTTTTTTGGACTAAGACAACGCAACACGCAATGATTTACTGATGGCTTGGCTGGTAGCGGTGCCAAACGGGTAAGTGTTTGTTTATTGTCCAAATATCAGGCATTGCTTTGATAGATTTGTCATATTGTGGTTTAAAATTCTTATCAAGACCCTATATAGATAAGATAATAGCCACAGGAGCGACCATGAGACAGCCAGCCACACGCAGCCAAATCCAGACCAATCAGCTTGCCAAACAGCTACAAGACGAAGCTCAATTAACAGGGGTAAATGTATCAGGCACACAAATCGGCAGTCAGGCATTTCAGATGGTAACGGAGTTTGAGCCATCGGGTGATCAGCCGACTGCCATCGCAAGCCTTGTTCGGGGGGTGGAGCAGGGTATGCATGGTCAGTTATTGCTTGGGGTTACTGGCTCTGGCAAGACCTACACAATGGCAAAGGTCATCGCCGAGTGCGGACGACCTGCGATTATCATGGCTCATAACAAAACTTTGGCAGCTCAGCTGTATGGCGAGTTTAAGGCGTTTTTTCCGCATAATGCCGTGGAGTATTTTGTCAGCTATTATGACTATTATCAGCCAGAAGCCTATGTGCCAGCCAGTGATACTTTTATCGAAAAAGACAGTGCGATTAACGATCATATTGACCAGATGCGATTGTCTGCTACTCGTGCGTTGCTTGAGCGGCGTGATGCGATTATTATTGCATCGGTATCGGCAATTTATGGCTTGGGCGACCCCGAAAGCTACCTAAAAATGCTGCTGCATCTGGTGGTGGGTGATAAAGTGGATCGTACCGCCATTATTAAGCGGTTGGTGGAGCTGCAATATGAACGCAATGAGCTGGATTTTGGGCGAGGTACTTACCGCATTCGTGGCGAGACTTTGGATATTTATCCTGCCGAGAGCGAAAGCCTTGCGGTGCGTGTGGCGATGTTTGATGACGAAGTGGAGAAAATCACTTGGTTTGACCCTTTGACAGGAAAAACCATCAAATCTGTGCCACGCATTACCATTTATCCAAAATCGCACTATGTTACCCCAAAAGACAAACTCATGGCAGCCTCCGAGACCATCAAGGCAGAGCTTGCCGAGCGATTGGAATATTTTCGCAGTCATGACAAATTGATAGAGGCACAGCGTATCAAAGAACGCACTCAGCATGATTTGGAAATGATTCAGCAGTTGGGCTATTGTAACGGTATTGAGAATTATTCTCGTCATCTGTCGGGCAGACCTGCAGGCGAGGCACCGCCAACTTTGTTTGACTACATTCCGCCTGACGCTTTGTTGTTTATTGACGAAAGCCATGTTACTGTGCCACAGATTGGAGCGATGTACAAGGGTGACAGAAGTCGCAAAGAGACGCTGGTAAATTATGGCTTTCGTTTGCCATCTGCATTGGACAATCGTCCGATGAAATTTGCCGAATGGGAGCGTATCGCTCCTTCTACCATCTATGTATCGGCAACGCCTGCCCAGTATGAACTCGAAAACAGCGAACAAGTGGTAGAGCAGGTGGTGCGGCCAACAGGGCTTGTCGATCCTGTGCTGGAGATACGCCCTGTATTGACGCAGGTAGATGATGTGCTGGGCGAAATTAATGCCCGAAAAGCAGTAGATGAGCGGGTGCTGATTACGGTTTTGACCAAACGCATGGCGGAGGATTTGACCAGTTATTTAAAGGAATACGGCATCAAAGTCGCTTATTTGCACAGTGATATTGACACTGTTGAACGGATGAAAATTATCCATGAATTACGCACAGGTGTGCATGATGTGCTGGTAGGGATTAACTTGTTGCGTGAGGGCTTGGATATGCCAGAGGTTTCTTTGGTGGCGATTTTTGATGCAGACAAGGAGGGTTTTTTACGCTCGGAGCGGTCGCTGATTCAGACCATTGGGCGTGCCGCTCGCCATGTCAATGGCAAAGCCATTCTATATGCCGATAGCATTACGCCAAGTATGCACAAGGCGATGGAAGAAACCGAACGCCGCCGAGCCAAGCAAATCGCCTACAATACCGAGCATGGCATCACGCCAAAATCCGCCACGCGTCAAATCACCGACAAGATTGACACGGGCGATGATGACAATACCGAAGTGGTGCAGATTGTTCTATCTAAGGCATTGCAAGGTGTGGACGAGAGCATTTTGCACTCACCGAAGCTGCTTGCCAAAGAAATTGCTCGTCTTGAAAAACAAATGCAGGCACTATCACGAGAGCTAAAATTTGAAGAAGCGATGAAAGTGCGTGATACGATGCTTGCATTGAAAGAATTGTTGGTGAAATAGCAGGTGTGGTTTTTAAATTTTACACCAAAAGGTGTGATGATTTTTATCATGGTAACTTTGCTTTTTTAGCAAATGGGGATTTTTGTATAAATAAAGAATTGGTTGATGGCAAAATGCAACTCTGCTCAGATCAATTGCCATATTTGTAAACATTGCTTTTGTCAAAAGAACTGGTTTTGTAATATGAGTACTATTGAAACCCACCCATTACCCCCATTTATTCCGCCCAATGCCAAGGTGCTGATTTTGGGCAGTTTTCCGCCACCAAAGCTGCGTTGGAAAATGAACTTTTATTATCCGAATTTTAACAATGATTTTTGGCGAATTATGGGTTTGGTATTTTTTGCCAATCAAGACAAATTCATTGATAAGCATAACAAAACATTTATCCAAGATAATATTGAAGATTTTCTAATAAATTATGGTATTGCCATCAGTGATACCGCTTATCAAATCAAACGCTTGCACAACAATGCTTCGGATAAATTTCTTGAAATTATCACACCGATGGATATCGCAGCGATTTTGGAAAAATTACCCAATTGCACCAGTATCATCACCACAGGCGAAAAGGCTACACAGATTCTATGTGAAACCTATGCTACAGCACCGCCAAAAGTTGGGCAATCGGTGGATTTAATAATCCATCAAAAGCCCATCGCTTTATACCGTCTGCCATCATCATCACGGGCTTATCCTTTACGCCTTGAGCATAAAGCGGAGAGTTATCGGCAGGCGTTTGCTGCAATTGGGCTGTTGTCGGATATGAGATGTTAGTTTGCTTTGGTGATGAATTTTGTTGAGGAATTTGCTACAATAATTCATCAATTTTGGCAGGTTTAATGATATCATGTATCATCATCGCCACTTGCCCCATATCAAGAAATCATCATGTCAAACGCCAGCTTATCCTCGTCCCAAAATACCAAAAATCACACAGGCATTGCCGCCATTGACTGTAGTCTTGAAGAGGCGTATTTGATTGAGGCTTCGGCTGGTACGGGCAAGACTTGGACGCTGACGGGAATTATTTTGCGATTATTAATCGAGAAACGATACCCGCCCGAGCGGATTATTGCAACAACCTTTACCCGTGCGGCAGCGGCCGAAATGCAGGAGCGTATCAGCGAGCGGTTGCATGATTTTTATGCTCTGCTGCGTTGGCTGCAGTCAATGCAAGCACAAAAGCCAGCATGGTTCGGGCTACAAAACAAAACCGAAATTTTTGATGATATTATCAATCAGGCAAGGCTGGCAGGGTATGACTCTGACGATCCTATCAATGTGCATTTGTTGCAATTTATTCTTAATCAGCCTATTAATTATTTAGCAGAAGTTATCAATAGAACTTCATTATTATTAACCACACTTGATAAATTATTTGTCGGAACGCTAGACAGTCTTGCCCAAAAATGGCTGAAGGAATTTGCAGCACAAATTGGTCATCAGAGCGATCTTGAGATGCTTACCGATGCAAGTGATAGGGTCTTTGCCTTGGTGCATGATGGACTGCGTGCCGAAGAAATTAGGCTAAAAAATAACAATCCTGAAATTTATCAATTACTTAAGAAAAATTCACCCAAATTTTTTGGCAATATTGATGGCATTGCCAATATGGCAAATCAGGCGATGAATTTCTTTGGTTCGCCGATTGATACACCGCCACACGCACCGAGCATGGCGGAGATACAAGACCATCTAAACGAGATTTTGGCGACTGATTTTTCGGGTTTTGAGCCGTATTTTCAGCAGGAATATCGCAGGGAAAATGGCATCAAGTTGGCATTGACATTTTCCAAATCGTTAAACTTGTTGCCAGAGTTGGTCGATTTGGCACGGGTGCATGGCGTTGATTTTATTCATCATCTCAATGAAAATCAGCAAAAATTTCAACAAAAAACCCTAGAAGTTGGCAGGGGTAAATGGGATATTTTTACAAAAAAAGCAAGCGATCAGCAGGTGCAGGCATTTTTGCAGTTGCCGCTGGAGCGTTTGCAGCAGCTGTGTGGTTTTGCTGAGTTTCTTGACAATTGTGTTAAGCAGCATCAGGCTGTTATTGCGATAAATATCATTAATAAGGTTCGTGATAATATTGCAGGCTTGATGGAAAGTGTCGGGCAGACGACATTTACCTTGCAGATGGTGCGACTTAATGCGGCATTAAAAAACAACCCTGCGTTGGCACGCCATATCCGTCATCATTATCCTGTGGCACTGATTGATGAATCGCAAGATATTAATGGTTTGCAGGCGGAATTGATTCGTCTGATTTATCTGGACGAACTGCTCAATTATCAAAAAAATCTTCATCGTTATCAGCAGGTAGGTGGTGATAAACCGAAGTTGCCTCGTGGTTTTTTGTTGTTGGTTGGCGACCCCAAGCAGGCGATTTATCGGTTCCGTGGCGGTGATGTTGCCAATTATAATTTTATCAAGAATTTTGGCAAATCAACCAGTGGTGAACCGCTGATTAATCAGTCTTTGGTGCTTGATGTTAATCGCCGCTCAAATGCCAAATTAATCTCGGCACTTAACACATGGTTTGTTGATAATGGCGGCGTAGGCGTGGAAAATCATGCCAATCTGGGTGAGGGTATTTTTTATCGTACGATCAACGCTCACCAGCAAACGCAAGCATTAAGCTGGCAAAATACCAAAAGCGATGCCGTGCTTGGCAGTACGCCCGTCAGCATTTTGCATTTTAATCATGTCAGTGAAGATAAGCGGTCTTATCAAGATTATGCCATCGCCGCTCACATTAACTATATATTACAAAGCCAGCATACCATCTCGGGTCGTGCCATTAACCCTAGTGATATTGCTGTGTTGTCTTATACCACAGCGGCTCTGATGCCCATCGCTCAGGCTTTGACGCAATTGGGTATTAATTGCGTCAGCCCAAGAGATGAAAATGTCTTTACAACCCAAGCGGCTGCCGATGTTTTGGCATTGTTGCAAGCGGTTGTGTATCAAAATCGTCAAGAATATCTTGCCAATTGGCTGGTGTCTGACATTGTTGGCTTGACGCTGGATGAGGCGATGGCGATACTGTCAGATGACAAATCTACCACACATACAACTGCCAAAATCAAGCTGGCAAGTTATCTTAGACGCATTTGGGATAAGTGGCAAAAATCAGGATTGGCAAGTGCGTTGGGCTATGCTTTGCAACATACACCAATTGATATTGCATCACAATCATCACAAGCCAATCCATCGCTGTGGCTATCGGCAGCTGGTCTGGGTGAGCGATATTTGGCAGATTTGGAACGGGTGGTTGAGCTGTGTGGCAATGAGAGTGTTGCAATCAATCCGCTTGTGTTTATCAAATGGTATCATCAACAGATGCACAAAGAGGCAAATGAGGACAATAAACGCAGTAATTTGCTGGGCGAGTCTGGTGTGCATTTGATGACTGTGCATAAATCCAAGGGGCTTGAGTTTGCCATCGTGTATGTGCTGGGTCTGGATAGGGGATTGAACAGTAGAGTGCCGTTACAACTTTATGCATATAGTGATGAGCAGTATCAGCGTCGTCTGTCAGCGACGGCAAATAAGCATGGCGATGATAATTATTATGCCAAACTTGACGACAAAGAACAAATTGACGAAAAAAGACGGCTTGGTTATGTGGCTCTCACCCGAGCGTCCGAGCAGCTGTATGTGGTGGCGACAGATGCACACGCAGCGACAAAATTGGCACAAAGACCGATTTTTCAGTGGCTTGAAAATACCAATGATAAGGCACTTAGCTTGGCTTGTCGCCTTGATGGGCAGGTTGGCTGGATTAAGATGGAGGATGTGCCACTGCTTGACACACGGTATGAGCAGCACATTGACAAGCTAGAACCCAAGGCTTATGTGCCATGGTCGCAGATAATGCACAAAAATACCTTTATCGCCGAGCATAAAACCAGCTTTACGGCATTAATCACTAGGCTGGATAGTCAGCAGTTGGCACCTGATGATAGGCACAGTGATAGGCTTGGTGAGTTGATGACCGATGAGGCACTGACGGACGGTACCGAGATTCGTGCTGATTTTATCAAAGGGGCGGTGGCAGGTGAATTTTTGCACAAAGTATTGCAATATCTGCCAACGGACGAGATGGGCGTGATAGATATGGCGGTGGCGTATGAGCGAATCGCAGCGGTGGTGGCAGAGCAGGGCAGGCGGCTTGGTTTGCCAGAAAAATATCTACAGCCCAATGAGGATGCCACAGCTTACTGTGAACATCGGCAGTTGGTTGCGTGGCTTTATGATATTGCTTGGGCGAAGTTTGCCGCTTCGCATACGGCATTGGCAGAGCTTGCCAGAGTTCAGCAGCTGCGAGAGCTGGGCTTTGTGATGGGACTTGGCGAGCAATTTTCTGTTGCTTTGATAAATGAAGTTTTTGCCAAATATAGCGACAAAAGTTTGATATTGCTTGATGATGATTATACCGATGTATGCTACCGTTATTTGCGTGGCGAGATTGACTTGGTATATGAGTCGGCAGGCAAGTTTTATGTGGTGGATTATAAATCAAACTATCTGGGCGATGGCATTGATGATTACACCAGTGCCAATCTTGAGCAGGCAATGAATCGGGCGGGTTATTGGCTACAGGCGGCGATTTATCAGGTTGCTCTGCATCGTTTATTAAAAGTTCGCATCGCTGATTATGATGGCAACGAGGCACGCTATTTGGGGGGTGTGGAATATGTGTTTTTGCGTGGCATTTATCCGCACGATACAGTGGCAGGACGCTTGTTGTGGCAACCACCGCTTGAGCTGATTATTGAGCTTGACCGTATTTTATAATGGAATAAATCATGACCATATACACCACCGCCATTGGGAATTATGTTAGCCAGCGAGTTGCTGATAATCGCCAATGGTATGAATCAAAAAATATGCTAGATGGGGCGACCGATTTGCCAAAATCGGCAGAAGTTCTGTATCATCTGCTGCAATATGCGTTGTTTTTGCTGATTAATGATGGGCATACGGTGATGGTGCTTGGCGTTTCATCTGATGATAAATTTGCGTTGGCAAATCATCTGCCAAAGTGGCAAATTACCTGCCTAAGCCCTGTGCTTGACACGCTACAGCAGGCAGCAGGCGAGGTGGTGGATTTTGCCGATATATTCTGCACCATACAAAATGCCAGTCATTCAGAATCAAAGACCGACTGGTCGGTATTGATTGCTAGACTTAAGCATCGCTATATGGCAAGTTTGAACAAAAACACCCACAATCATGCACAGATTAGCCATCTGTTGGCAGTGTTTGAGCTGCTCTTGCGTGCGTTTTTTGTGATGAATAAAATCCGAAGCTTGCCAGATTTGGTCAAAACTTTGCAATCTAATCTTTTTTTTGCTGATATTATCAAAGCACAACAAACGACATCGGTGGCGTTATTGTACTTACAGCCACCGATTGACTATGTGTATCAGCACGAGATTTTGTGGCTATGGACGCATCGTGCTTATCAGGCAGAGATGCTGCTGATGAGACATATTATCCGACTGGCTGGGGCGAATGTGCCACAGTTTTCGCTGGACATACCTGACGGTATTAATGATAAGCAGCGTGCAGCGATGGCGATGATTGGCAATCAGGCATTTGGCATCATCACAGGGGGGCCGGGTACGGGCAAGACATTCACGGTGGCACAGATTGTCATCGCACTGGCTAGGCAGCAAGTGCCTGTCAGGCTGTCTTTGGTAGCACCAACAGGCAAGGCGGCACAGCGAATGGGTGAGTCATTACAAGCAGCCATGCCTGATGATGTGGAATTGCAATTGCCAGAGCCAAAAACCATTCACCGTCTGCTCGGTATCGGCACCAATGGTCAGGCTAGGCATCATGCTGATAATCCACTGCCACAGGACATGATTATCATCGATGAGGCATCAATGCTGGGCGTGGAGCTGGCCAGTCAGCTTTTTGCTGCCATTGCTACAGGGTGTCGTGTGATTTTGCTGGGCGATGCCAATCAGTTGGCGGCGGTTGATGCTGGTGCGGTACTGGCGGATTTATGCCGTATTGACAGCTTGGGCGATTTGCGCGTGCATTTGGACGAGTCAAGGCGATTTGATGGCAAGTCTGGCGTTGGTAGATTGGCAACGCTTATCAATCAGCAATCGTATGACAACAAGGCATTTTTGGCATTTACCCAGTTGCACCAAGCCTGTCATGATGTGGCATATACCGACATTGAGGCTTTTGTTGAGCCGTCATCGTGCTATGAGCAGCTGGCACAGCCTTATCAGGATTTTTTTGCGGCAACTTATGCTTCTCGCTTTGAGTTTGCAAAATTATCCGATGATACAATACCAGAATTTATTAATAATTTATTTAATATTTTGAATAAATATCGTATCTTGTGTGCCGCTCACAAAGGGGATTTTGGTGATGAAAAAATTAATGAATATTTAACCAAAATTCACAAAAAATACCAAAAAATGCCCGCCTCTTTGTCTGATTGGTATCATGGGTGTGTGGTGATGATTAATAAGAATTTGTATGAGTTTGGCTTGTTTAATGGTGATGTTGGTATTTGTTTGTACGCACGCACGGGCTTGACGGTGTATTTTGAGGGAGAGTCGCTGCGTGCAGTGCCAGCACAGCTCATCAGCGATGCGGTGGTAACGACTGCCTATGCCATCACGGTGCATAAATCACAAGGTTCAGAATGGCAGCAGGTGGCGGTGGTGTTTGATGAGAATAATGCACGGCTTTTGTCCAAAGAGTTATTCTACACGGCGGTTACGCGTGCCAAATCACAGGTGCAAATTTTTAGCACTGCTGATGCCATCACGCAGGCGATGACAACGCCAACCATTCGCCAAACAGGCTTGGCAAAAACAGCAGAAATCATCACGCAGGTGGGTTAGTTGGCTGCTTATACACGAAAGATGACAGGTTTGGTTGAGAATTTTTTGCAAATTTGCTAGAATTCGTTGTCTGTTTTGGCACGCGGTCAAATAGACTGTGCAAAATTGGGGATTTTAACTAGACAAACCTGTTTATTTATTGATATTAAGGATATAGTTATGGTAAATCAATCAATCAATCAATCAATCAATCAATCAATCAATCAATCAATCAATCAATCAATCAATCAATCAATCAATCAATCAATCAGATTATACTCCCAATTTAAATAATTTACAAGAAAAACAAGGGGGTAAGCAATGAATAATCTTACCCAAGAAATCTTGTTTTCATCAAACGCACAGCCTGAAAATCCACAAATTGCCCTTTTAAAACAGTATTTCCCGAACTGTTTTGACAAACACGGTGCATTTTTGCCTGACAAAATGGCAGAAATTGTGCATTCAGATGGCATTGCCACCCAAAAGGAAAGTTACAGCTTAAATTGGCTCGGCAAATCTTATGCCAAAGTATTAAAAGACGCACCGCCTGCAACTTTGCTTGCTGAAGATACCGCACACAACAGTCTGCCTCAAAACGCCAATAGCGAAAATTTGCTCATCAAAGGCGATAATTTGGAAGTGCTGAAACACCTAAAAAACGCCTACAAAAACCAAATCAAGATGATTTACATTGATCCGCCGTATAACACGGGTTCGGACGGTTTTGTCTATCAAGATGACCGTAAATTTACCCCTGAACAGCTCGCTGAATTAGGCGGTATGGATTTGGACGAGGCTAAGCGTGTGCTGGAATTTACCGCTAAAAAATCCAATTCCCACAGTGCGTGGCTGACCTTTATGTATCCGCGTTTGTATATCGCCCGTGAATTATTGCGTGAAGATGGCGTGATTTTTATTAGTATTGATGATAATGAACAGGCACAGTTGAAAATTTTGTGTGATGAAGTATTTGGGGAAGAGAATTTTGTTGCGGAATTGCCCACTATTATGAACTTAAAAGGCAATAATGATGAATTTGGTTTTGCAGGTACACATGAATATACTTTGGTATATTCAAAAAATAAAGAAATATTAATTTTGAATGAATTTTCTATTGATGAAGAAAGTTTAAATGAGTGGAAGAAGGATAAAAAAGGATTTTATAAACAAGGTGCAAATTTAAAAGCAACAGGAACAAATGCACCAAGAGAAAAAAGACCAAATTTATTTTTCCCAGTGTTTATTGATGATAATAACAATATATTTGTAACAGAAGATGATGAGGAACCTATAAATAATTACGGAAAATTAATTAATATTTTACCTATTACAAATAATCAAGAAATGTCGTGGCGTTGGAGTAAAAATAAATTCATGAGTAAAAATGATGATATTATTGTTTCAAGAAATAATGGAAATATTTCATTATACAAAAAACAAAGACCATCATTAGGTGATTTACCATCTAAAAAACCAAAAACATTATTCTATAAGCCACAATATAGTAGTGGTAATGGAACAGCTATTATCAAAGATTTATTTGATGATGAAAAAGTATTTCAAAACCCAAAACCATTAGAGTTGTTGAAAGATTTTATTAAAATAGCAACTTCTAGTAATGATTTGGTTTTGGACTTCTTTGCAGGCAGCGGTACAACCGCCCACGCGGTAATGCAACTCAATGCCGAAGATGGAGGCAATCGAAAATTTATTTGCGTGCAGTTGCCAGAAAAAACTGATAAAAAATCAGAGGCATTTAAAGCAGGTTATGAAACGATTTTTGATATTACCAAAGCCCGTATTGAAAAATCAGCCCACAAGATCTGTCAAGATTTCCCCAATGCAAGCGGTGATTTTGGTTTTAAAATTTACCAAACAGAACCAAACTTTCAAATCGCCCATAATGAGGATTTTGACCCCATTCAACCCGATTTACCCGATAGCGTTAATGCAATGCTCAGTGATGAACAATTACACACGCTTTTAACCACTTGGCGTGTATATGACGGCTCAATGCTATCTGAAAAAGTGCAACCCCTTGATTTAGCGGGCTATACCGCTTATTTCTGCCGAGGGCATTTGTATTTGTTGGCAAGCGGTTTCTCATCAGAACATATTATAGCCTTGATTGATCGCTTGGATAATGACACAGATTTTGTGCCTGAACGCATTGTTTTATTTGGAAAAAATATGGACAGTGCAATGCAAAAAGAATTAGCCCAAGCAGTGAAAACCTATGCCAATAAAAAAGGGTTGAATAATTTAAGTGTTTTAGCGAGATATTAAAATGGCAGGCTTTACTTACGAAAAAAATTTACCACACCAAGAGCGTGCAATTGAATCGGTTTTGTCTGTTTTTGATCGTGCAAATTCCAATCAAGGCAACCTTGATGAAAATCCGATTATTAAACTTTCAGATAATCTAAAAGCAGATAATTTACGCAAAATCCAACAGGCTAATGGCATAGGTGATGCCCCTCTTTCAGGCAGTAATATCATTGACATTTCAATGGAAACAGGGACGGGTAAAACTTACACCTACACCAAAACAATGTTTGAATTAAACCGCTTGCTTGGCGTGTTTAAGTTTATTGTGGTGGTGCCAACCCTTTCCATTAAAGCTGGCACGAAAAATTTTTTGGCAAGTTCCTCTCTGACTGAACATTTCCGCAAAGATTTTTCGGGACGGTATGGTAATAAAGAAATCAGCCTGTATGTGGTAGAAAGCCAGAAAAGCAAAGCGAAAAAATCATTTATGCCATCTGAAATTGTGCGTTTTGTAGAAGCAGAAGATACGCAGAAAATCCATATTCTGCTAATTAACGCAGGTATGATTAACTCGGACACAATGGCAGGTAAAGATAAAAACAATGATGGTAGTTGCTTAATTAAAGATAAATATAATGTGCCGTTTGAGGCATTAGCCTCGGTAAATCCTTTTGTGATTGTGGACGAACCACATAAATTCCCTACAGAAAAAACCACTTGGGAAAATTTATTAAAATTTAATGCTCAATTTATTTTGCGTTATGGGGCAACTTTTAATAATCAATTTGAAAATTTGGTTTATCGCTTAACCGCCATTGATGCATTTAATGATGATTTGGTCAAAGGCATTCGCGCCTTTACCGAAGAGATTGACGGTGATAACGGTGAACGGATTAAACTGATTGAATTGGACGGCAAAGAAGCTACTTTTGTTTTAAACAAGCAAGAATTTAGGTTAAGCAAAAATGATTATTTAAATCGCATTCATCACGCCATTTCAGACTTATTTGTTGCAGAAATGAATAAAACCAAGTTGTTATTAAGCAATGGCATTGAAATGAAAAAAGGCGATACGCTCAACCCTTATTCTTACAGTGATACAGTACGCGATAAAATGATGCGTCAAGCCATTAAACAACATTTTCAATTGGAAAAACAATTACTTACACGACAAGGCGGGCGAATTAAACCGCTTACGCTATTTTTTATTGATGATATTCAAGGTTATCGTGATGAGCAGAATCAGCTTTCAGACAGCTTAAAAAAAGTATTTGAACAAATGGTAAAAGCTGAATTGGAAAATTGCTTGAAAAATGAAAATGATGGATTTTTATGCCAATATTGGCAAACGGCATTAAATAATATCGCCAATACGCACGGCGGTTATTTTTCGCAAGACAATAGTGATAAAGACGAAAAAATTGAGCAAGAAATCACTGAAATTTTGCACGATAAAGAAGCGTTATTATCACTAAACAATCCACGCCGATTTATTTTTTCCAAATGGACGCTGCGTGAAGGTTGGGATAATCCCAATGTATTTCAAATTTGTAAATTGCGTTCCAGTGGTAGCGAAACCAGTAAATTACAGGAAGTGGGACGAGGGTTGCGTTTGCCTGTGAATGAATATATGGCACGGGTTAAAGATCACGCATTTTTCTTGAATTATTTTGTCGATAGCAGTGAAAAAGATTTTGTCGAAACTCTGACCAAGGAAGTGAATAGTGTGGTAAGTAAGCCAATGATTTTCACAACATTAAACGATGAATTGATTGAGAAAATTCAGGCAGCTTATCCTGATGAAACTAAGAAAAGCATACGCAGTAAATTGGCAGATTTGACCGATGATAATGATGATTTTTTGGCAAATGGATTTAGCAAAACTCAAAAATTATTTCCCAAGGCATTCAAGGTTGATTGCTTGAAAAATGGCAAAATTAAACCTGCCAGCGACAAAACCCAAAAAGTAAAAATGCGTGTCGGCAAATATGATGAACTCAAAGCTTTGTGGGAGACCATCAATCAAAAAGCTATTTTGCAATATAAAATTGATGGCGAAGATGAGTTTTTAAACTTATTTAAACAATATTTGCGTGATAATGCAGATAAATTTACACTCACAGGTATCCGCACGGTAAAAAATGAAATTTACGTCAATAATGATTTATTAACAACAGTAAAAAGCGAAAGTATTTACGATGAACTTTTTGAACCAATGAACACACTGAATTATCGTAAATTCTTGTTAAAATTGTCGCAAGAAACTTTTATTCAGATGAATACATTGCACCAAGCCTTTTTTGCGATGCGTGAAGAAGAAAAGTTGGATATTACCAAATTTTTGAATGAGCGAACGATTAAAATGATTCACGCAGGTTTTGATCGTTGGTTATTATTAAATTCGTTTAATGAGTTTGAAGTGGGCTATCATCGTGTGGGCGGTAGTATTCACCCAACCAAATTCACCGATCAAAAAGGCAATGCCTTAACGGAAGTGAATGCAGCTGATTTGGGGGCGCAATTTGATGATGCTACACCCTTAGCTGAATTTTTATTTGAAAGTGTCTTTTTTGATAGCGAATTAGAACATAGCAATATGATAGATAATCAAGTGCAAGAAGTCGTGGTGTTTACCAAAATTCCCAAAAATTCCATCAAAATTCCTGTAGCAGGACGTGAAACTTACTCACCTGATTTTGCTTATATTGTAAAAACATCAGCAGGTGAAACGCTAAATTTGATTTTGGAAAGCAAAAATGTAGAAGATTCAAATGCTTTACGTAAGGAAGAAAATCAAAAAATCAAACACGCTCAAAAATTGTTTAGCGAAATATCACAGCAAACCAAAGTTGTCTTTGAAACGCAGTTTGAAGGACAAGAAATTACTACCTTGCTCAGAAATCATTTAGATAATTAAATTATTTCGTTATTGGGGAAATATAACAAACGGCACGATTTACAAAATTTTAAAAAATCAGACCGCTTGTGTTTCCTCACAAATCGCCAAAAACGCCTTGACCAAGCTAGACGGGTGGCGTTGCGATAAATACAGCAAATGCACAGGGTAGGCGGGTTTGGCGAAATCTGTCAGCACTTCTGCCAAGCCGTGTTCGGCGATGAGCTGATCGGCAAAGTGGTCAGACAGCAAACAAAACGCCAAGCCTTTTTTGGCAAAATGGGCGAGAGTGTAACTGTCGTTGGAGGTAAAAATGGGCTGAATTTTGACCGCTTGTTCGGCAAATTGCCAATGAAATTCACGCTGTCCGTTTTTTGCCCACGCCACGCAAGGCAGATTTGCCAAGTCTTCGGGGCGTTTGGGCGTGCCGACTTTTGCCAACAAATCAGGGTGGGCGACAATTTTCGTGCCGACTTCGCCGAATTTTTTGGCAATCACATTTTCGGTTTGCAACTGTCCAAACCGCACCGCAATATCAATGCCGTCCTCAATCAAATCCACCACACGGTCGGTGATTTGGCAATGCACCTGCACATCAGGATAGCGTGCCTGAAACAGGGCGATTTTATCCCACAAAGGGCTGAACCCCGAAAAGGTTGAAATCCGCAATACGCCACTCAACCGTGCAGACTGAAACAGATTTTCCGCTTGGGCGAGCTGGTCAATGCTCAAATAAACCTGCTCATAAAGCTGCTGCCCAGCCATTGTCGGCTTTGCCCCTTTTTTGGAACGGTCAAGCAGTTGCGTGTTTAACGCTTGTTCCAGCTCGCCCAAACGGCGGCTGATGGTGGCAATCGGCACGCCCAATTTCTCACTGGCGGCAGAAAGGCTGCCTGTCTGCACAATCGCCACAAATAGGCGGAGGTTATTTAAATCCATCGGTTTTCCTTTTTATATATGGAAGTTATTTTATTATTTTTTGTGGGATTATTCTATTATTTTTTTTGAGATTTGGTTGATGCTAGGACTGTCTTATAATAAGATTGAAAAGATAACCCATTGATTTTCATTAACTTTTAATGGTTTTCTTTGTGGCGGTGATTTGATTATCGGCTAACGCATTATATCTTTATCACCAACTTTGTACAGCAGAAATAAGCGTTTGTATAAAGCGATAATCGGACTGTTGGTTATTTGTGGGAAGTTTTATTTTAAACTTTGCAAACTTCTCAGTTTCTTACCTATAAGAAAATTTGCCAGCCAGTGCTTTTTGCAGATTTGGTTAGAAATAGCATCATTTATTTAGACAGTTTCTTTTTATCATTTTAATAAACACCTATATCATCACCTGCACCTTATAGCTTCTATAAAATACATTAGCAAAAATATTAATCGTTATAGAATTTTAGGAAAACTTGCTATAGAATTTAAAATTAATTTCTATATATAAGTTAATTATGCGAAAAGTAGGCAAGGGTAGAATCTTGGACAATCCTGATGAATGGTTTAACGGCGACCTTATTTATCAGCCAATTGCCAACCATCTCAGCGATGGCGACACTTACCACCCCTGATTTTATGTGAGTGGCTGGCGTAGGGTGGGAAGTCCAATGGCTGTATTTGGTTAGAAAACAAATCCTGATGGCAACTTTGATATCTCAACTGGAAATCTCGGATTGCCCCATGGCATTTGATATTCTGCAAAAATAGGCTCCTCATTGGAATAAACACAAAAGTGAATTTCTTGAATTAAGATCTCAGAATGACTATGATAGATTTGCAAGAGATTTTGTGGAAAATCCACCTACTGGAACCTTAACAAAAACTAGATCTGATGGGGATGTTCTTTTTTATCAACCATCTACGAATACTTTTGTTATCAAAGATAAAAATGACAGTATTAAGACAATGTTTAAGCCAAAAGATAAGGAGAAATATTGGAATGCTCAATAAGATAACATTTATTAACGATGGTGAATTTTTATGTCCGTGTTGTAATCAAACAAAATTTCATCAAGATGAAGAATTTGATATATGCCCAATATGTTTATGGCAATATGATAAAATTCAAATAATAGACCCAGATTACTCTGGTGGTGCTAATGGATTATCTATTAAAGAGTATAGAAAAAATTATTTATTACAAAAAGATAAAAGGTGATTGAACATGCCTACGCTAAGAAAAATGTCCAGCAGTGTTTGAATGGTAAGTTTTTGATATTCTTTAGCTTTTTGAGTATTGTATTTATTGATGAAAGCATGGCTGGCATCAATATGGCTGGAGGCAAAATTCTTAGCAAGGCTTTTAAAAGCAAAGATGAAGCTGAAAAAGTGTTGGATAAGGCTAGAAAAGCTGGCAGAAAATCTCAAGAAAGTAAAGGTGTCACCAATCCAGAGGTGCAAAAATTAAGCAATCCTCCCGTGCCACAAGGTATGACAAAGGACATGGTTATTCAATAGCATAGGTTTTATAAGAATGAATATGCTAGAAATTTAAATAATCTTACTGCTGAAAATAGAGTGGTATTCATTATACTAAAATGTTACAATCATATCACCATTGTTTTTATCTGTCAGAGATTTGAACCGTGAACCATATTTATAAAACCGTCTTTAATAAATCCACACAGACTTGGATGGCGGTTTGTGAATATGCTCGTGGTGTGTCTTGTAACAGTGTCAGTGCTGGTAACAAGCCGTCAATAAAAGGCATGATGGGCAAAGTAACCGCTTTATCCTTTGCAGTATTTGTGGCTTTACAGTCAGCCCACGCCAACACCCCAACAACCATCTTAGCCGACAAATCCGCCGATAAATCACTACAACCCATTGTTCTACCCACAGCCAGTGGCATCACTTC
>NZ_FTNU01000029.1 GCF_900156515.1 Moraxella cuniculi DSM 21768 | reverse complement strand
TTAGTTTGGATTTTAAATAGTTGTTGAACACTGTCGTCCAGTTGTTCAATGAGTTGCGTATTATATACGCTTTTAATTGTTTGTCAAGGGGTTTTTTATTTTTTGAATAAAAAATTTCAAACCCTATGAGCATTCAATTATACAGTATTAAATTTCGATGTCAAGCATTTTTTGAAATTTAATCTAATAATTGGTGGCGATGAAGAGACTTGAACTCTTGACCTCACGATTATGAGTCGTGCGCTCTAACCAGCTGAGCTACATCGCCGTTACAGGAGGCATATTCTAGCACAAATTTATGTCCTGTCAATAGAAAATTTGAAAAATTTTTGGCAAACCGATAAGCCGGGTTCTGTCGTGGACAATCATTCATCTAGGCGTGCCGTCGCCGACACGCTCAAGCAACCTACCCGAACTCTGAGCGGGCCACCCATTGAGTTCCTATTTGGTCTTGCTACATGTGGAGTTTACCTTGCCATGAACTGTTGCCAGTCATGCGGTGGGCTCTTACCCCACCGTTTCACCCTTACCCAACCACTCAACCGAAATTTTTAAGACCCGATAATCAATCAGCAAAAAATTCGGTTGAGTGGTCGGGCGGTCTATTCTCTGTTGCACTTGTCGTAGGCTTACGCCCCCTAGCCGTTAGCTAGCACATCGCCCTATGTAGCCCGGACTTTCCTCCCTTTAAGCAATTGCTTAAACAGCGATTGTCTGGTCTGCCGAATTTATTATAGCATAATTTAAGCATCGGCGGTAAGTTTTTGATATTTTGCCAACAATTGCTCTTGGGTTTCTGGGTAATTTGGGTCTTTGGGAATGCAATCAACAGGGCAAATGTCCACGCACTGTGGCGTTTGATAATGCCCAACGCATTCGGTGCACAGGTCAGGATTGATGACATAAATATCCTCCCCTGCAAAAATCGCTTCATTCGGGCAAACAGGCTCACAAACATCACAATTAATACATTCTTCGGTAATTTTTAGTGCCATTATCGCACCTCTTAAGCTGTGGCAAATTTATTCTGAAAAGCCAGCTGCACCGACTCGGGGACAAATTTGCTGACATCGCCACCTAATTTTGCCACTTCTCGCACCAAGGTTGATGAAACAAAAGAATATTCTTGCGATGGCGTCAAAAATACCGCCTCAAACTCATCATCAAGGCTACGATTCATATTGGCAAGTCCAAATTCGTACTCAAAATCACTCACCGCACGCAAGCCTCTTAAGACCGCTGTCGCTCCTTGTTTGCGTGCAAAATCCACCAGCAAACCTTCAAAACCAACGACCACAACACGCGGATTGTCGGCAAAATATGCCTGCACCAAGTCAATGCGTTCGTCAAAATCAAAAAGCGGTTTTTTGTGGTGAGCAAACGCCACAGCAATCACCACTTCATCAAACAGCCGCAAAGCACGCTTGACCAAATCAATATGTCCATTGGTTATCGGATCAAAAGTACCTGGATATAAAACTTTGGTCTTGTGTGCTTGAGCAATCATTGTTATGCCTGCTGGGTGTAAAAGCAAAATTAAAATCAAAACGCCTATGGTAGCAAATTTTGGGGAATTTTTAAACCAAAATTAAAAATGGCGATGCGTCAATTATGCCTGCCCAATTGACGCTTTGAATGATTTAACGCTTGCAAAATCCCTGTTTTTGTAAAAATTCCAGCATAAATGGACGCACCTCTGCACCAAAAGTTGCGGCGATTTGGGCTCGCCAGTCCAAATCCAAACCACGCCCTTGGTAGTATTCTCGCACCACTTCATTATATTTTTCAAGTTTGTTCTCATCTGCCACCTGATAAGTGTCAGTTGATACCAAAATATCCAGCGGCAGTCGAGGACGCTGCGATTGGTTAATTTTTGAGCTCATGTCAGGGTGCCCAAGGCATAAGCCAAATAATGGCACAACATGCTTAGGCAAACCTAGCACTTCGCTGGCTCTGGCAATATCATTACGCAAACTGCCAATATACACGCCGCCCAAACCCAAACTCTCAGCAGCTGCCAGTACATTTTGTGCCATTAATGCTGCATCAATCGCCCCAATAATCATCACCTCTGTCCAGTCGGTTTGCACTTTGGCAAGCTGATTATGGCGATGGCTGTCCATACAAAATACCAAATATTCGGCACAATCTTCAACATAGGCATGACCCAGTCGCTTACCTTCTGCCAACGCCTGCTCATATTGTGCTTGGCTTAGGTCGCAAGAAATTTGTCGCAATGCAGTACGCTTAGCCTTGTCCGTTACACGGATAATACTACAAGCCTGCAAAAAACTTGATGTCGATACTGCACGCCCTGCCTCAAGCACGGCACTTAGCATCTCTTCTGAAATTGGCTCGCCTGTGTATTTGCGAATAGAACGGTGGTTGAGCAAGGTTTCGATGGTTGGCTGGCTGTTTAGCATAACTTTTCCTCAAGTATTATTAATCATAAGCATATTAGCAAATTATGGCACACGCACGCAACCTCAAAAACAGTTTGCAACAAAATCAACCTTCACAAAAGCCGCCTTGTATGATTGCACAGAATTTATTATCTTTGCTATAATTGGCAGCAAATTTATAAATAGTCGCCAACGCCACCACCAAACCATGGCAACTGCGGCAACCAACGCAAGCAGGACAATCGATGGCAAAAAAACCTGACAATCAAATCTGTGCCAACAAAAAGGCACGGCATGAATTTTTTATTGAGGAAACTTTTGAGGCAGGATTGGTGCTTGAAGGCTGGGAGGTCAAATCAATCCGTGCTGGCAAAATGTCAATCACCGAAAGCTATGTTATCTTTAAAAATGGCGAGGCGTTTTTATTTGGTTCGCACATTCAGCCACTGCTGACCAGCTCAACCCATGTCAATCCTGACAATATTCGCACACGCAAACTGCTGCTTAATCGCCGTGAGATTGATAAATTATTTGGCATGGTACACCAAAAAGGCCATGCTGTTGTCGCCTTGTCATGCTACTGGAAAAATGGCCGTGTCAAATGCCAAATCGCCCTTGCCAAAGGCAAAAAGCTGCACGACAAACGAGCCACGCTCAAAGAGCGAGATTTCGCCCGCGACAAGCAGCGTGGGTTTAAGCATCAATTTTGACAGAGCAAGTAAAGCAGACAAAATACAAAACACCACCTGCCCAAACCAACCAACAAAGAGCTGATGGTAATGAATTTGACAAACAACCACACACTTTATATCGGTCGTATTGGCTTGATGATTGCCAGCTTGATATTTGCTGGCTGCCAAGATACACAAACAGCAAAAAATCTTGCCATCATTGACACCAGTGAGCAGAGCCAACAAACTGCCGACAACAATTCGCATAATGCCGATGATTTGTTAAATAAAACCAAACAATCCAGCAGTGAAAGTGATGATACAACCAATAAACTCATCACCACCGATGATGGCAAGCTGCGACTAAATTGGGCAGTTATTGACAGCAAAACAGTACAGGTTGATGCTGATAATTTTCAATATCCTTTTGGCGTTGATAGCCAGCCTGTGCTTAATTATGCTAACAACTTTAATATCACTGCCAAGCAAGCACAGTACGCCATGATGCTATCCATGGCAAGTCCTGAAGCACTGGGAAAAATCATTGATCAGCTAGGTGGTAACTATCTGGGTCATACTTTTCAAGATGGTGCAAATCCTGCTCTAATTATCCAAACCACCCCAGCAATCGTCGCCGAAAAGCATGATTATGTCATCGCCGATAGCTTTGCACAAGGGTTGGTTTTGCCAATTGAAATTGTTAATAAAAACTAAACTTATGAACCAAAAATCACCCAAGCAATCATCAGCTGCTGGCTATGCGTTTTTTCTGTTGATTGATCCCAAATAAATAGCAACAAGCGTCAAGCACGCCCCCAGCCACTGCACGCTGTCAATTGCCTTGCCCAGCCAAAAATAATCAAGCAATAATGCAGCCACTGGCTCGGACAATAATAACAAACCCGTCAGTGTCAAACTTAATTTTGGGATACTATAAGCAATCACACCCCATGCCAAACACTGCATGATGGCACCATAAATCACAATCCAACCAATCTCGGTCAGTGAACTGGGCAATATCCGACCGCCATCAAGCCATAGCATCAGTGGCAACAATATCATCATGCCACCGATTGCCACCAAAGTCATCAATGGCAAAATCGCCACCGTTTCGTATCGATGTGCTTGCCTGACCCAAGTCATGGACAATGCCAAGCACGCTCCAGAGGCAATACCTGCCACAAAGCCAAATCCCGCTTGCATATTGCTGGCGAATTCAGGGCTGGCAATCAATCCGATGCCAAAAACCGCCAGTACTAAGCTGATAATCCGAACCATGCTTTGTTTTTCTGAATAAAACAACACACCAATCAGTGCCAAAAAGAATATCTGCAAGCTGTTTAGCAAGGTTGAAATCCCAGGGCCGACAGCATGAATACTTTCGTGCCACAATGCCAAATCCAGACCCAATGCCGCCCCTGACAGCAACGCAAAGCCGATCGCTCGCCTTGACCTAGGGAAATGCTGGCGAAAAACCACCATCAAACAACCAAATATCAGCGATGACACCAACAACCGCCAAAATGCCATGGCATAAGAACCCACCGACACATGGACAACAATCAAACTGCCCATGCCAAATAGCACACACCCCACCAAAAGCCCAAACACTGGCAAGCTCTGGTTGTTGCGACTTATCTCTGGACTATTCATCTATTTCTTCCAAAATTACTCGATTGGTGGGTGTATCTATCAATATTGACAAGTCATTTTTGGCGGTTATTGGTTGGCAACATGACGGCAAACTGTCGATTGCAAAATGCAGCACTCGGCAGGCATGGCTTAGGTCTGCAAATAAATCCATCACCATGCTCAACTATTAATTATTTTTTCATTATAAAATTAGCTATAATCATTAAGCAATGCCAAAAATTGCTCTTCGGATACCACAGTAATGCCCAATGCCATCGCTTTGTCAAGTTTACTGCCTGCTTTTTCGCCAGCCAGCAAGCGTGTGGTCTTGGCAGAAACACTGCCAGCAACCTTTGCCCCCAATGCCATCAGCTTATCTTTTGCCTCATCACGCCCCATCTGATGTAGCGTACCTGTTATCACCCAAGTCTCGCCAGTCAGTGGCAAACTATCGCTATCAGAAGCTGTCATCGTCGCCCAATGAACGCCAGCATCAATCAATGCCTGCACCACTGCCATGTTGTGCTTAGCACGGAAAAAATCATAAATTGACTGTGCGGTGATTTCGCCAATATCAGGCACTGCTTGCAACTGTGCCAATGTAGCATCACAAATTGCCTGCAAAGTGCCGAATTGGCTTGCCAGTGCCTGTGCTGTACTCTCGCCCACGCCACGAATGCCCAGTGCAAAAATAAAACGAGGCAAAGTGGTGCTTTTGGATTTTTCGATGGCGGTGAGCATATTGGCAACTGATTTTTCGCCCAAACCCTCAAGCGTCATCAGATGCTCTTTGTGCTGATGCAGCTGATAAATATCCGCCACGGTTTTAATCAGCCCCATTTGCCAAAATTTCACCAGCCACTGACCGCCCAAACCGTCAATATCCATCGCACGGCGTGCCACAAAATGAATCAAAGCCTCCTGCTGCTGAGCGGCACAATACAGCCCACCTGTGCAACGAGCCAATGCCTCACCCTCAGGCAAAGCCACAGGTGAGCTACAAACAGGACAGTGTGTCGGCAGGGTAATGTCTTTGGCATCGCTTGGTCGCAACTCAACAATCACGCCTGATACTTTGGGAATAACATCTCCTGCCCGATGGACATTGACCATATCGCCAATTTTTATCCCCAGCCGTCCAATTTCGCCAAAATTATGCAAAGTAACATTGCTCACCATTACGCCACCGACATTGACAGGCTCAAGTTTGCCCACAGGTGTCAATGTGCCTGTGCGTCCAACCTGCCATTCAACATGAATCAGTCGTGTTGGCACAATCTCGGCAGGGAATTTATACGCCGTAGCCCAGCGAGGTTCTCGGCTCAAAAAACCCAGTTTTTCCTGCAATGACAGTGAATTGACCTTAACAACCAAGCCATCAATCTCAAACGGCAAGCTGCTGCGTGTTTTGATAATCTGATGATAATAATCCTCAATGCCATCAAGAGTGGTCGCAGTTGCAAAAGGTGCAGTCTGAAAGCCCAGTTCGCCCAACCACTGCAAAGCCGCCGATTGTGTCTTGATGCCATCTGGCAGCCCTTGATTGACCGAATAGGCAAAAAAAGCCAGCGGTCGTGCGGCAGCAATGGCAGGATTGAGCTGACGCAATGAACCTGCTGCTGCGTTTCTTGGATTGGCAAAAGTTTTCTCGCCACGAGCCAGACTGTCTCGATTAAGCCTCTCAAACCCTGCCTTTGGCATCAATACCTCGCCACGAACCTCCAGCCACTCAAGCTGCTCACACCCCGCCAAAACTTGTGGCAAATTGGCAATGGTTCTAACATTGTGCGTAATATCCTCGCCCACTCGCCCATCGCCACGCGTTACCGCTTGCACAAACCTGCCATGATGATATTTCAGCGAAACCGCCAAACCATCAAGTTTTAGCTCCATCTCATACTCATCAATATGGACACCAGCACGCTCATTGGCTCGCCGCAAAAAATTCGCCAAATCCGTTTTGTCAAAGACATTGCCAAGCGACAACATCGGTACATCGTGTGCCACCTGAGTAAAAAACGGCAACGGCTCTCCACCAACCGTCTGAATCGGACTGTCTGACTGCACCAATGCTGGGTGCGTCATCTCAAGTGCCATCAGCTGCTCACGCAACTTGTCATACTCGCCATCGGTGATGGTCGGTGCATCCATCACATAATACGCATGGTTGTGTTTTTTGAGCAAATCAATCAAAGCGCGCATTTGCTCAATGATTGCTGTATCGGTCGTTGGCTCGTTGGTCATCAAGGAGAAATTTTGGTCAGTCATGGTACAATCTTATCATCGCCCAGCTATGAAATTGATTAATATTTAATCAATATTGATGGTTATTCTGATAACAACTGGTGGTCATCAGCGTGCATATTTAACCAACTTTGGACAACTAAGTCAATCGATAAATAGCTTTGTGGCACTTATCATTATCAAGATTTTGGCAATAATTTGTCAAATTGGCACAAGTGTTGTTTAACCCGTGAAAAATCAGCAAAACGAGCAAAACAAATCGCAAGAAACTTATCGGCAAGAGTGCAATTTGCCAAGAAAATTGCTATCATTAGTAGCTGTTGATGACCGCTGATGATTTTGGTCATTTATGTTTATTATTTTTATAAAATAAATTAAGGTAAAATGTATGACAGATTCACTCAATATCCACATTATCAACCACCCACTGGTACGCCACAAACTATCACTGATGCGAGAAAAAGACTGTAGTACTTATAAATTTCGCACCCTCACCAAAGAGCTGGGGCGACTGATGGCGTATGAGGCGAGTCGTGATTTTCAGATAGAACGCTTCGCCATGCAGGGCTGGTGTGGCGAAATTACTGGTGAACAAATCAAGGGAAAAACCGTAACGCTGGTGCCAATTTTGCGTGCAGGATTGGGCATGCTAGATGGCGTGCTGGACTTGTTGCCCACCGCCAAAATTTCGGTCGTTGGTCTACAGCGAGACGAACAAACGCTTGAGCCTGTGCCGTTTTTTGAGAAATTTGTTAATGACATTGACAAACGCCCTGCACTCATTCTTGACCCAATGCTTGCC
This sequence comes from Moraxella cuniculi DSM 21768, assembly GCF_900156515.1. Lineage (GTDB taxonomy): Bacteria > Pseudomonadota > Gammaproteobacteria > Pseudomonadales > Moraxellaceae > Moraxella > Moraxella cuniculi. The sequence continues at coordinate 605 of NZ_FTNU01000029.1, read as the reverse complement.
ACAGGTGGCAGTATGGTTGCAACCATTGATATGCTAAAAAAACACGGCTGCACCAATATCAAAGCACTGGTGCTGGTTGCCGCCCCAGAGGGGGTGCGTTGCGTCAATGTCGCCCACCCCGATGTGAAAATCTATACCGCCGCCCTTGATAGCCATTTAAATGAAGACGGCTACATCATTCCCGGCCTTGGCGATGCTGGCGATAAGATTTTTGGCACACCACAGGTGGTTGGTTAATTTGCATATTTAATCATGCGTCAATACATGGCACACTTGATTGGGCAATTCTCCTTGGATATTTGTACCATGCCACACAAGGCCATCTAGGGATTGCTTGAAAGTTTATCAAGCAAATATTGTTGTCAAATAATAAAAACACCATTTTCATAAATTTGGCAACATTTATCCTAGATTTGCACAACCATTTGGTACCCATCTTTTTAAGTCATCATTATAACCCCATGACTCAAGAAACAATGGCGAAATATCCAAGCCTTCTTGTGAAATAAATTTAGGGACCATCCTAGATAACCAACCCAAACTACCCTTAACTAATTGTTTTAAAATGGAAATTTGAGATTTAAGGTCATTGTTATTAAAACGCC
>NZ_FTNU01000026.1 GCF_900156515.1 Moraxella cuniculi DSM 21768 | reverse complement strand
GACAGCCAAAACCTATACACCAACATCACCACTGATGATGTAACAGAAAATAAATATATCAATGGCATTATTAGCAACAACTTTGACAAAAACAAGGTACGGCAAGAGATTGATTTGCAGCTTATGGTAACTCAAAGCTTTGACCAAAACAGACGAAAAATCAGAAGCGAGTACGCCAAAAAAGCAGAAGACTACCGTAATGAAGCCAAAGACTTACCAGATGATGACCCAAGAAAAACAGAACTGGAAGAAAAAGCCCAAAAAATAGAACAAAACCTAAGACTATTTGATGGCATCACCTCAGCCTTGTATGCTCCTAACGCCAATGGTATACTGGGCGATGTGGCAAGAGCAGCAAGCCCAGAACTTGCTTACAAAATAGGACAATACTTTAAAGAGAAAGACCAAGAAGGTTCAACACAGCACCTGTTAGCCCATGCCATATTAGGTGCTGCTACAAGCTATGCCACAGGCAATAACCCAATGACAGGTGCTTTATCAGCAGTAGGCAGTGAAGCTGCTGCCCCTGCCCTATCTAAGTTCTTATTTGGTAAAGATTCAAAAGAACTCACCCAAGATGAAAAAGACATCATTACCAACATCATCACCCTAGCTACAGCATTTACTACTTATACCATCACTGATGGCGATGTTGCAGGTAGTGTGAGTGCTGCTGAAGTGGGGAGAGTTGGGGTTGAGAATAATAATGAAATGTATCTTGAAGCACAAAGAATATATGCATGGGAGATTTCTGATGGGGACAGGGATTTGTATTTTAAATTGATTGGTTTGCGGGGTAAGCTTGACACCATGATATCTGATTTGGAATTTTTTCATACAAGATATAATGACATGACAATTATCAATGGATCTGCCAGCTTGACTGGTTATACCATTATTATCAATAATAAAAATGGCAAGGTATATGCTTCACAACACCCCGATTTTAATGTTTCAAATTTAGCCAATATTTTATCATCACCCGGTGGTTCAATTAATTTTGGGAGTGTGCAAGGTGGTAGAAAAACAGCGGATCAGATTGATAAAGCTATTAATGGTAGATCTTTTGGTATTCAAGGGTGTTTGGGGGTGTGCTTGGGAGGTGCAAGAACAGCAGACGGTGAGATAATAAATACATATGGTATTGGAACACCGCAACTGGGAGGCTCTGCAACAACAATGTTTGATACTGGCATTACCTTAACTCATGAGCAGCTTATAAAGTTGCAGAAGAGAAGATAGTATGCAGAAATTAGTTAATGTTTTTGTAGCTATTTTGTTTTTATTTTTTCTTTATGTTAAGATAGATTATTGGTTTATTAATCCTGTTAATAAAGATAAATTACCCAATCGACTACCAGATCTCAAACTATTAATGAAACAAGAAATGTATGATATTACGCAGGGCATGGAGGATAAAATTATTGAGGAAGAAAAGTATTCGCCATCTACAAATTATATTGCTTATTTTAAGAGATTTTTAAACACAGATAAAAATTATCAGCAGCTGGTAACAAATTTGCAAACTCTAAATCCAAGTATTTATGCTAGATATTATAAATCCTATTCTGAAATCGAACAAGAATATTGCAAAGAAATAATATATGTGCAAATCAGCCTTGAAAAAATTGACAATCAGGAGACAATTGATATATGGGTTCGATTTGAAGAAAGAGGGGTATGCATGAGATTGTAATCTGATGTTTAACAGATGGTTTTGGTTAAATGGGTATGAAAGTTCAGTTAAGCCAACTAATCAACAGAGCTAAATGCTCAAGTGGTAATTACCACAGAATTTGGTAAAGAAGCCCCAAAAAGAATCGGTGATTATGCCATCACCAAGATACTTAACAACCCCAATCTTAGCACAGATGAAAAACTGGCAGAAACTAAGAAATGGGCAGAAGGCGGCATCTACCGAATAGCACTACACACAATAACTGCTGCTCTAGCCATAGGTACTATCGAAGGAGCAATATCAGCAGGCACAACTGCTTACGCCATTCCAAAGATTGATGAATACCTTACAAAACAAGGCTTTGATGAAACCACAAGACAAACCGCTTTGCTTGCCCTATCAGCAGCCCTAGGCACAACCATAGGCGACAGCACAGCAAGCACTGTGAATAATGTGGGGCAGACAAGGTGGAATTATTTACTTCACAGCCAAATAGCACAGTGGGAAAAACAGATTGCTGCTTGCCGTAATCAGACTTGTAAAGATCAAGTAATTCAAAAATATTTAGCACTATCTGATCAACAACAAAAAAATTTAAACAATGTCTGCGTAATAAACTATAATGCCATACAATGTGAAAACTTACGCAAACAGTACTTTGCAATGAGTGAAACCCTCACTCAAACACATTTTAATAAGTTAGGCGGTACAAATTATTGGCTTCATGTAGAAAATGAAAATCAGCAAGCTGAATCAATTTGGCGAAATGTTGCACTTAGTAATCCAAATGTTATTAAACATTTTGGACTAAATCCCAAAAAGGTAAAGAAATTATGATTTTCGGAAATCCTGATACTTTTGCAATTTATGTGGACAGGGTTAAGTACTGGTTACTTGATCAAGAGGTTAATGGTATTGTTGGAATTTATCTAAATGGCAAATTCTTTTCAACAAATTATGGTTTGGTATCATTTTATAATGAGTTTGAAGATGTTTTTAAAAAAATAGATTGCATACCATGCAATCAGCATGTTTTTGATTTACCAGATGTGGAAATATTGAAATTCATGTTAATGGAGAGATATCCAAATTGGTGTGCTAACTCTGAAGATGAATGGGAAGAGAATTTAGAAAATTGGAATGAAGTAGAAGAAAATATTAAATTTGATTTAAGTTTATATAGTTTTTCTAGAGGACATGCTGGAAGTTTTCATTTGTTTGGTGTCAAATCTTTGGATGATAAGCTAAAGCTGGTTTTTTATACCAAAAATGATCTGAAAGATTTTTTTGATTTTTCCTTATTGAATGTCTCCAATATTTGGTCTGTCATTATCAACTTTAATGATTATATTATTCTGATTCATGAATTGATATTATTTTTGGAAAATAATGGGGTTTCGATAAAAAGAGATAATTAATAACATGATTACAGATATCACAAGAGCAATAAGCCCACAAGTAGCTTAAACACATAGGACAATACTTTAAACAAAACAAAACCCTAAACCAACTAGACAATGGTAACAGACCCAAAGAACAAAGCCCGCAACACCTACTTGCCCATGCTATACTCGGTGCTGCCGTAAGCTACGCCACAGGTAATAACCCAATAACAGGTGCTTTATCAGCAGCAGGCAAACTGACCTCTTTGGTATTATTAACAGCAGGAGTTGTAATCGGTGCAGATACCTCAGCCACTGCCACAGCGGTGAATATGGATGTGTTTAATAGGCAGTTGCATCCTGATGAGATTAAATTAATTTTAGATGAAAATACAGTTGAGGAATTTAGAAAGAAATATAACCTTAGCAAAGAAGAAGCAGAGATGGAACTGGTGCGAGTTGCAGCTGCTTATAAGGGAAAAGATTGGTCAGATATCTACAATTTAGAATCTTACGATACAGATGGTGAGTATAAGAGCGGAGCACCCGCCCCTCGTGCCTTAACATACATTTGGAGCAAGATGAATGATAAGGAGCGAAAAGCATTTAATGCCAATAGCGACGAATACTACAATCCAAAAATAAATTTGCGACAGTTGTTTGATGAAATAGAAGATGTAAAAATTCAACGAGCTATAGAAATTTTGTATGTGCCAGCAAATCCGCAAGTTGCTCATGGTGATTTTGTGCTTGGGGGACAGTTGGGTGCAAATCAAGCCAATGCAGAAGCATCTATAAAAAAAGATTTTCTGAACCTAATCCCTAATCCAAAGTTGATATTTCAGTATGCCAAAGGCTCATTAACAAGCAATGAGGTTGGTTTGTACGATGATAAGGTCATGCAGACTTATTATGAAAACCTATTGCGAATTCAGGGTAAATATAAGGATTTGGGTTATATACAAGGCAAAGATTGGAATGAAACTCAAAAACAGATTGGGGCAAGTGGTGTTTTACTGCCAGTAGGTGGAGCTGCCAGTTCGGTTGTTAGAACAATAAAAATTGTTGATAAACCTGTAAATAGCCCTGGTAAATTTGATACCATAGACCAAAATGGCACTCAAGGATATAGTACTGCTAGCACCGAATCAATTAAAAATACAGAGACATACTTTCGTGTTGAAGGTGGTGGATCTGGAAACAAAACCAGTCAGAATCGTATAACTGTAAACGGTGATGGTACTATTAAAATCAATACTGGATGCTCTGGGCAGTTGTGTGTGAGTACGCTGGGGTCTGACCATGCTAAATATTATTTGAGCGAAAAAAGACCAAATGGGCAGGTTGTTGTATTTGAAGTGGATTCAGATCTGCATAATTTCATTATGCAAGAAGCTGTTCCTCAAAATCCAAATTTGCGTAGATCAAATAGCGACCCTAATGCACCAAAGATTACAGATATAAACACGCCAGGCACAAGTATAGAACTTCCAAAAATATGGAACTCTTTACTGGAAGAGTACTCATCAAGGACAAGAATTTTAAGTGAAAGAGAATTTCTAAAAGAATTTGGAGAGAGAGTAAATGATTAAACCACTACCATACAAAAAGATTGTGCAAGATTTATGGGATGGAGAGCTGAGCATAGCTTATTTCTTGGTCAAAGAAGTGGGTTACTGGGTTTTAGACTATAGATACAATTATTATTTGGATCATGAGATAGATGCTAAGCTTCTACTAGATATGGGTAAAATAGATATTGTAAATTATAATAAGGCAATGAAAGAGTCTAGGGGTGGGGTTATTAAATTAACTAAAGAGACAGTTTGTCAGTACTTGCAATCGGAAGAGTGCTTGATTTTGCCTACAAAAACAATGGCGGAAATATTCCTTTATGACATCAATAATAAAAGCATTGTTGATTTATATAAGAGCTTTAATAAAGAATTAAACAACGAACTCTATTCCTTGGTGCAAATTTTAAATTCCAGATTGCCTAGATATTATATTGACTTTGATAAGAAACTGTATAGGCATTTGGATTTTAATTATAGTCCTGAAAGCTATACTGGTAGTGATTGGGATTCCAAGCAGGGGGATTTTGGTGATAAAATTCCAGATAAGGATGCTTTTTGGTTCTACAAGAATATAAACTTGTGGAAAATTTTAAACTTGCACAGCACATAGGTTGGATTAAGCTTGCAAAAACTCAACAATTTCAATGCCTTGAGATAAAAATAATGCACTGCCACCAACCCACCACCTGCCACAACACAGGTGTTGCCATCAGCTACGCTGCCAATGATTTATACCTAGCAAGTACACAAGATACAGCTAAAGAGATTTTACAGCAACATCAGAAAATCCCGTCATCCATAAAGCGGAAAATATCAATGCAGGTCAAGTAACCGATAGAGATGGGCTGGTACGGGTTGATAAAAACAAAGAATCAAATGACGACCAAGTTGCTGCCAATTTGGGATTAGAAAGTCGACGACAATTACCATACCATCCAACGGGCTATCCAGCATGGAAGCCCGGTACTTTGGTAACAGACAGGGTGCTAGATAAGCCCGAAAGAATGCGAATGGTGATTGATAAAGACCAATATGAGCGGTTAATGGGGAAAACGAATATAAAAATTCACCCTTAAACCAACGCAAACAAGCTTTAGGCGATTGGGCAACCCAAGAAGCGATTAGCTCTATTGCTGATATGCGTCAGCGTTTGGCAGTAACCGAATCTTTTAAATCCAATATTGCCAAAGATGGTTCACTAAACAAATTTTATGTTGTAGAATTTGAAGTACAAGCAGGTGTCGGTATTCGTGAAGGCATCGCAGGCACAATGCATGATGGTAAAACAGGTAAAGTCATGCCAGGTGGCGTTAAGCAAATTAATTTTGTTAAAGAAAATCCCTATACTCACCCCGATAAATCTATCATTGATTTTGATAGCATCAAGGAGATTAAGTGATGAAAAAGATTGTAGATATTTGCAAAATCCACACCCTCCTGACCATCTATTCCAGTCTAAAATGGACACCAATTCCAATTTAAAATGACCAGTCATTCCGGTGAATGCTGGTCATTTTAGCTGAGTCTCGATGATTATTGTAGTGTTAATTTATTGTGTGCACTAATTTCTTCCGCATAGATTCGCCTGCCAGTGCAAGCGGGTATGCTCGGTGAATGATGCGATCAAGCACAGCGTCAGCAATGGTTGCTTCAGGAAATAGTCCATGCCAAGCTGCGACAGGGTATTGGCTAGTAATCAGCAAACCGCCAACGCTGGATTGCTTATCAATAATATCAAGCAACACAGGACATATCTGCGGTAGTAATTCACCAATGCCAAAGTTATCAATGATTAACAAATCCACCTTGCAGTATTTTTGTTTAACCTTGGCGATACTGCCATTTATTGATGTGATTATTGTGCCGACCATTGATTTCATGTTCAAGCATACCTTCAATCAGCTTTGTCGTGCTTATCTGTGGATTGCTTGGTGCCAGATAGTGTGCCTCATAATAGTTGGCAGCATGGCTAAGTTTTAGTTGTTTAAGTTTTAGGATAATGGTATTAATTGTCATGATTAATCTCCTAGCTTGCATTTTGGTTGATTTCATTGGCGTAATAATTTGAGCCACGAATGTTTTCATGCAGTTGGTTTGAGGTGAATACAACATCCAAATCTTCTATGCTTGGCATGATTGGATGCTCTGTCTTTTGGTAAACTTTATTTTTAAATACCGAAATGATGCGGTCAACTGCACAGATATTGAGCCTTTACGCATAGTCAAAGCCTTGCTCTATCTGCATATTCGGCACTTTATGCTCAAGCAAATATCGCTTTAACTGATTGAGCTTTTTAAGATTATTGGCATAGTCGGATTTGTTTTGTATAATCTTTTGAACCATATGAGCGGTTTGTGTGCCAATATTTTGTGCCCAAGCCAGTAATTTATCTGGCTGCATTTCATCTTGTAGCTGATGATTTCTTGGCATATGCTCATGTAAAATGCTACTACCTGTGGTAATGTGTTGATGTTCAGCGATGAGTTCGCGGTGTAGATACACCAATACTTTGTTATCTGTGAGTTTGACATTTACACGCTGACCTATAAACTGATATGGGACAGAATAGCTGGCATGTTCCAAAGTAATCATATAAAACTCGGTAACTTTAAGATTATAGAACCATTGGCATATTTCATACGCCTTGGCAGGCAACGGATTTAAAAACTGCTCATCAGTCTTGCTAAAACAAACATATCGACTCTCTGGGTAGCGTTTTGTTGTTTTGGTATTTAATTTGCAAAGCTCTTGTGAGAGTGTATGGTTTAGTTCATCCAAACTAAAAAACCGATGATTTCTTACTCGGGCGGGAGGTTTTCTTGTGTTTACGATATTGTTCACAAAACTATGAATAGCCAATGCCGTCAGGATGTGTCTTCCTGAACTCTTGCCAAAGCAATTCCAGTGTCATGTCAGGGCACGACATCTCTTTATCAATGTATGCCCAATCAGGATGTGTTTTGATGGATTTGATTTTGTGTGGGTTATATACCTTGACCAAGCCCAAAAGCCTTCGCATTTCAACATCATTTGTTGCCAGTATTTCATCAATACCAAGCATGTAGTTTTGATTGAGCTTGCGTATTTTGGCGGCTGTGGTTGGTGAGATGCTTAGATGGCGAGCGATGGCTCGGTTGCTTAATATAATACCGAATAACAACCAAATCGCATTACCCACGGAGTTACTCATTATGGCTGGAGATATCCAAGTTAATTTGCGCATCCCGCCTGACCTTAAACAAAAGCTGCAGGAGCAAGCACAGTTTCATGGTCGTTCTTTAAATCTTGAAATGAACTATCGCTTGGTCAACTCATTCTCCACACCCAATGACAGCTATGCAGACATCATGCAAAAGCTAGATGAGATTGTTGCTCGCCATCATAAAACCAAGCGATTGGGTGCGGTTCAAGAACGATTAAACACAGCCTTATTTGAATTGAGCAAGGTGCCAATGGTGCGACAGCTATCGCCTGCGCGTATCGCTTATGATTTGGGTTATGAAAGAGCTGATGAAGTGATTCGTTGGCTTGATGGTGATCTTGAGCCAACTTTTATGCAGCTTAAACAACTGGCGGACTATCTGGGATGTGATGCCCAATGGCTCATGTTTGATGAAAAACAGCCTTATCCAATCAAAAACCAAGACATGAGCCGTTTTGATACCGTCCAGTCTATTGTGGAGTTTTGTTTTGAGCCGGAAGCAGGATTTGATGCAGTTCAAAAGGTATTTTTTATTCAAAATGACAGTACTACTGGTGATGTATTGACCATCAAGCAGTTTAGCCACAAGCATGCCCAGGTGTACACTACCAATATTCATCTTAGTAATGTGGTTGGTGCTACAGGTGCTAGAATACAAGCTTTGTTTGTGTTGGCACTCAAAGATATTTGTAAACATGGTGAGTATAAACACCAAGCCATGAGCTACTTATTTGACGCAGCTGTCTGTGAACAGCTAAAACAAGGTATGGAGCATCCACTTAAGCTGACTGCACGAGCAGCCTTTACTCCGTGGATGGATGACATCTGGGATCGACATACATTTGATAAACAAGATGCTAATTACTACTGGCACGGCTATCGGGATGTCTGCTTTAGAGTGCAGGCGTATATCAATGAAGATCCCAAGCTAAGAGACATGTATCCCTAAACCGCTTTATCAAGAACAAAAAAACCACCATCAAAAAAGATGGTGGCGTCGGGTGGGGGTTGGTTGGGTTTATGTCTTAGCACAACTACAGACCTTTGCTTTGCTGGTGTATGGGTGCGACGCGTGCTTTATGCTGACACATATTGTGCCGTCTATCATTGGCTATTGCATTAACCAGAATGCGGATATCCATCAGGAGTGATGAGAGTCTGAAGTGGGCAGGGGTGCAATGTACCAATGAAATGGTTTAAATTGGCGGTGTGCTGTACACATCCTGCCGTGCTATATGTCTGTATGCGTAAATTGGTTCAAATCTGTTTTGGTGTGATTAAGCACCAAACTCCCTACCAAAGCCAAGTGAAACTCAGTTAAAAGTTTGACTTGACAGAGGGGGGGGGATGGTATCTATTGTACTAGTGCAGTCAATGATTTTTGTAACAGTAGCCATCCGGTTCCCAGACTAAATAAAAAGCCAACCACCCTGTATACTCATCTCCTGGGAAAATTGTTAGAGATGTTTTTCCTTTACAAAAAAGCTGATCGTCAGTCAGCTGATTACCGACACTCGCTTCAGTCCATTGATTGGATTGCCTAAGATCATCTACTACTGCCCGATATTGTTCAATCGAAATGTTTTCAAATGTGTACTCAAGAACTGTCGGTCCACTACATCTAAGAACAGGTCTAATCTCTGTTGGCTGCCCCAATGGCTGGGTGATATGGTTCATATCTTTATAAAACTCGTCCATTAATAAGCATCCGGGGACATAAGTATAAAGACTGTGTATAGCTCCAAGCGCTACAAGACCCAGAAAAACATATAATTTGGTATTATTCTGAAAATAATTTTTATGGTAATTTATCATAGGCTATCTCGATTTATATCTTGCAATCTCTGATTTTTTGAGCACAATGCCTGTGTCAACCATATAGGATGAACCCAATGAGGCCCCTGGCGTGCCTACTCCATATAAGATCATGACCTGGTTTCCACTCGCCACAGAACCCCCTAGACAAGCAGCATAACAGGCCTGCACTCCAAGAGATGCTCCCTTAATGATATCGTCGATAGCCGCCGCCTTTTTCGCGATATCTTGACGACTGTTAATTTGACTCAACGCAACACCAAAACCAGCAGAAGCCCCAGCTGTTTGGAAATTACCCAAATTTGGAGGTTTCACATTTGCACTTACATCAATAGGCATGGACATATACACCTTGCCATTTAGGTTATTTATTATGATAGTTTGTGCAAATCCACCATTGCTAACGCTTAACACTGTTACATGGTTATAATTCCGATGGAAGCGCTCTGCGCTATTTAACACATTTTTAAATGCTTGGTTTGAGGCATGGTTAATATTTGAAGAACCTCGTAAATCTGCACCATTCATAACTGCAGCGTTTCTATAGCGCAATTCACTTTCCAAGACTAAAGGTACTTGCTGTATTCTAACCCGCTCTGGTCGTGGTTCTTGATAATTGCTTAATCTATGAGGATCCCAAGTATATTGATATGACGCAAAATCACCCTTGCCAGTATGACTTTGAATGTATGCAACTAAACTTGGATCAACTTTTGGGATATTTAGGCTGATGCCAGTACCACGATTATTCCATTGTACGCCAACTAAATTATCATAGCCCAAATCAGGTCTATTTGATGGAACGGCATTATGACTATCAGCACTTTCATAGAAGCTACCTTTTTTAAAATTAGCAGCCCTTAGTGCATTAGCAATTTGTTCTCTTGACCATTTTTTGTGATTGCCTTGTCTTTTGTAAAGCTCTTCAATAACCCAAGCCTCCCCCATATTGGCATGCAACTGCCTATTAAACGCATCCACATTCACTGCCATTGCAGTGCTTGCGGTTTCTGCTCCTGCCAGTTCGGTGATTGTTGCAATGCCGAGATTACTGACGAGATCAACGGCATTTTTAGCAATCTGTGGTGATACACCCTGATCAATAAGTATCTTGATTACTTGTTGGGATATCTTATTTAGTATTGGTGCAGATAGGGCAACACTGCCTGTAGTCATCGCTCCTTCAACCGTGCCAGTACCTAAAACACCAATTAGGGTATGCAAAGCAACACGATAAACCCCACCCTCTGCCCACTTATTAGCTTCTTCGGTGTTGCCCTGTGCAAGCAGTTCAAGTTCTTTGTTTTGGGCATAATCACCGATTCTCTTTGCTGCTTCTTTACCAAATTCTGTGGTGATAACTGTTTGAGCATTTAGCTCT
>NZ_FTNU01000024.1 GCF_900156515.1 Moraxella cuniculi DSM 21768 | reverse complement strand
AAGCATGAGCCGCCTCCCTTGGTGAATTGACCGCAAGGCGAAACACCCTGCCGAATTTTTTGGCAAGAATGCCGTGTAGATAGATGGTTTTCATAATTTTCGCCCAATAAAAAACCGCCTATCGGATGATAAGCGGTGATTTTTGAATGTAAAAAGCCGATTTTATTCGGCTTTTTGTTCTATTTTATCTCGAGATGTTTTCTTGTCTATCTCTGGCGTTATCTTGGTTGGACTGGTGTACCAAGCAACCAGAATCAAAACAAGGCAAATGCCAAAAACCACCCCAAATAAACATTCTAATGTAAATCTTTGATTGTCGTCATCTTTGCCATTTAGTTTTAGGATGATTTTGGCTAAAAAATACAGCAGGCACACAACGCACATTAACACCAATGCTGCCAAAAATACAATGGTGCTAAAATGAGTATCGCCATAGCTTATAATCGTATCGACCACATTTAATCCACCAAAAATGGTAACGATGATTGCGGTAAATATACCCAATATCGTCACATAATTGGCAAACATTGTGTTGTAGGTTTTTTCCGCTTTATCGGCATTATCCTTTGCGGTCTTGGCTGTTTCTTTGGCTTCTGCAGCAATCATTTGGGCTTGCTCAACCGAATTTTGCATAAATTCTTTTTGAGCGCAAGCAAGCATAATATGCCCAACAAGCTTTCTATGACAAACTTTAAGTCTTTGCCCCTTGGTTTTGCATCTTGGCTGTGCTTGAAAATCATCAATTAAGAGATTAATTTTTTCCTGAAAGCTTTCCAAAGAGTTGCTTTGTACATGGTAACTGCTCTGGAAAATAATGTCGGAAATATCCTTATATGGCAAGACAATAGGTTCATTGGGCGTAGATATTATTTGTTTGAACACTCTTTTCATGGCCAAAAAGGACTCTTGTGCCAACCTGTTATGTTCATCCGAGCCAACTGAAGATACGGATAGATAAATTTCAACCAGTTCAGCAATTGACTCATTGTTAGCCATAGGTTGCAGCCTTTAATTCATCTTCAGAATAACAAGGTTCAAACCCCTGCAAGATCTCAGGTTCAAAATTACGCCAAGCGGGTTCAGCGTGTGTTATATCCACGAGTCTAAAAGCAGATTCATTTAGCAAATCATCAATTACAGTATTAGCAACTATTGCAAACTTAAGGTCGCTTTCTAATGTTTTCACATTTGCATCAACATTCGCCCATTTTACAGAAAAAAGCTTCTTATCATCTTTGAATTCTATATATTCAGAAAGTTCTGTAATCTGAAGCGAGCCCAGTATTTTAAACTGATGATAGACACTTTTAACAACAGGACCGTATTGCCATTTGACCACATCTTCAGCGATTAATGGTTCATCATAGTTTTGTAAATACTTCGCCACCACATAATACAAAATTTTTTGTAGCTTTAGATGTGTTACAGGCTGATTACGCTTAACGGCTTCAGCCACAATGTAGTTAGCGACATCGATTGGGTTGTATGGCGGTTTCATCATGACAACTCCTTTTCCTTCAAAATGGGACAAAAAAGCCAAGCAAGTTAAAGTAACCGCTTGACTTTATAGGATTTTTTGACATTTAAATAATAAGATCGCATAAAAAATGCAATTTTTTCTGTATGGCTTCCCAACCATTGCTTGCTATTATAATAGCATCAAAACTCAAAAAATCAAGGAAAAATCATAATTTTTAAATGTTGTCAAGATTGTTTTTATGGAAAAGCTATGGTAGGGCGCTCATATCAAAACATCGACTGATGCCGTAGCACCATCGCCACTCGTTTTGCCCAGTTTTCGCCAAAGATTTCACGCACCGAATTACGCCCATGTGGGTGATGGATGACAAGATTGTTGCCAAAGATGGGCGGTGCGTTTTCGCTCAGCAAATCACCGCTACCACCCAGATAAATCAAGGCATGATTGGGATGATAAGTGCGTCCGACACGGCAGATGATGGCATCATGCTTTTGGATGTCGGATAATGGCACCTCCACAAAGCCTTCGGTTTTGAAATTCTCAACATACAAGCTTGGGCTGTTTTCGTCTTCCCACCAGTCCACCGCTCGGGGGTAGTCTGACAGCATCAAGCCACATTCACGCTCATAATAATCCCGCACAAGGCTATAGCAATCTTGCAAGCCATGCACATACGCACGCCCGACCAGTGGTGCGGTGTAGGCTTTGGGCTTGTGGGTGCGGATATTGACCACGCCTTGATTGACAGATGCAATCACCCACGGCACGCCATGTAGCGCCATCTGCACACGGTCAGGCTCTGATGGCATGGGTTCGCCATCTGGGTGGCTATGCACGATGGCTTGGATGTCAGCATTGACCAGTATCGCAGGGTCAATTTCAAAGCCGTTTAGCGTGTCGGGGGCGATATTGGTACAAGGCTGATAATCGCCGTCAATGATTAAGCCGCAGCACTCATGCGGATAAGTATCAAGCGCATGGGCTTTGATGGCGTCTTTGGTTGTCTTGGATAGTCGCATTTATTTTGTCCAACAAAAAACCACCCTTTGGGTGGTTTGTTTTAGAAAATGGATTTATTTAATGTGTGTAGCTATCATTCTTGGCAAATCATCAAGATATTTTTGAGCCTGCTTAACATCATGCCATGTAATCGTTTTTTGTAACTCATAATCAGCATGATGCCGCTTGGTTAGAAAATCTCTAAATCGAATCGCCAGCTTTTGTACGGATTTATCATTGGCCGACATCGCATCAAGTATCATACAGAGATTGTTGTGCGTCCCTGTATGATACTGATAGGTACTAATACCAACATCCTCCATAGCTTTTTTAAGCTCGTGAAAGGTGGCGTAATAGCCGCGGTTGATATATGCCCTAAAGACGCTTTCCGATGATTCTTCACCAATATCAGCAAACAATCCAGTGACACACTGATGCAATTCTTGAACACTGACAGACATTTATGCAGGCTCCAAATCACTGTATTCGGCAGGAACAAGGTGTATCATTACATCTTTGTAGTCGTTATAGTCCAAATTTTTGTCGTCAATCAAGACATCCAAAAATTCATCATCAAATCTTAGGCAGTCGTCACTTGCGACATTGTATAAATATACATCCATGCTTAATATGTTGCCAGCCTCTGTTTGGCTTACACCAATATCAAGATGGCAAGCGCCAAAGTAGCGACTTGACAAAAATTTCATGAGTAAGCCCGTCATATACACGAACTTATCTTTGGGTAGCCCAATCCGCTGAAGACATTCAAGCGTCGCTGTAATAAATTGCATTGTTTTTTCACTCTGACTTTTAATGTATTCACTATCCACATCAGTCAGTGCTAATGCTCGCTCAAGCATTTCGATGCTCAAGCTGCGATTGGCATTACCAATCGCCACAATAACTGCCATTTGATTGCTGGGGTCTTTTTTGATTAAGTCCAAGCAAACCTGATAGCTTTCTGCAGAATTACCCACATTAAATAAAGCTACAGCATAGTTATAAGATGCCAAATCATCCTTTAACAAATGTGCTGTTTTCATATTAGCAACTGCCAAATCGGCATGCCCCATAACCATATTGGCAAAACCTTGCAAGACATACCCATCTACAGCATTTGTCTTGACTAAGTTTTTACCACTATGGAGCCAAGAAAGATACTTAAAGCTATCAGGGTTTGTTAGACCTTGATAGCCATTAAGCTCTTCAAAAGCTTCATGAGTTTTGGTTTTTGGTTGCATACTTGTCACACATCTCTATATTGGTCGGCTCTTTATTCTAACATGAATAAATCAGCTTGGCAAAACCAATCAGATTAACCCCGCTGCAGGATAGCCACCAAAGGGCAAGGGATTGCCTTTGCCGTGGCGGATTTCACAGCCATCAATCCAGCCATTGCATCGGTCTAGTGCTAGATTGTCTGTTGGCTCATTATTGACCGTGTACATCGCCGTGCCTGTATAGCCACAGCACTCACCACGATAACCACCCGTCATCGCCCAGTGGCAATAATGGCCAATCATCCGCACGGGGATTTGGGCTTGACCAAAATCGACAGGATTGGATAGCTCGAACTCAACTACTTGGCTGTTGGCTCGTTTTTTCTGCTCAACATACCAAATTTGCTTTTTGTACTCAGGATTTGGGCTGGTGAGATACTTGGCAAGCGTGGTATAGACGGTCAGCACCGCCCCGACAAAATCACCACGCTGTAGCGTCAAGGCGTGCATACCACCCCAGTGCTCGCCCAGTTTGTTGTCAAACACTAGGCTTGGCATACTTGCCTTGCCATCGCCACGAGTCTCAAGCCCGATGGACTGCACCGCTGTTGGGGCGTAGTCCTTACCCTTGAAGGTGATGACATCACTGTGATGATTGTGGAAATAATACACATCGCCACCTTGACGACGGGCGTCAAGGCAGTAAAGCGTTACCAAGCCATCAACGGATTGTTTTTGGATATCTGCACTTAACGCCATAGTTGCCCCTTATACGCTCTCAGCCATCGTCTCAGCAGGTTTGGCGTCAGCAGTTTTGCACAGCACGCCATATTGTCCATCACGATACACGACGGCAAAGGCGGTGATAGTGCGTGCATTGTCCCAGCCTTTGAGTTGTTGGGTTTGCTGGGTCGCCCATGCGATGAGCTCACCCCTAAACACACTGACACGATTGCGTCGTAGCAAGCCGTTGTTTTCTTCATTGTTCACGACTTCAAAGCCGTCGTCTTCTGGGTAATAGACGATTTCGATATGATTGGCTTTTTCGCCGTGATTCGCTGTCCAAATGCCGACTTGAGAGATAAAGTTGCTAATCAAATTAGCTTCTTCACGGCTAAGCAATTGCACTTGTACGCTTTCGCTATCTGTTTCAATTGTTGCTACATCATTCATAATTGACTCCAAATAAAAAGCCCTTGACTATCAAGGGCTTGGTTGATGTTAACGACATTGATGTCGTCGAGTTAAAGTTAAAAGACTTGTTCAAGCTTTAGGCTAATCTGCCAAAAGTTGCCTTTACGCTGGCTGATACTATAGCCTTCGCAGATGTATTTATTTTTGACGCCAAAGGGATTGACCCAATAAAAGGGCTTAGCCCCTTTGTGCGCATCAATAAAATCCATGATCGGCTTAATCACCGTGTCAAAATCACCTGTCTTAGTGCCTGACCACGCTTCACGGCGGTTGTTAATGCCGACGCTGACACGCTGGACATAGCCATCGTTGTACTGGTTTTTTAGCACGGTTTGGGTGGTCTCAACCGACGCACCCATGTTGAGCTTGTAGTCAAAGGTTTGCATTAATACCCCCAGCCTTGGCGGTGTGCCTTGGCATCACGCTCGGCAAGCTTATAATCGATGGCATCACCGACCATCTTGCCGATGGTGACGATCAGATCACCGTTTTCTTGTGTTGCCGTGGCAGGCTCACCGCTGTAGTTATTGATGATGACTTTGGACTCGCCACGCATAAAGCGATTTGGGTTATCCAAGAACTTGGTCAAACGGTCGTTATCTCGTGGCTTGACCACACGCTCGCCTTTGTCCAAAATCCATGTGCCTTCACGGGGGACGCTGGCGATACCATCGTGAGCCTGACCAACGACAGGATTGGTGATGGAGCGGATGGCTGCAATAATCTTAAGACCTTGCGCCATTGCTGCAGCAATTTCTGTCGCACGCTGAGCTGGTGAAATGCTGTTTGCCATTGCGTTGCTGATGGCTTGATACATGGCAAGGCTTGCTTGTGAGATAGTGACTGCTTTTTGCAGGCTAAACATCACTTGGTATGCCTTGGATTGCTCGCCAAAGCTTGATTTGGCAAAATCAGCCGCTGCACTCAGTTGCTCACTGGCATAACTCAAGCTCATCTCAAGCATCGACTCAAAATGTGCTCGGCGTAGTGCAATGCGTGCAGCATCTGCTTCTTCGCTAATGCGTGTCAGCTCGTCTTCATGACCTTGCCATTTGGCACGGCTTTCGGTCACAAAGGCGTCAATCAAGGCTTGTTTTTGCTCAAAGGCTGCTTGCGCTTGGCTAAATTGATTTTGCGATGGTTGCACGCCCAAGCCAATCATCTCATTAAGTACATTGACACGATTGGCGTTTGGGTGTAGTGCATCGCCATTGGCAGCAGCTAAGTGTTGTTGCTCAGCAATCACCGCAAAACGCTCACGAGCCATGGCCAGCTGCTTTTCTTCTTCCGTCGTCATATCATCGACGATGGTCTTGTAGGCAGTGGCGGTGGCTAAGCGTTTTTGGAGCTCAGCGTTTGTTTTGATGGCAGTTTGAATCTGCTTATACTCATCTGGCGCAAGCTCTTTGAGCGCATTGTACTGCTCAAGCGTCTCATTTTGCTTTTGCTCAATCTCAAGCAGACTACGAGCATAGTCATTGCCTGCCGAGAGTAAATCAAGCTGCTTTTGTAGCTCGATATTGGCATTGCCCATCTCGTGGGCAACTTGGGAAACGTCCATCTCGGCAATCAAAGACAATGCCCGCTGATATTCCGGAGTGTGCTGTATATGCCAACTTTCTTTAGGATTTTCGAGATTTAGGCTATACGAACCTCCCAAACTATTGAGTGTATTGTACTCATTGCGTGTCTGAGCCAAAAATCTTGAGATATTGGACCCGGTCGTTTCCAAGCTCTCATAGTGGTCATGCCAAGATTTTTGGATTTCGGCATAGGCTTTGTTGGCATCTTCTTGGCTGGCCGCCATGATTAAGTCGCGCTTTAGCTTGATTGGCAGTTTTGCCATATCCCCATAAAGCACTTCATAGGTCATCTTGCCAGTTTCAGAGTCGTTGCGGTTATGCTCACGCATCCACTGATTTTTTTTAAATTCCTTAGTGGCATTTTCGTAAGCTTCAGCAAGCTTTTTGGCGGCTTCAGCGGCGATGTCGTCAGCGTCAGCTTTTTCTTTGCCTGCTTTAGCGCCATCTTTATCAGCTTTGCCTTTGCCTTTGGCTGCATTACTTGCATCGGCTAGGGCTTTGGCTGTTGCTGCACCTTGTTGCCCCATATCTTTTGCTGATTTGTTGGCGGCTTCGACTTGATCAGCGTAACCGAGAAAGCCTTTTTCGATACCAAAATCAGTACTATTGTAAGTTTCTAGCCAGCTTCCACTAGTATCAGCAGTACTAACTTGCATCTTGATTGGCTTAACGACATATTTAGTGTCATCAAGCTTGCCAATTCTAGCATCAAGACCGACTGCTTCAGCGGCAGCATTTGCTTTATCTACCAATCCGTTAATGTTTTTGGCAACTTGAGAGTACTGACTAAGTGCGCTATTAATACTATTTGCAATGACTTCAGAAACTGTATTGAATGCATTGGCGAAGCCTGTCTTGATAGCATTCCATAACCCGACAAAGGCACGGTGGATTGACTTGACTGTCGCATAGACAGCAGCTGCCAATCTATCTAAGATACGAGCGCCTACTTGCAACACACCCACAAAACCACCACGGGTATTGGCAAATAGACCGCCAAATAGTTGACCGACAACCGATGTCGTGCCACCAGCATCAGCCATAAAGCCTGACAAAAAGGTGCTGGCGGAATTATACAGCGACATAAAGCCGTCAATACCCATATCCACCAAATCACCAAGCATCAGACCGACGATTTTGAGCGCATCAGATAGGCTGTCCATCGCTTTTTGCAGTCCCATGGTGCGTACAGCGATGGCGGCGATAATCCCACCAATAATCATCAATGGGTGCGCCATGATAATACGACCAAGCGATGCAAACGCACCTCCAATGGCGACCACGCCACGACTTGCCAATGTCGCTGTACCGACCAAAGCACGCTTGGCAACGGTACTGGTGACTATCGCTCGGGTATATGCCATCGCCGACACCGTGCCTGCCTGCATCTCTCGGCCAAATGCTACGACACCTGCAGTCGCACGAGTGGTCGCACCCACCAAGGCTGCCTTAGCACCATTGATGGTAAATAGCTGTCTGGTATATGCCACGCCGTTAGCAATGCTGGCTCGAGTCGATGCCACAAAGCCTGTCACTGCAGCGACGCTACGAGCGGTGGCGGTGCTTAGGGCGTTTTTGGCGTTTGCCAAAGTGACTGTCTGCGCAATGTATGCTTGCATACTACCAAGCGTTGTCGTCACTTTGGTGCCAAACGCTGTGAGTGCACCGGTGGCACGACCGATGGCAAGGCTTGCCTGCTCAACTGCCATCACCCCACCGCCTGTAATCACCAAACCTAGACCAATCACGGCAAGCTTGGCTCGTGTGGTGCTAGCAGTATAGGCTTCTGTACTATATGCACTCGTTACAAAGCTTCGTGCACTAACCATCGCCTGACGGCTATTGGCTATCATTGAGCCTGTTAGGCTGTCCACGCCAAGCTTGGCAATCAGCCAGCCATGTGCCATCTTAGCGCCTATGGCGGCAGCTGCAACGCCTGCAACCGTGGCGATAGTCCTAAGGTTAGCCCCTACAAATGCAATGACATCAGCAATCTTGGTAGTGATACCGGTGGATTCGTTTAGGATGTCATGGACGATATAGCCAAAGTTGTCACGCACCACGCCCAATGCTGCAGTGATGGTACCTGGCATCTTGGCCGCCATCGCATCCAGCTCTTTGGTTGCGCCTGCTACGGCATCATAGATGACTTGGCTTGTGATTTGACCTTTGGCGCCCAAATCCTTGAGTGCGGCGGCTGATACACCCATCTTTTTGGCGATCAGATCTGCCAAAATCGGCACTTGAGAGACAACTGAGTTAAACTCTTGTCCCTTTAGTGCACCCATGTTCAATGCCTGACCTAGCTGTAACAGCACCGCTTTTTGGGCGTCAGCCGATGCACCTGCGACGTTCATCGCCGTGGTCATGTTATTGGTAAACTGTAGGACGTCTTGCTGTGATTTGCCCAGTGCAGACAACGCACGCTGTGAGCTTGAGTACAAGTCCACAACGCCTTCGAAGCTTGAGCGCTGACGGGTAGCAATCTCACGCAAACGGTCCTGGACGGCGCTATACTCTTCGGCTGATGCAGTCGCTAGGCGTACCTTGGATGCCAAAGATTGCATTTGGTCGGCAGTCTGCTGAATGGTATATAGCGTGCCTGCACCGATGATACTGCCAAGATTGATACCGCTTAGGGCTTTGTTGGCAATGGCACGCAAGCCATTAAGTTTTTGCTCTGCTTGCTTGGTTGATTTGCTGATACCACGGTCAAAATGAGCGGTATTAGCACCAAGCACAATATTGATTGATAATGCCATATTTTACCCCTGTCTAGCCTCAAGCCGATCAAACATCTCTGCCAGTTGCCGTGCTTCTTGCTCGCTGTCTTTGATTGCTTGCTCGTACTCGTACTGCTCACGCATCTCATCGGTCATCGGATTTGGATCAATCGGCAAAAAGTCAGATAGTTTAGCATCACCGCCACCACATTGTGCATAGACAATATGAGCGGTCTGCAAATCCGAACGAAAACCCCCAAAGGGGTCAATGCTGTCATACGCCATCCACTCGATATACTCGTCATAATCAAGTCGATGGGATAACTTATTGACCGTGCAACCCAGCTGTAGGGCTAGTTTGAACAAAAATCGTCTTTGGGGGTTTTCGATTAGTTTTTTTCAGCAGTCTCAACGGTCTTGTTAAAACCGTTAAAATGGTTAATCTGATCAGCAAGACCAAACAGCATCTCAACTGGCATCTGTAGCACTGCGTCCAAGTCATCAGTGGTCAATAGCTGATTGCCATCTTCGTCAGACAGTCCGACAAGTGCAAGATTGGCAACGCCTTGGAATACATCCGCATCTTTGCCGTCGTTGAGTTTTGCCAACTCTGATTGCTCTTTAACGCTGATTTTACGGATATAAAATGACTGATCGCCCACGGTGACTTGCTTTGGCTTGGCAGGTTTGGCGATGGCTTTGAGTAGGGTATCACGAGTAAATTTAGACATAATTAATTACCTTTTGTTGATTGAATAAAAAAAGAGCGTATGAGACGCTCTTTGGATGGCTGATATAGATTAGCTGCTTGACGGCTCAACTTTGGTGACAGCACCAGTGATTGAGATTGTGCCTTGCTTGCGAAGCTTTTTCTTCGTGTCTTCGTTATCGGTGGTGTATTTGCTGATGATACCAGTAAATTGACGGCTCTCAGCAGGTGCATGAGTGAATGTCAAACGCCAATGCAGCTCAGTGCCGGCATCAAAGGCGGTCTGCAGGCTCTGATGGACGGTGTCTTGTGGGTCAAGCACGATTTCGAACTCAACTTCACCTTCTTCAAAGAAATTAATCGGTGCTTTGATGGTGCGGTTGTCATCGGTGCTGGTGACTTCGTCCATCACCTTTTCTTCGGACGGGACGCCTGCCTTTTGCAAGTGCTCGATTTTCTTGAATTGCGAACCGTCAGTTGAGACAAGCAACTGGTAGAAGCTGTCCTTCAGGTTTGCGACGTTTTTTGCCATGGTTTATTCCTCCGTTGGCTTGGTGGTGTGATTAAAGCTATATTCGATGATGGCACGGTACAGTCCGCCGTCGGCAGTGTACTGCGTGCTCTCATGCTGTGATGATGCGATAGTGTCGAGTGCGTCAAGCACATCAGTCGATAATGCCAAAACGCTGTCATAATCATCGCCGTAAATATCAATCTGCATCCGCACTCGCTCATGGTGCGTGATGCCGTCAATGGTGGTATAAGGCGTGCTTGAGACTTGGCTGTAGATGATGTACGGTGTCATCTCATCGGCAAGCTCAGGCACAAACAATGGATAAACCCTGTTATCCACTAGGGGTGACAGGGCTTGGTAGGTTAATTCTGATGCGTTCATAGTTTTTTTGGGTAATAAAAAGCCCACTGCGTATGCAATGGGCTTTGGGTTTAGGGTAAGTTAATTCGTGTTGAAGTTTTTGATTACTTTGTAGGTGATGCTTTGGTTGGTGGCTTCGATAACTTCGAGTAGCGCCCCTTTATAGCCAATTTGTTTTGATTCCGATAAGTCATACTCAACATCATTATTGAAGGCAGGGCGTGCTACATCGCTACTAAACTCACGATAGGCAATATTGATTTTATTGCCAACTTTGCCGTTGTATAGTAGCGTTTGCTGAAAAGTGCTACTGCCAGTTGTTGCCCAATTTTTCTTCTCAAAACTCAAGCCAGTTGTGCATCCTGATGGGATTGCAACACCGTTAAGGAAGCAAAGTGCATTATCGGCTTTTCTTAGAACAACTGCACCCTCAGCCATTGCAGGTGAAGTTGTCATACCTCCCAAATAATGAACTCTGCCAGCATCAGCACCAGCTACTACCGAAAAATACTCAAAACCATCCTTTTCTCCTGATTTTGGGTAATAACCTTGAGTAAGGCTAGCTCCCAAGCCTAGCTTTTGCGCTAACGGCACATACAACGCTAGACGTTCTGTGGCTGTACCCTGTATTAACAGTTTGTCACCCAAGCTTGCAGTATTTACACTGCCAATCGGTGGTTCGCTAATCTGTTTTGTTGTAGGCGTATAGTCCATTGGCACCGAAGCGCAACCAACAATCATTGTCGCAGCAAGCCCTGTAAAAATCAGCTTTTTCATGTTTCACTCCTTAAAAATAAGCAATACTGTGTAACATAAAATAACCAATATTTACCCAAAAATCAAGCCTAGCCTGTGTGCTTTTTAATGTTTTTGGCAAGTTGGGCTTTAAAACGTTCGACGGCTTTGTCTTCGTTTTGGTCAAAAGCAGGACGGATAAACGGCTGAGCACGATGATGGCGAGTGCCGTATTCGACCATATGTCAATAAAATGCACTATAGCCTGTCTTGCCTGCCACACGCACACCAATACCGACAGAAGCACGGTGGGGGTTTTTGCTCTTTTTGGTCAATCTGACACGGCGGATATTTTTACGCAGTAGTGCAGGCTCTTGCATAACAAACTTGCCCTCTCCGCGCTTAGCTCGATTGGTAGCGACACGGCGTTTTTTGCCCGCCTTGGTATGTGTCGTTTTGCCTTCGCCTTGACCGCTTGACATATACCGCTTATAGGGTGCGGTGGTCTGTGGCACGGTTTTGCGAATCTGATTGACCATCGGATTGCTGGCAAAGTTGAGTGCATTATACAATGCCTTGCCCCGCAGATCTTCTTTGAGATTGCCAAGCTTGCGATCAAGGTCTTCTAGACCTTCGACTTTGACGCTGATTTTCATGCCACGCTCCTTAACATCACAGTCAAATATTCCATGCCCGAGCGGTTATCTGCCAGTGGTTCGCCGTCGATTTCATACACTTTGCCCACGTGTTCGACACGCTGACCGCTATGGATATCGCCACGGTAGCGGATGATAAGCCGTGCTACTGTCTGTGAGCCTGCTGCCTTGGCGGTCATCACATCTTTGGCGGATAATGGGACAAATTGCCCCCAAATCGTCAAGATATGCTCCCATTTGATGGCGACTGCGCCAGTCTTTGAGCGAGATTGCATCTGATCAAAGATTTTGATGCGGTGGCGTAGTTTGCCTGCTTGCATATCATACCCCCATCAGTCGATATGGCTGTAGTAGTGCGTTCACTGCCACGGGTGCAGTGACGGCATCACGGTTGTCGTACCAGTGGTTAATCAAGATTAGCATAGCGTTGGTGATGGCTGGATTGATGACAATGCCATACTCGTCATCATCTGGGACGGCATCGGCATAGATGGTACGCCCAAGCCAAGTCTGCACCCAGTCAAACGCCGAATCATGGTACTGTCCAAGTAGTGCATCGTCATCATCAAGCTCAATGCGACAATGCTGCTTAATGATGTCTAGTGGTATCATGCATCTGCCTTATTTTCTACGGTTTCTGCTTTGTTTTCGGGCGTTTCTGCCTTGGCTTTTGCCTTTGGTTTAGCTTTGGTATCAATTGGCGCAATCAAACCGCCATCAATCAAGGATTTGGCATGGTCAGGGTCGTTAACCACTCGGATATCCCCGTCGAAGTACTGCTGATCGCCAAAATGCTGCTTAATCACTTGGTATTGCATAGTAACACTCCAAAAAATGCCAAAACCCACGCATGGCATGGGCTTTGGTCAGGGTTTAGGCTTATTTGGCCGCTAGCGTGCCGTGTACAAACGCTTCGGGGCGATACACTGCCAACGCTAGACGTTCTTCAGCTAGGATGGTGACAAGGTTTTTGGTGAAGTCGTCATTTTCAAAGCCGACTTGTACACTAGCACCTTCACGATCGAATAGCTGAGCCGCCATGTCGAACGCACCAGTCAAGAATTTGCCCGCGCCCATTGCTTGTGTGGCAACCACTGGCAAGCCCCAAAGTGTTGGCTGGATAGTGCCTTGTGGGTTGCCAATGAGATAGCGACCGTTGTCGTCTTTCATCAGCTCAATTTTGGCTAGGTCGATTGGGTTTAGTACAATCGCATTGGCGCCATACTCTGCCAAGTGAGTCTGTAGCATCGCTAGGCGTAGCTGATCGATGATGCTGTAATTGGCTAGGCTTGCCTTGTCAGCAAATGCGGTCGCCTGCGGGATAATGCCTTTTAGGTTGCCACTTAGGCCATCGCCATTAAGCAGTTGCTGCTCTTCGACAAGCTTCAAGCCGTAGATTAGGCGACCATTGATATGACTTGCCAATTGCGGTGCGTCATCTAGCACCTGTTTTGATGCCTTGATATAGTGTGCCAAAGTCTTGACGCTGATTGACTCTTCGCCGAATTTAAGCGTTGATTGTGCTTTTTTATCGCCTTCGTTGGCTTGTGCCGCCGCCGCATTAGTAAAGCCAGTCTCTTTGATGTAGGTGATGGCGTTGCTTGATGTGCTACCTGCCATCAGTAGGTCACGGATGGTCAAGATGCGGTTTGGTGCGGTCTGAATACCAGCCAAACGCTGAGCCTGAATCAATGCACCTGTTGAGCCGTCGCTGTCAGTAGTGGCTGATGTCACCAGTGATTTGACATCTAGCTTGGCACGCTGTACGCCACGTGGGTCATCGACTAGGTTTTTGTAGCCATCGGTGGCAACAAACTGTTCACCAAGTGATTTGGCTGATTCGGTGTACTCATGTGGGCGTGCGGCTGCTTGTGCCAGCTCCAGCATTTGTGATTTGAGCTCACCAAAGGCGGTCAATTGTTCGTCAAAATCAGCTCGTAGCTGAGACAGGCTCTTTTCGCCATGGTCTAGGCGGCCTTGAAGTTCTTCGCCAAGCCCTTTGATTTGTTCGGTAGCTTTGGCAAATTCTGTAGCAAGTTGGGTGTGAGTTTGATCTGTCATGACAGTCTCCAGTGGTTTATTAAAAAGATTGATTAAGTTTTTGTAAAATGGCTAGGGCGTGCTTAGCGTCGTTGTGCGCCTTGACACTACTGATTGTTGATGGTTCATTGGCTGGGACGGTGACGATAGACACTTCTCGTAGCTTAAGCTCAAGTAGGTCTGTTGTGCCGTCATCGTTGTAGGCGTATTTGCTGACGCGATAGCCAATGGATAGGCCGTCAATGACGCCTGCCTTGATGAGTGCGTAGGCTTCACGAGCCTTTGGCACATCATCAATCAGTAGCTTGGCTTCGCCGTATAGCCCTTTGTCATCTTCAACAAGCTTTGTCCAAATGCCGATTGGTTGTGCGTGGTCGTGTTGCCATAGCACTGGTGGCATCTTGCCCTTAGCTTGCCAATCAGCCAAGCTTGTGGCAAATGCGCCCTTTCGCACAATTTCGTCATAGCTATCGACGACATCAAACACATTGCAATACCCTGCAAATGTGCCATCATCGCCCACGCTTTTGATATCAAGCGGTAGTGATTTGGTCTGCATACTAGGTTTCCGTAGGTTCTTGACCAAGCTTGGCAAGGTCGGTTAGGTTAAGCTGTACAGTCAGTTGGTCAGCACCTTCAACGGGTGGCAAGTCTTCCAGCGAGCGAATCTCATTGCGAGTCATCCAGCCGTTTTGTAGTGCTGATGTGTAGAAATTGGCACGCCCCTGGCTGTCAGCTCGTAGTAGTCCTTCGACGCTAAATTTGGGCGTGTACTTGCTACGCTCTGCAGGCGTTAGTAGCTTTCGAACAATGGCTTGTTCGATACGCACCAATGTCGGTCGCAGGCTGTACATCAAAAACGCCAAGTTCATCTGCTCGGCACTACTTGCCCAGCTAGACGCCTTGTCAGTGTGATGGATAAGCTGTGGCGGTACGCCAAAGGTTCGGCATATTTCCTCGATGCCGAAGCATCGCGATTCGAGTAACTGTGCATCAGCAGGATTAATCTTGATACTGGCTGCACTAGCTACATCCATGCCGGCTTCTAGTAGCATCCACTTGCCTGAGTTCTCAGGTTTTCGAAAATCACTCAGTGCGCGCTGAAAATCGGTGCGTTGCTGTGGCGTTAGCACCTGTTCACCAGTTTTGAGAAAACCGCCAACTTTTAGGCTGTTGCGAAATTCTTCGTTGGCTGCATCGTTGGCGTCGATTTGCGCACCCATCACTCCCGCTTGGTGTCTGAGTGGTGATAAGCCAATCAGTCCATCGAGCGTAAAGCCTTTGATATGCAAAATCTCTGTATCAGTGTAGCTTTGGCGTGTCTTATCATCTTGATAAGTAATCACGCCCGACTTGGAGCGGTGCACGCTGATACGCTCTGGATTGAGCACATTGAGCGATACCACTGTATCGCCAAGCCGTGTGATGTGGGCGTAGGCATTGCCCCACAAATCAAGACTTGCCACCATCGCCTCCCAAAATTCCGACGCTGTCATGTCGGCATTGGGTGCGTCATGCAGCAAGCGATACAGCGGGTGCGTGCTTGCCGTGCGCTTGGTATTGTCTCGTAAGTGTAGTGGCAGACTGGCAATAGTCTGACTGCGTAGGCGTACACACGCCCACACGGCTGATAGCTTAAGCGCTGTATCGCCATTGACCGTGCCACCGCCTGCGGTGGTGGTCGCTATGGCTGGTGGTGCAATCTCGCCCATCTCTAAGCGTGGATTGCCTGCAAGCCACCCTACAAAACGAGTCCAAAAGTTGGTTGTCATAATTAGCACCAAATAAAAACCCCGCATCGCCAAGGGGATGAGACGATACAGGGAAAAGTGATGGCCCTTGCGTGCACTAGGCAGGGGCAAGGGGTGTATTATCCAATAACGACATTGGACACATAGCTGTCAATGTCTAGATTTTTGACCGTGGGATTTTCGCTCATTAGTGCGACGGCGTTGAGCATCGCGATGACAGGGTCAATCTTACCTGAGCCACTCTCTGCCTTGGATAGCATCGTGCCTGAGCCTTTGACCAGCACTCGTGCGTTGCCTACACACCAAGCCATAATTGGCTGATTGGCGTGGTGCATATCACCACTGGCAATTTTGCGTTCGCAGGTTTTTTGATAGCCTGAGATTTTAAAGCCTTGACTGATGCCAATAATCTTATCTTGAGGTATGCCGACGGCCAGCAAGTCATCGACGATGCCACCAACACCCAAAGGGTCAAGCCCAATGCGGTCAAGCTTGCCGCTGTCATAGATGCGACGGGCAATGCTAGCAAATTCGGCGGTATCATCACCGACTTTATCGACAATCACCAAATCGCCATCGCTCTCAAAATCTCGGTAGCGTGGTTCGTCCTGCTTTCGTCGCTCAAGGGCGATTGGATGACACCATGCCCTACCCCACACAAGCCACTCTTTGACTTCGTGGCGTACGCCCGTTTCGTCGTCAATGACGGCTTTGATGTCGGGCAAGCGACCAAGCACCGCACAACCGAGCAAGTCGTCCAAACCACCGCCGTCACCGCCCATGGTGATGACTTCGCAGCGCTCAATGAGCTCATCCAGCGTAAACGCCCTGCCTGCTGTCGCCCAAAACTCAGCAGCTGCCCAGCGGTTGGCACGCAGACTGATACCGATTTCGACGTTTAGATGCTTGGCCATAAAGTCCTGCAATACCGACTTTTCGGGTGCAACTTTGGCTTTGCGGTAGTCAGATAGCAGATAGCTTTCATCGACCGATGCACCAAGATTTGGGTTGGTGATGTACCACCATTTGGGGTTGAGATGTTTTTGTTTGTCGAGCATCAAGCGCGGAAACTCGTACAATGCCCCCAAAAATTCAGGGTCGTGTACTTCACCATCGCGCACCATGCGCGCATAGTCGAGCTTTTCTTTCATCACCCCAGCTGGCGACTCATTGCTCATTGTCGTCAGATAAATCACAAAGCCCTCGGGGCGTGATGCCAAGCCGCCTTTGGCTTCTCGTAGCATTGAATCGGCACCTTGGCGTTTGCCAAATACCCAAAGCTCATCGATCAGCACATAAGTGGCCTTAAGACCTGCCACCGAGTCATTTTCAGCAGCGATGACCTTAAGCGTGGCATTGGTGCCAAGGTGCGTGATGGTCTTTGTGTGCTCTGAAATGTTAAACATCGCTGAGAGCTCGGCATCGGCACGAATCATGTCGCGCATCGGCAAAAAGCTGTTGTTCGCGACTTCTTTGGTGGGTGCAATGATGGCAAGCTCACACGATTGGCGCACATTGAGTATCAGAGCCGTCATCATGATGCCTGCCGCCAACGTCGATTTTGAGTTTTTCTTGCTGATTAACAAGAAAAACTCTTTGATCAAGCGTTTTTTGGCGATGGGGTCGTACGCCCCAAAGATGGCCATCACAAAATCATACACCCATTGGCGTGTCACATCGCCAATCTTGGGACTGCCAATGACATCGACAAGCTTAAGCTCTTTAAATACCTTGAGTGCAATTTGTGCAGGTGTGTCAAACAAGGGTTTGCCTGGCACCATCGACTCACCACGGACGATGCGCCCTTGCCAATCTGGTAAGGCTGTTGTCCAAGTAGGTTGTGTCATGGTTAGATATCTTGTGGCGTTGTTGAGTCAATGTGTTGGCTGTGGCCATTATCATAAACAGGCGCATCAGAGCCCATAAGGCCCATGCGATAACCGAAGATTTTGCGGTTGAGTTCGCCCGTGATGATTTGCTTAATTAATTTTTTATCTTCTGACCAAGCCTCGAGCTTGTCGATTTTTTCGTCTAATTGCTTAATGAATGTGGTGGCAGATTTGCCACCAGCGTCAGCATCCCAGTGTCTAAAAAATGCCAATAATTCGACATTATTGACATCTTGATGGCTTGCTACATAATTAATGCGTGATTTGACCACGTTTGGCATCGCTTCGCCATTGAAAAAGGCTCGATTTGCGTAAAATCGAGCCTTTTTTAAGTCTTGCTTGGTGTCGCCTTTTAGTCCTGCACGGTGCAGGTATTTGTAGCAGTTACCCAGACAAAACGGCAGTAATTCAGCGATTTCGATACACTCAACCCCAGATGGGCATGATGTGTAGTGCTTTGGGTGGTTCACGGCGTCATGGTTGCTGTCTGTCATGTTTTCTTATCCAATGTATTGCGCCTTTCAAGCGGTATATAACGAAACTCGCTAATGAAATCATCATAATCGACGACTCTTTGGCGCTCTTCGCCATCCACCTGTATGCGTATCTTGTTTTGGGCGTTGGCTTGAGATACCACCACTTCGGCGATTTCGCCTTTCTCGTTCGTGTATCTCAATTCATCACCCCAAAAAAGTCGGCCTGATAGTCCATCGTCGCAAACTTGCCCGTCGTTGTGGCGGTCTTTGCGACATCTTTGGCATCCTCTTTTTTGCCTTTGGGTGCGATTTTCGCCTCTTCGTACGGTAGCAGTGCCATCGCTGCTTGTAATCGCAGTTTAGGCTCTTGCCCAACGTCGTTGAGTGTCTGTAGCAGATACTCTTTGGCGCTGAGCTGTTTTTGCACCGCTGGTTTGGTATCGTCAGGCTCTATGATTGGTTTCGCCAAGTGCGGGTTCTCATCAAAGTACTGCTTAAGCTCTTTGATGCGGTTTTGGATTGGTGCACGCTTTTGTAAATTGTCGTGCTGGCGTCGCACACTGTCTGGCTTATCCGTTTTGTAGCCCGCTTCGCTCAGGGCTTGTGCTGGCGTCATGCCAAGCGCAATACATCGGCAATAGATTTCTGTATCTTTCTTTGCCATTGTTTAGCATTCCTACATTGTTTCAATGCTTTGGAAATTCGGAAAAATATTCCTGAAACGGAAATTTTTTTATGCGTGGGGTGGGGCGTGGTGTCCGCTAGACAAGACTCGTGAACTTTTCCACCGCCCCCGCCTGTGATTCTGCATGCGTTTTTGTTTGATGACACGACTTGCAAAGCGTTTGTAAGTTTGACTCATCATCTGTGCCACCTTGTGCCCTGTTGATAATGTGGTCAATCTCAAGCTGACCACCAACTCGGCCGCACGATTGGCAAGTGTACAGGTCTCGTGCAAGTATCTTGTCACGCAATCTGCGCCAAGGACGACCGCCACGACCTTTGCCCCAATTGCGTTGAGCTTTGGGTTGGTGGCTGGCTAAGCGTGGTTTGAGTGTCGTAAGTCCCATATCCAGTCCAATAAAAAGCCCCTGCAGTACACTGCAAGGGCTTGGTGATATTATGATATGATTTCCGTATCAGTTATACCGAACGGCTATCATAGCAAAAATGATAGCAAAACTGGTCTAATCTTGTCAAGTGCTTAGTTTGAAATTTTTGCCGAGCTGTCGTTGGATGCGCTCAGCGACAATGATGGCAGTACCTGTGATGTCATCAATGATACCGGCACAAGCCAGGCTCATGCCGTACTTACGGAATGTCTGACGGCTAATGCCAGATGTGATGGCACGCTCACGCTCACTGAATGCTGGTAGCTTACCTGCCACCAAAGGATAGGTCAGCTCAAGTAGTGCTGTGGTGATACTTGGCAGGGATGTGCGACAGATAATACTTAGTCAGTCTGTCTTTGATCAGCGTTATCAATCGCTTGTGTGCCACATCATCTTGATAATAGTAATAACGATAACAGGCGTCGGCGAAGTCGTCCACCTTGGCATAACTTTCGGCGGCTGCAATCAGATGGGCGCGGGGTGGGCGTGGTGTGGCGTATCTCATGGCTATCCTTGTAATGGTGTGTGATGGGTATTATCTGATGCTGTGATGAGTATTGGCAACCCATCACACAACCTGTCACATTTTTGATATTTTAAGTATTTGATATTATTATGATTAAATTTAACTGTGATGAGTGTGATGGGTGTGACGGGTTTATTTGACTTAATATAAATAAAAAAAATTGAAACTGAAAAAATCCCCTTATTAATAGGGGAAAATTCTTGACAGAACACTGAACAAAAAATAGAAAATTATCAGATAAAACAAAAACTTAAAGGGTGTGACAGGTCGGTTATGAACTCATAACAAACCCATCACACCCATCACAGTGGTGAATTTTGTGGATAAATATTACTTTGGCTTTAGGATTGATTATTGCCTAAGTTGTCGTGTATTCGTCGCTTAAAGCTAGTAATCGCCATACCGTACCAACTTTGGTCGGGCTTTTCGGGCGTGTCATCATGACGAATGGTGATGATGTGCCCTTGCTTGCTTTTGGTGTGGATTTTCCCATTTTCCCAATACTCGATTTGGTAGCGCAATTTACGCTTGTCTTCACGCTTGCCGATGTAAGTAAGAAACAATGTCGCAGATGCGTGGGCTTCACCTTGACGCTTGCATCGCCAAAAATAGTAATCGTATAGATCTTGCGATAAGCAAGTGGCATAAGGGGCGTCTAGTGTACCATCTTTCCACTCTTCATAAAAGCGCTCCCAGCTACGCATTGATAAATTTTGTAGATGAGTTTTGGCGCTGGTCTGTATGGCTTTGGTGTGTGGGTTCTGATTGCCCACATTTTTGACCATCAGATAGCTGTAGAACGCACGAAGCATCATATCATCAGCATCCATCAAGGCATCTGATAGCACCTTGTTTAGGTCGGTTGGCATGGCTTGTTTGGGATATAGCACCACATGACGGCGGTCATTTTGCTCAAGGCTAAGCGGCTGTAGGTCGTTGGACAAAAACACGACATTGACATAGTTGTCCTGCATCCAGCCATTTAGGAATTTTTTGGAAATCCAAATGGTGTCGCCGGTGATTAATTGCTTAATCATACCCATATGCGCATAGCGGTCTTTGCCTTCAAAAATCTCTTCGAATACCGTCCAAAGCTTGCCTTCAACCCAGTCATTATACTGACTGACAAGCTGACCTTGTCCCAATGTCAAAGCATAATTGCCATAGATACGGCGCATGATACGGTCGAAGAAAAAAGATTTACCAGCACCTTGAATGTGGCCATGAAAAATCAAGGCGGTATCCATCTTGGTACCCATGTTTTGCAGGGGGATAGCAAGCCAATTGAGCACCCAATTGACCACTTCATCGGTGCCGTCATCGCCACATAGATGACGCAACAGGCTGATAAACGGTGATGCCAAGCCGTACAAAAACGCCTCAATTTGAGCATTGCTTGCATCTTGCACGCCCATCATCTCGGCTAACTCATCACGGCTAAACGGCGTCAATGGCAGGCGGTCAAAGGTGTTGATATAGTTATCATCTGGATTGGCAGGGCGCTTGGTGCACGACGGGTCAAACCAGATGTTGGCTTGTTTGACTTTTTGGCGACGATCGGAGCGTAGCCAGATGTCGTACTCAAGCGGATATTCTAGGCGCAGGGTATCAGCTGGCTGACGGATTTTGTCTTCGCGGTTGTAGATTTCCTTTGTGCCTGCAATCAGCCAATATTTCTCAAAAATATCTGCGTACATCTCAGCGGTGAGCTTGGATGTATTGGCTTGGACTTGTTGACGGGTGATGGTCTTTTTGTCGGGGTGATAGTGCCACTGATTGGCCAGCTGCTTATCACCGACGGCTTCGTCGAACTGCGTTTTGGTGAGTTCTTTTTGCTCGGCAAGGTTATAAATCTTGTTGCTACGCTTGCCGATGTCGTCGATGACGGCATAGGTATCTAGTAGCTTATCAAGCGTGGCAGACCCCGTGTTTTGGCTATGGTCGGGCATTGGGCGATTTAGGGCGTGGGAAATTTGCGCTCGAACGCTGTCAATGCCAAATGCCGTGTGCAAATCATTATAATCAGTGAGCTCACCTGTCGCGGTGCGATGATCGCCGCCAAAGTCAGGGCTGATATATTCGGCTGATGCGGTGGCTGATGCCTGCTGAGCTGCGTCGATGCCTGCATTTTTGCCCGTCTTTTGGGCGGCGGCAAAGTCATCATCAGCGCAAAAAATGATACGATGTGATGGATACAATGCACGGACAATGGACGCACATTTGACCATATTGTGTGCATTAAAAGTGACAATCACAGGGTAGGCTTGCCCCATTGCCTCATAGATAGATGCACCAGTAGCGTAGCCTTCGACAACAAAAATCACACCAGTGCCAATCGGTACCGTGCCGATGGTATAAAAGCAACTGCTGACAAGACCGTCTTTGATAAATCGCTTATCGCCGTCGGCTGAAATGGTCTGTAAGTTGCACAGGGTGATATTGCCCGTCGTGGTGTTGTGATAATACAGCGGTATCAGCAGATGATTGTTGCTATCGACACGCAGACCGTGTGCGCTGATGCCTTTTTTGGTGAGATAAGGGTGCTCACTTGCCATGACTGCCTTGGCAAATCGCTCTTGGGCAATGGGTGCAACGGCACGACGAGCGTCAATGCGTGCTTGCTTGGCTGATGCTTGACGCTCGGTACGAGCCTGTTGCCATTTGGCACGGTCGTGCTCGCTAATCTCTTTGCCACCGTCGATACCTAAGATGTTGGCAATGAGTGCGTGTGCTTCGTAGGCGTCGGATTTGGTGTAGTCACGCACAAGCGTATAGCCGTTGCCAGCGCCACACTGCCCACAGATGTATGAGCCCGTGCCATCTTGGTCATCGCAGCGGAAGCGGTCTTTGCCACCGCATAGCGGACAGGCTTGGTGCTGATTTGGCGCTTTGGTAAAAGCGATACCCACCGCAGGAAAAATGCGGTCGATATAATGTCCTTCGGCTTGTGCTCGGATGTACTCAAAATCAAGCGGTTTGCGTTTGTCTGTCATATCATACCCCTTGATTTATAATTATATTTAGCATAAAATAAAACTCGCTTGTACTAAAGCAAACTTCTAGCCCATTGGTCGCACCCAATGGGCTTTTTGCATGATTATTGTGCTTGGCAAGAACGCACATACTGCCAATTGATATCAGGTCGCAATTGTTCTGCAGTGATTTTCCCGCCGGTTGCTTTTTCAATAGCTAAACATCTTTTTTTGGGCGGATTATTAATATCCCACTTACTCACAGCCCACGGCGTTACGCCAATGGCACGAGCAAGGGCGGATCGATTGCCGACAATGGCAAAGGCTTGCTCTAGGGGTGTTTTGGTCATGTGAATACCTTTTTAGACTACTTAAAGTAGCAAAATTATACTACTAATAATAGTAATGACGCAAGCGTTTGTTTGCGGTAAAATAGAAATATATTCTACTAAAGGTAGTAAATCATGACCACAAAACCAGTAACCCACCCAGAATTTGGCGCCCGCTTAACTCAGTTAATGACCAACAAAAAGCTAGAAATTAGCGATATGGCTGATTGCACCGGCATTACCTATGAGATGATTCGTCGTTATCGTGAAGGTATCGCCAAGCCACGAGATAAGGGTATGCAAAAGCTGGCTGATTGCTTAGGCGTCAGCGTGTCTTATTTGTCCTTTGGTGAAAGTGTCAATGACGCATCCAATGCCGAATTATCAAACAAAGCTATCGCTGTTTGGCAAGAAGGTGATGCTATCCCTGATGGCATGATTGCGATTGGCTACTTGCATGATGTGTGCGGCAGCCTTGGCAACGGCTATCTAAACGAAGAGCCGACGGACGAGTTACAATTATGGTTCCGTGAAGAAACGCTCAGAGAGTGTAATGTCAATCCTATGCACGCCAAAGCATTCGTCGCTCGTGGCGATAGCATGGCACCTGATATCACGGACGGTCAGACAATTGCCGTTGATACATCGGCAACACGCATCTTTGACGGCGAAATCTACGCATTTCGTAAAAGTGGCGAGCTCAAAGTTAAATACCTATTTAAGCATGGCGATGGATTTAAAGCGGTGTCACGCAACGATGACAAGGTGCGTTACCCCGATGAAATCTATACCGCTCGAGATATCGAAGCTGATAACATTGAAATCATTGGTCAGTTTTGGTGGAAGTCTGAGACTAAGCGAGTAAGGAGATAACAGATGGCACATATTGCAAACAGGGGGTATCCACAAGAAGTCTTTGGCGAATCATACTATACCAGAACGCTCAAGCGATGCTACAACGACCCAACTGCTGAACGCATTGACGCTAGAAGTGTTGCCGTGCCAGTATTATTGAAGTGTAAGGGTGATAAGGTGCAGGTTGTCAGCACCTATGGTCAAATTGGCGAATTGCCAAACGAAGACGCTCAATATTATCGTGAGCTTTATGGTAGTGCCGAGCATACGACCATGTGTAGGGTTTACACCCGCTCAGGGGAAATTTTTGGTGCATATCTTAGCTTAACCATCACAGAACATACGGCAAATAAGCTACTTGCCAAAAACTTACCCAATCACGAAGCTTTTGCCCAAAAGCCTAAATCTGAGAAAAAGGGATTTTTTGCCCGTCTATTTGGTGTATAAGTCAGCATAAAATAGGTCGATTTATACAGCCAACCAACACAACCGCCTTAATTGGCGGTTTTTTATTGCCTAAAATCAATGACTTATAAAAATTCTCTATTTTAAGTAGTAATTTCCCCTTGCATACTACTACTTAAAGTAGTATTATTTTACTACTTTAAGTTGTTGAGCACCGATAATGACCGTTAGCGAAAATCAGCCCATCCCAAAATCTGCCACCGTTGCACGCATCTTGCGTGACTTGCGCCAAATGCGACTCAGCACAGAGCACGGCAGACGCGTCAAAAGCAACACCATCGCCCATCTGCTGGCGTACGAAACCAGCATCCGATCGGGCCATGCGATTGATGTGGGGGCACTGGGTGCGACAGTCATCGGTATCACCTGGCTATGTAATCACATCATGCAGATTGATGATAAGCGTGTATTGCCAAGTCAGCGCCTAGCTTTGGCGGATGCACTGGCTTATTGTCAAGCAAGATATGACATCGAAAAAACCATCTAAGGGGACATCATGAAACACTCACTATACAGACCAGCACCAATCAGAGCCGTCTATAGCAAGCGAGAAACTGAGCATCCAATGCCAACCCCTGCTGCATTTGCCATCGAGATGATTTTAAAACTGTTGGCAGCCATCGCATTAAGTGCGCTATTTGCTTATATGGGCAGTATCGCATTGGAGCGCCAAGCCGAAGCTGATTATCAAGAATGTTTAGCTTGGAAGCATGACGGTCATCCAGTTAACTGCACAAGGAATTGATATGAACACAGAAAAAATCACAGCCACCACACTGATCATTGACGCCCTGCTGGCACGCATGAGCCGATTAGAGCGCTATAGCGACGAAGATGATGCGATTTGTAACGCTGATCTTGATAAGCTCGATGTAGTGTTTGATGATAATTCGGGCAAGTTTGGATTGGTGGTTGATGTATCAAGATATG
The DNA here is from genome assembly GCF_900156515.1 of Moraxella cuniculi DSM 21768. Taxonomy (GTDB): domain Bacteria; phylum Pseudomonadota; class Gammaproteobacteria; order Pseudomonadales; family Moraxellaceae; genus Moraxella; species Moraxella cuniculi. The sequence continues at coordinate 4,406 of NZ_FTNU01000024.1, read as the reverse complement.
GTTATAAAGATGGTCGCCCCGACTTGTACCGAGTTGATTTTATGAATGGGGATTTTGTAGGGGGCAATTATATTTCGACGCTATTGCAAAATGACAAAAATCGCACGGTGCGCACCATCTATGAGACAGAAGCAAGGAAAGCACGCCAAACCCTGCTGCATGACTTAACTTATGTATTTGATGTGGGTGCGCCATGACTATCAGTGAGCTATGTCGTGAGCTATCACGCATCCAATTTAGCACCGCTCACGCCAAAGAGCGAGCGTCACGGGTCATCCAGCAGCTGCAGATTTATGATAGCAGTGTCCAAAGCGGTGGCGATATTAACTTTGTAGCGTTGCTGGATGCTATAGCTGGCATGGTATGGTTGCTTGAACATGTTAGGCGCATCAATGATAGGCAAGTATTGCCGGCACAACGACTACTATTAGCCGAAAGCCACGCCACCTGTGTCCAGCTACACCAAACACAATCGAGTATTTAGGGGTATATATGTTAATCAGACAAAACACACCGCCAAAATCACCCACTACACTGACAAATGAACAGGTCGAAGCGTGGATGCGTGCCAATCCTGACCGTGTGCAGAGATTGGATAATACCGCCTACGACCACAGCGTCGTCAAGCAAATCAAAGTCAAAGACACGGAGCGTAAACAGGTCAAGCCACTGGACAACAAAACCATCCAGCAGGCGCTGACCAAGGATCAGCGTAAGGCACAAAAAGTGGAGATCAGCTTTGGCAAAAAATCCAAACAGCCTGCCAAGCCGACTGTTGCCAAGCCAAAGAATACAGAGTGCAAAGTGCCGAAGAGGCCCAACCGCCTATCAGCACTGGCAAAACGACGGCTTGACTGGTTGAACTATCTGCAGTTTACGGGGTGGCCAATGACAAGCCGAGAAGTCCGAGCGATGTTTGGTATCACCAACCCGAGATTTACCGCTGATCGTATCAATCAAGATGGTGACTATATCAGCATCAGCAAAGAGATTTATAAAAATCGAAAAACTTTAGTATTTAGAGCGGTTAAAGATGAAGCTGGAGTTAAGTCATGAGTTGTGATTGTTTGAGCACCGTGCCAAAGAATATTATTGCCAACAGAAAAGCCCAAGGCATTGAGATTGTTGGCACGCCACACATTGAATTTAAAAACTATTTCAAGGGTGATTTTTATTATGACGCGGTGGCCATTGATGTCAGATATAGCGTGACATATCTTAAACGAAATGGCGAGCTTGGCACCAAGAAAGTCAAAAGACCGCTTATCCCCAGATATTGCCCATTTTGTGGCACAAAATACATCCCAGATGATCGAGGCTAGAAAATGACAATCCGTGAAATCTTAGAACAATACCCGCTTGGCTTGACCATCCAGCAACTGCACCTAAAAAGCGGTATCGCAGTCAAAGAGATTAAGCAATCATTAAAAAAATTACCCGTTGTCGTGGATGGTGAACACTATATCTTGTACGACAGCCCAGCAAGCAAGGAGCAAGTTATGGCACAAATCAGCACCGAAAAACCAGCCGATCCCGCACCAACAGCACCAATGGCGAAACGACGCCATAGACCATTTCGCATCAACCCAACGCTTGGCTATCAAGTCGTGGGCGATAAGATCAAGATATTTTTGGAGCGTCGAGCGTGTAGCCGCACACTAACACTGAGCAAAGACGACCTACGAGATTTGATTCAAGCGGTGGAGAAAACAGATGAACGGCTATAAAAAAGGTGAGATTTGGGTAAAGATGAAAACTGGCGAAGAAGTGATGCTTGTGCGCACTGTGGATAATTATGTTTATTGCCACGACAAAAAAGACAATCACATAAAGTTGATGACATCTGAACAATTTTTGGATGCCTACGTACCAAAATCCCTAGTCAAGACTGCCACAAAGCCAAGATTGTTAGCTTGGGATGCCGCCACCAGTGAGCTGCTGAAAACGGCGATTGTGATGCTGTGTATCTCGTTGCTCGTGATGGCAAATGTAGCTTTGTTTAGATTTTTGGCGGGTTAGGAGAACGAAGAATGACACCCAAACGCAAAAAACAGATAATCAAGCGACGCCAAGCTAAGTGTGCATCGCATCCAGCGCGGCTCGAGTATGAGATGCGGCTGAAAGAAGAATTGGGGCTTGAGTATATGGGCTATATGCGGGTGCCAATCATCTGCTACACATGGGAAGATTATAAACGGCGGATGAGTTATTTTGGGGATTGGAACCCCGACATGGAAAAACTACAGCGTCATCAGCTGCGTAAATATCACATTACCCTGCATCTACGCCCCAAGCGAATGGGCGGAGGCCTGAGCAGAAATGGCTTTGAGAATGCCAATATGACAAAGCAACTGACCTGCTATCCCCGTGAAGTCGGCAACGAAGTCAAAAAATTGGTGCAAATCCTATGCATCGAGCACGATGTCGAAGTCAATGAGCTAACCAGCTTTGCAGTAATACGGAGCTAATTATGCAATCACAAACGATAGATAACATCATCAGCCAACGGTTTGTCCATTGTGTCGTACAAGTGCATCTGATCCGCAAATTTTGGTTTGATGTGTTTTGGCTGCAACGCCACGCCAAATCAGCTAAAAGCGGTCTGTATGATTGTTTAAAGCAGTTCCTGAATGGTAAATACCGAATTATAGGATTGAAAAAATGAATGAATTATCTTCAAAAATTATGGAGCTTGGCAAGCCAAGATATCGCAAAGACAGTCGTGGCGCTTATTTTTATCGGGATTGCCTTGTGATAGGTTGGTCGCAAAAGCCCCAAAAGACAGTGTTAATCGCATCAACGCTCAAGGAAATCTTGGCGTACCGTGTTGGTGATGTGGTGTATGTGTAAGGAGGTTGATATGAGAGAGTTTAAGGCTGGGGATAAGGTCTATTTCCCGAAGAAATCTAACAAAGTTTTACTACTGGAAAAAAATGAAATTGTTTATAAGGTCTACCCATTTGAAGTGTGTGATACTGTTTTTACCGTTGACGGTAAATACAATACTCGAGATGCGTTACCGCTTATATTTCACGCTACAGAAGAAAACCACGAACTGCTTGAAAAATTATACGGTGTTGAATTTGAAGCACCGCCTGTTAAGCCGACAAGTATAGAGATTGTACAGGCACTGTTAGCTAGAGGAGATAAATACATACCGTGTTGGGTGAGTGGCTCACGAGAAAACCCAAACCGTCACGACTCATGGGTATACATCTACACAATATCCAAAAATCGTTTTATCGATGAAAGCGGTAGAACATGGCAATACGCAACACCATTTGACCACACTGCAGGCGAAGCAATCACGGAGCTGCCAGAATGACACCATCAATTAACACAGTAACAATGGAAGTCGAAGTACATAGCCGAGATGAAGCCTTAAAGACCGCCCAACAGGTCAATGAGAATTTTTTCAACGGTGCTAAAACCTACATCCATACCGAATGTTTGTCATGGAATGAATGGCTTGTGATTTTAGCTGACAACATAGATGATGCAATACAAGCCAAAGAAAAATATTTTGCAGATTATGAGGATTGAACAATGACACACCCAGTACATAGCCCACGACACTACACCAGCCATCCAAGCGGTATCGAGTGTATCGACATTACCCGCCATATGAATTTTAACCTAGGCAATGCGGTCAAATATCTATGGCGCAACGGTCTCAAAGACGGTCAGCCAGCTATCCAAGACCTGCAAAAAGCGATCTGGTATATCCAAGATGAGATTGACAGAATGGAGCGTGTCACCGTCCAACAGCGTATCAATGAGATTGTTTATGATATTGATAACTATCTGGCCGACGAAAGTAAGGCGGATAAAATGCTGTTTTTGGACACGGAGACGACGGGACTGGGTGACAAGGCGCAAGTCATACAATTAGCCATCATCGACGAAGACGGGGACACGATTGTCAACACCCTGCTGGACACTGATTCGCTAATTACCCCAGAAGCCTACCGAGTGCACCGCATCAGCAAAGAGCACATCAAGGGCTATCCACATTTTAGGCATATCGCCAGCATGGTTAATAATCTGCTAAATGGTCGTTATGTCGGGATGTATAATGCCGAGTTTGATATGCGTATGCTGCGCCAATCAGGCGGCATGGGCTTTAAAGGTGCAATACCTGTTTGCGTGATGCAAAAAGCCAAAGAGCATTTTGGCGAAGAAAAATGGTTAAGCCTAGCAGATGCGTGCAAACGACTAGATATTGAGCTTGATAACGCCCATGATGCCTTTGCCGATGCATGGGCAACGGCTGAAGTTTATGAAAGAATTGTGGGGTGATGATGGACGAACTAACCGCTGTATTGGCTGAAATGGGGCTTGTCCCCATTGACTGGGTAACTGCCAGCAAGTTTGCCGAGCTGACAGGCATCGATGAGCACAAACTC
>NZ_FTNU01000039.1 GCF_900156515.1 Moraxella cuniculi DSM 21768 | reverse complement strand
GTTAAACGATAATTCCCACAGCTCAACCGCTTGGCGGAGCAATTCGCCTTGGCTGATGTTGTGCTGGGCGGACAATTCGGCGATTTTATCAATCAGCGTGGTGGGTAGTTTGTAGCTTTTGGCTTTCATGCCACGGCGAGCGTCTGATTTTGCAACAATTTGACTGGGGGTGAGTGCCATGTGAAATTCTCAATTAGACCCAGTAGGACTGCCACGATGCCGCTGTGGCAGCCGTTGTGCTAATTATGCTTGACTTAGCTAGATGAGCGTAGTAAGATAATAAGCACAAGGATAATTGCAATGCGTATAAAGGTTTTCATTGCAGTACTCCTTACTGGGTGGTTGCTGCTGCTTGTTAGGTGAGCAGCGGTAACCTACAAGGCAGGGTGTCCGACCACTCTGCCTTGATGCTTTTATTGTAAGTGTACTAATTTTTCAAGTCAAGCATTTTGCTTGGCTTTTTTTATTTTGGAGCAAAAATATGTTAGTAAAACTGTATATTTACCAAAAATCAGATGGGCTTTTTTTATACCAAGACATTGGCAATCCTGACAGTGTCATTAGCGACTTGGGCGATGATAAAGATTTTACGCTCACCGCACCACCTGACAATACTAAGCAGTATCGCTGGCTTGATGGGGCGTGGGTTTAAGCAGTTTGGCATACTCAACAATCGCCTGTTTAATCGCCCCAGCACGATTGCCACCATGATGGGCTTTGATGAACTGTAGGGCGTGATAAACCTCTTCATCATGCACGCTTAGCACGATGGCGGCAATGCGTTCCAAAGCACGAGCTTCATAATTCATGCTGGCTTTAATTTGTGATGCTGTGGATTTTTTCATAATTTGCCTTGATTTTTAACCATGATGTGCTATGATAAGAGTTAAGGAGTGGCTAGGGTTTCCCCTAGCTCAAGCCTTGGCAACTGCTACTTGCTTTAGGCTTCTGCTATTACCAAGCTGGGTAGCTTAGCAGTAACAGGGCGATGATTACGATTAGCTGAATGAGCGTTTTCATCGTCTTCTCCTTAAATCGTCAGTGTCAGTCACTGACACCCATCAATATTCCTTATGTTGATGGGCTTATTATAGCTCCTATTTGCATAAATATCAAGTACTTTATATTACACCACCCCAAGCCTTTGTGTTTGGGGTTTTTTTTGGAGCAAAAAATGACCGAACTACAGGGGCTGCACGCCCCTTTTTTGATTTCATGGCTGGGGATTTGGCTGTTTGCCTTTTTGGGCGGCGTTGCCAGTGCCTTTATCAAGATTGCCGATATTGACAAACGGCTGATTGCCCCTTTTATTGCCAAGCCCCTAATTGGCACCATTTGCGGCGTTGGCGTGGCGATTTATCTAAACGGCGATAACCACCCGCCCTCTGCCACGCTGATTGCTTGGGCATTGGTTGGCTCGGTGTTTTTGACGCCGATTATCACAGGGCTTTTGGTATTTATCAGCGACCAAAAACGCCAAGACGAGGTTTATCAAAATATCAAGGACAAATATCTGCCCTTTAACAAGGAGGACAAAAAATGACTTGGTGGAATCTGTTGATTTGCCTAATTGGCATGATTACGGGCATTTATACTTTTATCAAGCATTTAAATTCCTTCAACGACCGCAAAACTCGCACAGGCGATGCGTGGCTGGTTGCCGTTGGGACGCTTGGTTGGTCGATTAGCCTGCTTGATATGATAGACAGCCTGCTTGACAATGTGCTGATGCACTCTCAAGCCGAGACGCTTGGCAATGTGCTGATGCTGATTTTTTGGCTGGGGGTGATTTTGCAAGTGCAAAAACATTGTCTAAAGATTAAATTAAGAAAACGAAAATCCGCTTAACAAAGGAGAAATTTATGCAAATTAAAGACATTCAAACGCAGCTGGGCGTAACCGCTGACGGCATTTGGGGCGAAAAATCCAAACAAGCCATGCGTAGTGCCATGCGTGATGGCAAAGTGATTAAAATCACCGAAAATATCAGCCTAAACGAACTACTTGCCAGCAACACCGCAAGCCGTCTAGGTCTTGACAATATGCCAGATGGCAAAGTGCTACAAAACTTGATTGACAGTGCGATTAAGCTATTTCAACCTGCTAGGGAAATTCTTGGCAAGCCAATCCGCATCTCAAGTGGCTATAGAAGTCCCAAACTAAACGCAAAGATTGGTGGAGCAAAAAATTCCGCTCATTTATACGGCTTTGCGATGGATTTTGTCTGTCCTGAAGTGGGCAACACCAAGCAAGTGCTAAAAAAGCTCACCGATGGGCTAAAAGCCAAAGGCATTAAATTTGACCAAGCCATCATCGAATACCCAACCAGTCCAAACAGCTGGATTCATCTGGGCTACAAGCACCCAAGCGGCACTCAAAGAGGACAGGTTTTTAGGATTGGCTGATGATACCCCCCC
>NZ_FTNU01000037.1 GCF_900156515.1 Moraxella cuniculi DSM 21768 | reverse complement strand
GACAGCCAAAACCTATACACCAACATCACCACTGATGATGTAACAGAAAATAAATATATCAATGGCATTATTAGCAACAACTTTGACAAAAACAAAGTGCAGCAAGAGATCACTCTACAGCAACAAGTAACCTTTGCCTTTGGACAAAACGCACCAAAGGCAGTGGCTGAAATTTCTGACTATGCCATCACCAAGATACTTAACAACCCCAATCTTAGCACAGATGAAAAACTGGCAGAAACTAAGAAATGGGCAGAAGGCGGCATCTACCGAATAGCACTACACACCGCAACTGCAGCCCTAGCCACAGGTACAATAGAAGGAGCTGTATCAGCAGGTACAACCGCCTATACCATTCCAAAGATTGATGAATACCTTACAAAACAAGGCTTTGATGAAACCACAAGACAAACCGCTTTGCTTGCCCTATCAGCAGGCATTGGTGCCACTATTGGTGGTGATACTGCAAGCACTGTGAATAATGTGGGGCAGACAAGGTGGAATTATTTGTATCATGAGTCTGCATTAAGAAATAAGCAATTAACTAAGAAACAAAAAAGATCATATTCTAGCACTTAAACGAGCAGGTGCTGTTTCATACGAAACCCTTGAAAAAAAGTACAACGAATGTGAAAATGATACATGCAGAAATGAGATTAAACAACAATGGTATCAAGAATCCGAAAGAACTAAGCAAATACAGCTTGAGCTGGTAAAACAAGGTGTGCTTACTTGGGAGGATTTTGATAGCTATGCAAATGGTGGATATATTGGCATAAATTCAACTCACCTAACAACCATACAAAACAAACAGCACACCCTGGCTGCAATGGAATTGTCAAGCTGGGCACAAAATCAGAACACTCCAGCAAGAACAGAAGCTTTAAGAAGAGATGGAGGAGTAACCCCGGGAAGTACTGAAGATTTGTTAATGCAAGCAGGTGCTGGTACAGTTGGTGGAATGGTTGCTGGGCGTTGGCAGAGAGGCAACGGTGTTGCTACTCCAGCTACTAATCAAAGCACAATATCAAGCTCAAATATTGTTGTTTATAATCCTCAATATGCTACGAAGCAGGTTTTGAACGGAGGCAGGATTAATGAATCTGATTTGAGAAAATTGGTTCCTCAGGGGGCAACAGATATTTTTGTATCATCAGCAAGTATCAGGCAGGGCTATAAATATGAATTTTATGCCAATGGTACAAAAGTTCAAATTAAATGGCACAGCCCAGACCAACAAGCTGCCCTTAAATACCTAAACAGTAACTCTGGCAGAATGTGGACGGCACAAATTAAAGTTGGGAATAAATATCTAGGTTCCGATGGAAATTTTTATAGAAACCCTCAACAAAATATTACTCACATCCCTGTTAATATAGGCAAATAGCATGAAAAATTTAGATTACTATCAATCTTTGCCAGAATCTCCTTCTGTGGCATTGATGGAAAATGAGTTTGACTATCTGATCGATAACCTATTACCCAATTTGAACTTTAATGATTTACTGCCAATATTATATGAGTTGTCAGATAGGCAATGGAACACCTATACCATCGCCGATGACAAAATAAAAGATGCTGTAAGTGGATATCTAATTAAGTTTATGAATATAAACTCTGAAAATGAAGTAGATTCTGCCTTGCATATTTCATTGGCTATGGGGTTGCCAAGTGTTTATTTTTATATTCTTAACAGTTTTGATAACATTGTTAATGCAAATGTAAAAAACTTAATTAATGAGTACAGGGAGGAGGTTGTTGATATAGCAAACCCTTATATAGGGATGGAATAAACTGGCTCGTAGCCTATTTTGATGGCCAAACAAAACCTAAGACCCTTCGATAGCATCACCTCAGCCTTGTACGCTCCTAATTCAAATGGTATCATAGGGGGTGTGGCAAGATCAGCAAGTCCAGAGCTTGCTTATCAGATTGGGCAATATTTTAAAGAAAATAAACTTAAAAATGAAATTGATGGTGGTAATCGCCCAGAAGAACAAAGCCTGCAACACCTACTGGCTCATGCCATATTAGGTGCTGCTACAAATTATGCCACAGGCAATAACCCAATAACAGATGCTTTATCGGGAGCAACCAATGAAGCTGTTGCTCCAGTTTTATCAAATTACTTATATGGCAAAAAACCAAACGAGCTTAGTCAAGATGAAAAGGACATCATCACAAGTATCTTAAACCTAACCACAGTTGCCACTGCTTATAGCACAACAGGCGGTAGTGTAGCCGACGCAGTTAATGGAGCTGAGATTGGGAGAGTTGGGGTTGAGTGGAATGGTACTTCAAGCTTAAATTTTGGAGCTAATGTAACCATTGGAAAAGGTTATGGTTTTGATGCTGGGATTTTTGTAACAACAGGTACTGCATTTGATGGCTTTTCTATCAAAAATCCAACGATTAATTGGTCTGAAATTGATGCTGGTATTTCAGCTACTGGGTCAAAAACTATTGGTTTTGGTGCTGGTGTGGGTTTAAGTGGATCGTATATCGAAGGTGGTAGAAGTAATATAGATGGATATTCAAAAACAACCAGTGTCTGTGCAGTAGTGGCATGTGCAGGAGCGACAACCAATCAAAATGGCCGAGTAATTGAATCGACCGTAAGTTTAATTGGTGATGGGCGGGGTGGTGTTGTTCCTGGTGGATCGTTTACCCAATCAACAAACAAAACCAAAACAATTACTTTGCAAGATGTATGGAGAAAAATTCAGAAAAATGTCAAATAATGCTATTGTGCAAAAATATGCAAAATTGTTAAGAAGAAGACTGTTTATCACTTTTTATTTACCAACAATCCTATTGTTAGGCTGTCTTATACTCAATTCTTTAGGTATACACGGTGTGTTAATTGCAATGTTGATATTGCCATCTTTATATGTCTCTTTGTTTTGGTTTATGGCTAACAATATATGCCCTTGGTGTGGTGAAAGTTTTTTTAGTTTTGGATTTTTTGGATATAAAACTTCAGCTGTAGAGCTGTTATATGCCAAAAGATGCCAAAATTGCAAAGAACCCAAAGCAACAAAGATAGATGCTTAAATAGAGGTATGCATTGGCTACAAATCTTGGCAAAGATACTATTACAAGCATTCTAAACCTAACCACAGCTACCACTGCTTATGGCACAACAGGCGGTAGTGTAGCCGACGCAGTTAATGGAGCTGAAGTGGGGAGAGTTGGGGTTGAGTGGAATCAAGGTTTGATTTTACATGGGGGAGCACTAGGAGAGCCGAATGGGGTGGATGTCCTAAGGGGAACCATAAC
>NZ_FTNU01000010.1 GCF_900156515.1 Moraxella cuniculi DSM 21768 | reverse complement strand
GCCATCACAGACAGCTTGAAATCAAGTGTGTATTTTGCCATAGAAAGCACCCCAAGAGTTAGTAGTGGAATGTCTAACTTTTGGGGTGCGGTTCAATTTTTTGGGCGGTTATTTATTGGCTGATAAGTGGCAAGATTATATAAGGACAAGCAATGCAAACGCCTGATTTATTGACCGAAGCAGGTGAGCTGTTGCCCAGTTTGGTTGTTGGGGGTAAATTTATCAACACTGATTTTGATGCCTATTATCATGGTGATGGGCTGGGTGTGGTGATTGTGCTGCCACAAGGGAAGCTGTACTATGCACCGCAGTATTTTGATCAGGTTGTCAGTGATGATTATTTGTATCATCTGCTGGCGTGTGAGGGCGTTGATTATCGGCATGATTGGCATAGCCAAGCCAATATTGACAAAATGCCATTTACCAATATTCGTTGGCAACAAGATACCATTAGCCTGTATGGCAAAACACACCTTGTGCCAAGAATCTCGGCATGGTATGGTGATGCCCAAGCGTATTATAGCTATTCTGGCATTGACCTAAAGCCGCACGCATGGACAAAAAAGCTGCTACAACTCAATCAAGCACTTGGCAAATTGTGCTTGCGAGAGTTTAATAGCGTATTGCTCAACTGGTATCGCTCAGGCAAGGATTATATGAGCTGGCATGCTGATGATGAATGGCAACTGGGCAAAAATCCACTGATTGCCTCGGTAAGCCTTGGGGCGAGCAGGCGATTTTTGTTGCGTCAAAACAGCAATCATGCAAACAAACTTGAGCTGGTTCTGACGCATGGCAGTGTGCTGGTGATGACAGGGCAGTTGCAGCATTATTGGCAGCACAGTATCCCAAAACAGGCAAACTGCACGATGAGCCGCGTCAATCTGACCTTTAGAAATGTTCTTTATACCAAGCCCTAATGTGTACAATCACCAATCAACCTGCTACAATGAAGCTTTGGAAAATTAATACGAATCTTTTTGTAATTATGATGATTGGCAATGATGGATTTTACTTTAGAAAATATTTTTGTTATTTTAAGTTTTGTTATTTCTTGGTTGGTGATGCTTGAGTCTTTTTTGCTCGAAAAAAATGGCGGCAAATTACCGCTTGATAATCAGCCTTTTATGATTGCCAGCCTAATAAGTTCTGCTTGGTCGGTTGCCAGTTTGCTGGCTTGGTGGTTGCTTTCGTTCACAGGGCTTGGTTTGGTGGTTGTGATTGTTTATCCGCTGTATTCGCTATTGGGATTTATTTATTCGACAGTGCTGATTCGTGATGCCAAGGTATTGCGACCAGAGGATTTGGTATTGCCTGTGAAATATTTGCATTTTTGTAGATCGTTTGGCTTGGTGTATATGTTGCTATGTCTGTGTGCCTTGGCAGAGCGTATGGGTATGCTACAATTGTGGTAAAATATTTGTTCAATTAAAAATAAAAAAATCACTTTTTTAGACAAATATTTGCTATAATGCCAACCATGGTATTTGTGTGCCGAGCAGTAGGCTGATTATCAGCGGTTGCAACCACAAAAATTCGTTGGTATCAAGCATTCTTTACTAAACCAGTAATTTTCTTTGAATGGTTCATAAAGATGGGGAAACCTGCCTGTTATCCCGATTGTTGTTGTATGTTTTTACATAAATAGCATAGTGGCGTTTTACGCTTTTTATTCATTCAAATAAGGAAAATGACTATGTCAGAGAAAGTTTTTGGTACGGTAAAATGGTTCAATGAATCAAAGGGCTTTGGCTTTATTGCCCAAGACAATGGTGGTCAAGATGTGTTTGCACACTACAGTGCCATCACAGGTTCAGGATTTAAAACCCTAAACGAAGGTCAAAAAGTATCGTTTATCTTAACAGAAGGTCAAAAAGGCCCGCAAGCTGAGCAAATTGAAAAGCTATAACCGACAACTTGCCAGAATGATAAACACACCCCACGGTATTTCACTTGGGGTGTTTTTTGTTAAAGTGGTTGTTTGCTGCAAGTGGGTCTTGTATGAGATTTGATTTGTGTTGGCATTTTGGGCTAATGTTGTCTTAGTTGTAGCAAATCTTGCTCGCTTAGTCGCCAGCGTCCCTTTTTCTTACTGCCTTTGTTGCTGGTGGCACTGATGCCAAGCAGTTTATTGACCGAATGCGATGAGTGAGCATGGCAGATGGCACAAGCCAACCCATCGGCAGCATCGACTTGTGGAATGACCTGCAGGGACAGAATGCGACAAACCATCGCGGAGACCTGATCTTTGTCCGCTGCACCATAGCCACAGACTGCTTGCTTGATTTGTCTGGCGGTGTATTCGCTCACAGGCAACTCTAGTGCTGTCAGGGCAGCGATGGCGGCCCCTCGTGCCTGACCGAGTTTTAGGGCAGAATCTGGGTTTGATGCCATAAACACCTGTTCAATGGCAGCTTGCATGGGCTGATTGCTGTATTTTTGATAATGCTTCACAATGCGTGAAACGCCTGCAAAAATTTGGGCAATGCGTTCGGTGATGTCGCTGCTGTTTGTGCGGATTGTACCTGCATCTAGGAAGGTTAATTTGTCATTTTCGCTGCTGACAATGCCATAGCCTGTCAGTCGTGAGCCGGGGTCAATGCCGATGATAAGGGTCATAACTGCCTATTGTGCGTTAGGGTGAATGTTTTTTGGACAAAATGACGATTATTGGCTTGAAAATTTGCCAATCGCCCTGATTTTCTGTTAGTATAGCGTATTTTATCTATTTATTAAATAAGGAGAAAGGGCATGGGTGCAGTGGTCGGCATTGCCTTGGTTTGGTTTGTGATTGAGATGTTGCTTTGGTATCTTGCTGCACAGTTTTTTAGCGGTTGGTATGTGTTTTTTTGGTTCATTGCCGCTGCCGTGTTGGGCGTGATGATGATTAAAAAAGCCGCAGGCACGCTAAACCCCATGGCACAGCAAATGAAAGCCATGCAAAATGGCGTAATCCCCAATCCTGCCAACCAACCTGCCGAATCCACTGTGGCAAAATCAGTCGCCACAGGCTTGGCAGGCGTGCTGTTGTTGTTGCCGGGGCTGTTAAGTGATGTGATTGCTGTGGTGCTGTTATTGCCAGTTGTGCAACGCAAATTAACCAATGCTGCCAAAAATTACGCCCTAAAAAATCAGGACAAAATGATGCAAATGATGGCAAAACAAATGGGCGGACAGAGCCCATTTGGGGCGATGGGTGGTATGAATAGCCCATTTGGCAAGGGCATGGGTGGCAATCCATTCGCCAAAGGTGGCTTTGGGACAACAGTTGATGGCGAGGCAAAAACGGTTAAAGACATCAAACGCATCAGTGCCAATGATGAGTAGCGTGCATTTGATGGTTTTGCTAAGTTTGGCAGTATTAAAAGATTAATACTGCCAAATTTTTTATGCAGCTTGGTCTGAGATGATGGATAAAGTTTATTTTTTATCTTAATTAAAATAATTATTAAATTTATATAGCCATATTGGCAGAATCTTTGCCTGATAAAGACAATCGGGATAAGTGGCAGATTTGGCAGCTGCTTGCACGGATTTTTGTCAAAATTGCTATGCTTTTTATCAGTAATCGCAACTATTTTCAAGCCTTGTCCAAAAATCACAATCGCATCAAGGGCATGGTATTTTATGCAATTTAAATTTTGGCAAAATCCAGTTTGTTTTGGCTGGGTGCGTCATTTAATCAAAGTGCTTGGCAAATGGCGTGGATTTGGATTGCACCGCACCGCTCTTTGTACTGTGGTTATTTTTAATAAATGCTGATTTATTTATTGAAATTTATCTGCCATATACCGCTTGCAATAAAAACAATAATTTAAATTTCCTTAAAATTATCATACAAGATTGCAACAAAAATAAATTTGCAAGCGATTGTGCTGATGGCGTGGTGCTGCTAGATGGTGCGTGTGCGTGCTTGCGTGATGACTTTTTGACTGTGGATTGACAGATACCACAATAGACAAATGGCAGCGATGGAAAGCGAGCCAACCAGTGCCGTCCAAAAGCCATAAATCCCCATGTTTGCACGAAATGCTAACAAATACCCCGGCAGCAATCCACAACCCCAAAAGGCGATGATATGGATAATCATCGGCACGGTGGTAACTTTGTAGCCACGCAGAGCATAGCTTGCAACGCATTGTATGGCATCAACAAGCTGAAATGCCGCTGCATACAGCACAAGGCTGGCTGCCAGTGCGATGACGGCAATATCGTCAGTGTAGATACCAACCAGTGCATAGCGACAGCTAATGAGCAGCAGTGCCGTACCCACTGCGGTAACGACAGAAGAGCTGATGGCAACGCCAGAGATATAGCGAGCCCGTGCAAATTGCTCACGACCCAGCACAAAGCCAACACGAACCGTTGCAGCACTGCCAAAACTTTGTGGTAGCATAAAAATCAAGCTGGTCAGGCTGATAACAACCTGCTGGGCGGCGACATAGTCCTCAGAATTGCCATCAAGTTTGGCAACCAAAAACATGATACAAGTAAATAAACTGACCTCAATAAAAAACGATAAGCCAATCGGCAGTCCTAAGCGTATCATTGCGTATAGTTGCTTGATGTCAGGCGGACTGAATTTGTCCATCAACCCAAAACTGGCAAAATGGCGATCTTTGATGATCAATAACCACAGCGCCAAGGCATTTATCCAAAAAACAATGGCGGTCGCCAATCCACAACCAGCTCCACCCAAGGCGGGCAGCCCAAATTTGCCGTAGACAAATATCCAGTTAAGTGGAATATTAAGAAAAAAGCACAGCCAGCTGACCCACATGATAATCTTGGGGCGATTGAGGCTTGCAGCATAGGCGTTCAGCGAGCGGTGAATGGCAGCAGCTGGCATACCCAGACCGACAAACCATAGGTAATTTTCGGTAATGGAAAAGGTAGCGGGGCTGATATTTAGCCATGCACGAAATGGCTCAATCGCAAGCCACATCAGCATCATGCCTATCACTCCGATGATAAGACCCAGCCAGAGTCCTTGGCGACCCATTTCGCCAACTTCGTGCGTGCCTTTTGCCCCATAAAGCTGGGCAATCATGGGGTTGAGCGAGGTCATGACACCCATTAGCGTGATATAAATGGTAACAAAAACGCTGCTACCCAACGCAACTGCTGCCAAATCCGCTTTGCCAGCACCACCTGCCATCACAGTGTCAATAAAACTTGTACCAACCTGAGCTACTTGAGCCAAAAGCATTGGCATGGCTAGATAAATCAATGCTTTTAGTTCTTTTTTGTAGGTGGTAAACCGATAGCGATTAATGTCTAATAGCATGGCGTTTAATATTTGTCATTTTGTCGCTTGGCGTCAATGATGGGGCTTTGGTTTTCAACTTTTAATACAAATCCTATCATCATAAGCAGCACCACCAGTGATGACCCTCCGTAGCTAAAAAACGGCATGGTCAAGCCTTTGGTTGGTAGAAGCCCCATCGTCATGCCAGCATTGATAACAACCTGCCCAAAGATAATGATTGCAAAGCCAAATACCGTATAGCTAAGACGCAGCTGACGGCGTTTGAGTGCTTGTAGGCTGATTGCCATGATGCTAAGAACGATGACTGCCTCAAGCAGTAAAACAAAAACCACCCCAATAAAGCCCAGCTCCTCCCCAGTAACAGCAAGCAAAAAGTCAGTATGTGCCTCAGGCAGCTGTGCGAGTTTTTGAATGCTGTCGCCGTAACCTGTCCCTGTCAAGCGTCCACGCCCATAGGCGATTAAGCTGCGTACCAGCTGGTAGTTTCGCCCTTGAACATCATCAAAAGGATTGCCAACAAGCGACAAAATTCGTTCACGGCGGTAGGGCTCAGCGATGGCAGCAATCCCCATTGTTGATAAAAGTACTATTGCTGGGGCTAGGTACTGTTTGCCTTGGGCACCGCCGACATAGACCATCACAAGCAAGGTTGCCGCCATCACCACTACTGAGCCAAAGTCTGGTTGAATTATTAGGAAAAACACAACTGGCAGATACCATATCAGCAGTCGTGCACCTGTATAAATATTGCTGCGTATCTCAGCAGAGCGACGAACCACATAATCAGCGGTAACAAATACCATCACCGCCTTGGCAAGTTCGGCAGTCTGGAGATTGAACGGACCAAGTGATAACCAGCGTGTTGAGCCATTAATCTCTTCACCGATAAGTTTTGTCAAAATCAACAGTATGAGAACCGTAGCCCACATGGTGAGGATAAAGTGAAAATGTTGCTTATAATAATATTTTATCGGTATTTTATAGATGGTGATTGCAGCCATGACCCCAATCGCAACATACCCCAGCTGTAGCCAAAAAAAACGCAACGGCTCGGCATAGCCCTTTGCACTGGCAAAAGGTATAGATGCAGAGGCAATCATCAGCAAGCTGGTGCAAATCAATAAAATTAAACTTGCAATGAGTGTGGTTCTTGGGTTAAATCTATCCGTTAGCCCAAAGATTTTATCAACCACTTTATCCAATAGCTTATTGGTTGATTTGCCAAAAAAATTTTGTGAAGGGTGGTCCATAGCTGCGTGTTGTCAAATTGTCAGGTGGCGGTTAAACTGCCTATTATAACGATTTTTGCCAATAAAGTGGCGGTTTTTGAGCGATTTTTGGTTGTTTTGTGCATTATGTATGGTTTTTGGGCGTTTGGCGAGCCTCAAACCACGCCATCTGTTGTTTCGCTCTTTAAAGTGGCGACCAATTGAATAAATACTTCGCCCCTGTGGCTGTAATTATTAAATTGGTCCATACTGGCACACGCAGGCGATAGCAGTACGGCTTGAGCATTGCTGCTGCTGGCTTGTGCCACTGCCTTATCCAATGTATCCACATGGTGCAATCTGTTTGCCAAGCCATCATCGACTGCCAACAAATCCTGCTTGATAAGTAGAGCATCTTTGCCAATCAGGTAGACCTGACAGACCCAGCGGTTAATAAATTCTGCCAACTCGCCGAAATTTTGTCCTTTGCCCAACCCGCCCAAAATCAGTGCCAGAGATTGCTCGCCATAAACCGCCCCCAGTCCATCAATGGCAGCCAGTGTTGAGCCGATGTTTGTGCCTTTGGAATCGTTAAAATATGCCTTGCCAGCGACATTGTCCACATATTCACAGCGATGTGGTAGCCCCTTAAAATTACGCAAGGCTTGTAGCATAGCAGGCATCGGCAGACCTGCCGCCGTGCCTAATGCCAAGGCTGATAGGGTGTTTAGCAAGTTATGCTTGCCTTTGATTTTTAGCTCATCGGTGGCGATGAGTCGTGTGTTGTGATGGTACAATGCCAAGCCCTGACCATCATCATATAAATAAAAGTCGGCAGTATTTGCCACAAATGAGCTATCGGTGCTGATGATGGTGGCATTGGTGCTAAGCGTAGGGATGGCTTGTTGGCATTGCTGTGCAAGATTGGCATCATCGTGGCAAATGACGGCGGTTTGGCAGTTTTCAAAGATGCGTAATTTTTGTGCCAAATAATCATCCATGCCATCATGGCGATCTAAATGGTCGGCAGAAAGGTTTAAAATGGTGGCTGCTCGTGCTGACAGTTGGCTAATATGCTCCAGCTGAAAACTGGACAACTCAAGCACCACCAGTGCCAAATTGTCAATATCCAGCAGCTTGAGTGCAGGCGTGCCGATATTGCCACCAACACCAACGCTAATGCCTGCGGTTTTTGCCATTTCGCCAACCAAAGTTGTTACGGTGCTTTTGGCATTTGAGCCTGTGATGGCGATGATGGGGATATCGTGTCCGTGCTGGCGGTGGTTTTTTAGGGCATCAATAAACAGCTGCACATCACTGATGACACTGATGCCAAAAGCCTTAGCGGCAGCAACAGCTTCGATGCGTGGATCTATGCCGGGGCTAATGACGATGTAGTCAGCAGATAAGAGCAATTCCTTATCAATCGCCCCAAAGTGGCAGCTGACATCAGGCGGTAGCTGATTTGCCAATGCTGGCGATGGGTTGGTGTCGGTAACGGCGACACGATGACCATTTTTGCTCAAAAAATGCACTGCAGACAAACCAGAGCCACCCAAACCAACGACAACATATTTTTTGCTAGGCATAACATTTCCACTCGGCAACCATTTGATGTAGTATTTTAGCAGGTATTGTGGGCAGATGGTAGCGTTTGCTGGCATTGTTTGTTGTTTGTGGGCATACAGCTGTGCTGTTGTCATTGATTTTGTGCTAAAATACAATCAGCCAACAAGTGATGCACGATTGTCAGGATTGATGGTTATTGTGTAATTTTGGCTGAAATTTTTAATTATTTTTTATATAATATGCCCAGCTAATCGCCAAGGATTTTTATGAAACTTATCTGTGCAATTATCAAACCATTTAAGCTCGATGATGTGCGTGAAGCACTTGCCGAAGTCGGTGCAACAGGCATTACAATCACCGAAGTGAAGGGGTTTGGTCGCCAAAACGGACATACCGAGATGTACCGAGGGGCTGAATATGTGGTGGATTTTTTGCCAAAAATCAAAGTTGAGGTGGCCTGTAGCGACCAGATGAGCGATGCGGTGATTGAGGCGATTATTGAGGCTGCTAATACAGGCAAAATTGGCGATGGTAAGATTTTTGTTACTCCGCTTGAGCAGGTGATTCGCATTCGCACAGGCGAGCTTGATGAGAGTGCGTTATAATTGCTGATTTTTTGGCTTGACTGATTTGCCAAAAAAATACACTGCACATTGGCAGTGTATTTTGGGTGAGAAGGTGGGCTTATTGTTTTACGCCTGTTTGCGTGCCTGCGATGCTCTTGATGGTAATGCTGTTGCCATTAACTGTGATATTTACAGTACCCTTAATCGGTAGAGTAGGGTGAGCACCTTTGCCTTTGTACTTACCGCCACCTTCGTGTTTGATGGCAGACAGAACGGTCTTGCCTTCAGACTTTTTGGCTTTTTCGGTGATGCCTTTGGTCATCACGCCTTGATAGCTATCGCCAACTTTGGTGATGGTGATGATGGCTTTTTCTTCGCCTTTTTCGCTCATTTTCCATTTGCCAACGATGGCATCATTAGCAAAGGCAGATACTGATAGTAGTACGCCAGCACCCAATGCGAATAATTTGCTGCTAAGTTTCATAATAAACTCCTTTTTGTCTACCCAAGCTAGGCTGGGTTAGGATTGGCTGAAGTTAAGTTAAAATTTAACGATTTGATAGCATTATAACCAAGTTTTTGATAATTTGTAAACACTTGTTTTATATTTTTTGTTCGCTTTTTACATAAAAATGTGGCTATGTGCGACTATTTGTAACAAAAGGTTATTGTGCGGTTTGGGGCTTGATACAGGTCATTGATGCAGATAAAGTCATCTGGTTTGACTGGGCACTGCCACCAAAACTAGGCAAAAGGGTTATCAATTGTTTCGCTATTTGGGGTGTGGTGTTCCTCGACTGCTGACTCGGCTGGCGATGTGGTCAAGGCATCAACCAATCGCTCGGCAAATGCTTTTAGGGCATGAGCCTGCTGTAATCCATCTGCACTGCGGTGAATAAACAGCTCACCATGCAGATAAATGCGGTCAAATCCGTTCTCGATACTCAAACCGTCAAGACTAAGCACTTCATGGTCATTGGCAAAGGGGCTAATCATCTCATCTCCATAATCTATTAGCTGGGGTTGTTGGTGTGTATTTGGCTGATTTGTCGGTTATTGATAAATTATTTGGCAAATTGTTAAGCACGATTTAACAATTCCACCAGATAACGCCAAGCAGCATGAGCAAGTTGCAACCAGCTGTTGGCGTTGGCTTCAAGCACTTGCTCGGCTTGTTTTTCGGTCATTGGGGCTGGCAGTCCATAGGCGGTATTTTGTATGTGCATGGGCAGCGTGGGCATGGCATTGATGCCTGTCATGCTGGCAAGTTCTGACAGGCTGATGATTTGGTATTTGCCAGTGGCATCATTGGGTGAAAAATACACACCAGCGGCGGATAGGCTTGGGATATAAACCGCCTTAAAAAAATGACTCGGTACCAGCACACGACCACCGATTCGCTCACTGGTTTTGCCCAAAAATGCCACGCCTGTAACCACATAAATCTCACCGTATTGTATTGCCAGTGTGCGAGTGGCGATCTCAATATGCCGCCAGACATTGCGGTTGTGTTCGCCATTTTGTGGGGCGATATTGGCAAGGCTAAAACTTGCGTATTGCGATTCGTTGTCTGCCATATCGCCATTGGGAGCGACATGCCCACGATCCAGCCCTGAGCGGCGATAATCCACCAGCTCGGCTCGCTCGGTGGCGGGCAAGCGTAATTCTGGGTGAAAATTATCCACGCGTGATAGTTGGCGTGCTTGCTGTATGCGTTGTTTGCTTAGGCGTGATGCCGACCACAGAGGTGTGCGAGCAACGCCTGAATGCAGCGTGGCAAAGCCTGAAAAACACAAAGGCTGTGCCAGTGTGCTTAATTTTTTGCCCGCTGTGCCAACCAGTGTGGGTGCGGTTTGTTGATAAAATTCATCGCGGCAGGTGTCAAATTGCCCATCGAATGAAATACTGACAGCAGGTTGGGTGGATTCTTGGGCTTGATATAGTACATCACGGTTTTGGTTGATTGTTTGGGTGATGGTCTGTGTGATGGTGGTGGTTAGGTTGCTGGCAGTATTGGCAAGGCTTGGCTGACTGATACAGGCAGTCAAACAAACCCAAACAAGTCGCTTAAAAATTCTCATGTTGGCAATTTGGCATTGTAATTAACGGCGTGCATTTTTATAATGGGCAGATTTTGATTTTAGCAGTTTTTTGAGATGACAACAACTATTTATCATGCAAATGATGCGATACCTGAGCATTTTGCCACGCGACTTTTGACTTGGTTTGAGCAATATGGTCGCCATGATTTGCCGTGGCAATTTCACCACAAGCAGACGGCCGATATTTATGCGGTGTGGCTGTCTGAGATTATGCTACAACAAACACAGGTGGCGACAGTGCTTGGCTATTTTGAGCGGTTTTTGGAGCAGTTTCCTACGGTGCAGGCATTGGCGACGGCACAGTGGCAGCAGATTGCCCCTTTGTGGGCAGGGCTTGGTTATTATGCCAGAGTGCGTAATTTGCATGCAGGGGCTAAGCAGGTTGCTCAATTTATTAAAGAACATGGCGATTTTCCGCAGTCGGTTGAACAGTGGCAAGAGGTTAAGGGCGTTGGCCGTTCCACCGCTGGAGCGATTGTGGCGATGGGCGTGCGTGGGTTTGGGGTGATTTGTGATGGCAATGTCAAGCGTGTTTTGACACGGCATCGCAAGATTGCAGGCGATATTAACAAATCTGCCACCGACAAAAAACTTTGGCAGTTGGCAGAGGCATTGACACCAAAGCAGGACAGTGGCAAATATGCCCAAGCGATGATGGATTTGGGGGCGACAATTTGTACACGCACCAAGCCAAAATGCCAACTTTGTCCCATCGGTGCAGACTGTCTTGCTTATGCCACTGACAGCCAGCTGGATTATCCTGTCAAAACAAAACCCAAGCCCAAACCGCATCGGCACAGTATCGTGCTACGGCTGAGCTTTCAATCGCAGGTGCTGTGGCTGCATCGCCAAAATGGTGGCGGAATTTGGGACGGATTATGGTGCTTGCCACTTTTGCATTTGTCTTATCAGGCAGATGAGCCATTGTCGGATAATTTTGCCAATTATGCCATGCAGGCGTGGCATGAGCAAAGCGGTCTTGATGGCGGTATGCTTGGTGAGATTGTGGATATGCCAGATTGTCCGCCAAGTCGGATAATCCGCCATACCTTGACGCATTTTCATTGGCATTTGTATCGGTTGGATGTTCAGATTGATGCAGAAAAATTTTGCCAAATAAATCAGATGCTTGATGCGATGGGATTGCAGTATCAATGGCTGGTTGGTGATAAGTTGGCAAAGCCTGCCGCAATGGTCAAATTGCTGCACCAAGCCAGCTAAGGTGGCAAAATGTCGCTAAGTGTTGCCAAACACCGCTTATCAACCGCATTGTGCTGCATAGGGGCTGGCGGCGGTGATAAGCACTTGCTAAAAATGCCGCTGCTGCAACCAGTTGCTTAGCTGTATGAGTAAATTATCAGCACCCAGCTCTGCAACCGCTTGGCGAGCTTGACAAAATAGCTCATTGGCATAGCGACTTGCTCCATCAATGCCCAGCAGCTTGACATAGGTTGATTTTTGTAATTTTTCATCACTGCCTGATGGTTTGCCCAGCGTCTGGGTGTCAGCGATGACATCTAGCACATCATCTTGCACCTGAAACGCAAGCCCAATGGCATGAGCATATTTGCCAAGTTGTAGGCGTGTTTGTTTGTCAGCATTGGCACAGACCGCCCCCATCAGCACTGCCGCCTCAATTAACGCCCCTGTTTTGTCTTGATGAATGGCTTGCAGCTGTTCTTGGCTTAGCGACTGATTTTCGCCCATCAGGTCCAATTGCTGACCTGCAACCATACGCCTTGCACCGCTTGCCACAATACCAGCCAGTGTGCCAGCTTGCCCAGCGTCAAACCCTGCAAGCCAATCAGGGTTTAGTAGTGCCTCAAAGGCAATCGATTGCAGCACATCACCAGCAAGCAAAGCCGTCGCCTCACCATGCACAATGTGGCAGGTGGGCTTGCCTCGCCGCAGATCATCATCGTCCATACATGGCAGGTCATCATGTACCAGCGAGTAGCCATGTATGCTTTCGATGGCAATCATCGCACGGCGTACCATGGCTAGGTCGGTAGGATGATTAAGACTAAGATAAGTCGCCAAAACCAGCAGGGGGCGAACTCGCTTACCACTGCCCAAAATGGCATAACGAGTTGCCAAATCAAGCGGAGTGGGCAGGCGAATGCTATCAAAAAGTTTGCCAAAATCGTCCAAAATCTGCTGCTGCACCGACTGCTGCAAGCCAACAATGTCCAGTGCTGTCAATTTTTCTGCTGTAATCACACGCAACCCTTTTTGTAAATCATAAACCGAGCCATATCATACATCAAAATGCCAAATTGGGGTGGGATTTTTGCCAAAATTTTGCTTTTTGTATGCCAAAAGTACACAAGTCTCTGCCAAAGCTGCATTGGTATTTATTTGAAAAAACGCTTGACTTGTCAGATACCAGTGGGTATAATGCTCACCACTTGCCAGTTTGGCTTTGGCGTGATAGCTCAGTTGGTAGAGCAACGGATTGAAAATCCGTGTGTCGGCAGTTCGATCCTGCCTCTCGCCACCATATTATAACCCCCAGTTGCTGCTGGGGTTTTTCTTGCTTATAAACCCAAAAAATCCACCACAAAATCACTGTTTGGCTTGGCAAATAGTTCATTTGGCGTGCCGACTTGCTCAATTTTGCCATGATTCATGACAACAATGGTGTCGCTGATGGCTTGAGCTTCTTCTTGGTCGTGCGTTACCATGATGCTGGTGATGCCGATTTCACGCTGAATTTGTTTAAGCGAACCACGCAGCTCTTTGCGAACTTTGGCATCTAACGCACCAAATGGCTCATCAAGCAGCAGTAATTTTGGATTGGTCGCCAATGCCCGTGCCAGAGCGATACGCTGACGCTGACCGCCTGATAGCTCGTGCGGATAGCGGTTTTTGGTGTGGCTAAGCTGCACAAGTTCCAAAAGCTCATCAACGCGTTGGTTGATTTGGCTGGTTGTGGGGCGTGTTGCTTTTGGCAAGAGCGTCAAACCAAAGGCGATATTTTCGCCCACTGTCTGATGACGAAACAAAGCATACTGCTGAAATACAAAGCCGATGCCGCGTTTTTGGACAGGGGTGTCGGTTACATCGGTTTCGTCAAAAAAAATCCGCCCACGATCGGCAATCTCAAGCCCTGCAATGATACGCAGGAGCGTTGTTTTGCCGCAGCCTGATGGGCCAAGCAGTGTGGTCAGCTCGCCCGTTGCTACATCAATGCTGATATTATCCAAAGCGACAAAGTCATGGAATTTTTTGTGAATATTTGTAATGCGAATGCTCATGTGTTGCCTTTATTATTAAGTGTCATTAATGCGATTGTTTTTTGCTCATCAGTGCTTGGGCTGCCAAAGTAATCAATGCCAGCAGTGCCAACAGGCTAGATAGGGCAAACGCCAAGGTGAAAGCATATTCATTATAAGCAATCTCAATCATCAGTGGCATGGTGTTGGTCTGACCGCGAATATGTCCAGATACCACAGAGACCGCCCCAAACTCCCCCATTGCACGAGCATTGGTGAGAATGATGCCGTACAATAACGCCCATTTTATGTTGGGCAGCGTTACTTTCCAAAACATCTGCCAGCCATTGGCACCAAGTGTCAAAGCGGCTTCTTCTTCGCTGTCGCCCTGTGCTTGCATGAGCGGTATTAATTCACGGGCAATAAACGGAAAAGTAACAAACAAAGTCGCCAGCACAATGCCTGTGGTGGCAAAAATTATCCGAATGCCCATGCTCTCAAGCCAGCCACCCAGCAGAGTATTTGCCCCAAAGACCAGCACGAACATCAATCCTGCAACAACAGGCGATACCGCAAAGGGCAAATCCAGCAAGGTGGTGATGATAAATTTGCCACGAAATTTATGCCGTGTAATCAGATAAGCCAATGCCACGCCGATAAGCGTATTAATGGGCAAAATAATGGCGGTGGTCAATAGCGTCAGCCAAATCGCAGACAGGGCATCAGGCTCACTAAGTGCCGCCGTATAGGCTTGCCAGCCATCTTTTAGAGCTTCATAAAAAACTGACAACAAAGGCACAACCAGCATAATACCAATAAAAGATAATGCCGTAGCAATCAGCAACCATCGCACCCAACGCGTATCGCGAGTGGCGGGGTTTTGTTGATAGGTGGAAGAAGGTAGGCTTGCCATGTGTTTGCTCAAGTTAAATTTTGTTAAAAGTAAATATATTTTTAATAAATTATCGGACTAATTGGTTTTTGCACCCAGTCTTGCGGACAGCCGCCATTGGGCAAAGTTAATGGCGAATAAAATCACCAAGGAAATAATCAGCATAAATAACGCCACGCAAGTCGCTCCAGCAACATCAAATTGCTCTAGCTTTGAGACGATGATTAATGGCAGGATTTCAGATTGCATGGGGATATTGCCTGCAATAAAAATTACCGAGCCATACTCTCCTGTTGCTCTGGCGAACATCATGCCTGCACCGATGAGCATGGCGGGGGCTATCTCTGGCAGAATCACACGATAAAAAGTGGTCAGCCTGCCTGCACCCATCACAGCAGCAGCTTCCTCAAATTCTACTGACAATTCTGCCAACACGGGCTGCACAGCACGCACAATAAACGGAAAGCTCACCACCACCAATGCCAGCCAAATTCCAATGGGGGTAAAGGCGATTTTGATGGGTTCGCCATACAGCATCATGCCCAGTTTGCTAAACCATTGCCCAAACAGCCCGTTGGGTGCGTACAAGGTGGCAAGTGCAATCCCCGTTACCGCCGTTGGCAGGGCAAAGGGCAAATCTACCAAGGCATTCACCAATGATTTGCCCCAAAAATCATATCGCACCAACACCCATGCAATCAGCGTGCCAAAAATCAAATTGGTTAGCGTTGCCAGCAATGCCATGCTCAATGACAGCTTAATGGCGGCAAACACCTGTGGCTCAAGCACGGTGCGAACAATGCTGGCAAAATCCATCTGCAAGGTGGTGATAATCATCATTGCAAATGGCAAAATAACCAGTAGTGATAGTGCAAACACGCTCACGCCCATGCTGAGTCCAAAAAATGGCATCACACGGCGTGGGCGATTTTTGGCAGAGTGTTGGTTTGGCATGATGATTTCCAAATAGATAAAAGTAATCAATTATAAATGATTTGTGCCAAATAATAAACCCGCAGTCTGCTTGGTGCTGGCGAGGATTTATGCCAACTTTAGATGATTGATGAGAAAATTGCCAGTGCTAAAATTGACTTTTTATGTGCCAAAATGGCATGGCAACTGTGCTGATTTTGTATCAAAAGCAAGCTATTTTTGGCTTGTGGCTTTTCAATCACGCCCAAATGTGCCATAATGGGCATTTTATTGATAATTGATATTATTTATGGTGAAAATAATGAAAAAGTTTTGGCATAATTTTGTTGTGGTGGCAGCTTTGTCAGCTCTGCCAATGCTGGCACAAGCACAGACAGCAGACACCGCTGCCAGCACCCCCAAAGTCTCTGACGAAGAGGCTCAATTGATAGGGCAGTTTTGTAGCTTGCCTGCCGATGGCGTACTGGCAATTGCCGACCTTAGACAACGCAATGTGCCAAAATCTGAAGCATTGTCTGAACTCAATACCGCCATTGATAAGTTCAATCAGGACAATAAAGATGCCGATAAAGATTTGGTAAATCAGCTAAAAAATTATCTAACCAGTGCTACAGATTTTATCTATGAGCAGCCAATTGCTGCAACCGACGATGAGAAAAAAGCCTTTGTGATGAATATTGCTGAAATGGCTTTTTATGACTGTGTTGAGCGGCAATTGTCAAATAAATCATAAATTAGAGCATACATGAGCGATACTACCTTTAGTCATTTTGCAGATTTGCCATTATCACCTGCTGTGTATAGGGCGGTGCGTGCATTAAAGTTTGATGCACTTACGCCAATTCAGGCACAGATTTTGCCTTATACTTTGGCAAATCAAGATGCCATTGGGCAGGCACAGACAGGCACGGGCAAGACGGCAACTTTTTTGATAACCATCATTGAGGCTTTGCTAAAACGCCCATTTGCCAAAGATGAAAAGCGTTATCTGGGCGAGCCTCGAGCCTTGATATTGGCACCGACACGCGAATTGGCACAGCAGATTTTGTCCGATTGTCGTGAGCTGACACGATTTAGTGATTTGTACAATTTGTGCATTACAGGCGGTGCTGATTTTGATAAGCAAGCCGAGCAAATCCACAAGCGTCCACTGGATATTTTGATTGGCACACCGGGGCGGATCATTGATTGGGTTAATAAAGGCGTTCTGTTCTTGGATCGGGTTGAGGTTTTTGTGCTAGATGAGGCAGATCGTATGCTGGATATGGGCTTTATCCCTGATATTAAGCGTATTGTGCGTCATCTGCCAAAGAATACCGAGCGACAAAGTTTGTTATTTTCGGCAACATTTAATACCGATGTGATGAACTTGGCGTATCGCTGGTTGTATCAGCCGATTTTTGTGGAAATCGCTCCTGAAAATAAGACAAACCAAGCCATCTGCCAGCAGTTTTATTTGTTGAGCGAACAACAAAAAATGGCAGCACTCAAGCAGATTTTGTCAGACAAAGAGCTGACCAAAGCGATTGTTTTTGCCAATCGCAAAGATCAGGTGAAGCGATTGTATGACAATTTGCGTCGCCATTATAGCGTCAGTATGCTATCAGGTGATGTCGCACAAGAAAAACGAGAACGCTATTTGCAGCGGTTTAAGACTGGCGAGGTCAATGTTTTGGTGGCAACCGATGTTGCAGGGCGTGGCATTCATGTTGATGATGTCAGCCATGTGATTAATTATACATTGCCCGAAATACCTGATGATTATGTACACCGCATTGGGCGGACGGGGCGTGCAGGTCAAACGGGCATTTCTATCAGCTTTGTGAGCGAAAACGATGCCTTTAATCTGCCTGCTTTGGAGGCTCATGTTGATCAGAAGTTTAAATTAAGCCAATTTGAATTTGCACAGTCAGATGAGGCGGCGACATAAGTGGGCGAGATGATGTTTGCAAATTTGCAACTTGAACCAAAAAATATCCCATTGTCGCTTTATATTCACATACCATGGTGCATAAAAAAATGCCCATATTGTGATTTTAATTCGCACAGTTTGCCCGACCAAGCACCATTTGATGCGTATGTTGATGCACTGCTTGCCGATGCCAAATCGCAGTTGTCTTTTGTGCAAGGACGCAAGATTGATACAGTGTTCATTGGTGGCGGTACGCCGTCTTTGTTGCCAGTACAACAATTTCGGCGACTGTTTGCCAATTTACGCTCAATGTATGATTTTTCGGCAACTTGTGAGATGACACTTGAGGTCAATCCAGGTACGCTTGAGCATGCACCTTTTGAAGAATATCTAAACATTGGTATCAATAGATTGTCCATTGGTGTGCAGAGTTTTGATGCACAGGCTTTGCATGATTTGGGGCGAATCCACAATCCACAGCAGGCGGCAAATGCCATTTATGCTGCCAAAAATGCTGGTTTCGGGCGTGTGAATGTTGATTTGATGTATGGATTGCCAGAGCAGACACCACAAAAGGCGGTACAAGATATTACAACCACACTACAGGCAGGGGCGACGCATCTGTCGTGGTATCAATTAACCATTGAGCCGAACACCGCCTTTTATCGCACACCGCCGACATTGCCCTGTGAGGAAGTTTTGACACAAATTGAGGCAGATGGTCGAGATTTATTACATGGGCAGGGTTTTGAGAATTATGAGGTCAGTGCGTGGGTGGGCTTGGCAGATAGACCATGTCAGCACAATCTGAATTATTGGCAGTTTGGTGATTATTTGGCGATTGGGGCTGGTGGTCATGCCAAGATAACTTTGCATAACCATCATCAATATCCAGATGGTATTTATCGTTATCAAAAATCTCGCCTCCCTAAAGATTATCTAAACTATACCGAAGCACCAAAGCTGATTAACCTTGAGCGAGTTTCTGATGAGAATCTGCCTTTTGAGTTTATGATGAATGCTTTGCGACTGCGTCAGGGGGTGAGTACAACAGTGTTTGAACAGCGTACAGGCTTGCTGGTGAGCAGTATTGATAATGAGATGTTACCACTACAACATCAGGGTCTGATGGTAAACGACCCCTTAAAAATTGCACCGACACCGCTGGGATTTCGTTATGTAAACCATCTGGTTAGTAAGTTTTTGTAATAAATAAAAAGACCCATTGGTTGATGGGTCTGGATAATTTAATAAATAGTTTATTAAATTATAGTTTTTTCTCAACTTTTTGAGCACCGTTGCTTACAGCTTCGCCAGCTTTTGAAACATCTTTACCAAAGCCTTTTACGGTATTGCAACCAGTCAATACAAAGACAGCAGCAACTGAAGCGATGAGTAGTTTTTTCATGATAAAATCCTTCTAGGTTATTAAGGGCAAGTTTTTAGCTTGCAAGTTTATCTTAGCAGTATTTGACAATCATTACCAGTTGAAAATTGCTTTTGATACTTATTTTTACAATTTGATAGATTTTGGCAATATAATTTTTGCCAAAAAGACTAACCGTTATGGCATGATATTGCCCAATGATTCACCCAAATGGTTCAAAATTATGCAGGATAAATTAATTCACATTGTATTATATTCCCCAAAAATCCCCAATAACACGGGCAGTATTATTCGCCTGTGTGCCAATACTGGGGCGGTGTTGCACTTGGTTGAGCCGCTGGGTTTTGAGCTTGATGATACCAAATTAAAGCGGGCAGGGCTTGATTATCACGAATATGCCAGCATGCAGGTGCATAAAAATTGGGCGGATGCCAAGATCGCTCTGCAAAAGGCAGGCGTGGCGTGCATGGTGGCGATGACGACCAAATTCAGCCGTCCGTTTTATCAATATGATTTTGGGTTGTCGCAAGACATACGCCCTGTGGCTTTGGTGTTTGGTTCAGAAACAGAAGGGCTGCCTGAACAGGTGCGTGCAGATATTGGTGAGTGTAACTGGCTGCGACTGCCGATGTTGCCAGATTCTCGCAGTTTGAATTTGGCGAACAGTGTGGGCATTTGCCTGTATGAGCTGTGGCGACAGCTGGATTTTGTTGGCGATGTCGGACAAAGTGTCGGTTATCACAAGCCAACCTCTCGATGAGCTGTATTGCACCATCTTATCAGTTGTGAAAATTTGTGCTACAATAGCCCATCAATTATAAATAAGACACAGAGCTGATTATGTTTCAATTACACCCAACGCTTGCCAAGGATACTTTTTTGGTCGGGGATTTCCCATTATCAACCGTGCGTTTGATGAATGATTGCCAATTCCCTTGGCTGATTTTGGTGCCTAGAGTGTCTGGCATCAAAGAGATTTATGAATTATCCGCAGCTGATCAGGTGCAGTTTTTGCGTGAATCCAGCTGGGTATCGAGCCAGATGGCAAAGATTTTTGGGGCGGATAAAATGAATGTAGCAGCACTTGGCAATCAGGTGCCACAGTTGCATTTTCATCATATTGTACGCTATCAAAATGATGTCGCATGGCCAAATCCTGTATGGGGGCGACCTGCGATACCTTATACTTCCGAAGTGCTTGATCGTATGCAACAAACGCTGATGATGGCACTGCGAGGTCATCACCAAATGCCATTTGATTGGAAGATGGATGTTTAATTGGGCTGGCAACTGTTTTATTATATAAAATAGTTATTATTGCCAACAGCCCATAGCTGCCAAAGATGAATAACAACACCCAAAGAAAATCTCTTTGGGTGTTTTTAATGTTGGTTGGCTTGGCTAAGTGTCATCATTGACAAAATCACACGCATCGCTGCAATGCAACTTGCAATATATCATAGCAGTGTGCAATTTACCTTATTTTTTGCCATATTATTTAAATTTAATAAATTATCATGTCTTATTGATAATTTAACGAATGACAAGCACCAAAATTGATTCATTTGAAATATATGTTTATAATAATGGCAATCGCCCAGCGGTATTGTCATGTTGATTAAGTGATTGGCTACTTGCTGGCTGGGCAAAATATCAATCAATGATGGGTTTTGTCATGCTGATGAATATCGCACCGATTGAGCGGTCGCCACACCCTGTGCTGAATTTGGGATTTCGTATTTTCTTTTTGTCTGCTGCAGGTTTTGCCATTATCACCATGCTGATGTGGTATGTCATCTTGGTAGGCTGGTTGGATTTTACCGCTTCGCTAAATCCAGTGTATTGGCACGGATATCAGATGTTGTTTGGTTATGCTCTGGCGGTGATTGCAGGTTTTCTTTTGACGGCGGTCAAGGCATGGACAGGTGTGCCAATGCCTGTTGGCTGGCGATTGTTTGCGATATTTTTGCCGTGGTTGATTGCTAGAATTTTGTGGATTGTTGTCATTGCTATTAACAACCCTTTGCTAATACTGCTTGCAATGGCAACCGATGTGCTGTTTTGGCTGCTGGTGATGGTGGCAGTTTTGCAAGCGGTGCTGATTGTGCGTCAAAAGCGACAGTTGGGCATCGTTGCCAAGCTGGTATTGTTGTTATTGTGCCAGCTGACCTTTGCAGTGGGTGCCTTGAGCAATCAACAAGAGATGCAGCGACTGGCATTATACACGGCGTTGTTTGTGATTGTTGGCGTGGTTTTTACCATCGGTCGGCGTGTGCTGCCGTTTTTTATTGAAAAAGGCGTGGCGGTTTTGCCAGATGGTACGCCGTCTGGCATACAGGCGAAATTGCACAATTCGCTGCTGGTTGATAGACTGTCGTTGTTTGTGTTTTTTGGGTTGATGTTGGCGTATTTGTGCGATGCCAATAGCTATCTTGTCAGTGCTTTGGCGGTGGGTGCTGCCATTATTAATGCCGTGCGACTGTGCTGGTGGCACCATGTAGGCATTTGGCAAAAGCCATTATTGTGGTCGCTGTATTTGGCGTTTTGGGGCATGGTGCTGGCATTGTTGATGATTGCGATATTGCCATGGTTTGGCTTTGGGGCAAGTCTGGGACTGCACGCCTTGGCACTGACTGCGATTGGCATGACAACTGTGGCGATGATGGCACGGGTATCGCTTGGGCATACAGGGCGTAATATTCACAAGCCGCCAAAAACTGTAGTACTGATGTTTGTGCTGATGATGGCAAGTTTTATTCTGCGGGTATTTGCCCCAATGGTGGCAACTGATTATCTGCTGGTGCTTGGGCTGTCTCAGCTGTGTTGGATGGGCTGTTTTGTGCTATTTTTATGTGCTTATGCCAAGATACTGGTTTCGCCACGCATTGATGGCTTGATGGGGTAGTTTATAAGTGGGTAAAAGTGCAACAGCCAACTGCAAATCACACATTTGCCGACTATTTATTAATATTTTTAAAATTATTAATAAAATTTATTAAAATATAAATCTTGGTTGGTTTCTCTTAATGCCAAAGGTGGGATTTGTGATTTTATCCAAATTGTAACAAGGCAAATAACCACTGAAGGTAAAAGTATTTGTACAACTGTGATAATTTCGGCTGTGCAGTTATATTAAGATAATCGCGATGCCCAACCTGTATTATGCTACCAATTTGCAGGTTGGGCGTGTTTTTGGAGTGTGAGGGGCTGACAAATTAGGCAAAATCACCCTTGATTGACCAACCATTGACCAATGGATAGCGGCGATCTCGACCAAAGGATTTTTTGGTAATTTTGGTGCCGATGGCTGCTTGGCGGCGTTTATATTCGGCACGATCAACCAATGACAGCACTCGCTCAACGGTCTGTGGGTCAAAGCCTGCTGCCACAATCGCCTTATAGCCCAAGTCCTCATCAATGTACATACGCAAGATGCCATCTAGCACCTCGTAATCAGGCAGGCTGTCTTGGTCGGTTTGCTCTGGGCGTAATTCGGCACTTGGCGGGCGATCAATCACTCGCTGAGGAATAACGGGATTGTCCTCAAGGCGGTTGCGATAATTTGCCAAACGATAAACATCAGTTTTGTAAATATCTTTTAAGACATCAAAACCGCCAACCATATCACCATACAAGGTGGCATAACCAACGGCATTTTCTGACTTGTTGCCTGTAGAGATGACCATATGCCCAAACTTATTGGACAGTGCCATGAGAATTGTGCCGCGAGCACGAGCTTGCAGGTTCTCTTCGGTAACATCAGGCTCACTGTTTGCCAACAGTGGTGCCAATGATGCACGCAAGCCAGCCACTGCGTCATGAATTGGGCAGACGGTGTAGGAGACATTGAGTCGTGCGGCTTGGGCTTCGGCATCTTCAAGGCTGATTTGGGCGGTGTATTCATACGGCATCATCACTGCATATACACGATCGGAGCCTAGTGCATCAACGGCAATGCACAGGGTCAAGGCACTGTCAATGCCGCCCGACAGACCGATAATTACCCCTTTAAAGCCTGAGCGATTGACATAGTCTCTTAGACCGACAACCAATGCCTGATACATTTCTGACTCTTCGGAGAGTACCAGCGGTGCTTTGCTTTGTGTATCAAAGGTCTGGGTGGCGACATCATAGTTTGCCATGATGAGTTGGTTTAAAAATCTTGACCCCTCATGGGCAACGCTGCCATCAGCTTGGACAATCAATGAACCGCCGTCAAAGACAATATCATCTTGTGAACCGACAGTGTTCACATAGACAATGGGCAACTGATGGGTTTGTGATTGCTTGGCGAGCAGTTGCTTGCGAGCTGTTTGTTTGCCAATCTCAAATGGTGAGGCATTAATCACCACCACCATATCCGCCCCTTCGTTTTTTAGGGCGGTGATGGGAGCGTCATGCCAAATATCTTCGCAAATGAGCAGTCCAATGCTTGCTCCCTTGTAATCAAACAGCACATGATTGCGGCCTTTTTGGAAATAGCGGCGTTCGTCAAAGACACCGTAGTTGGACAGGTATTGCTTGTGATAAAAGCCTTTTTGGCTGCCACCTTGTAAAATTGCCGCAGAGTTAAAAGTGCCATGATGATCAATGTGCGGATAGCCCAAAATCACCACAATACCTTCGATTTCGGCAAGTTTTGCCATCGCTTCACGCACACGCTCACCCAAAGTTGGGCGAAGGAGCAAATCCTCAGGCGGGCAACCGATTAATGCCAACGCAGGAAAGATGACAATGTCTGCACCGCGATTTTTGGCATCGAGTGTCAGGGCGTGCATTTTTTTGACATTACCTGCAATATCACCGACCCAAAAATTGGTCTGAATCAGGGCGAAGCAAATTTTGCCAACAGGCGAGTCGCTGGTATGAAACTGTGCATCAGTTTGTGGTGCTTGTGTTTTTGTTCTTGGCATTGTTGTTTCCTAATAAAATTGCAATGTGCATCGTGCTTTTTTGCTTTATGTCTTTTTGGTATGATAAATATTGTCCAAAGGCTTCTTTATGGGCGAAAGTAGGGTCGTTTGGGCAGTTTGCCAAAAATTTATCAAAACCATCAATAGTATAACATAAACAGCCAGTCTTTGTGGTATAGTAATACACTTTCAATCTTTGTTTTTGATTTATTTTAAGAGTAGTGGCTATGGTTGCCTTTGTGTTAAATCTTGTGATTATTGCGGTGTTGATGTGGTGGTTTTTTAAATTCATGTACCCAAAGCCGCCCAAAGAATTTTTTCCCAAAGAAGGCGATGATACAAGCATCAGACAGTGCCATCAGTGCCAGCATCGTCTGGCAAGTTATCGAGGGATTTTGCTGAATCAGCATACCACGCAGGAGCGATTTTTTTGTAATCAGGAGCATTTGGCGGCGTATGCCAAGGCTCACCCTGACGAGAATTTGCCCACTGATGTGAATTGATTGTCTTGATGGCAAAGAAAAATGGCACAAATCGTGCCATTTATTATGTTGCTGATTATAGCATGGAGCGGGCTTGGGTGTTGATTTTGTCAATCATTGCAGCCACTTGCTGTTTTTCGCTGTCGGCATCGGCAAGCTGTTTTTGTAGCGTCTGCACTTCGTCATACAACTCTAGGCATACCAGCACCAAAAATTCTTCATTGGTCGGTGTTTTGTGCTTGATATCACGACGCAAATCACGGATTTTTTGGTTGATAAATTCGGCATTTTTTTCTAGATTTTTCACTTCATCAACAGGGCAGACGATGCGATGTGGCGTACCTGCGATGCTGATGTCAATTGGGCGAAACTCTTCTTTGGCGATGATGGCTGATGGTTTGTTGGTTTGATTTTGGCTCATGATATTTCCTTAATAATAAATTGCTTAATACAAAATCAGTTGGAATGGTCAATTTTTGAGAGCCAATCACGAATCACCTCGGCACGAGAAATTGCCAAAGCATTTTTGTCTTTTAAATCTTGATTTTGACTGATAAGCTCTTGATTTGCTTGGTGCAAGTCATTGACTTGCTGCTCAAGCGTTTGACGATTTTGTTGCAATTGGTCAATTTGCTCATGATAAGTGTCAATATCCAGCAAGGCTTGGTTGAGCTTGTTTTGTAGTGCTTCGATTTTTTGGGGCGTGTCATCATTGGCGATGCGTTGCTTTAGATTGGCAAGTTCGGTGGCAGTAACGGTGTACTGTTTTTTCATCGCGATGATGGTTTGCTCTAGGGCTTGAAGTTGAGCTAGCATAAATAATCCTGATGAAGTTTGTCAAAGTGGAATGAATTTTGTTAATCTTAACATAGACACGCCGTTTGTTGTTAAATTTTTTGCAATAATTGATAAATTTTTGGCAATTTACCGCTTTGTTGTCAGCTTGTTTGCGTTGATTGACCGTTACGCTGTGCTGTGGGTGATTTTGTGTTATAATGTTTGGCTTGGCGGTCTTGCCTGCTTGGCGGTGATTGTTGGTGTTAGGTGGTGGCTTGTCAAGAAATCATCAGGCTTGGCGACAATTGCCAAAAAGATTGCAAACTCTTAAGGGTAAAACGGCGATGAGTACAGATTATTTATCAGGTTGGCATGACTGGACGGCAGCCTTTGCACACTGGACGGATGTCTCAATCAGTGAGTTGCATGGCATTATGACAGGCATCATGACCTTGTGCAATGCCACTGATAGTGAGGGTTGGGCAAGTGTTTTGCAGGCGTTGAGCTTTGAGCTGCCTGATGAGGCGGCAATGGAGCTGTTAAGCGAGTATGCCGAAGATGTCAGCTTCGCCTTAAAAGATAAAGATGATGCCTATGGTTATGAGCCTTTAGTGCCTGATGATGAGCATGATTTGTTTGAGCGGGTATTGGCACTCAAGGACTGGGCAGGCGGCTATATCACAGGCATTGGCGTGGCACAGATTGCTCTACAGCCAGATGAAAAGGAGCTTATTGCCACCTTAATGCAGATTGCAGCACTGCGTCCTGATGAAGAAGAAGGGCTGGAAGGGGGCGAGGAAATGTGGCTGCATTTGTTTGAATTTGCTCGCATGGTGCCACCTGCATTGGCGGTGCGTAAGCGACAAGATGTCAAAAGTTTGGCACTGTTAAAGGGTCTGCCTGCCCATGCCAAAACTGCTCAAGAGTTGGCAGCTGATAAAAATTCTCATATCATCGATGCGATGGCAAATAAGCAATGATTATGCCAAGCCAACCTCGTTGGCAAGCTGTCTTGATGTATTGATTATGACTGATTAATTGCATGAAAACTATCCACTTACTTCCACAGCACATTCCAAGCCTGCCAGATCTTGCTCTGACCATCGGTAATTATGATGGCGTGCATTTGGGTCATCAGGCATTGATTGATTTGCTGACAACGACAGCCACCAAAGAGGGCTTGGCATCGGCGGTGATGGTGTTTGAGCCACAGCCAAGAGAGTTTTTTTCTCCTGATGATCCGCCCGCTAGGCTTAGCAGTCTTGCCGAAAAAACCGAGCAACTTGGCAAATTGGGCGTGGATTATCTATTGGTGGCAAGTTTTGATGAGGCATTTCGTGCATTGTCGGCAGAGGCATTTATGGATTTGCTAAATCGCTTGAATGTACGCAAATTGGTGCTGGGCGATGATTTTCGCTTTGGGCAGGGCAGGGTTGGCGATGCCAGCTTGTTGCAACAGGCAGGTTTTGGGGTGCTTAGCCTTGACAGTATCAATGTTGATGGTAGGCGGGTCAGTT
Organism: Moraxella cuniculi DSM 21768; assembly: GCF_900156515.1. Classification (GTDB taxonomy): domain Bacteria; phylum Pseudomonadota; class Gammaproteobacteria; order Pseudomonadales; family Moraxellaceae; genus Moraxella; species Moraxella cuniculi. Next base: position 52,236 of record NZ_FTNU01000010.1, on the reverse strand, counting down.
CATCGCTACTGCGAGCGGCTTTGGCAGTGGGGGATTTGACGACTGCCAAGCAGCTGCTGGGCAGGGATTATGCCATCACAGGTGAGGTGGTGCATGGCGATAAGATAGGGCGGACGCTTGATTTTCCGACCGCCAATGTTGCATTGTCTCGGATTAGGCCTGCACTGCATGGCGTATTGGCGGCTGATGTTATTGCTTATCGCGATGGCAAGCGGTTGGCTTGGCAGACGCTGGGCGTGGGCGGTGTGGCAGGGCTGGCAGCTGGCAGTTTGTTTGCGGCGGCAAATATTGGTCTGCGTCCCGCTGTCGGAGGCAGCGATTGGCGACTTGAGGTGTATTTACCAGAGTTTGTTGGGAATTTGTATGGATTGCAATTGCAGGTGGTGTTTTTGCACTATTTGCATGGCGAGCGACATTATTCCAGTCTTGATGAGCTAAAACAGGGAATTGCTCAAGATGTCAAAGAGTTGCTTGTGTGGCGAGCGGCGATTGGGTAGCATAAGTGTGATATTTACATTTTGGTGGGATTTTTATGCCACATAAATAAATTAACCAAAAAAATTAAAATAAGCCAAAAAATAGATAAAATAAAAACGCAGGTTGTTGCGATTTTCTTGGACTTGCCTAAATTTTATAACTGCCTTTGTTCATGACTGATGATAAATTTTCCTGATGGCAAAGATTGGGCTAAAATTTATGATGATAATGATTGACTTGATATGCTAAAATGACAGTGTAAACCACAAGCATGGAATTTGGCTGATAATAATCAGTTCTTTATTTGGTCTATTATTGAGTGCGTCAGCTAAGGGGTGGGTAGTGTATGAATGTAGCGGTATTTGGTGCAAGTAAGGGTTTGGGCTTATATTTGGCTGAAGGTTTGGCGGATAAGGGGTTTTTGGTGCATGGTTTTTCAAGAACTAAGCCAAAAAGCCCAAGTGTTATTCATCATAACTGTGATGTTACGGTGGATTATTCCATCAACAAAGCACTTAAAGATGCTGGCGTAGAATTTGACTTGATTATTTACGGCTGCTGTTTATGGCAAGAGCATGAATCCATAACAGCTGCACAATTGCAGGAGTTTATTCATACAGGTCCTTTGGGCTTTTATCAAGTGATTGAAATGCTTAACAATCTTCAATTTATAAAACCAAACGCCAATATCGTCAGTATCGGTTCAATTGCCGCAAATCATGTTGACCAATCTTCACACCCTGCTTATGCCATCAGTAAAAAATTACAAGAGATTTTGGTAAAAAGATTGCAAGCCAATTATCATCTTGGCTTAAAAATCACCAATCTAAAACTTGGTACGATAGGGCAGAGTTTTGTCAAAGTCCAAGAAGTACTGGCTGTGATAGAGCTGATTATCAGCTTGGGTCAATCATCAATGCTGAGCGACATCACCTTAACATCGACAGCAGATGCTGTGGCGTAGCTGAAAATGGATATTTACTATTTGATTGAGCTTAAATAAAAATTGGCAAGCCGCCTAAGATACGCCTGCCAATCTCCATTTACTTTAGTATCAGTTTTTTAGATAAATCAAATCCCATACACCATGCCCATGGGTGATGCCGCGTTGTTCAAATTTGGTCAAGGGGCGATAATCAGGGCGGTCGGCAAAATTACCTTTGCCGTTTGGGTTATGAAATTCACTCATAGAATCAAGCACTTCCAGCATCCAAAAAGCATAATGCTCCCAGTCGGTCGCTGAGTGGAATTTGCCGCCATTTTTTAGGGTGCGGGCAACTTTTGCCATGCGATCATGGGTTACGAAGCGGCGTTTATAATGACGCTTTTTTTGCCATGGGTCAGGAAAGTACAGCTGTACAGTATCCAGATGGTCATTGGGTAGGTTGTCCAGCAGGGCGATGGCATCGCCATTGATGATTTTTAGGTTGTCCAATCCCAACTCATCTGCCAAAAAAGTAATGCGACCAATCCCCGGCTCATGCACCTCAATGCCGACAAAATTTTGCTCTGGGGCATTTTTTGCCATCTCAAGCAGGCTGTCCCCCATACCAAAACCAATCTCCAGCGTCAAAGGGGCGGCACTGCCATTGGCACTGTCGGCAAATAATGCACGCAAATCATTGATTTGGCTGACATCACCCAGTACGCCAAGTTTGCCTGTGGCATTGACATAAATGCCATGATAACGGGCATCAAGCAGGGCTTGCTCGCAATATTGGCTCATGTGAGTGCGGCGTTTCATGAAGGTGTTAATCTTGCGAAACTGCTCAGGGGTCTGGGCAAGTTTGTCAAGCTGAGTGCTGATGGCAGCTGTATCAATGGTGGATTTGGTATCAGGTGTTGAATTTGTCATAAAAGAGCGTAAAATAAGCAAATAAAGTAGCCATTATAAAGAATATTTTGTGCCATCACAACCAAAAATCTTGACAAAATTATGCTCCGTTTACCTTTTTTGGAAGAAACCACACCGCCACCATTTTACCAAAGTCAGATCAGCAGCAAGACTCGCACACGCCTTGATAGGGCTTTTATCGGTCATCGTTCACAGGCGTATTATCTGAAGCGATTTGCCCAGTTTGATGCAGCAGGTAGGTTGCACCCGCGGTGGAATTGGGCGGCATTTTTTATGACTTTTGGCTGGCTATTGTACCGCAAGCGTTATCTGGATTGTGTGGTGTATTGCGTGGCTGGCTGGTCGTTTATTAAGGTCAATATTGTGCTGATTTTGGCGATGGCAGAATATACACTGGTCGGATTTTTGCCAGAGTCTTATCAGTGGGGCGTTAGGATTGCTATTGCCTTGATGGTGTGGTTGTTTTGGGCGGCGATGGTGGCACGCTGGGCAGATGCCTACTATTATCGCATGGCACGGCGTGAGATTGCCGATGTGCTTGAGTGGTATGATGACGAAACAAGCCAAACGCAGCATTTGGCTCGAGAAGGTGGCGTAAGCTTGTTTGGTATGTCGGTGGCATTTGCAATCTTTGGACTGTTGCTTGCGGTGATTGTGAGGCAGTTTGTGCCTTTGTATGTGCAACAAAAACAAGAGCAGCTGTTGTTTGATGTTTATGCCCAGACGCACGCTGTGGCAAAGCGTGTCGAGGTGCTGCTGGCCAAGACAGGTAAATGTCCAACCACTCTGCCTGTGTCCAATGCGTACCATCGCGCGGATATTGCGGTGGTTGATCGCGTTGATGGCATCAAGACAGATTGTGCCGTGCAGGCGACAGTGGTTGATACGCCATTTTTACTTTCTTATCTAAAGGGTCGCACGCTGACGCTGTATAGCCTACGCCCACAAGCACAAGATGATGCTCAAAAATCAAACGAAACACAGCAAATCTCATGGCGATGCCAATCTTCATTAAACAAAAAACAAACACCAAAACGCTGCATTGGTTAGTTTGCAAGGCTTACGGTTGGTTGGCAATATACAGGGTATTTTAATAATATATTAAAATTTGATAATTTTTATTAAAATAATAGCGATAAAATATGGTTTGATGGCTTTGTTATTTTTATCATCAAAAATAACAAAACAGCACGGCGGATTTTGGATTTTTGTTTCACTCTAGCAATAAGGCAGATGATGGCTGGTAAGTTTTGGGGCGGTATTGTAGGTTTGATGATTTGGCTACCAGCCCACAGGGTCAATGTCGATGGTCAGTCGCACCGCCTTGCTGCTGGGCAGTTGTAGTACGGCTGGCCACCAGTGGTTTAGCAGCTCGTGCAGCAGGCGGCGGTTTTTTGCCAAGATTAATAATTGCACCACATAACGGTTGTTTTTTTTGGTCATTGGAGCATCAATCGGTGCATTGACAATAAAAGAATGCTGTGTGGGCAGTGCGTTTTTGGCGGCAATGATGGCGGTTTTGGCGTGTTGATAGCGATGGCTGTCGGCACGAACCAGTGCGGCGTGGCTATAAGGAGGTAGGTTTAGCCTACGGCGATCGTCAAGCAGCTGATACGCCAACGCATGATAGCCTTGCTTGATAAGTGTGGTAAGTAAAGGGTTGTCAGGTCTTAGGGTCTGAATCAGCACCTCGCCTGCTTTGCTGGCTCGCCCAGCTCGCCCAGCCACCTGTATGATACGCTGGGCGGTGTGTTCAGGCGAGCGAAAGTCTGGCGACAAAAATCCCAAATCAGCATTGACAATCACCACCAAAGTTACATTTTCAAAATGATGCCCTTTGGCAATCATCTGCGTTCCAACCAAAATTGATGCACCTTGTGTGTGGATTTGCTGCATGGCATTTTCCCATGCGTCTTTTTTACGCATGGTATCACGGTCAATTTGGATAATCGGATAGGGGGTGCGAGTTGTTTGGGGGTTGGCAAACAGGGCGTGCAACTCTTCGGCAAGTCGTGTCGTGCCAGTACCGATATTGGTCAAATTGCGACTGTTGCACTCGGGGCAATGCTCTGGTGCAAGAATGCGATAACCGCAATGATGGCAGTGCAACGATGCATGGGCTTGTGATGAATTCTTATGAACGGTCAGATGGGCGTCGCAATGCGGACAATCCGCCTGATAGCCGCAAGATTGACAAAGCAAAATCGGTGCATAGCCACGCCGATTCAAAAACACCAGCACTTGCTCACCTCTGGACAAGCAAGCGTGCATTTTTTGTACTGTAGCAGGGGCAAGGCTTGTGGGGCGGGGCTGACCGTCAGCACTTGGGGCAAAAAACTCTCCCTGTCGTATATCTACCAGATGCATGGCAGCAGCGGTGGCATTGCCTGCCCGCTTGGTGAGTGTCAGATGGTGTAATTTATGGTCATGCACCAGCTTTAGTTGTTCAAGGCTTGGTGTGGCAGTGCCAAGAATGATGGGAATCTGGGCAAATAAAGCACGCACCATTGCCACATCGCAGGCATGATAACGCAAATGATCTTGCTGTTTGTAAGAATTGTCATGGGCTTCATCAATAATAATCAGCCCCAGATTGGCAAAGGGATAGAGTATGCTTGAGCGTGTACCGATGATAATCTGGGCGGTGCCTGTGCGACACGCTTGCCAGCCTTGCAGTCGCTGAGTGTCATTCATGCCAGAGTGTAGCACGCAAATGTTGGCATCAAAGCGTGAGCCAAACCGAGCTTGGGTCTGGGGTGTCAGTCCAATTTCAGGCACGAGTATTAGGGCTTGTTTACCTGCTGTTAGCACACGGTGCATGGCTTGTAGATAAACTTCTGTCTTGCCCGAGCCTGTAACACCGTCCAGCAAAAAGCCTTGATATGCACCTTTGTCAATCGCTGTATGAATGGCACGCAAGGCGGCGGCTTGTTCGGCATTGGTGCTAAGCTCTAAAGATTTTAGCTGAGCGGTGATAACAGGCTTGTCGCTTGGTGATTGCTTGCTTTGGCTGATAAGTCCTTTTTCTATTAGGCTAAGCAAAATTTTGCGTGTAGCACCGATGGCGTACAGTTCAGGCTCACTCACGCCATCAGGGTGATTGATAATGTGCGTAAAAATTTGCCGTTGTTTTTTGGCGGTTTTTGATAATTGCGTCAAATCATTGGTTGTGGCATGATAATAGGGCAGATGCGTGGTAATGGGCTTGCCTTGATTGATAAGACTGGGCAGCATAACAGCATAAACATCGCCCAAGCGGTGATGATAGTAGTCAGCCAGCCATGTTGCCAATCTTTGTAAAGGCTCATCAATAATCGGCGTGTCATCGAGGATTTTTGTGATGGTTTTCAGCTTGTTTTTTGGCACTTGGCTCATCGCTTGAGGATTGTGGTTGGCGACAATGCCAATCAACTGCCGTGTGCCAAATGGCACTTGCACCCGCACGCCAAGTGGTGGCAAGGGCAGCTCGGCAGGACACAGATAGTCAAACAAATCTCCCACAGGCACATTCAGTGCAACCTGAATCAGACTATCGTGCATTGGCGTGCTGCTCGTGGATTTGCTCATTGCTAATCTGTGCACCCAAATGGCGACTGCTTATGCTGAGGGAGTGTTTGCTAAATTTTGTAATCTTTCAACCGATGGTGCATAATAATAAGCACCAGAAACGGCAGTGCTGACATGCTTTAATAACAAGTCAATCTTGCCATCGGTTTCGCCAAACATACTCAAAAGCTGTGCCTCAATGTTCCATAGGCGAGCTGCATAAGCAATAAACATCAAGCCATGCTCACCTGTTACCGTGCCATAAGGCAGGCTGCGGCGGACGATTTCAAGTGTTTTGCCGTTTTCTTTTAGGTTGGTGCGTCCCAAGTGCGAATCGGCAAGGCGTTTGGCTTTGTCAAATTCAACATTGTCAGCCTTGGAGCGTCCAACGCAATCCTCTTGGTCGCAAACGGGCAGCTTGTCCCATTTGTGCAAATCATGGCGATATTTTTGCAGTAGCACATAGCTGCCGCCAGCATCCGCACCATCACCGATGGCAGCAACACTTGGTATGTCATCACCTTGGGGATTTTCGGTGCCATCAACAAACCCTTCTAGCCCGCGATTTTCTACCCAGCGAAAACCATGCGTCTCGGTTTTAATGTCTGCTATATTGGCAAAAATTTCTGCCAAAGATTTGGCAAGGCTGAAGTTAATATCATGGCGTAATGATTGGATATGAAACAACAAATCATGCTGAGTGGCAGGTGCAAGACCGTTGCCCAATGGGCGAAATGGTTTGATTTGACTGCCTTCATCGCCATGACCGAATGATTGCCATGCAGTCGCACCAAAGCCAATGGTCAGCCCAAGTGAACTGTCGGCGAATTTATCCTGCAACTGACCAAGTGCCACCAATGCTTGCTGGCAGGCGTGAGCGATGGCGTGAGTGTCTGTGGTGATAAAATCCGCCTCCATAAAAATCCCTGCACGGCAATGATCGGGTATGATGGCAGACTGCGGTGTGGCTTTCATAAATAGTTCCTTATCGTTGATGGCTAAGATGCGTTTGTGCTGTGTACTTGGTAATTTATCAAGTCAAGAAAAATGCATCTGTGGCAAGTTTTTGCTGGGTATTATAACAAAAAGTGGCACAAACAAATAGCAAAAAAGCCTTTGGTTTGGCGATTTGCCGCCCAAAGGCTGGTTGTTTTTTTGATGGCTGACTGGTTATGCCAAATGCAAAATTGCTTCAATCTCGACCACGCCACCTTTTGGCAGAGCGGCAACCTGTACAGCAGCACGAGCAGGGTAAGGAGCGGTCAGTCGCTCATTGAAAATTTCATTTAAGGTGGCAAAATCCGCCAAATCAGTCAAAGAGACATTGAATTTCACCACATCATCAAGGCTGCCACCAGCGGCAGCGGCGATTGCTTGTAGGTTGTCCATCGCCTGTATGGCTTGAGCCTTAAAGCCGTCTTTTAGCTCCATGCTGACAGGATCAAGACCCAATTGCCCTGAAATATAGACAGTACTGCCAACTTTGACGGCTTGTGAATAAGTGCCAACAGCAGCAGGGGCGTTGTCGGTATGAATGATTTGTTTACTCATGATGATTTCCTTTTTTTGGTTGAAATATTAGCCAAAACGACCGCTTGTGTTGGTTGGCTTTGTCATGATTTGGCGGATGCAATCAAAGCCACCAATGCACCAAGGCGGTAAGTTAAGGGGTGTTTTTTGGTGTGCGATGAAGTCGCATCAGCAGTTTATCAAACAAACTTACCGCCTCGCCCGTATAGACAATATCGGCAGGGGCGAGATTTTCGGCAGTTTGTGCCAAGGGCTTGGGAGTGGTTTTGCCGAGAAAATGTGCGGCATCTTGTCGGTTGTTTAGCTCAATTTTACAGCACATAACTATCTGCCTGATTTGGATTTTTATTATGATAAAAAATTATCATTGGTGATTCAAGTGTTTTTGGTATATTGGCTGTTTATTGGTATAGTCGCATGATGTTTGGATAGCCAAACATGGCACGCAATTTTTCGATACCTTCTGCCAAATGCGAACGAGACCGCACCACGATATGCAGTGTCGTTGTGCCGACCTTGCCATCACCGCCATCTGATTTGTCAGCCTTGACCTGTGTATGCTCAACACCAATGTTCAAGGCACGCATTTCATAGATGAGCTGACTGATTTGTTCTTCGTTGAGCATGGCATAGATACGCAACATGGCAGGAAAACGCAAGGTGTTTGGTTCAATTTCCGAAACGGCATCATTTTTCCAGTTTAGCTGAATGATTTGATAAGGTGTGTCAGCACGCACCGCTTGTAGCGAGTAGCATTTGTGGCGATGCACCACCAGCCCTTGCCGCGATAGATGCCCAACGATACTGTCGCCATAGATTGGGTTGCAGCAGCGAGCAAAATCAACTTCAACGCCTTTAATGCCAGCGAGTAGGTGCTTGCTTTGGGTGATTTCATGGCCATCAGCATAATCGACTTCTTCGCTAAATAGCCGAGAGACGACCAGCTGTGGCAGCAAAATACCTGTGGATAGCTGCATGAATAGTTCATCGGTTGTGCTGATACCACGCCATTTTAGAATGTCTGCCCAATCGGCATCTTGCAAGTCATTAATGCTTTTGCCATAGGTTTGTAAGGCACGATCAAGTGCTTGCTTGCCGTAGAGGATTTTTTGATCATCGGGCAGGCATTTTAGGAATTTTAAGATTTCGTTGCGTGCTTTGTTGGTTGCCACAAAGCCCAGCCATTCGGCACGCGGCGTGGCGTTTTTGTCGGTATCGATACTGACAGTATCACCATCAGCCAGCACCAAGCCAAGTTTGCCGTGCTGATTGTTAATGTCGGCACCTGTGGCAATATTACCAATGGCAGGGCCAACTGCATAAGCAAAATCTAGGGCGGTTGAGCCACGGGGAAGTTCATACGCACGGCCTTTGGGGCTGTAGCAGACGATTTTGCGTTCGTGCAGATAGCTGATAAGTTCCTCAATGATGGCGACTTGTGCATCATGGTCAATGCTGCTTTGACCTGCGTCCGCCAATGCCTGCATATTGCGTAAACTTGCCTGAATTACCGACTGGCTTACGCCTGTATGCTCACCGCTAATAATCCCAAGTCTTGCTGCCTCTTGCATACGCTGTGTCATCAGGGTGATTTTGATGTGATTATAATCACGATCATAAAACAAAGTCAGGGACTGATTGCCGCCTGCCAGTGGCTTGCGAATATTGTCTTGGATATGACGGTCGATGATTTGGTATTTTTGGATAAGATGGCTTGCCAGCTTGTCGCAAGCCTCGATGTCTTTTAGCACAACTTCAAAATCATATTGGCGAATGAGCTGGTTTATCTCGCCACGATTTCTAAAAAATTGCCGATACATGGAGGCACGATTATCCAGCACTTGCACATGACCATCAAGGTTAAGATGGCTTAAGAGATTTTGTAGATAGGTGCTGATTTCAATTTTTTGGAAATTTCTGCCCAAGCCATGCTGCAACAACTTGTCGGTAAACTTGTTGTACATTTGTGGGTTTAGGTTGCGATAGCACAGCAGTTCAATATAATCAGCAATGTGATTTAGCCCCATCAGGCGAGCGAATGGCACATAAAAATCCAGCGTCTCTTTGGCGGTGCGTTTTTGTTTGTCTTCGCTGACAGCATCAAGGGTGGACATATTGTGCAGGCGGTCGGATAGCTTGACAATCAGCACGCGTGGATCGGTCAATGTGGCGGTCAGAATCTTATGAAAAGTCGCCGCTTGGCTCTGCTGCTTGCTCATGCCAGAGGATTTTAGCTTGGTAACGCCATCAACCAGTTTTGCCACTGTTTCGCCAAATTCTTGACTAAGCAGCTCGGCGGTTACTTCGGTGTCTTCGACCGTGTCGTGTAAGATGGCAGCGATGATGGTGTCTCTATCCAAGCGAAATCCTGCCAAAATCTCCGCCACGGCGATGGGGTGGGTGATATAAGGCTCGCCCGACTTGCGTTTGTCCTTGATATGAGCCACATCACCAAAATGGCAAGCACGCAGCACATCTTGGCGTTCGTCATCTTGTAGATAGGCGACAGCACGCAACAGACTATCACGAGCCTCATCAACAAGCGGGTGGCTAAGATGGTTGGGAATGTCGTGTGGTTGATAGCTGTCTAACATAGATGGCTCTTTGGGTTGTAAGTTGATTTATGCAGCCAAAATAGTCTGCACCCGCTTTTTATGCCAAATAAACAAAGTTTTATATTATTTTGACATAGTAGATATAATAAATCACTTTGCAGGGTGCTTGTCAATACATCGGCGTGTGATTTTTATACATTTTTCATAATTTTGTCAAAATGCCGCCATCAAATGACGAAACGCTCGCCGACCAAGACCAAAGAGCATTGGGTCGTGTGGGGTGATAAGGTGGTGATTGCAAGTGCCAGCAGTATGGTCTGATTGTGTAGTTATGATTAACAGTGTCGGATTAATATAAAAAAACAAGCCATACAATATGACTTGTTTTGTTAGGCAGAATCGTTATTACAGCGTATTGCCCAGCTGCTCAGGGGTGATTTCAAACGACTGCATGGATTTTAGGAAAATATCATCATCAGGCTCGTCCAAAATCGCACGACCAACATTGCCAGCGGCGATTTCACGCAGTGCCAGCACCGTTGGCTTGTCGTTATCCACAGAAACGGTAGGCTCAGCTTTGCCATTTGCCAATTGGCGAGCTCGCTTGCTTGCCACCAAAATCAACTCAAAACGATTATCAACATTTGATAAACAGTCTTCGATGGTTACTCGTGCCATGATTGCTCTCTTAATTTTATAAATCAAACTTAAATTGCTTATTATAACAAGATTTTTGGCGATTTTTAAGCGATTTTTGCGACTTTGGACAATTTATTATGGATTGGCATCGCCAAGCAAATTTGCCAACAGCTGTGCCTGTCTGCCTTGCTGGGTGGCTGTGCGTAATCGAGTGGCTTTGATGATGGTTTGTAGGTCTGACAGTGCCAGCTCAAATTCATCATTGATGACCAGATAGTCAAACTTGTCATATTGCTTCATTTCGGTCAGTGATCCTGCCAGTCGCTTTTCGATGACTTCTGGGCTGTCTTGTCCACGACCTGATAGCCGTGTACGCAATGCCTCACGACTTGGAGGTAGGATAAAAATCATCACCGCTTCGGCAAACTTATCTTTGATTTGTAACGCTCCTTGCCAATCAATCTCCAAGATAACATCACGACCTTGCTCAAGCAGTGTCTGCACCGCTTGTTTTGAGGTGCCATAATAATTGTCAAAAACTTGTGCATATTCCAAAAATGCCGCCTGCTCTATCAGATTGCAAAATTCATCGGTGCTGACAAAATGATAATGCACGCCATCAATCTCGCCTGCTCTGGGATTTCGTGTGGTGTGAGAGATGCTGACCGTTAGATTATCAGTGCTGGCGAGTAGCTCTTTGACTAGGCTGGTTTTGCCTGTGCCTGATGCGGCGGTGATGATAAAAAGTTTGCCTAATGTTGCCATAATATGCCTTTTTTGATGTGGTTTGGTGGCAAATGATTCATTTGCTTATTGATAGGTTTGGTTATTTTAGCATAAGTTTGTATCACCTGCCATCGCCAAAGCCTTGATGGGTATGGCAAATTGCAGGCGTGATGGCTTGATTGGGTATCAAACTTGGGGCTGATTTTGGCAAGTAGGGCGGATTTTTTGTGAAATTTTTGGTAAAATTGGCAGGATATTGTTAAGAGATGATAATTATGCAAATTTTGCTTGCCAATCCACGAGGTTTTTGTGCTGGGGTGGATCGTGCCATCGCCATTGTTAATGAGGCGTTGCGTCGTTTTAGCCCACCGATTTATGTGCGTCATGAAGTGGTGCATAATAAGTTTGTGGTGGAGGATTTGGCACGCCGTGGTGCGGTTTTTGTTGAAGAATTGGACGAAGTGCCTGATGGGGCGATTGTGATTTTTTCGGCACATGGCGTGTCTCGTGCGGTCGAAGATGAGGCGGCACGGCGAGATTTGACAGTATTTGATGCCACCTGTCCACTGGTTACCAAGGTGCATATTGAGGTGGGTAAATTTGCCAAAGAAGGCATGGATGCAATTTTAATCGGTCATGCAGGACACCCTGAAGTTGAAGGAACAATGGGGCGATTTGATGAATCTTTTGGCGGGAGGATTCATTTGGTTGAAGATGTAGACGATGTGGCTCGGCTTGATTTTGCCAAAGATAAACAGCTTGCCTTTGTTACCCAGACGACGCTATCAATGGACGATACGGCAAATATCATTGATGCACTAAAGGACAAATTCCCCCAAATCAATGCACCACGCAAAGATGATATTTGTTATGCCACCCAAAATCGCCAAGATGCCGTCAAGCTACTTGCCGAGCAATGCGAGGTGGTGCTGGTGGTCGGCAGTCCGAATTCTAGCAACTCAAACCGTTTGCGTGAGCTTGCCGAACGCATGGGGCGGCGTGCTTATTTGATTGACAATGCCGAGCAGATGGATAGGGCGTGGTTTGATGATGTAGCATTTGTTGGGGTAACGGCGGGTGCTTCGGCACCTGAGATTTTAATTGAGCAAGTCTTAGAAACTTTGCAGTCATGGGGGGCGAACGCTCCTGTTGAGCTGTCAGGCATTGATGAAAATGTTACCTTCAGCCTGCCAAAATCGCTAACAAGGGCAAGCTGATGACGCGTTTGACACTAAGCCCTAGACTGACCGAGACGCTGGCAGAATCACTGGCCCAGGCGGTGGGTTATCGTTCGCTGGCTCGTGTGCTACAGGCACGCAAGGTGGCTGATGTGGCTGATTTGACCGTTGGTGTATCTGCCCTATTGCCTGCGGCGGATTTATTGGGTATTGATGATGCGGTGTCGCTGATTGATGCAGCGATTGATCGTGGCGATAATATTTTAATCATCGGTGATTTTGATTGTGATGGGGCGACCAGCACGGCATTGATGATGCGTGTGCTTAGGCAGATGGGCGCTGTGGTTGATTTTTTGGTGCCTGACCGTTTTAAATTCGGCTATGGCTTGACACCAGAAATTGTTGATTATGGCGTACAACTGTATCAACCAAAACTTATCATCACGGTGGATAATGGCATCTCAAGCCATGAAGGTGTTGCACGGGCTCATCAGCTCGGTGTACAGGTAGTGATTACTGACCATCATTTGACCACCAAGCCATCACCGCCTGCCGATGCCGTGGTTAATCCCAATCAGCTGGGCTGTTCATTTGCCAGCAAGTCGCTTGTGGGCGTGGGTGTGGCGTTTTATGTGATGGGCAGGCTTGCCAAGCATCGCCGCAATCAAGGTAAGTCGACTGATAATGTGGCACGATATTTGGACTTGGTGGCATTGGGAACGGTGGCGGATTTGGGCGTGTTTGATCGCAACAACCGCATTTTGGTAACGCATGGCTTGGCACGCATTCGTGAGGGCAAATGTGTGCTTGGGATTTTGGCGATACTTGAGCAGGCAGGGCGTTCGTACCAGACGATGGGCAGTGAGGATTTTGGTTTTGCCATTGCACCACGCATTAATGCCGCTGGGCGTATGGACAATATGCGTATCGGTGTTGAGTGCTTATTGGCAGATGACTGGGGTGAGGCTCATCGCTTGGCAATGGAGCTAAACAGATTAAACCAAGCTCGCCGCACCGTTGAGATCAGCATGAAAGATGAAGCGGTTGCAATCATTGATACGCTGCAATTGGACAGCAAGCAAACACGGGCAACGGTGCTGTATCAGGACAATTGGCATCAAGGGGTGATAGGCATTGTTGCAGGCAGGCTAAAAGAAAAACTCTATCGCCCCAGCATTGTCTTTGCACCTGCCGATACACAGGCGACCGCTGATGATGATTTGATTAAGGGTTCTGCTCGTTCAATCGCTGGTGTGCATATCCGAGATGTGATTGAAGCGGTGGCAATTGCCAATCCAACGCTCATCGAGCATTTTGGCGGTCATGCGATGGCGGCAGGTTTGACGATTAAAAAGGCAAATTTTGAACCTTTTGCCAAAGCCTTTTTGGAGCAGATGGCGACTTTTGATGAGGCGATATTTTGCGAGCAAAAATTTACCGATGGTGAGCTTGAGCCTAATGAATTTAGCCTACAATTTGCCGATACGCTAAAAAACATCAGCGTCTGGGGCAATGGTTTTTTGCCCCCTGTGTTTGATGGTGAATTTGTGGTGATGAACCATCGGATACTCAAGGATAAGCACCTAAAACTCACCTTAAAATTGGCAGGCGTGCAGTACCCGATTGATGCGATTTGGTTTAATTATCAGCCAAAAAATTGGGACTATCGGGCAAGCTCTGTGCATATCCTATACACGCTGGATATTAATCAGTGGCAAGGCGGTCAAAGCCTACAGCTGGTGATTAAAGATTTGGCAGTGGTACAGATTGCAGCCTTGCAGCAGGGTGTCTATTAGCTTTGGGCTTGTTGCAAGCGGTCAAGATTGGCATCATTTGCCCTATTTTGGCGGTCTGTATCGGCAAATCAAGCATTTGGTTTTATAAACTGCCCATACAATCCAAGACAGGGCGGCTGATGGGCTGTTTGCCAAAAGTGGCTGCACCAATTTGCCACAAGCTTGGATTGATAACTGCTTAATCTGCCAAAATGCTTGTTGATTGTTTATTGGGATATGGCTTAAACTGTCGAAGTTGGACTGCTGAAATTACAAAACCTGACCGCGGCGTGTGGCTATTTGTTGGTTGATTTTCTAAGCTCAATGGAGGGTAAATGCCAATCAAATCGCACCGCCAGCATACGAATGACAAAAATGCTGGTCAATGCCACGCTTTGTTTTATCCAATCATCAACACTAAAGCTGCCAAGCCCTAGATATAGACAAGAGCCAATGATGCTGGCACTGATGTAAATTTCTTTTTGTAGCACTAGGGGGATTTCGTTACAAATCATATCACGCATAATGCCACCTGCGATGCTTGTCAGCACTGCCATCATCACCGCCACCAACGGACTTGCTCCCACAGATAACGCAACTGTCAACCCAATGACGCTAAACGCCGCCAAGCCAATGGCATCAAACAACTTTAAGATACCGACAATATCACGATGGCGATGAAAGAACATTTGGCACAAGATGGAAGTTGTGGTGATGACAAAAACATAATTCAAATCAATCATCCAAAACAGCGGATGGCGATCAAGCATGACATCACGAATCGTGCCACCGCCGATGGCTCCGACCATTGATACCAAAATACAGCCAAACAAATCAAACCGCTTGTACATGGCAAGTGTCGTACCAGCGATGGCACAGGCAATGATGCCGATCATATCCAGCAGATAAATCAACAGATTGGTGTCAAAAGTTATCGGCATATTCTCTCCGTGCCAGCTGGTGGATTATTTGCCCTTGGCATCTGCCCAGATGATTTTGTGCAGCTGCAAGCCAAATCGCACAGGCAACCCATCAGCCAAAATCCACTCTGCCAAATCGGTAGCAAGCGTTGGTGCATTGCCATGATTTTCATGAATATTAAACATGGGCGATAGCCAAACTGTGCCAACCAACTCATGCAGGCGGTGTGTGGCGATGATTTGCTTTGCCCATTGATAATCCTTGCGATCGGCAATGACGATTTTAATTTGGTCATGGCGACCCAGATGGTGTAGGTTTTCCCAAAGATTTTTGTCCATTTCGCCCGATGATGGGGTTTTTAGATCCATGACTTTGGAGACGGCGGCAGGCACTTCGGCAACCGATAATGCCCCTGCGGTCTCAAGAGAAATCTCATACCCTTTGTCAAGCAGCAGCTGCATCAGAGCGATGGCATTGGGCTGAGCCAGTGGTTCACCACCAGTAATGCAGACACGCTGGCAGGGATATTTGGCGATATAATCAGCAATCCCTTCAAGCGTCCAACGCTCACCGCCTGTAAATGAATAAGTCGTATCACAATAAACACAGCGTAACGGACAGCCTGTCAGCCGAATAAAAATAGTCGGCAATCCTGAGCTTAACGCCTCACCTTGCAGAGAATAAAAAATCTCGGTCAGCTTCAGCCCTGCCTGTGGGTCAGTGGTGGGGATTTTGGTGTTGCGTAGGGCGGTTTGTTTGGTATTCACGATGTTTGTCTTTGCTTGGCTATGTAAAATATATTATTGTACCAAACATCGGCACAGATGGCGAATTATCTTGATTGTTAAGCCTGTTGGGCTGGTTGTTAATTTTATCAATCAAGTCTTTTTACGCATTGCAGACAAGGCGGCGATGATTGGCAGTGCTAAAAATTTGGCATTTGCAGAAAATTAAGAACATGGGAGTTGTCTGAATCTATGGGGATAAGCATTGGGCTTGGTTAAGTTTGGCTTGCGTTTTATGGCGTTGTCATTGAATGCGTTGCCCAAGATTGGCAAAAACGCCTTTACTTTTTTCAAAAAGCGTGTATCATAGCCCTTGCGATTTGCTCTTGCCAAGTCAGCAAAAACTGAACAAATTTAAGTAAATTTAATCCGTCATGATTTTGCAATGGCGTTGTGCTATATTGACAAGTGTCAGATGGATTTCAAAAAAGGTTTTAAGATAGCCAAAAATAGACAAAGATAGTAAGTTTGCTGCTTTATAAAAAGCAGATAACCCAATATCAAACTCCTTGCCGTGGTGTGCCACTGAGTTTGTCTGCCATTTTTATTTGGATAATTTATATTATCTAATAAATCTTAAAACCTATACTTAAGTATAGGTTTTTTTGTCCAGCACAATGACCATGCCGATTTTGGCGGTTGTGCTTTTTTTCAACCCTTATCTGAGATGGTAATCCGATATGAGCGTTCACACCCCTGTAACTGCTGCTGCAAATGCAACCAATGACTACTATTTGACCCGCCAAGACAAGATGGAGTCAAATGTCCGCAGCTATCCTCGCAAACTACCCTTAGCAATCGCCCAAGCACAAGGCTGCTGGGTAACTGATGTCGAGGGCAATGAGTATCTTGACTGCTTGGCAGGTGCAGGTACTTTGGCACTTGGTCATAATCACCCAGCCACCACCAGTGCAATCAAGGCTGTGCTAGACAGCGGTTTGCCATTGCATACTTTGGATATTACCACGCCTATTAAAGATGCGTTTACCGAAAAACTGTTGTCATTTTTTCCAGAAAATTTTGTTTTGCAATTTTGTGGCCCGACAGGTGCCGATGGTACCGAAGCTGCGATAAAACTTGCCAAAACTTATACAGGGCGTGATAATGTCATCGCCTTTAGTGGTGGCTATCATGGCATGACGCATGGTTCGCTTGCCATGACGGGCAATCTGTCCGCCAAAGAAAAAGTCGGCAATCTGATGGCAGGCGTGCAGTTTATGCCATATCCGCACGAGTATCGCTGCCCCTTGGGTCTGGGCGGTGAAGCTGGCGTTGATGCCTTGACTTACTATTTTGAAAACTTTATCGAAGATGTGGAAAGTGGTGTGGTCAAACCTGCTGCGGTTATCTTAGAAGCCATTCAAGGCGAAGGCGGTGTTGTCCCTGCTCCAAAAAAATGGCTCCAAAAAGTGCGTGAAGTTACCGCCAAGCACGACATTGTGCTTATCCTAGACGAAGTGCAGGCAGGCTTTGCTCGCTCTGGCAAGATGTTTGCCTTTGAACATGCCGAAATTATCCCTGATGTTGTCGTTATGTCCAAGGCGGTGGGCGGTGGTTTGCCATTGTGCGTGCTTGCCATTAATAAAAAGTTTGACGCATGGTCGCCAGCAGGGCATACTGGCACATTCCGTGGCAATCAGCTGGCGATGGCGGCAGGTTACAATGTCCTAGAAGAAATCACCAAGAATAATCTGGCGGAGAACTCGCGCATTCAAGGCGAGTTTTTACGCAGTGAACTAAACCGTCTGTCCGAAACATACGGCTGTATCGGTCATGTGCGTGGTCGTGGCTTGATGACAGGCATTGAGATTGTTGATGAGCGTCAGCCTGCCGATCATATGGGATCATATCCTGCCGATAGTGTTTTGGCGGCAGCTATCCAAAAAGCGTGCTTTGATAACAAGCTGCTGCTTGAGCGTGGCGGTCGTGGTGGTACGGTGGTGCGTCTACTTTGCCCGATTACCATTACTACGGACGAGTGCCAAGAGGTCATCGCACGCTTTACTAAGGCTGTCAGCGAAGCATTGCAAGCGGTGCGTGCGTAGTAAATTTTGGTTATTTAAAATAAAGGCGTACCAATTGGTGCGTCTTTGTTTTTTAATATATTTACTATTATAAAAAATTTGTTAAAATAAAAGATTTTACTTGACACACTCTCACGGAAATCGCAAAATGAACCAACCAACCAACCAACCAACCAACCAACCAACCAACCAACCAACCAACCAACCAACCAACCAACCAACCAACAGCCTAAAAACTGCCCATAATAGCGACTTTTTTGGTGAAAAATTAACCAAACTTCGTCAAATCCTGCCCGAAATATTCTCTGAACACGCCCTAGATCTAGACAAACTAAAAACCCTACTGGGTGAACACATCGCAAGCAACGAACGCTACGGCTTAAATTGGGCGGGTAAATCGGCCGCCTATCAAGCCCTACAACGCCCCACTTACAACACATTAGCCCCTTGTCCTGATGAGAGTGTGGATTTTGATACCACGCAAAACATTTTTATTGAAAGTGATAATCTAGAAGCCCTAAAAATATTACAAAAATCCTATGCAGGCAAAATCAAAATGATATATATTGACCCGCCTTATAATACGGGCAATGACTTTATTTATCATGATGATTTTAGCCAAAGCAAAAAAGACTATGAAATCGCCACAGGCGATAGAGACATTAACGGACAATTATTAAAATCCTTTAAAAAGAACAGCAAAGACAACGGACACTATCACAGCAATTGGCTCAATATGATGTTGCCAAGATTGCATTTGGCTCATACTTTGCTTACCGATGACGGCGTGATTTTTATCAGCATTGACGACAATGAACAGGCGCAATTAAAGTTGCTGTGTGATGAAGTGTTTGGGGGAGAGAATTTTGTGGCGGACTTTATTTGGAATAATAAATATACTGTATCAAATGATACTGATGTTTCTTATCAACACGAACATATTATTTGCTTTTGTAAAAATAGAGATATTTTTGAATTAAATTTATTACCAAGAACAGAAAAACAAAACAAAAGTTATAAAAATAAAGATAATGATCCAAAAGGTGCGTGGAAACCTACCTCAATTCACGCAAGAAGTGGCTCGGCAAATAATATATATGAAATTGAATTTCCAAATGGAATTAAATGGACTGCACCAGTTGGGCGTTATCCAAGATATTCAAAAGATACTTTGATGGAATTATATCATCAAGGGGCATTGTATTTTAATAAGAATGGTGGTGTAGATAGAAAGACATATTTAAGTGAAGTAAGGCAAGGTGTAACTTGTGGTACATTATGGAATTATGATGAAGTTGGACATTCTCACGGAAATAATGAAGAGTTTTCAGAAATTATTGGTAAAGGGATCTTTAATGATCCAAAAGGCACAAAATTATTAAAAAGAATTATCGGATTGAGTTCCAATAAAAACTCTACTATCCTAGACTTTTTCGCAGGTTCTGCCACCACCGCCCACGCCGTCATGCAATTAAATGCGGAAGATAACGGCAATCGTCAATTTATTATGGTGCAACTGCCAGAACTTACCGATGAAAAAAGTGAAGCCCACAAAGCAGGTTTCGCCAATATCGCCGAAATCGCCAAAGAACGCATTCGCCGTGCAGGGGCAAAAATCAAAGCCGAAAATCCCGATAAAAACCTTGATACAGGATTTAAAGTTTTTAAATTAACGGGCAGTAATTTTAAAACATGGCAAATTGACGATGATAATGCTATTGCCGAGCAGTTGGAAATGTACATCAATCCCCTAAAAGACAATGCCAAAGAAATAGACATTGTCTATGAATTGCTATTAAAAATGGGGTTGAAATTAACAGCAACTATTGAGTTTAAAGATGGCGTTTATTGGCTAAATTGTGAAAATAAATCGTACGCCATCGTACTAAATACACTATCCCAAGACGATTTTAATGCCATTATCACCAAAAAACCAAGCAAAACCGTTGTGTTGGACAAAGCATTTTTAAACGACAGCGAAAAATCCAATGTGATTTTACAATTTAAAGATGCCAATCTTAATTTTGAAAGTATTTAATGATAGGGAGGGGTAAGTGATGCAAATTCAATATGAGCATTTGGACTATCAACAACAGGCGATTTTTAGTGTTGTGGATTTATTCCGAGGTGAAATCACGCACCATCAAGATGAGTTTAGCTTATCAGATAAAGACAATATGCGTGTGATTGCCAATGAATTATTATTATCCGATGATGATATTTTCAATAATTTAAAAAATATCCAAGAGCAAAATCAGCTTGCTTCGTCCGATAAATTGGATAATTTATATTTTAGTGTAGAAATGGAAACAGGCACGGGCAAAACTTTTGTGTATTTAAATACCATTTTTGAGCTTTATCAACGCCATGGCTGGCGAAAATTTATCATCGTTGTGCCAAGTGTTGCTATTCGTGAGGGCGTATTGCAAACCTTAAACAGCACAAAAGGCTATTTTAAAGAGAAATTTAATTCGCCAATTTATCATTATTATGAATACAGTGGGAAGAAAACCAATGTATTAAAACATTTTGCGACAAGTACAAATATTGAAATTTTGGTGATAAATATTCAATCGTTTGAAAAAGAAAGTAATATTATCAATCAAGAGCGAGAAAATGGTATGTTAATGGATTTGATTCAAGCAACGAATCCAATCATCATTATCGATGAACCACAAAATATCAGCAGTGATAAACGAAAAAATGCCATTGATAATTTAAATCCATTATTCACGGTTGGGTATTCGGCAACGCATAAAGAAATTATCAATAAAGTATACAGCCTAAATCCTGTGCAAGCCTTTGAAAAGAATTTGGTAAAACAAATTGTTGTTAATTCGGTAATATCACAAGATAAAAACAATGCCTTTATTGAGCTAAGAGAAGTGGTGAATAGAAGCGGATTAAAAGCCAGAATAATGCTTGATATTAATGAAACAGAGAGATTACAAAGAAGGTCTGTTACAGTAAAAATGGGCGATGATTTATATGATAAATCACAACAAAATCCCAATTATCAACGATTTATAGTTACAGGTATTGATTTAGAAAACAAAAAAGTTAAATTTTCTAATGGCATAGAAATTACCGCTGGCGTGAATTTGGATTATCTAAAAGATGACATTGCAAAACAGCAAATTCACGCTACGATCAAAGCCCATCTACAGCGTGAAAAACAATTAAATCCATTGGGCATTAAAGTATTGTCGCTCTTTTTTATTGATAAAGTGGAAAATTATCGTCAAAATGGTAAATTCTATCTATGGTTTGAAGAACTTTATCCAATTGTATATAAAGAAGTTTTTCAAGAAATATATGATGGAGATGCCAACAAAATACACGATGGTTATTTTAGTCAAGATAGAAAAGATAAGCATTTAAAAACAGATAAATCCAAAGAAGAAGCAACTTATAATTTAATTATGAAAGATAAAGAGCGGCTATTGTCTTTTGATAATGAAGTTCGTTTTATTTTTAGCCATTCAGCATTAAAAGAAGGTTGGGATAATCCCAATGTTTTTCAAATTTGTACCTTAAATGAGACCACATCTACGATTAAAAAACGCCAAGAAATTGGGCGAGGTTTGCGATTGTGCGTCAATCAGCAAGGCGAGAGAGTTTATGATGAAACAATCAATATCTTGACCGTCATTCCCAATGAAAGTTATGAAGTTTTTGCGGAAAAACTACAACAAGAATATGTTGATGATTGCGGTATTAAATTTGAAAAATCACACCTTAAAAATGCCAAAAATGAGCGTACGGTAACTTATCGTTATGACGCATTTACCGATCCTTTATTTGTGGAAATTTGGCAAAAAATACGCCAAAAAACCAGCTATCGTGTGAAATTTGATAGCGATGAATTGATTAAATCGGCAAGTCAAGCATTAAATCAAATGTCAGAGATTATTAAGCCAAAAATTGAAATTAAAAAAGCACGACTGATTCAAAATAGCGACAAGGGCGTGCAAGCAGAAGAGATTTATTCAGATTATCAATATTTGGATAAACAATTTGCGATACCTGATATTTTAAAATTTCTACAAAATAAAACGGGATTAACTCGCCAAACTTTGGTAAAGATTTTAAAACAATCTGAAAGAATTAACGATATTAGGAATAATCCGCAACGCTTTCTTGAAATTGTAGCAGGCATCATTAATCGCCAGTTGCAATCATTGATGATAAATGGCATTCAATACGAGCGGCTTAATGATATGTATGAACAAGGTTTATTTGAAACTTATCAAATTTATACCAATGAATATACTTTTGATGTGAATAAAACACAAAAAACCATTTATAATGGTGTATTGGATTTGGATTCAAAAACCGAACATCAATTTGCCACCGATTGTGAAAATTACGATGAGCAAGTGGCGTTTTATTTTAAATTGCCCAAAAAATTTAAAATCCCAACCCCGATTGGTAATTATAATCCAGATTGGGCGGTTGTTATCAATAAAAATAGTGAGCAGGTTTATTTTATTGCTGAAACCAAAAATACAGGCAATAATGTTCAAGATAGTGTGGTTTTGGACGAATTACGGCAAAAAGAGCAATTTAAAATCACCTGTGCCCAAAAGTATTGTAAGCTTGTTAATGGTATTGACCATGAAGTGGTGCAAAAGGTTGATGAATTAATCCAAAAATAATGAGCCATTTGGCAAAATATGCTACAATGGGGCAATTTTTATTTTTAGGAAAAGTCAATGACGACACTTGCCCACCACCGTCAAGCCCTACTTTGCAATGACAAGAAGTCCATTGCCGACTATGAACAAGCGATGAATCAAGCCGTGCAAGCAGTATCGGCATGGCTGCAAGATGACAAAATGTACACAGGTGGCAGCATTAAGCAGCTTCGCTCACAAATCAGCTTTTGTCCACAAAAAGACGGTTTGGGCGTACAAAAGTCGCTTGATCGCCTTGTGGAACTGTTTTTGAACAAAAGCCTAAAAGTCCATCATCCGCATTCGCTTGCTCATTTGCATTGTCCAACGATGGTAACCTCACAAATTGCCGAAGTACTGATTAACGCAACCAATCAATCCATGGATTCATGGGATCAGTCGCCAGCTGGCTCTTTGATGGAGGTGCAGCTGATTGATTGGTTACGCCAAAAGGTCGGCTATGGTGCTGGTACGGCAGGCGTGTTTACTTCTGGCGGCACGCAGTCAAATTTGATGGGCGTATTATTGGCTCGGGATTGGTGCATTGCCAAAAACTGGCAAAATGCAGATGGTGCAGAATGGTCGGTGCAAAAAGACGGCATTCCGCCTGATGCCATGCAAAAGGTAAAAGTCATCTGCTCAGAAAATGCTCATTTTTCGGTACAAAAAAACATGGCGATGATGGGCATGGGGTTTCAATCAGTGGTTACTGTGCCTGTCAATGACAATGCCCAAATAGATACTATCGCCCTTGCCAACACAATGCAGGCATTAAAAGACGAAGGCAAGATTGTCGCTTGTGTCGTGGCAACCGCAGGGACAACGGATGCAGGGGCGATTGATGACCTAAAAAAAGTGCGTGAATTGACCCAAAAATTTGGTGCATGGATGCACATTGATGCGGCGTGGGGCGGAGCATTATTATTATCCAATGATTATCGCGATATGCTTGATGGCATTGAGCTGTCTGATTCGGTAACGCTGGATTTTCATAAGCACTTTTTCCAAAGCATTTCATGCGGTGCGTTTTTGTTAAAAGACGAGCAAAATTATCGCTTTATGCATTATGAGGCAGAATATTTAAACTCTGCTTATGATGAAGAGCATGGCGTACCAAATCTTGTATCCAAATCGCTACAAACCACCCGCCGTTTTGATGCGTTGAAGCTGTGGATGACGATAGAAGCCCTAGGCGAAGAATTATACGGTTCAATGATTGATCATGGCGTAAGGCTCACTCGCCAAGTGGCGGATTATATCAAGGCAACGGACGGCTTGGAATTGCTTGTTGAGCCACAATTTGCCTCTGTGCTGTTTCGTGTCGTGCCGCAAGGCTATCCTTCTGACTTGATAGACAGCCTAAATCAAAATGTCGCCGATGAGTTATTTGCTCGTGGTGAGGCAAATATTGGCGTTACGCGTGTGATTGACAGTCACCAAAATGTACAATCTTTAAAAATGACGACTTTAAGCCCAATTGCCACGCTTGAAAATGTCCAAGCCTTGCTTGCTCAAGTGTTGGCAGAAGCAGATCGGATTAAAGATGATATTAAAAATGGGTCATATACACCACCGATTGATTATTAATCTATTAACCAAAACCCCTGATTGTAAGGGGTTTTGTTTTGGCGGTGGCAAACTTAGCAATTGATAAATGCTTGCCAAGCCACGGCATTGTAGAAATTTTTGCCAACTTGTCTTATGGATAATTGTTCATGATTGGTATGATTGGCATGATGGCATGGCTAGGTGTGCAAGGCTTTGTAGATGGTGGCTGCCAAGGTTTTACCAATGCCTTTGACATGGGCGATTTCTTCTTGCGAGGCACCGATGAGCTGCGTAATGCCACCAAAATGA
The DNA here is from genome assembly GCF_900156515.1 of Moraxella cuniculi DSM 21768. Classification (GTDB taxonomy): domain Bacteria; phylum Pseudomonadota; class Gammaproteobacteria; order Pseudomonadales; family Moraxellaceae; genus Moraxella; species Moraxella cuniculi. The sequence goes on along the minus strand of NZ_FTNU01000010.1, from coordinate 27,692 downwards.
TTCAGCAAATCCCTGCGGCGTTTTGGTCCAAGGTTGGGAATGACCTCAAGCACTGAGCCTGCACGCTTTTTGTCGCGTTTTTTGCGATGGGCGGTGATGGCGAAGCGATGTGCCTCATCACGAATCTGCATAATAAGATGCAGTGCCTTGTTATCAGCAGGCAAATCAAGCGGCTCATGATGGATAAAGTGCAAGACCTCAAGCCCTGCCTTGCGACCTTCGCCTTTGGCAACGCCGACCAGCAGCGTGTCGTCAAGTTTGCCAAGCTCTACCAAGACCTCTTTGGCAATGCCCAATTGTCCCTTGCCACCATCAATCAGCAACAAATCAGGCAATGGCTGTTTGCTGTAGCGGCGTGTTAGCACTTGTCGCATGGCAGCATAGTCATCACCTGCGGTAATGTCATGAATGGCATACTGGCGATAATCTCGCTTGCGAACCCCGCCACGGTCAAACACCACACAAGAGCCGATGGCAGCCTCGCCCATCGTATGACTGATGTCAAAGCATTCAATGCGGTGCAGCACCCGATTGCTGACAGGGGTCAATATTTGCTCTAGGGCAAAAAAGCGAGCTTGTAGCTCTTCGCTGTCTTTTAATTTGGCAGCAAGGGCGTTGTCGGCGTTTAGTTTGGCAATATTTAGCCAGTCATCACGATGGGTGCTGACACGGTGCTTAAAGGTGGTACGCTTGGCGAACTGCTCATATAACAAGTCGGACAGCGTTTTGGTATGCTCAAGCTCTACCGAGCTGATGATTTCACTTGGCAAATCATCACTGACCTGAAAATAAAACGACAACAAAAATTCCGCCAAGCGTTCGCTGATGGTCTTATTATCAAGATTAACATCATCAACAAAATAATTTTTGCCACCGAGTACCTGTCCACCACGCACAGTCAAAATATGCACCACTGCCATGCCAGCTTGGGCTGCGATGGCAAAAACATCCGCCTCACCTTGCAGGCGAAATACCGCTTGTTTGGCTTGTAGATTGCTGATCATGCTTAGGCGGTCTCGATAAAATGCCGCCTGCTCAAAATTCAGCTCATTGGCGGCAGCTTCCATTTTTTCGACCAATAACTGCTGCATATCGGCGGCATTGCCTTGCAAAAATGACAAGGCAGCAGCGACATCGTCCTGATATTGCTCTTGGCTGACAAGATTGACGCAGGGGGCTTTGCAGCGTTTGATTTGGTATTCAAGACAAGGACGCACCGCTTGAGCAAAAAAGCTGTTGCTGCAACTTCTTAGCATAAACAACCGCTGCATCAATAGCAGAGCTTCTTTGGCACTGTGTGCTGATGGATATGGGCCAAAAAAACGCCCCTGCACATGATTGCCCTTGCCACGACCATAACTTAGGCGAGGGTATTTGTCGGTGCTGATGTATATGTACAGATAGGATTTATCATCTCTTAAGATAATATTATAAGGCGGCTTGTGATTTTTAATAAGATTTTGCTCTAACAGCAGGGCTTCGGTTTCGCTGCGAGTGATGATAATTTCAATATTATCAATGCGTTGTACCAAAGCCTGTGTTTTGGCGTGCTCAATGGTTTTGGCAAAATAACTGCCAACGCGGCTTTTTAGCGATTTTGCTTTGCCAACATACAAAATCCCACCTGATTTATCAAGCATTTTATAGACACCGGGCAGGTTGGGCAGGGTTTGCACAAGTTGCTTTAGCTCGGTTTTTTTGTCGTGGGCGTGGTGCGGTGATTTCATATCTTGTGGCATATTTGTCAATTGATGGCGGATTGTTATCTATTGAGCAATCTTGCCATCGTGTTGGCTGATTGCTGATAATTTGCTTTATTTTAGCGTATATCTGTGGCAAAATGGTATTTTTCAAGTAGGAGAGTGCTGTGTTTCGTCATGCCAAAACCAAATTTGACAAACTTATCAAAGAAGGTAAAAAAACAACGCATTCACAACTGCTGCCACTGGCCATCAAAAATCGCCTAAATACCTACTCGCCCTTGGTTGGTGCAGGGATTCGCATTAAGACGGTGGATTTGGATAATGGTTTGTGCGTTGTTACTTTGCCGCTGACTCGGCTGAATCGATACACAGGCGGCATTCAGTTCTCAGGCAGTGTCATGATGCTGACCGAGCCGCTGCTAAGGGTGCTATTGACGCACCGCTTGGGCAAAAATTATACCGTGCAGGACAAGTCCATGCAGGTAGAATTTTTTGGTGATATTTATGGCGATATCACGGCACGAGTTAGGCTGGATACCGAGCAGTTGCTTGAGATTATTGAGCAGGTTGCTACAGAAGGGGAAATTCAGCGAGTATTTTGCATTGATATCACTGACAATCACCAAAAAGTTGTAGCAAGGGTAACAAGAACCTTTGTTATCGCCTTAAAAAATAAACCAGTTTAGCTTTGGCTTGCTGTTCGCCAGAAGGCAAGAGCTATCAAACTGTCTTTGTCAATAAATCTTCCACATAGGCGACAAGTTCAGCAAAATTGCCAAAGATGGCATCGGGCTTGCTAAGCTGTATTGGCTCGCCATGATTATAGCCATAATCAAACGCCAGCGTCATCATGCCAGCAGCACGCCCTGCGATGATGTCGTTTTTTGAATCACCAACCATGATGCTTTGTGCTACAGGGATTTGTAGCGTCTGGCATAGGTGCAGCAGTGGGGCAGGGTCTGGTTTTTTGGTGGGCAAATCATCACCACCAAGCACCCCAGCAAAGGTATGTTGCCAGCCGAATTTTGCCAAAATTGTCGGCAGATAGCGAGCTGGTTTGTTGGTGCATAGAGCAAGCGTGATGCCAAGATTGGCAAGTGTTTTTAGACCTTCTTGCACGCCTTGATAGCAGGTGGTTTGTTCGGTTAGACACAGTGCATATTCTGCCAAAAATAACTCATGGGCATGATGGATTTGCTGGTTATTAAAGTTGGTATCGGCCAATGCCCGCTCGGTGAGTTTATAAGAGCCATTACCCACCCAGCTTGTGATGATGGCAGGTGCAATCGGCGGCAGATTGAGGCGTTGTCGCATGCGGTTTGTTGCTGTTGCCAAATCTATGGCACTGTCAATAAGCGTGCCATCAAGGTCAAAGATAATCAAGCGTTTGGCGGAAGTGGTCATCTAAGCAAATCTCCAAGGCGTATTGGTGCTATTGTAGCACAATTGCGATGGTTGCTGTATGTTGGCTGTGAGAATTGGGCTTGGTGCGGTACATTTTGGCAACTTGGTTAAGAATTGCTTGATAATTTGGATAAATTCCCCCAAAATTTTGCAAAACTTTACATAACCGCTATCAAACTGCTACCATGAGTATGAAATATTTTGTTACTATAATGACCATCACTTGGGGTAAAAACCCAATCAACACAGGAGAACAACGATGAAAACCGTAAAAACACTATTGGCACTTACCGCCGCTTCATTGCTTAGCGTTGGTGCAAATGCCGCCATCAGCTATGGCTCATCACCAGATGCACAGCCCTATGTTGGCGTAAAAGCAGGCATGATTGATGCCGATCAAATTTCGGGCAAGATGGCAGCTTATGGCTTGTATGCAGGTTATAATTTTGACCAAAACTTTGGGGCAGAGGCGGAACTGGTTCGCTCAAGCTCAAAAGACTTTCAGGTCAATAATTCATCACGACAAGGCGAAGTAAAAACCATGGGCATCTATGGCACTTATCGCTATAATTTTGTCAATACACCGTTTTATGCCAAAGGCAAATTGGGCATCGCCAGAACAGAGGTTGATGTCGAAGGTCGCAATGGCTCAAGCTACACCAGCAATGTCCAATCTACAGGCTTGGCAGGCGGTGTTGGTGCAGGCTTTAAGGTGAATAGCAACATTGGCGTAGAAGCCAGCTATAACTACTTGTCAGACGATGCCAGTATGCTTGGCGTGGGTGCTCACCTTGCCTTTTAAGCCACACTGTGGATAATTGACACAGATTTTTGCCAAAAACCCTTTGATGATATCAAGGGGTTTTTCTTTTATCAGGTATGCACCACGCCCAGAGAACTTTTGTGCTGCAAGGGTTTATTATCCCAATGTTCAATGGCAAAGGATAAAATCTCGTGGCAACTGGCATCGTATAGTTGTGGGTTGATTTTTTGACCAAGCAATGCCAGAGCTTGTAATAATAACTCGTTGGGGCGGCTGGTGTCGATGGGCGTGGCAAGGTTTTGTTTGGAAAGCTTCTGACCATCTGGATTATAAAGCAGGGGCAAATGATAAAAATAGCTCGGCTTTGGCAGTTGGCACATATCAAGCAGTTGCAGCTGAGCAACAGTCATTGGCATGATATCCAGCCCACGCATGATGTGGCTGATGTTTTGTAAGCCGTCATCAATGGTGCAGGCAAGGATATAATTAATCATCTGGTTTTGTCGCTTTAGCACAACATCGCCCAGACTGATGGCAGGATTGTCCCACACAACCCCTTGTAGCCCATCAACAAAAGCGGTGGCGACATTAGGCAGCTGTAGGCGAATTTTGCTGTCTTTGTGAGCCTTGTCCAGTTGGCGATGCAGGCACAAACGAGGATAGACAACAGGGGAATTTAGGGCGTGTTGCACGGCATGAGCGGTGCGATAGGCATCAAGCTGTTTGCGTGAGCAGTGGCAGGCATAGCTGACATTTGCCAATTCATTGTGCAAAAAATCTTCATATATCGCTCTGCGTGCCGACTGGTAGATCACCTCTGCGTCCCAGTGCAGACCCAGAGCCTCCAAGTCGTATAAGATACTGCTGGCATAGCTGTCTTTGCAGCGTTCAAAATCAATATCTTCGATACGCACAAGCCATTTGCCGCCCAGTGATTTTATGTGGCAATAACTGGCAACGGCAGTGGTTAGCGACCCTAAGTGCAGATGGTGTGTGGGCGATGGTGCAAATCGCCCAATCGGCGAGGCCGTCATGGTGGATTATTGACCGTGTGTTTGTTTTTCTTTGATTTCTGAGAGGGTTTTGCAGTCAATGCACTGCGTAGCGGTTGGGCGAGCTTCTAGGCGACGCAAACCGATTTCTGTGCCACAAGTTTCGCAAAAGCCATAATCGCCCGTTTCGATATCTGCCAAAGATTTTTCAATTTTGCGGATTAATTTGCGTTCACGGTCGCGGGTACGCAATGCCAGTGCAAATTCTTCTTCTTGGGTGGCACGATCGTTAATGTCTGGCATGGCATTGGTTTCTTCATGAATGTAGGTTTTGGTACGCTCTGCCTCGGTAACCAATTCATCACGCCAGTTTTTTAAAATCGTGCGAAAATGTGCCAATTGCTTATCCGACATATAGTCTTCATCGGTGGCGGGTTGATAGGGGGTAAAAGTGGTTGAATCTGTCATTCCTTGTTATCCTTATCACAATGGCATTGCATTTTCGCTGATTGCAAATGCCAGTTGGCAAAAAATGCACTTACTGTATCAAAAAATACCCAAAATAGCCAATGTTAATTTGTAATTTATGAAAAAATTAGCAAGAAAATTGGCAAACAATCAACATTTGGCAAAATGGGCGACTAATTATCAAGACTTTTTATGTAACTTACCAGTCGGCTTGTGCTGTCAATGTGTATCACACGAAACCCTGCCGATGCCGTCTTGTCAATGGTAAAATCATGAGCAAAAGGCAAAAATTGGCGATCGGTTGAAGGGCAGCTAAGCAGTTGTACGCGGTGATTTTTCAAAGGGTGCAATTGATGAACCTGATGCACATGACCACAGACAATGGTATGTACATGGGGGTGCTGCTCAATAATTTGCCAAAATGCTTGATGATTGCTCAGCATATACGCATCAATCCATGCCGAACCAACAGCCTGTGGGTGGTGGTGCAGGGCGATGATGGTAGGCATGGGGTGTTGTGCCAAACTGCTCTGTAGCCAAGCCAGCGTATCTTGCGATAACGCACCGTGCGTACAGCCAGCCAGACTGGAATTAAGCAATAAAATTTGCCAGTTTATGTCATCAAGGGCAAGTCGATGGCAGTCAAGCAGTCGCTTATCGGCAGTAAGGGGCAGGTGCAGTCGCTGATGATAGGGCAGACCTGTGCCGATTTCGTGAGTAACATCGTGATTGCCTGCGATGGCAAAATGGGCAATGCCTGTATTTTTTAATTGCAAAAATAACCAATCATAGGCATCGCTATTGCCATCATTTACCAAATCACCTGTCAATAAAATAAGCTGTGGCTGTAATTTGACAACCGCCTCAAGTGCTTGCAGGGTGCTTTGGTAGCTGGGCGATTTACCAATACTGCCTGTCAAATGCAGATCCGACAGTTGTACAAGTGTCATCTGCTGATGGGTGGGCTGCTTGGCGGATTGGTGTGGTTTCATGCGTTTTTTTGGTTAAGTTTACTGATGATAAAAGCGGCAAAAAATCCCAGTGCCAGCACCAGCACGATGGCAAGCCCTGTTTGGATATCAAGCCAAACACTGCCCCAGATGCCAGCACTGACACCGATTTGGGCAAAAATAATGGCAAATAGTGCCATTTGCGTGGGCGATTTGGCAAATAATCTGGCAATCAGTGCAGGCAAAATTAACAAACCGCTGATGAGCAAACTACCCACCGCTTGTAGTGCCACTGTACAAAATCCCGCCAACAATCCCATAAAAAATAATTGCTGTCGCACTCGGCTAATGCCTGCAATTTGTGCCAGTGGTTCTGAAGTGGCAAGTTTGATTTGTGCTTGCCAAATATAGCACAGCACACCCAAGCCAATCACGCTTAGGCAGGCAAGTTTTGGCAAATCGCTCCAGTCCACATCAAGCAAATTGCCAAATAAAAATCCCAAAACATTTGCCTGCTGCTGGGTGAGTTGTGTAAAGGTCAGCAGCCCGAAACACAAAAGTGTCGCAGATAGTACTGCAAGCACGGCATCTGTAGGCAGGCGATTGTCATTAACAGCGGTCATGGCTAAGATAACAACAAGGCTAATCAGCCCCATGCCTAGGTCGGCAGGCAGACCAAGCCAAGCCGCCAAGGCAATGCCAAATAATGCTCCGTGAGCCAAAGTATCAGCAAAAAACGCCAAGCGTCGCCACAGCACCAGACAGCCCAAAGGAGCAGATAGCAGGGCGATAAATACGCCTGCAATCCACGCAGGGGCAATGATGGGCAGCCACTGGCTCATGGGTGTTCCTTATGTGTGCTGTGTTGGCAGGTTGCTTGATGATTGCATTGATTGTGCTGATGAAAATAGGGTGCATGATGCCCAAAAAGTTGCACAAACTCTGGCGTGATGGCAACTTGACTGGGCTTGCCTTGGCAGCAGATATGTTTATTGAGACAAATGACCCGTTTTGAGCCTTTCATCACCCAATGCAGATCGTGCGAAACAACCAAAAGACTGCACTGCAAAAATACAGGCAGATTGTCCAAAAAATGATACAGCCAATTTTCGCTATCAGGATCAAGCCCTTGCATTGGTTCATCAAGAATCAGCAGCTGTGGCTTGTCAAGAAAGGCACGAGCCATCAGCACTCGCTGCATTTCACCACCAGATAAATGATGCAATTGCTTATCAAGCAAGGGGGTGATGGACAGGGTATCATACAGCGTGCTTTTTTCTTCGGTGCAAAGCTGTTTTGCTTTGGATTGAGCGAGCAAATCCATCACCCTCAATGGCAGAATGCTTGGCACGGAGAATTTTTGTGGCACATAGCCGACATTTTTGGCATGGCTTTGGATTTTGCCACTGGTTGGCTTGATTAAGCCCAAAATCAGCTTAACCAGCGTAGATTTGCCCGCACCATTTGGGCCTATCAGACTGACTGTTTCATTGGGATAAATATTCATGCTGATATCGCGTAGCAGCTGTTTGTCGCCAACACGATAGCTGACTTTATCAAGCGTTAGCATGCTGTCGTTTTGGTCGTCATTTTTGGCAATCATGACAAAAACCCATCAGTTCAATCACGCTTGCTGTTACGGCAAATTTGGCATCAGCAGCAGCAAAATCAACCAAGCTCTCCATTGGGGCATTGCTGCACTCTTCTACTTTTTTGCATGATTGACAGATTAAAAATGCTGCAATATGACTGTCTCGTGGGTGGCAACATGGCACATAGGCATTGATGGAATTAAGATGATGAATCAGCCCTTCTTCACGCAAAAAATCCAGCGAGCGATAGATGGTTGGTGCTGCGATATTTTTTTGTTTTTTGCTGGCGTTTTTTTGGCGTTCGTGCCGCAGTGCATCGAGCAAATCATAAGCACCCATTGGCCTGTCTGCTTGGATAATCACTTGGTATATTTCTTGTCGCAATGGGGTAAAGCGGACACTGCGTTCAAGGCAATGTGATTTTGCACTGGCGAGTCGTTCTGCCAAATCGCCCCCAGCAACATTGTGCTGGTGGTGTTGGTGATCTTGCTTGTGGGCGGTATGTGGAATTTGCATAATGTATTCTTGCTAATGGTTGATAGTTGGCATTTTACCGCCATGAGCATACAACTGCAAGTATTGATAAGAAATAGCTGCAAATTTTTCATGGGCTTATCTTTTGATGAGAGCATGGCAAATTATTACAATTATTGATAAGTCATGCAAAGTGGCATGACAAATTGATACATTATAACATTTTGATATTTTATGGTATAATGTATCAATTTATATCGAGTGAAATTTATGAAGCATGCACGCTTATTATTGTTAATATTGCCATTGGTGATTTGGTTTGGCACAGTGCCTGCATTGGCAGGTGTGGTCAGTGTTAGCAATTATCCGCTGGCACTGCTTAGCCATGAAGTTACCAAGGGCAAGCATGATGCACAGCTATTATTAGAAGGTGGTGATGCAGGCCATCATGGTACGCTGTCGCCAAGCAAGATTAGGCTGATTGAGGACAGTGATTATGTGGTGTGGTTTGGGCAATCTCTTGAGCAGAACTTGAGCAAAAATCTACAAACGGCACCCAATGCCATTTCGCTACTGGCGTTTGATGCTTTTTATCGATTGCCTTTACGAAACATTGACGGACTGCCACAAGAAGGCGAAGATGTGCATCTTTGGCTAAATCCCGACAATGCCAAAGCGATTGTGCGAGCGTTGGCAGTGGTGCATGGCTATGCCAACCCAGAATATCGCCACTATTATCAAGAAAATGCCAGAGCTTTTGAACAAAAAATGGATCAGGCGGTGCAGTCGCTTGCTACTACACGAACCGCGAATTATTGGGCGTATCATGATGCTTATCAGTATATTGAACAAGCTGCGGGGCTGAAGTTTGTTGCAGCCTTGACCGCTGACCATCATCTTAGCCCAACTGTCCATCAGCTCAAAAAATTAAGCGAAACCATCTCGCCGACAACCAAATGCCTGATTGCACAGCAGCCAGTTTCGCAAGGTATGCAGAGCAAACTGGGCAAGCCACGCATTGTGGTTGTTCAAGAGGACATGAGTGATACGGCGGCGGATTTTGTGCAGGCGTGGCAGAATATGGTGATGAGTATGCAGCACTGTGCAGGTCTACGATAGGCAGAAGGCTTCTTAGTTGATTTTATGCCATCTGATATATGGCAAGTTTATATTGATTGTTTATCATAAAAACTTTTATAATATTGCCAAATGTGATTCTTTGAACCATCAAGACAAAAGCGACCGTTTATGACCTCTCCTGCCAAGCGTAGCAAGCAAGACCATGTTTATCGCCTACAATATCGCCAAATTTGGGCGGTGCTTGCCAGCATTATTATGGGCTTTGTCATCAGTTGGTGGCAACAAGATGCTGGTTTTTTGGTTGCAAAAGGCATGGCAGCGGGCAGTATGCTTGCCTATATCGCACAATATGCTTTTACGCATCTGGCTTATCGCACCACAGGCAGTCGCCATGCAAGACAAATCATGCTCAACACCTATCTTGCCATGGCAACAAAGTGGCTAATTGTAATAGCTGGTTTTGTGCTTATTTTTACAAAACTTGCACCTATCAATGCTTTTGCCACACTGTTTGGCTATATTATCATGCAGGTTGTGCAGTTTTGGAGTTTGTCCTTGCTCAAATAAATCTTAATATAAATTTACAGTTGTGATTATAATATTGATATTTTATAAATTGCTATTTAATTATTTATAAAATATCGTGGCACAAGGGGCATTTTTGCTGGGATTTTGGCGAAATTATGCAATTTCATCATAATTTTTTATAATTTTTGGTAATAAAATGCACTTTTGCTCTTTACATATTGCCAACATTTAAGTAAGATACTCTTTGAGTTACGAATGCAATTTATTGTTAGGATTTGCATAAGAAAAGAAGCATATTGATTGATTTTTTCAATCTTTAAAAGCACAGCTCTAGGACAGGAGTTGTCCGCTGTATGTGCTGATTTGTTATAAGACAGGCAAGCCATTTGGTGTTGTTTTGTGTATTTGACAAATAGGGTAACTTTTTTGATTTGGTGTTTATCCAATTTTTCTTTTTTTAGTTAAAACAAGAAGTTTATTATGGCAGCCACACCTAAAGAATATATTGCTCACCATTTAACCCACTGGACTTATGGCTACCACCCCGAACTTGGCTGGAAAGTAGCTCGTGATGCTGCTGAAGCACAGCAAATGGGTTTTATGGCTATTCATGTCGATTCCATGCTGTGGTCGCTTGGTTTGGGTTTTGTTTTTCTATTGCTTTTTTGGGCAGTTGCTCGCAAAGCAACCTCAGGTGTCCCAACCAAGTTGCAGGCTTTTATTGAGATAATTGTAGATTTCGTGGACAACAGTGTCCGTGAGTCCTACAATGGCCCATCTAAGCTGATTGCACCATTGTCATTGACAATTTTTGTCTGGATTTTTTTGATGAACCTCATGGATCTTGTGCCGATTGACTGGATTCCAGCAACCGCACAGCAAGTGGGGGCATTAATGGGTTATGATCCAAATTATGTGTATTTTAAAATCGTACCAACCACAGACCCAAATATTACTTTGGGCATGGCAATCGGTGTATTATTGCTAATCATCGGCTTTGGTATCAAATACAAAGGCGTGGGCGGTTTTATTGCAGAATTTACGCTACACCCCTTTAGTGCAAAAAATCCAGTGCTGCAAGCCATCTTAATCCCAGTCAATTTGGTATTGGAGGTTGTTACTTTATTGGCCAAGCCAGTATCACTGGGTTTGCGTCTGTTTGGTAACATGTATGCAGGTGAGTTGATTTTCATTTTGATTGCACTGATGCCATTTTGGATTCAGTGGGCATTGAGTGTGCCTTGGGCAATCTTCCACATTCTAGTTATTACTCTTCAGGCGTTCGTATTTATGATGCTGACAATTGTTTACTTGTCTTTAATTTCAGCAGAATCCGAACATTAATTTAAATTTTGAACCTTTAATTTTGAGTCTAAGGAGACATCATGGAACCAGTAATCGCACAGTACACACTACTTGCAGTCGCTCTACTAATCGGTGCAGGTGCATTAGCAACAGGTATTGGTTTTGCTATCTTGGGTGGTAAATTCCTAGAAAGCACTGCTCGTCAGCCTGAGCTAGGTTCACAACTACAAACTAAAATGTTCATCGTGGCAGGTTTGCTTGATGCTGTACCAATGATCGGTGTTGGTATCGCAATGCTTCTATTGTTCGCCAACCCATTCGCATAAGCTGAAACCGTCAGTTCATGACCACCTTTGAGAGGGTTCAAAGGTGGATATCACCTGACTTTCACTAACCACGAGGTGATTGGATGAATATCAATTTAACCATTTTCGGTCAGCTGATTGCATTTGCAATTTTTGTGCTGTTTTGCATGAAATTTGTATGGCCGCCGCTGATCGGCGCGATTAATGAGCGTCAACGCAAAATTGAAGACGGCTTAAATGCCGCAGAAAAAGCAAAAGCAGATTTGGCTTCTGCCGAAAAACAAGTTGAAGCAGAAGTTGCTGCTGCAAAAACTGAAGCTGCTTCGATCATTGAGCGTGCGAACAAGACCGCAACACAAATGATTGAAGATGCCAAAGACCAAGCCCGTTTAGAGGGTGAACGCATTATCGCAGCTGCACATGCAGCGATTGAGCAAGAAGCTGCACAAACTCGTGAGCAATTGCGTGCACAAGTTGCCAGCCTTGCCGTGCTGGGTGCTGAGAAGATTTTGCAAGACAAGGTCAACGAACAAGAACACGCCAGTATGCTTGAACAGTTGGCGGCTAAGCTGTAATTAGAGGATATCATGGCTGAACTATCTACCTTAGCAAGACCATACGCAAAAGCTGCATTTGATTATGCTAAAGAGCAAAATGCAATCGCCAGTTGGGAGACCTTTTTGTCGGTTGCAAGTGATATCGTAGGCAATGAAGATTTTGCTTCACTGCTGCACAATCCAGCCATTGGTGCTGCACAAAAAGCAGATATTCTGATTGATGCCTATGGCAAATTAACAGCAGAGCAAAGCCCAGCCCAAGCCAACTTTACAAAGCAATTGGCAGAGCATGACCGTTTGGCACTCTTGCCAGAGATTTATGCTCATTATGGTAAACTTAAATCAAAAGAACTTAAGCAGATTGATGCTTATGTTACTTCAGCCTATCCGCTTACCGAAACGCAAAGCAAACAATTGCAGGAGCGTTTGGCTATCTCGACAGGCTCAATCGTGATTTTGCACGAATCTGTAGATCCAAGCCTATTGGGCGGAGCGACAATCAAAGTGGGCGATAAGTTTACTGATGGCTCAGTGCGTGGCAAGTTAAAACAATTAAAAGCTCAGCTTACTGCATAATAGCAGAGTTGAGCTGTCTAAAATCAAAGGAAACAAGGCAATGCAACAATTGAATCCAGCCGAAATCAGCAACCTGATTAAGCAGCGTATTCAAGACCTTGACGTAAGCGCAACTGCAAAAACTGAAGGCGTTATCGTCAGTGTCTCTGATGGTATTGTGCAAATCCATGGCCTAGAAGAAGCCATGTATGGTGAGATGATTGAGTTTGAAGGTGGTGTCTATGGTATGGCACTAAACCTTGAGCAAGACTCAGTCGGTGCGGTAGTATTGGGTGAGTATCTCAGTCTACAAGAAGGCCAAAAAGCGTATTGCACAGGCCGTATCTTAGAAGTACCAGTTGGTCCTGAACTGCTGGGTCGTGTCGTTGATGCACTGGGCAATCCTATTGATGGCAAAGGCCCAATCAATGCAAAATTGACCGACAAAGTTGAAAAAATTGCACCTGGCGTTATTGCTCGCCAATCAGTTGATGAGCCAGTAATGACTGGTTATAAAGCTGTAGATACCATGATTCCTATCGGTCGTGGTCAGCGTGAGCTTATCATTGGCGACCGCCAAACTGGTAAAACTGCATTGGCAATTGATGCAATCATCGCTCAGAAAAACTCTGGCATTAAGTGCGTATATGTTGCTATTGGTCAAAAGCGTTCTACCATTGCTAATGTGGTGCGTAAACTTGAAGAAACAGGTGCGTTGGCATATACCACTGTTGTTGTTGCGTCAGCATCAGAGCCTGCAGCACTACAGTACATCGCACCATATTCAGGTTGTACAATGGGCGAATACTTCCGCGACCGTGGCGAAGATGCTTTGATTGTATACGATGATTTGTCAAAACAAGCTGTCGCTTATCGCCAAATCTCATTGTTGCTGCGTCGTCCACCGGGGCGTGAAGCGTATCCAGGCGATGTATTCTATCTACACTCACGCTTGCTTGAGCGTGCTTCTCGTGTCAATGCTGACTATGTTGAGGCATTCACAGGTGGTGCTGTCAAAGGCAAGACGGGTTCATTGACTGCTTTGCCAATCATCGAAACCCAAGCGGGCGATGTTTCTGCATTTGTACCAACGAATGTAATCTCAATCACTGACGGTCAGATTTTCCTTGAGTCAAACCTTTTCAACTCTGGTATCCGACCAGCTGTAAACGCAGGTATTTCTGTATCTCGTGTTGGTGGTGCAGCACAGACCAAAATCATCAAAAAGCTATCGGGCGGTATCCGTACAGCATTAGCACAGTATCGTGAATTGGCAGCATTTGCCCAGTTTGCTTCTGATTTGGACGATGCAACCAAGCAACAGCTTGAGCATGGCGTGCGTGTTACCGAACTTATGAAGCAAAAACAATATGCACCAATGTCAATCGCTGATCAGGCGGCGGTAATTTATGCTTCAAACGAAGGCTATTTGGCAGATGTACCAGTAGAAAAAATTGGTTCATTCGAAGAGTCTTTCTTGCGTTACCTACGCACTGAACACGCTGCATTGATGACCGAGATTGACGATACTGCAAACTATAATGATGACATTGAAGGTCGTCTAAAAGCAGCAGTTGAAGCATTTAAAGCATCTGCCAGCTACTAAGTGGCATTAAATATGGTGTGTTAGGCGTTTGATTTAACGCACCATAAACTCTTTAATAAGTCCAGTATTGGAATAATTATGGCAAGCTTAAAAGAAATTCGTGCTAAAGTAACCAGCATTAAAAGTACGCAGAAAATCACGCGTGCAATGCAAATGGTGGCGGCGAGTAAAATGCGTCGTGCTCAAGAGCGAATGGAGTCAGGTCGCCCCTATTCAGAGGGAATGCGTCGTGTTATTTCGCACTTGGTGCAAGCCCAATCAGATTATAAGCACCCTTATATGGTAAGCCGTCCTGTAAATCGTGTTGGCTTTGTGGTGGTAACTTCTGATCGTGGTTTGGCAGGTGGTTTGAACATTAACTTGTTTAAGAATTTGCTAAAGACAGTCAAAAGTTATCAAGAACAATCAGTTGAGATTGAATTTGCAGTCATTGGTGCCAAAGGTGTTGGTTTTTTCAAAAACTTTGGTGGTAAGGTAACTTCTGCTGTTACTGATTATGGCGATAACCCTTCACTGGAGCAGATTAACACTCCAGTACAAGCCATGCTTGACGATTATATCAATGGCAAACTTGATCGTATCTATTTGGTATACAACCGATTTATCAACGCAATGGCTCAAAAACCTGTTGCGGATCAGATTGTACCATTGGCAGAAGGTGAGTTTGCAGATGATGCATTGGCAGCCCATAGCTGGGATTATATCTATGAACCAGATACAAAAACCTTGATTGATAGTCTGCTTGTGCGTTATATTGAATCTGTGGTTTATCAAGCAGTTCGTGAAAATGTTGCCTCTGAGCAGTCGGCTCGTATGGTTGCAATGAAAGCGGCAACAGACAATGCAGGCAACCTGATTAAAGAATTGCAGCTGGTTTATAATAAGTTGCGTCAAGCAGCGATTACCCGAGAAATCTCAGAAATTGTTGGCGGTGCTGCTGCTGTTTCTTAGTTAAAATATTATTAAGTTAGAGAACACTTATGTTAAAAAATCGTACACAATATATTGTTGCTGCGGTATTGACTGCCTTGGTACTAACAGGTTGTGCCTCTACTGGCAATATTGTTATGAAGGAGCAAAACCAGCAGACAATCGAGCAAGTTATCACTAAGGGTCAAACGACCAAGCAGGATATTGCTGCACACTTTGGTTCGGCTGATAGCATTTCGTTTACAGACAGTGGTAAAGAAATTTGGACATATCGCCATTCGCGTTCAAAACCAATGGCGAGAAATTTCATTCCTTACAACTTTTTTTCCTTTGGCGAAAACATTCAAACCAAAGAATTGGTTATTTTGTTTGACAGCGAAGGGGTTGTGAGCAATTATACTTTTCGAGAAACCGCCAATCAATCTAAAGCAGGTTTGGCAGAGTGATTAAATAATAACCAAATTAGGAGAACGCAATGAGCGGTCGTATTGTACAGATTATTGGTGCGGTTATTGATGTCGAGTTTGACCGTGGCCAAGTACCACAAATTTATGACGCACTGAGTGTTGATGGCACCGAAACAACCTTGGAAGTTCAACAGCAGTTGGGTGATGGCGTGGTGCGTACCATTGCGATGGGTTCAACCGAAGGCTTGAAGCGTGGTTTGACTGTATCTAACTCTGGTGCACCGATTTCTGTGCCAGTGGGTCAAGCGACTTTGGGTCGTATTATGGATGTGTTGGGTCGTCCAATCGACGAGGCAGGTCCTGTAAATGCTCAAGAAAAATGGTCAATTCACCGTGAAGCACCAAGCTATGATGAGCAATCAAACTCAACTGAGCTACTAGAAACAGGCATCAAAGTAATTGATTTGCTTTGCCCATTTGCTAAAGGTGGTAAAGTTGGCTTGTTCGGTGGTGCAGGTGTGGGTAAAACCGTGAATATGATGGAGCTGATTAATAATATCGCTCTGAAGCATTCAGGTCTTTCTGTTTTTGCAGGTGTTGGTGAGCGTACTCGTGAGGGTAACGATTTTTATCACGAAATGCAAGAAGCAGGCGTTGTTAATACCGAAGACTTCACCAAGTCAAAAGTAGCGATGGTTTATGGTCAGATGAATGAGCCACCAGGAAACCGTTTGCGTGTTGCATTGACAGGCTTGACGATGGCGGAATATTTTCGTGACGAAAAAGATGAAGCAACAGGCAAAGGGCGTGATGTTCTATTGTTCGTTGATAACATCTATCGTTACACACTGGCTGGTACAGAGGTGTCAGCACTTCTAGGTCGTATGCCATCAGCAGTAGGTTATCAACCGACTTTGGCTGAAGAAATGGGTGCGTTGCAAGAGCGTATTACCTCAACGCAATCGGGTTCGATTACTTCGGTGCAGGCGGTTTATGTACCAGCGGACGACTTGACTGACCCATCGCCAGCAACTACCTTTGCTCACTTGGATGCAACGGTTGTATTGAGCCGTGATATTGCTTCGCAAGGTATCTATCCTGCGGTCGATCCACTTGATTCAACCTCTCGTCAGCTTGATCCACAAGTTATTGGTGAGGAACATTACCAAGTTGCTCGTGGTGTACAAGAAGTATTGCAGCGTTATAAAGAGCTAAAAGATATTATTGCAATTTTGGGTATGGATGAATTGTCAGAAGAAGACAAGTTGGTTGTTTATCGTGCTCGTAAAATCCAACGCTTCTTGTCGCAGCCATTCCATGTTGCAGAAGTCTTTACTGGTGCACCGGGTAAATATGTTGCTTTGCGTGATACCATCGCAGGCTTTAAAGCGATTATTGAAGGTGAATACGACCATCTGCCTGAGCAAGCATTCTATATGGTTGGTGGTATTGATGAAGTGGTTGCCAAAGCTGAAAAATTGGCAGCGTAACTTAAGTGATCTTGGTTGGGCAAATGCTCAACCAAGTAAACATCATTGATAATTTCCTGACTTATTGGGAGAACAATATGGCAACTTTTAAGTGCCGAGTTGTAAGTGCACGAGAAGAGCTGTATGCTGGCGATGTCAGTATGCTGATTGCCAATGGGCATTCTGGTGAGATTGGTATTTTGGCGGGACATACCCCTCTGATTACTTTATTAAAACCAGGTGCTATGCGTCTAAAATCAGCAGATGGTAGCAGTGAAGAGGTGATTTATGTCTCTGGTGGTGTGCTTGAAGTGCAGCCACAGGTTGTTACCGTATTGGCAGATTCAGCGGAACGGGCTGGCGACTTAGATGAAGCAAAAATTGCAGAAGCACGCCGTGCAGCTGAACAATTATTGGCAAACCAAAGCGATACCTTGCAGACGAGTGCTGCTTTGACAGCATTGGCGGAATCTGTGGCACAGCTGCAGACAATCCAAAAATACAAGAACCGTGCTTAATTGTGCAATCGTAAATAGCGATAAGTTGTTGATATCGCATACAGTTCATTAGGATAATTATGACTGCCATCCTTGAAAAAGAAGATATGCCAAGAATCCTCATCGTGGAAGATGATGAGAGATTGGCAATGCTGACCCAAGATTATTTGCGAAAAAATGGTCTTGATGTTGCCATAGAAACTGATGGCACGCGTGCGATTCGCCGTATCATCAGCGAGCAGCCAGATTTGGTGGTGCTTGATGTGATGTTGCCTGGTAGTGATGGTTTGACTGTGTGTCGTGAAGTGAGAGCTCAATATCATCAGCCGATTTTGATGCTGACAGCACGCACTGATGATATGGATCAGGTCTTGGGGCTTGAGATGGGTGCGGACGATTATGTTGCCAAGCCTGTACAGCCTCGTGTACTTTTGGCACGCATTCGTGCATTACTACGCCGTTCTGACACAGCACCAAGTGAATCTTCGCCACAGCGACTGGAATTCGGTGATTTGGTGATTGACAATGGCGGTCGTTCTGTTACTTTAAATGACGAATTGGTTGATTTTACCAGTGCTGAGTACGACCTTTTATGGTTGCTTGCATCAAATGCAGGTCGTATTTTGTCTCGTGAGGATATTTTTGAGCGTTTGCGTGGCATTGAATATGATGGTCAAGATCGTTCAATTGATGTCCGCATTTCTCGTATTCGTCCAAAAATTG
Source organism: Moraxella cuniculi DSM 21768 (assembly GCF_900156515.1). Taxonomy (GTDB): domain Bacteria; phylum Pseudomonadota; class Gammaproteobacteria; order Pseudomonadales; family Moraxellaceae; genus Moraxella; species Moraxella cuniculi. The sequence continues at coordinate 9,384 of NZ_FTNU01000010.1, read as the reverse complement.
GCGACGATCCAGAAAACCCAAAACGCATCAAGACTGTCAGAAGCAAGGGCTATCTATTTGTCAAAGAAGGCAATTGATTGCATAAAATAGCACTTATGTGTTAGCTTGTGCTAAGCCAGCTTTTGCTGGCTTTTTGCTATTTTATTTATCTTTGGATTGCAGATTTATATAAGGCAACAACTGATGTGATTTGGTGAATTTGGGAAGTGTGATGGGGATTGTATGGCGGTCATGACATTTGCAGAAAAAAGCATTTTTTTTCGGATATACGCTGGTTTATTATTGGTGTGTATTTCTGTGGCTTTTTTTGCGTATTTGCTGGTTGATACCATCAATCAAGAAAGAGCTCAGTCTTACCGTGAAACGGTAGCAACAGGGGCATTTTATCTCATTGCTCAAGGGGCGGCCTATCAACAAAATGACGCACAAAAAAATTACTGGCTTAATGACATCAGTTCTTTGTTTGGCAGTAATTTTGAAATCATCTCAATGTATGATATTGAGTTTAAAGCACGGGAAATGCGACGCATCGAAGAGGGCAAAACGGTTGTCCGCTATGACCCCTCTAGCAACCAATCAACTTTTTATCATCGACTTGAGGGCAGTGATGATCTCTTGACGGTCAAACTTGCCCAAGTTGGTGAGCGACAAGTCAGAGCCATGACGATTTTTTTGCTTGATGATTTGTCTCGTTATCAAGGCTTTCAAAAAAAGCAGGCAAGGCTGAATTTTTTGAGCGAAAAGTTTTCTTATCCAATCTATCTGCAATCAATCCAGAATCTAAAACTTGACCCAGAACAAATTGCTCGCCTCAAACGAGATGAGTTGGTGATGTTTTTTCAGGACGGCATTCGTGGGCAGGGTTCGACAATCTCATTTGTTGTTGCTTCCGATGTTGAGGACTTGGTGATTGTTGTTGGCCCTGTGGCTTTGTTTAATTGGTTTCCACTAAAGCTCTTGGGCAGTGTTGTGCTGATTTGCGTTTTGCTGATTGCTTTGGGTATTTATGCACTAATTTTGCCATTGGAGCGGCGTTTGCAGCTGTTGCAGATTGGTGTTGATCGGGTGGCACAGGGCAATTTGGATACCAAAGTGCAAGTGGTGGGGCGTGATGATATCGCCAGATTGTCTATGACTTTTAACGCCATGACGGCTCATATCAAACGCCTGATAGAGTCGCAGCGAGAGCTGACTCGTGCAGTATCGCATGAATTAAGAACCCCAGTGGCACGCATTCGTTTTGCTGTTGATATGCTGGCTGATACCGATGAGGCTGATTCACGGCAACTGCAAAAAGAGTATATTGATGAAGATATTGAATCGCTCAATGAGTTGATTGATGAAATTTTAACCTATGCCAAACTTGAAGAAGGCTCGCCAAAACTTGACTGGGAAATGGTTAATTTGCGAGAGCTGCTTGAGCAAATCGAGAGAGAAACTAACGCCTTGGGCAAGCCGATTGTGCTGATATGTCAATTGCCTTCTGCAAAAACAACGGCGATGGCGGATAGACGCTATCTGCATCGTGTGGTGCAAAACTTGGTGGGTAATGCGTTACGATACGCCAATTCTACCATCAAATTGACCGCAGGGGTGCAAAAAGGCATGGCTTTTATCAGTGTTGAAGATGATGGACAGGGCATTGCCGAAAAGGACCGTGAAAAAGTATTTATCCCTTTTGCTCGCCTTGATGACAGTCGCACAAGGGCTTCTGGAGGCTATGGTCTGGGATTGTCAATTGTTAGCCGTATTGCATTTTGGTTTAATGCAAATTTAACTGTTGATGAAAGTCCAAACTATCACGGTGCCAGATTTATCATGCAATGGCCGGCCAAGCAAGTTGGCGTGGTGGTCGCAGCAGATGATATAACGCAAGGCAGTGTAGAAAAAGTCATTCATCAAACAGGCAATTAGACCGCTTGATGAATGGTGATTTGTGGCATTATTGGCTAATCTTGTAGTGGGATTTCGGCTGTGTTGTCTTGAATTTGAATCAGCAAGGGAATGCTGACCACCACTTGCAGACCGCCATCAGGGTGATTGGCTGCTTTGACAGTGCCTTGATGTAATTTGGCAATGCGGGCAACAATGGCAAGACCCAAACCGCTGCCTTGAGTCGTGCGTGCTGATTCACCTCGCTCAAAAGGCTGCATGATTCGCTCAAGCTGGTCATCAGCAACGCCTTCGCCTTCGTCTTTTACAATCAAGGTTAGGGTGGCAAAATGCTCATCTTGCTCACCAGCAGGGCTAATGTTGGCACTAAGATGAATTGGCTGTTTACCATAACGAACGGCATTATTGACCAAATTGACAATCAGGCGTTTGATGGACAAAGGGCGTACAGGCACTTGTTCGCTGATGTTGGATTCATAAACAAAATGCGTATCGCTAAATTGCACCATAATTTCTCGAAAGATGGCATCTAGGTTGGTCGGTTTGACAGGCTCATCCGAACCATCTTTCATAAAAGAAATAAACTGCTCCAAAATCGCATCCATGTCCTCAATGTCGTATACCAATCCTTCTCGGAAAAATTCATCAGGCAGCATTTCGGCGGTCAAACGCATACGAGTCAAAGGCGTACGCAAATCATGACTGATGCCAGCAAGCATAATGGTGCGTTCTTTTTGGGCTTGGCTAAGTGTGCTAAACAAGCGATTGAATGCTGTATTTGCCTTGCGAATCTCGTTTGGTCCCTTGTGGGTCGGTAGCGTGGTGGCATGACCTTGGGTAATGTAGTCGTTGGCTGCTTTTTCTAGTTGTTTGAGTGGACGATTGAGTCCCCGAACCAGCACCCAGATGGTGAACAAAGTCAGTAGCGGAATACCAAATAAAAACCCTGCAATCACTCCAGTGCTGTACTGTGAATAGTGCATCATCGGCTCACGAATCCAAATATCAGGGCGAGTGCTGTCTTGAATCCACAGTTTTGGTGTGGGTTTGAATTTAAAATAAACACGCACTTTACGACCCAATGAACGAGAGATTTCGTCAGCCATGATTTGGGTAATATAAGTTACCACAGGCTTATCATTGACATCAGGAAATTCATTGGGGTCGGTGATGATGGTGATGTAGGTATTTTCCTGCAACCAACCGATAAATTCAGGATTGCCCAGCCACTCATCTTTGGCGGAGGTGAGTAGTTTAATTTCGCTGGATAAATAACTGGCGTGGTTTTTTAATTCTGGCAGATACAAACTTCGCCAAAACAGCCAAATGGACAAGGTAACACTGACAAACACAACAAAACAAACCATAATCAGCGTTTGTAATGTGTTTGAGTAGAGCTTGTAGTGTATTTGCGACAAGAGATTTTTGAGTGGTTTTTTCATTATTTGGCTCAAAAGTGGCGATTGATTTATTGTAGCACAGTTTTTGCTGGTCGTTGCTTGGTCATTTTAACAAAAAAAGTGTCATCAATGACAATTTTTGCTTTTAAGATGATAAAATTCTTGCTATAATGACAGTTTTAGTGGTTCAGGTTCGAACGGCTCATCCTCAATTATCGAATCTGTATCATGCTCTAATTCTTGCAAAGTTATTTTTAAATATTCATTCAATAAAGAGAGTTATCATGGTAGTTATTCGTCTTGCTCGTGGCGGTTCAAAAAAGCGTCCATTTTATCAAGTTGTTGTTGCTGACAAGCGTGCTGCACGCGATGGTCGTTTTATCGAAAAAATTGGCTTTTTTAACCCATTGGCTCGTGGTCAAGAAGTTGAAACTCGCATTGACCTAGAAGCATACAATGCTTGGATTGCCAAAGGTGCACAGCCAACAGAGCGTGTTGCTTCACTTGTAAAAGCATTGAACAAAGCAGCTTAATTGTTGCCAAACTGACGGTTTGCGTTCTTAGGGGCGTAAACCGTTTTGTATTTTATAACAGATTATTATCAATCTTATGAAAAAATCAATGCCAAGCACCGCACAAGCACCTGACGAATCAACATTGATTCATATCGCCACGCTCAAAAAACCCTATGGCATTCAGGGCTGGTTGTGGGTTTTTAGCCAAACTGATAAGCGAGCTGATATTTTTCAGATTAGCCCTTGGTGGTTAAAGACCGCGACGGGTTTGAAGCCCTTGACTGTCAAGCAGTGGCGAACTCAAGGGCAGGGTTTGGTTGCGTGTTTTGATGAGATTGCCGATCGCAACCTTGCCGAAACCATGAATGGGGCGACCATTTGGGCAACCAAAGACAGCTTTCCTGAACTTGGCGAAGATGAGTATTATTGGTCGGATTTGGTTGGCTTGACCGTGTGCAATGAGCAGGGCGAAAATCTTGGCAAAATCAAAGAAATGTTTGAAACAGGGGCACATGAGATTATTTCGGTTGTGCCGACTGCTGACAGCATCGATAGTGAGCCTCGTCTGATCCCTTGGCATCGCGATGTGGTACTGTCAGTGGATTTATCAACCAAAACCATGTTGGTTGCTTGGGGTGCTGATTATTAATCCGTGCCAATTTCGCATTTGCTAAAGTTGGAATAGCTTCCTGTGTTTTTTGCAGTCATTAGTATTTTTCCTGAGATGTTTTGTGCCATCAGTGATTATGGCGTGGTTGGGCGTGCCTTAAAAAATCAACAAGCAACCTTGCAGTTAATCAATCCTAGGGATTTTACCAATGACAACTACCGCCGCATTGATGAGCGTCCTTTTGGTGGTGGGCCGGGCATGGTGATGATGGCACAGCCACTTGAAAAAGCGATTTTGTACGCCAAAGAGCTGGCATTGGCGGCAGGTTGTGATGTGGCAGGTGGCGGTTGCCCTGTGGTGTATTTGTCGCCACAAGGTCGCACTTTAACCGAGAGTATGGTGGCAGATATGCCAAAACTTGACGGCATGATTTTGTTATGCGGTCGTTATGAGGGCATTGATGAACGCCTGTTGCAGCGTTATGTGGAGCTTGAGATTTCGATTGGCGACTATGTACTGACAGGCGGTGAGCTACCCGCAATGGTGCTGATGGATTCGGTCATTCGCCGATTGCCTGCTGTGATGAGTGATGAGGCATCAGCCCAGCAGGATTCTTTTGTTGATGGATTGTTGGATTGTCCACATTATACCAAGCCTTTGGATTTTCATGGTGATATGGTGCCAGAGGTGCTATTATCAGGTCATCACGCCAATATTGCCAAATGGCGGTTTTTGCAACAGGTGAAGCGTACCCAGTTGCGTCGCCCTGATTTATGGAGGGCTTTTGTGCCTACCAAGCAGCAAGCCAAATGGCTAAAAGATTTGGAGAGTCTTGACTAAATCGCCCAAACTGGGTAAAATTTCACTTTTATCTGTATGGTTCAGATGCAGCGTGCGTTTTGCCGCTTTATTAACGATGGTATGCGACTTTTTAACCATGCTGTTTAGCAAAAAGTATTAGCCTATGCCATGATTATCAGGAGAAATCTTGTGAGTAACAAACATCCTTTGGTGCAAGTTGTTGAAAATGCACAATTAAAAGACCACCCAGCATTTGCCGCTGGTGATACCGTTGTTGTACAAGTAAAAGTTCGCGAAGGTGATCGTGAGCGTTTGCAAGCTTTTGAAGGCGTGGTTATTGCCAAGCGTAATCGTGGCTTGAACTCATCATTCACCGTGCGTAAAATCTCAAGCGGTGTTGGTGTTGAGCGTGCATTCCAATTGCACTCACCACTGATTGCCAGCATTGAAGTGAAGCGTCGTGGTGATGTACGCCGTGCCAAATTGTACTATCTACGCGATCGTTCAGGTAAATCTGCACGCATTAAAGAAAAATTGGGTGTGCGTAAAGACGCAGAATAAATTACCCAAATACACAATCCCCATGCAATTGCGTGGGGATTTTTATGCTGGGGAGTGTGCTGCTTATCAGCTTATTTGGCTTGACTTGTTATTGCGGAAGAGACAGCTTCGTTGCTGTTGCAGTTGTTGCCAAGATATGCTGCATTAACTGTGCTTTTACACGACCAGCCAGCATCTGAGCTGTATTGCCAAACGATATTTTTATCATGCAGCTCCGTTGCAGCATCGTTAGAAAACCCCGCCGTGATTGTCGCTGTGATGGTGTTATTATTGGTTTTGTTGATTGCGATTGTTGGTTTTTTGTCTTTGATAAGGCTGCTATCACTTGCACCAGCGTCGCACTTTGTGCCATCTGTAACGCCTTGTAATAGGCACATCTCAACCAGTGGGCGTAGCTGACTGGTCTCCATCATTACCCGATTGACCTGTGCTGTAATGGTGCGTTTTTGATATTGTGGAATGGCAAACATTGCCAAAATGCCGATAATTAATACCACAATCATCAGCTCGATGAGTGTAAAACCTTGCTGTGCTTTCATAAAAAATCCTTTTTTGGGTGGTTTGGTTTATTGTGCCACAAAGATAGAATTTGAGCAAGTGCTTGATTGGTATAAATAATTCATTGCATGATTTAGATGATTATTTTTAATTTTTATTGGGTATTTTTTAAAAAAATGTTGGCTATTGTTGCAGATTTTTTGTAATTATTGCCAATTTCGGCTATCATGGCTAAAAAACTTACTTGAATTTCGGCATAAAGCGTGCCAAAATCATACTGCTACAACCAAAACCATAGGCACTTGTTGGTTATCCAGCAAGCACCGATTTGAAAACAAAAAGAGGATTTGCCATGTTAGAACAATATAGAGCCCATGTCGAGGAGCGTGCTGCACTTGGCGTACCACCCCAGCCATTGACCGATGCTCAAACTGCCGAATTGATCGAACTGCTTAAAAACCCACCAGCAGGTGAGGAAGCATATTTGGTGGATTTGTTAGAAAACCGTGTGCCAGCAGGGGTGGATCAGGCAGCCTATGTCAAGGCGGCATTTTTAAATGATGTGGCAAAAGGCGTAGCGAGCTCACCGCTGGTCAGCAAAGAGCGTGCGGTGTATTTATTGGGCACAATGCTTGGTGGCTATAATGTTGCACCATTGGTTGAGCTGCTTGATGATGCACAGTTGGGCGGTTTGGCTGCTGATGCTCTGAAAAAAACCTTGCTTGTCTTTGATGCGTTTCATGATGTCGAAGAAAAAGCCAAAGCAGGCAATGCTCATGCCCAAGCTGTCTTAGAATCTTGGGCGAATGCCGAATGGTTCACCAATCGACCAGAAGTGCCAGAAGAGATTACCATTACTGTATTTAAGGTAACGGGCGAAACCAATACCGATGACCTATCTCCTGCTCAAGACGCATGGAGCCGTCCTGATATTCCATTGCACGCCAATGCGATGCTAAAAAATGAGCGAGATGGCATCAATCCTGAAAAAAATGGCGAAGTTGGACCTTTAAGCCAAATCAAAGAATTGATTGCTAAGGGTAATCCAGTGGCCTATGTGGGTGATGTGGTTGGCACAGGCTCAAGCCGTAAATCTGCAACCAACTCAGTGCTGTGGTTCTTTGGTGATGAAATTCCACACATTCCAAACAAAAAAGATGGTGGCGTGTGCTTGGGTGGCAAGATTGCACCGATTTTCTTTAACACCATGGAAGATGCTGGAGCCTTGCCTGTAGAGATTGATGTTACCCAGATGAATATGGGTGATGAAGTTACCCTGAAAATCAACCACGAAACCGCTACCGTTACCGCTTATAAGGACGGCGAGCAAATTGCTCAATCAGCCCTAAAAACTCCTGTGTTGCTTGATGAAGTGCGTGCTGGCGGTCGTATTAACCTAATCATTGGCCGTAGCCTGACCACCAAGGCACGCGAATCGTTAGGTTTGCCACCTTCAACACTATTTCGCACTCCAGAGCAACCTGCTGATAATGGCAAGGGATTTACTTTGGCACAAAAAATGGTTGGTCGTGCCTGTGGCTTGCCAGAAGGTCAGGGCGTGCGTCCCGGTACTTATTGCGAACCGAAAATGACAACCGTTGGTTCACAGGACACCACAGGTCCAATGACTCGCGATGAGTTGAAGGATTTGGCGTGCTTGGGCTTCTCTGCTGACTTGGTCATGCAGTCATTCTGCCACACAGCAGCATATCCAAAGCCCATCGATGTGGTAACGCACCACACTTTGCCTGATTTTATTATGAATCGTGGCGGCGTATCGCTTCGCCCTGGTGATGGAGTAATCCATTCATGGCTAAACCGTATGCTACTGCCTGATACTGTGGGTACTGGTGGCGACTCGCACACCCGCTTCCCGATTGGTATTTCGTTCCCAGCAGGCTCAGGCTTGGTGGCGTTTGCTGCAGCAACAGGCGTGATGCCTCTGGATATGCCAGAGTCGGTCTTGGTGAAGTTTAAAGGAAAAATGCAGCCCGGTATCACCTTGCGTGATTTGGTGCATGCAATCCCATATTATGCCATCAAAGAGGGTGATTTGACTGTTGAGAAAAAAGGCAAGAAAAACATTTTCAGCGGTCGCATTTTGGAAATTGATTTGACCGAAATGGAAAACGACCTAACCGTTGAGCAGGCGTTTGAGTTGTCTGATGCATCAGCAGAGCGTTCGGCAGCAGGTTGTGCCATTACGGTATCTGAAGAAAAAGTTGCCGAGTATCTGCGTTCAAACATCGTTATGCTTAAGTGGATGATTGCCGAAGGCTATGGCGATGCTCGTACCTTGTCTCGCCGTGCTGAAAATATGCAAAAATGGCTGGACAATCCAAGCCTAATGAAAGCCGATGCAGATGCAGAATATGCCAAAGTCTATGAGATTGACTTATCAGAGATTAAAGAGCCAATTTTGTGCTGCCCAAATGATCCAGATGATGCTAAGTTGTTGTCAGAAGTTGCTGGCGATAAGATTGACGAAGTGTTTATCGGATCGTGCATGACGAATATTGGTCATTTCCGTGCAGCAGGTAAGTTGCTGTCAGAAGTGCCAGCAGGCAGTTTGGCAACGCGTATGTGGATTGCACCGCCAACCAAAATGGACGAGCGTCAATTGATGGATGAAGGTTATTATAATACCTATGCTCAAGCAGGTGCTCGTACCGAGATGCCGGGCTGTTCATTGTGCATGGGCAACCAAGCTCGTATTGCACCAAACTCAACAGCGGTATCAACCTCAACGCGTAATTTCCCGAATCGCTTGGGTCAAGGTGCTAATGTGTATCTGGCATCTGCCGAATTGGCTTCTGTGGCAGCGGTATTGGGTCGTCTGCCAACTGTTGAAGAATATCAACAGTATGCTGGCAAGCTGGATAATATGCAGGCGGAAGTTTATAATTATCTAAACTTTGACCAAATGACGGATTACACCAGCAAGGCTGATAAAATCAGTGTCGCTCAGCTAAGCTAAGCCATGCATTATCCACCAAAAAACACTGTCAGCATGAACCGACCCCCAAATCTTAGACACAAGATTAAAGGTTAGGTTGATAAAGCTAAGTGGTTTGACCAAGGACTAAGCTTCTGTATCTGACAGGAC
>NZ_FTNU01000025.1 GCF_900156515.1 Moraxella cuniculi DSM 21768 | reverse complement strand
GTCCTGTCAGATACAGAAGCTTAGTCCTTGGTCAAACCACTTAGCTTTATCAACCTAACCTTTAATCTTGTGTCTAAGATTTGGGGGTCGGTTCAGCTTTTGACGGTTATTTTTATCAAAAAATTGCACCTTGTGTGGATTTTATTTACAATGGACAGCCAAAGGCGATACTTGCAATCAAAAATCCAACAAAAGCACGAAATACACAACAAATGACCATACACATGACAACACACACCCAGCAAAATGACAATAAACACAAAGAAAATCTGCCTGTTTTGGCAAAAGATCGGTATTTTTTGACACAATTACAAAAACAAATCCGCAGCTCATCTGGTGAAGAAAAACTAAAAAATGAGCAACGATACAATGAAATAAAAACACGCTCAACGCTTGCTGTTGCCAAGCGTATTGACAGCCTGCCTTGGAATTTGTGGGATAAGCTAAATGCAGATTTGCCCGTCAGTGGTCAAGCCAAAGAGCTGATTGATGCCATTATCTCTCATCAGGTTGTTATCATCGCAGGCGAGACAGGCTCTGGCAAAACCACTCAACTGCCAAAACTTGCCATGCTGGCAGGGCGTGGTATTACAGGGCAAATTGGGCATACACAGCCTAGACGCTTGGCAGCACGATCGGTGGCAGCACGCATTGCCGAAGAGCTTGGTGAAGAGCTTGGGCAGACGGTGAGTTTTAAGATTCGCTTCACAGAAGAAGGGGGAAAGCACTCACTTGTTAAGCTGATGACTGATGGTATTTTGTTGGCAGAGCTAAGCGAAGATCGTTTTTTGACCAATTATGACACCATCATCATAGACGAGGCTCACGAACGCAGCCTAAATATTGATTTTATCATGGGCTATCTAAAGCAGCTACTGCCCAAACGACCAGATTTAAAAGTCATCATCACCTCCGCCACGCTTGATACTGAGCGGTTCGCCTCTTATTTTTCACATAATGGCAAGCCTGCACCTGTGTTTATTGTTGAAGGGCGTAGCTATCCTGTTGAGGTGCGTTATCGGCCACTGGTTGATGCCATCATTACCAGCCACGATGATGATGTGTTTGATGAGGCAGAGGACAGATTGCCCTATGTTTTAACTTCTGCTGTGGCAGAATGCTTTGATGATGCCAAAGCCAAAGGACACCCAGATCAGGCTGATATTTTGATTTTTGCTGCAACAGAAGCCCAAATTCGCGAACTGCAAGATATCTTAAGTGATTATGCACCTGCACACACCGAGATTTTGCCACTATTTGCTCGCCAAAGTGTCAGCGAACAACAGCGGATTTTCTCGCCAGCTGGCAAGGGTCGCCGCATCATCATCGCCACCAATGTTGCCGAAACCGCCTTAACCGTGCCAAATATTCGCTATGTGATTGATTTAGGCTTTGCACGCATTTCACGCTACAACTACCGCTCACGCGTGCAGCGACTGCCCATTGAAGCAATCAGTCAAGCCGCTGCCGATCAGCGAAAAGGGCGTTGTGGACGAATTGCAGCAGGTGTGTGCATTCGCTTGTATTCTAAGGAGGATTTTGACAGCCGCCCCAAATTTACCGAGCCTGAAATTTTGCGAACCAATTTGGCCTCGGTTATTCTACAGATGCAGCGGCTAAAACTTGGCGACCCAAGCTCTTTTGGTTTTATTACACCGCCTGATTTGCGATTGATTAATGACGGTCGCAAGTTATTGATAGAGCTGGGTGCGTTTGAGGAATCTTCCTACACCAAAACTCGTGCCAAAAAGGGGTTGAAACAGCACGACAAACTGACCAAAATCGGTCAGCAAATGGCAAAAATGCCCATCGATCCACGCCTAGCTCGTATGCTGATTGCTGGCGATATGTTTGATTGCTTGGCGGATATGCTGGTGATTGTTTCGGCACTTGCTGTGCAAGATGTGCGTGAAAGACCTGCCAGCAAACAAACCCAAGCCGACCAAAAACACGCCTTATTCCGTTGTGATGATTCAGATTTTTTGTTTTATTTACAATTATTTGCAGCATTATTTGACAAGCACCCAACCAATGACAATCAGCCACTTAGCAGCAACGCACGCCGCAATTTTGCCAAAAAACACTACCTAAGCCATGCCCGCATTCGTGAATGGCACAAGACCTATCAGCAGCTAAGTCAGATGATGGCACAGTTGGGATTTTTGATTGAAAAACCCACAGCAAACGCCGATGCACCAAACAAAGACATCAACAAAAAGGGCGTGCGATTGTCATTAAAAGCAATCAGTAGCACGAAAAATACCGCCCATCAAGGGCAGGCACACCCCAATTATGCCAATATTCACCGTGCTTTATTGACAGGTTTGCTGTCTTTTGTGGCACACAAAACCGATACCGCTGGCGAATATCTGATGGCACGCAGCCAAAAAGCACGCATATTCCCTGCCAGTATTTTGCACAAAAAAGGTACCGAATGGCTCATGGCATTTGAGGTGGTGGAGACCTCACAGGTGTATTTACGCACGGTGGCAAAAATTGAGCCAGAATGGATTATCAAAGCCGCCCCCAACTTATTAAAATATCATTATTTTGAACCGCATTGGTCAAAAAAAGCAGGGCGGGTGCGTGCGTATGCCCAAATCAGCTTATTTGGACTAATTGTTGTTGCCAAAGAGTTGGTTAATTATGAACAAATTGACCCAACCCAAGCTCGCGAGATTTTTATCCAAGATGCATTGGTTGCCAATCAATACGGCATTTATATCAAATTTTTATCAGACAATATCAATAAAATCAAACAGATACAAAGAATAGAGGATAAGCTACGCCGCCGTGATTTGTTGGTTGATGAAGAGGCTTTGTATCAGTTTTATGACAGTAAAATTCCCAAACACATTGCCAGCCGCAAGAGTTTTGAGGAATTTTATCATGAAGCAGAGAATCAATCGCCGAATTTTTTGCACTTTAGCGATGAAGATTTGTTAAATGAAACAATTAATGAAAATAATCAATTTCCAGAAAGTTGGCATCTAGGCGGTGTCAGATTGCCACTGTCTTATGTCTTTGACCCAAGTGCTGACAATGACGGTGTTACGGTGCGTGTACCAGTCAAGGCATTGGCGCAGCTGGATTCTGTGGCACTACTTTGGGGGATTGCAGGGTGGCGATATGAGCTGGTGTTGCAGTTATTAAAGACACTGCCCAAAGAAATCCGCCGTCAGATTGTACCAATTCCTGACACTTGCCAAAAGATTTTTGACAAATTAGACAGCAGTAGCCAAGCAGGGCTGCTCACCCAGTTGAGTAATGCCTTGATGACGCTTGGTGTGCGTACTGAACCTCAGGATTTTTGCCCTGATAAAGTAGATGATTACCTGCGACCGCTTATTTGTGTGGTTGATGACAAAAACCGCGTCATTGAACAAAGTCGCGATTTGCTCCGCCTGCAAGCTCGCCATCGGGCAACCACCAGCAAAAGTATCACGATTAAGGCTGGGCTGCACCAACAATTCCCCGCACATTTTGATTTTGTCAAAAATACCCACGCATCAGGCATTGTCATGCAGCAGTTTTCTGCATTGCAGCCAGACAAACTGGGCAATGCGACCTTTATTGCCACTTTTACCGAGATTGGTGCTGCATTAAATACGCAGCAAAAAGGCGTGATAACTTTGATTAAATCAAAATTGGGTGCCAAGCAAAAACAGCTGACAGGGCAAATTGATAAGGCCTTTAAACTTGCCTTTGCACCGCTTGGAGATTTAGAAAAACTAAAAAATATTGTCGTTGATGCCACCTTGCAGGCTTGTCTGTATCAGCACGCTCATAACTTTGAAAAACAGTCGGTGGATTTGGCAACCGAGCAAGCACGGCAGGCTGTTTTTGGACTGATTAATGACAAAAACGCATGGCAGTTGGCTCATTTGCCCTTAAGCGAGCAAGAATTTTTGCTCACCCAAGCTGTCGTTTTGCAGCATTTTTTGGCAACTGGGCAAGAGGTATTAAAAATCCTCAAAGACATTTATAGCACATGGCAGCTGGTGCGTGGCAAATTGCTGATGCTTGATGGCGAAATTTTTGCTGAAAATATTGAAGATATTGAAGACCAGCTTGATGATTTGTATTTGGCTGACTTTGTTTATCGCACAGAATATCGCTATTGGCAACATTATCCACGATACCTGCAGGCGTTAAATATACGCATGGATCGTCTGCTGCACAATCTGGAGGCGGATCTGGACGGCGTGTATTTGCTTGATGTGCATATGGAGCGTCTGGCTCAATATGCCAACAATCCACAATATGCTGAATATCGCTGGCTGGTTGAGGAGTATCGCATTAATCTTTTTGCCCAGCCGATGAAAACACTTTCGGCAGTTTCTGAAAAGCGGCTAGAAAAAATATGGGCAACGCTTAATAAGGCATGATTTGGCGATATTTATTAAATTTTTATTAATAATGTGATTTATTGTATCGCCAATTTATTTTTAACAAGGTGCGTGTTGCCAATTATTATTGCAATGACAAAAATTTCATTGTAATTATAATGAAATTACAAAAATAGGCAACACAAGGTATTGGCATGGCTGGGTTTATCATTTGGCAGACGGTTCATAACAGTTTGGCTTGCCATCATCAATATCAAGCCAATCAGCCTGTGAATTTTACTCATGACTGCCTTGATGACAAATCGGCGATGGTTGCGGTGATGATAAAAAATAAATGTGCCGTCAAAGCCGACTTTAATTTAATCGCTTAAAAATCTCCAAAGCGTTTATAATCTGCTGTCTTAGCCGATTGCTTATACTTCGCATAATATGGTTGCAAGTTATGTTGCTTTAGTTGCAAAGCAAAATCAGCCCATGCGACAATTTTATTGCATGGGCTGATTTAATATAACTTGCTATTATGCGAAGTATAAGCAGTATGCTTTTTGTCTTTATTTTGTAGTTACAAAGAGTTTACAAAATATCTGTGCTGCGTGCTTGCGGGCGGCTGGGCGGTGCTAACGACAGCGACGCATGCACGCGGCACACGCTATCTAATGGTGTGCCTAAGTCCGAAATTTCGGACTTTTTATTTAATTACTCTCAAATTTGACTGTTTATTTTTGGACTTTTTCGCTTTCTTTTTGTTTTTAACAAATCTGATTATAAGTAACTTAAAAACTCCCAAAAATAACAAAAGCACAAAACCAAATAAATAGATGCTCTGTGCATCTTGTATGCCTTTTTGTATATAAGCTTCTGATGTTGCAATTTGCTCTTTTTGTTCTTTGCTCATACTTCACCAAAATTTGTTTACATTTACATTAAAACTTGTAATTTGTTCTTGCGTTGCTTTTTAAAATTTTTAATCTTTTAAAATAATAGTTCCACTTTCAGACACATCTAATTTTGGTAGGCTTAATTCTATTATTCGATGAATTAAAGTGCTTTCTTTTGCTATCCCCCTCATCTCTTTTTCAGCAAGTTTATTGTTAAGCTCTACCATTTTTCTGTATAAGGCTTGTTGTTCCCATTCGTTTAGAGCAATAGTTTTAGCCATTTTACGACACCTCATAGATTTTATAACATTCTATAATTTTCTATAGAAAAATATTGACTATATTATTATAAGGTTATAGAATTATATAAAATATTATATTTTTTATACATAATTATGCTCGACCATCTTCGTTTATCAGTACCTGTTTTTAAAACTTACGCTGTAGAGCGTGGGGAAGGGTGCTTTTATTTTG
The DNA here is from genome assembly GCF_900156515.1 of Moraxella cuniculi DSM 21768. Lineage (GTDB taxonomy): Bacteria > Pseudomonadota > Gammaproteobacteria > Pseudomonadales > Moraxellaceae > Moraxella > Moraxella cuniculi. The sequence goes on along the minus strand of NZ_FTNU01000025.1, from coordinate 16,151 downwards.
AAGGTGATATTTTATCATTGGGTCTAAATTGTGCTGCTCGCATAGTTAAGCACGATGATGATGGTGCTGTTAAAGCACAGGATTTATATGCTCCATACGACACACTGGGAACGGATTTTAGTGATATGGCGGTTAAGTTTTATGACAAAGGCATTAACTGCTTACCATATCTTGAATTAAAAGCCAGCCCCTTAAAATTATTACAAGGTCATAATGTGTATGGCTTTGAATCCATTGAATTGGGTGCAATTGAAATGCTTGGGCTTGTTATTGACGCATTTCCCAAGCTGTGTGCTTATTTGGATTTTGCCAACACCCAAGTACTTCACATTGATACAACTTACATGGCAACATTGCCCCATCAAAATTTAGTTCCAAAAGTGCTTGAATATCTATCTAATATCTCAAGTGGTCATGCCAAAAGCCAAAATGTGCGTTATCAAAATTATGTTCGTTGGGGTACTCAAAACAGCCGTTATATCGGTCGTAAAGTATATGGTAAATTTGAAGAAGTTGAAAATCAAATTAAACAGCTTAAAAAACAAGCTGGTACAGACCAACAAGCATTAAATAAGTTAAACGCTATTAGTAAAGCCAAAGATTTTGCTAATGCAAAACTTCGTTTTGAAGCTCGGATTTGCAAAACTTATTTATCTAAAAACAACTATCCAACCAATTTATTTGAGCTGATTTCATTACAACATAAGCAACCAAAGTTATTGCAAAATCTTTGGCATATTGCTTTTAAACCTATTTTTGATGCTCTTGAAGGTGAGAATATGATTTTTTTTAACGATGACAAGATTTTAGAATTGCTAAAATCAAAACTATTTACAGTTACTAAAAAGGGTAATATTAGCTATACAAAAGCATTTAAAGCATATCAGTTTTATAAAACGATTAAATCGGATGGTTATGAAAATGTTAGAAATAGCATTTCAAAAAGTACATTTTATGACAATATTTCTTTGCTTATAAGCTGTGGTTTGTCAAAAGCTTATCTGCAAAATCTACACATGCAAAAGCCCAAAGTGATTCCGTTTGTGCGATTTTGTGAAATTGATTTTGATAATCAGCTGCCTGCTGATTATGTAGAGCCTGTTTCACAATATCAATTACCTTTAGTTGCTTAGTTAAGGATTTATTATGATTACCATGAATGTCAATTTAATCGGTGCTTCATCAGTCAATTTTACAACCGATGAAGGTGCTAAATATGATTATATCAAGTTAATTGTACTTCTTGAGAATAAAACGGGCTATGGTTCGACTTCTCAAGTTTTTAAATATGAAGTTTCAAGTTTAGAACTTGATAAAGAATTTAGCTTTATTGAGCCTAATAAAGTTTATCCGTGTGAATTACATGGAGAATTTAAATCAAACGGTAAAACTGCTGAATTTGTTGCCAGCAAGGTTATTTTTAAGTCTCAACAAGCTAAAAACTAACAGAAAATGAAATATTTTGTTTGTGCCCAATTTGATCAAAATAGTCCAAAACCTGTTTGCACTGCTTGGGTTGAATTGGATCAAAGTTTACTTCAAAACTTACCACAACAAAGTTTATTTTCTGAATTGGCAAATTTGACTTATTCAGATATTTCAATTTTGCTGGTTTTCACTGCTTCAATCTTTGCTACAGCTTGGATTTGGAGCTTTTTATCAAAACAAGCTTCTAAATAAAGGAGTAAATTATGAAAGCTATGTATCAAAAAGTGGTTAATACAGTTGCAGTTGTTGGATCTGTTGCTTTGGCTTCAACAGCTTATGCAAATGCTGGAGCTTTGGATATGTCAAGTGCAACAACGCAATTGGGTTTAGGCTTAGCTGCTGTTGGGGCATTGGGTGCAGCTAAAATGGCACCATCTGCACTTGCGTGGGTTTGGTCATTGCTATCACGCGTTGCACAGCGTTAATTATTTTAATGCTAAAAAAGGAGGGTGGGGGTTCTTACCTTCCTTTTTTACTTTTTTAATTGGTAAGAATTGTTAGCAAGGTTATTTTTATATGCTTGTTTTATATTGCTTAATTGTTTTAACAATGGCTTTTTATATTTTATTTAAGGATTAAATAATGAAAGCTTTGTTTTTATCTCTAATGCTTATCCTTTTTCCTGCTTGTTCTGTTGCTAATAGCTGGGTTGTTGAAGTTGAAAAGGTTGATTTAAAAAGCTTTACAAAAGAGATTTCAAAGATTGTAAATAAAAATTTTGTTGTTGATGATAGGGTGTCTGATACGCTTATTTCTTTAAATATTCGTCAAGCTGTTAGCGTTGATGCTTTGTTTGATTATTATATTTCTGCTTTAAGATTGCATAACATCAGTGTGATCAAAGATGGTGATTTATACAGAGTCTCAAAAGATATCGGCAATGTTGGTTATTATAAGTTAAAACATGCAAAAGCTGATAATGTTGCACAAATTATCAATTCATTGTCTATGGATAATATTGTTGCTGTTGCAGATTTATCATCAAACGCTGTTTTAATCCGTTCGGATAATATCGATCAGTCTTTAAGTTTGGGTTATCTTATTAATAATCTTGATGTAAATAAAAAACAAGTATTAATACAAGCAGTTATTATTGAGTTATCTGATCATGATATCAGTAAGCTTGGTGTTCAATGGGCATTGGGTTCACAAAATGGTTATGGTGTTGTAAATTTTAATCCTGCGATTTCTTTAACAAATCTGCTTTCAGGCAATAAAACTTTATCAGCGATAGGTGGTCTACTTGGTTTTAAAAAACAAACTGATGAGAAGTTTTATGGTGCTGTTTTACAAGCTTTAGAGCAGACAACAACGGCAAATTTATTATCAATGCCAAGCGTGCTTGCTTTAGATAATGAGCAAGCAAGTATTTTGGTTGGTCAAAATGTCCCTGTAATTACAGGCAATCAACTTGATAGAAATGGTGAGCCATTTCAAACAATATCAAGAATTGATGTCGGAATTTCTTTAAAAGTTACACCGATGATTGTTGATAATGGCATAAAGCTTCAAGTTTATCAGGAAGTCAGCAATGTTGTTAATGCAACAAATAACGGCATTATTACAAATAAAAGTGTGATTGATACATCAATATTGGCTAGTAATGGTGAAGTTATTGTATTGGGTGGCTTGATGCGTGATGAATCAACAAAAGATATACAAGCAATTCCTAAAGTTTCAAAAATCCCTGTTTTAGGAAGAGCTTTTAAAGCTGATTCTAACACCGTTAAAAAATCAAATTTGGTTATATTTTTACAACCAATCATTATTGACACTGTCAAAGAACAAAGCCATAAAACTGATTTTATTTATAAATTATCCTTAGATGAATTTAATAATATAAGAACGGTTTTATTATCCACTGTTAATTAAAAAGGATTTTTATGAAAACAAAAAAAATTTATTTAGTCATTCTTTTTTGCTTGCCCTTTAATTCTTATGCTGGTGCTTTAAAAAATACGGATATTATCACAGACCAAACAAGCATAGTAACACAAAGAGAAAGAGCCCAAGCAGGTCAATTAAAATCATCAGGTGGTTGGGAAGTAAAACAAACTGCATATAATACTAAAACTGGTAATATTGAAGTTGTAGCACAAAAAGGGGATAAATATGCCCATGTTGCCGTTTCTACAGTTTCTGATAAGTCATTTTTACAAAGGGTAGGGGGGTTTTTTATTTAAAGCTGCAAAAAAATTTTCTGGCGGTTGGTTTTCCTGGGTTCCTGATCTAATTTCAACTTTTGGTAGTGAGCCTGATAGTGTTTATATTGATAAAGATGGTAATTTTAAGTTTGACAAAAAGGGAAAGTTAAAAGCAAGTTATTTTTCATACCGTGGTAATTATTTTGATACGGCAGACCAGGCGGCAGATTTTGGTTGTCGTGATAGGGCTGCAAAAATGACAGGTTCTAAAAGTGAAATGACATATCGTGGTCACATAACTTATTCAACCTTTACATATTGGGTAAGTAATTCTAATATTAAATATTCTAGCCATAGGGCTTATTGTCATACTGTCAGAAGTTCGGGCGATTTACAATATGCTGATGAATTTTTTGTAATAGAATATTTTTTACCTGATAACCCCACTACTGCTGATATTGCTTCTGTGTTTCGTCAAGGTATGAGCGCAAATAAACCTAATAGGGATTTATTCCGCCGTGTAGCTGAATATGATGTATCTAATGGCTTATATGATGCTAAATTTGAAGAAGTTGCAAAAGTGCCTGATAATCCAACTTCACCCGAATTTGTTCCAGGTACTGCCCCTGTTGTTTCTAGTCCTAGTGTAGTTGCGCCTGAGCCTTTACCAAGTCCGAATCCTGGAACTAATCCAAATCCTGGAACAAGCCCAAGCCCAAATCCTGGAACTAATCCAAACCCTGGAACAAGCCCAAGCCCAAATCCTGCACCGAATCCAAGCCCAAATCCTGATCGATCAAATCAGCAAGAGCCTGAAGGTTTTTCCTTGCCATCGTTTTGTAGTTGGGCTTCATTTTTATGCTTTAGAGCTAATGAGGATAAAAAAGCTCCTGAAGAGCTTGAGAATTTTGATTACAATGTTGAAGAAAAACAATTAACAAAAAATCCTGTTGATTTTGATGTTGAATATTTAGCTTATGGTGGTGCTTGTCCAGCTCCAATAAGATTTGATTTAAATGTTGGTTTGGTTGCTGTACCGCTTGAGTACAGTTTAACACCACTTTGTGATTTTGCTAAAACAGTCAGACCTGCAATTTTAGCTTTAGCTTATTTAACTGCTTTGGGCATTGTTGTTTCAGCGATACGGAGTTAATGGTATGTTTAAAAGTCTCTTTAATTTGATAATGACTGCTTTGAAGGTAAATAACCGTAACTGGTTTGCCCAAGTGATGGCTGGTGTTGGTTTTGGTGTCATTACTGTTGTTGGTACTACCAGTTTTGTTGATTATTATAAAGTTAAAGCCATTGAAGAATTTGGTAAACTTGGAGCATTTAGCGGATTGTTAGGGTTGGCTGGTGTTGATAAAGCAATAAGTATAATAATTGGTGCTTATATTGCCAATGTTTATATTAAAACTTTTGCTTCAACTTTAAAGGTTGTAAAAAGATGATTAGGTTAATAACAGCAACGCCTGGAAGCGGTAAAACTTGTTTGGTTGTTGAGTGGCTGATAAGAGAAGTTGAAAGGGGGTTTTATAAGGAATTTTATACGAATATAGAAGGGCTTAGAATATGTGGCGTTAGACCATTACCCCCTGATTGTGATTGGCGAGCATTAAACCCAAACAAAGACCCTAAAGAACCGCCAAAATTAGTTATTATTGATGAATGCCAATATATTGATGCTTTTATGAAAGAAAATAGAAGCGTTCATAATAAAATCGGTAAAGATTTATCAACGCATAGGCATTATGGGATAGACATTTGGTTTATTACCCAATCTGTTAAATTGCTTAATGATTATGTTTTAGAAAATGTTGGCGAACATGTACATTTATATCGCCCACGAAAAAGAAAAAGCGTAACAGTTTATTGGTGGTCTTATGTGCAAAAATCGCTTACAAAATCAGCGTTTAAAGATGCTGATGATATGCAAGTTTGGCGATTAAATCCAGCTATGTTTGATTATTATAAATCCACAAGTCAAGTTACGGATAATAAAGCAAGATACTCTAAAAAGGTAATAAATTCTTTAATTACTGTTGTTTTAATCTTCATTATTATTAGTTATTTTGTCTCAAAAGGCTTAGACTTTTATGTCAATGCCAGTGTTTCGGATATTGCAAATACAGATAAAGCGGTTAATGCTGTTTTAAGCAATCAATCACAAGATGATTTAAATTTAGTAAATGATCAAGATGAGCTAAAGAACACAGAAAAAAATGAAGATTTGTCAGTTTCTGATGATTTATTTGTTGAAAAAAGAAGCAATGACGATATGACAAATGCTAATACAAAAAATGAGCCATTGCCTGTTCACATACCATCTTATGTACCGCCGTCATCAACTTTGCTTTTTGATCCTTATTTGCCAGCTCCGTCTGTAACTTCATCTGTAGCTATACCGTTTGATAATAAGCCTGCCATGATGTTTTATAATAATGATACAAGTGAATGCATTGCTAAAAATAAACAACAGCAAAATATTGATCTTGATGCTAAAAATTGCGTTGATTATTTGCAAACCGTTGGTTCACCTTAGTTATCCATCAAGCCACACGCCACAACTTGCCCATTATTAGGCTAAAGTTAGTGGCGTGTTTGGCTTGTGGGTAACTAAAAAAGACAGGTGGTTATTGACCCACCAAACCTGCCAATCCGATTGCTTATACTTCGCATAATATGGTTGCAAGTTATGTTGCTTTAGTTGCAAAGCAAAATCAGCCCATGCGACAATTTTATTGCATGGGCTGATTTAATATAACTTGCTATTATGCGAAGTATAAGCAGTATGCTTTTTGTCTTTATTTTGTAGTTACAAAGAGTTTACAAAATATCTGTGCTGCGTGCTTGCGGGCGGCTGGGCGGTGCTAACGACAGCGACGCATGCACGCGGCACACGCTATCTAATGGTGTGCCTAAGTCCGAAATTTCGGACTTTTTATTTAATTACTCTCAAATTTGACTGTTTATTTTTGGACTTTTTCGCTTTCTTTTTGTTTTTAACAAATCTGATTATAAGTAACTTAAAAACTCCCAAAAATAACAAAAGCACAAAACCAAATAAATAGATGCTCTGTGCATCTTGTATGCCTTTTTGTATATAAGCTTCTGATGTTGCAATTTGCTCTTTTTGTTCTTTGCTCATACTTCACCAAAATTTGTTTACATTTACATTAAAACTTGTAATTTGTTCTTGCGTTGCTTTTTAAAATTTTTAATCTTTTAAAATAATAGTTCCACTTTCAGACACATCTAATTTTGGTAGGCTTAATTCTATTATTCGATGAATTAAAGTGCTTTCTTTTGCTATCCCCCTCATCTCTTTTTCAGCAAGTTTATTGTTAAGCTCTACCATTTTTCTGTATAAGGCTTGTTGTTCCCATTCGTTTAGAGCAATAGTTTTAGCCATTTTACGACACCTCATAGATTTTATAACATTCTATAATTTTCTATAGAAAAATATTGACTATATTATTATAAGGTTATAGAATTATATAAAATATTATATTTTTTATACATAATTATGCTCGACCATCTTCGTTTATCAGTACCTGTTTTTAAAACTTACGCTGTAGAGCGTGGGGAAGGGTGCTTTTATTTTGAAGGTGATATTTTATCATTGGGTCTAAATTGTGCTGCTCGCATAGTTAAGCACGATGATGATGGTGCTGTTAAAGCACAGGATTTATATGCTCCATACGACACACTGGGAACGGATTTTAGTGATATGGCGGTTAAGTTTTATGACAAAGGCATTAACTGCTTACCATATCTTGAATTAAAAGCCAGCCCCTTAAAATTATTACAAGGTCATAATGTGTATGGCTTTGAATCCATTGAATTGGGTGCAATTGAAATGCTTGGGCTTGTTATTGACGCATTTCCCAAGCTGTGTGCTTATTTGGATTTTGCCAACACCCAAGTACTTCACATTGATACAACTTACATGGCAACATTGCCCCATCAAAATTTAGTTCCAAAAGTGCTTGAATATCTATCTAATATCTCAAGTGGTCATGCCAAAAGCCAAAATGTGCGTTATCAAAATTATGTTCGTTGGGGTACTCAAAACAGCCGTTATATCGGTCGTAAAGTATATGGTAAATTTGAAGAAGTTGAAAATCAAATTAAACAGCTTAAAAAACAAGCTGGTACAGACCAACAAGCATTAAATAAGTTAAACGCTATTAGTAAAGCCAAAGATTTTGCTAATGCAAAACTTCGTTTTGAAGCTCGGATTTGCAAAACTTATTTATCTAAAAACAACTATCCAACCAATTTATTTGAGCTGATTTCATTACAACATAAGCAACCAAAGTTATTGCAAAATCTTTGGCATATTGCTTTTAAACCTATTTTTGATGCTCTTGAAGGTGAGAATATGATTTTTTTTAACGATGACAAGATTTTAGAATTGCTAAAATCAAAACTATTTACAGTTACTAAAAAGGGTAATATTAGCTATACAAAAGCATTTAAAGCATATCAGTTTTATAAAACGATTAAATCGGATGGTTATGAAAATGTTAGAAATAGCATTTCAAAAAGTACATTTTATGACAATATTTCTTTGCTTATAAGCTGTGGTTTGTCAAAAGCTTATCTGCAAAATCTACACATGCAAAAGCCCAAAGTGATTCCGTTTGTGCGATTTTGTGAAATTGATTTTGATAATCAGCTGCCTGCTGATTATGTAGAGCCTGTTTCACAATATCAATTACCTTTAGTTGCTTAGTTAAGGATTTATTATGATTACCATGAATGTCAATTTAATCGGTGCTTCATCAGTCAATTTTACAACCGATGAAGGTGCTAAATATGATTATATCAAGTTAATTGTACTTCTTGAGAATAAAACGGGCTATGGTTCGACTTCTCAAGTTTTTAAATATGAAGTTTCAAGTTTAGAACTTGATAAAGAATTTAGCTTTATTGAGCCTAATAAAGTTTATCCGTGTGAATTACATGGAGAATTTAAATCAAACGGTAAAACTGCTGAATTTGTTGCCAGCAAGGTTATTTTTAAGTCTCAACAAGCTAAAAACTAACAGAAAATGAAATATTTTGTTTGTGCCCAATTTGATCAAAATAGTCCAAAACCTGTTTGCACTGCTTGGGTTGAATTGGATCAAAGTTTACTTCAAAACTTACCACAACAAAGTTTATTTTCTGAATTGGCAAATTTGACTTATTCAGATATTTCAATTTTGCTGGTTTTCACTGCTTCAATCTTTGCTACAGCTTGGATTTGGAGCTTTTTATCAAAACAAGCTTCTAAATAAAGGAGTAAATTATGAAAGCTATGTATCAAAAAGTGGTTAATACAGTTGCAGTTGTTGGATCTGTTGCTTTGGCTTCAACAGCTTATGCAAATGCTGGAGCTTTGGATATGTCAAGTGCAACAACGCAATTGGGTTTAGGCTTAGCTGCTGTTGGGGCATTGGGTGCAGCTAAAATGGCACCATCTGCACTTGCGTGGGTTTGGTCATTGCTATCACGCGTTGCACAGCGTTAATTATTTTAATGCTAAAAAAGGAGGGTGGGGGTTCTTACCTTCCTTTTTTACTTTTTTAATTGGTAAGAATTGTTAGCAAGGTTATTTTTATATGCTTGTTTTATATTGCTTAATTGTTTTAACAATGGCTTTTTATATTTTATTTAAGGATTAAATAATGAAAGCTTTGTTTTTATCTCTAATGCTTATCCTTTTTCCTGCTTGTTCTGTTGCTAATAGCTGGGTTGTTGAAGTTGAAAAGGTTGATTTAAAAAGCTTTACAAAAGAGATTTCAAAGATTGTAAATAAAAATTTTGTTGTTGATGATAGGGTGTCTGATACGCTTATTTCTTTAAATATTCGTCAAGCTGTTAGCGTTGATGCTTTGTTTGATTATTATATTTCTGCTTTAAGATTGCATAACATCAGTGTGATCAAAGATGGTGATTTATACAGAGTCTCAAAAGATATCGGCAATGTTGGTTATTATAAGTTAAAACATGCAAAAGCTGATAATGTTGCACAAATTATCAATTCATTGTCTATGGATAATATTGTTGCTGTTGCAGATTTATCATCAAACGCTGTTTTAATCCGTTCGGATAATATCGATCAGTCTTTAAGTTTGGGTTATCTTATTAATAATCTTGATGTAAATAAAAAACAAGTATTAATACAAGCAGTTATTATTGAGTTATCTGATCATGATATCAGTAAGCTTGGTGTTCAATGGGCATTGGGTTCACAAAATGGTTATGGTGTTGTAAATTTTAATCCTGCGATTTCTTTAACAAATCTGCTTTCAGGCAATAAAACTTTATCAGCGATAGGTGGTCTACTTGGTTTTAAAAAACAAACTGATGAGAAGTTTTATGGTGCTGTTTTACAAGCTTTAGAGCAGACAACAACGGCAAATTTATTATCAATGCCAAGCGTGCTTGCTTTAGATAATGAGCAAGCAAGTATTTTGGTTGGTCAAAATGTCCCTGTAATTACAGGCAATCAACTTGATAGAAATGGTGAGCCATTTCAAACAATATCAAGAATTGATGTCGGAATTTCTTTAAAAGTTACACCGATGATTGTTGATAATGGCATAAAGCTTCAAGTTTATCAGGAAGTCAGCAATGTTGTTAATGCAACAAATAACGGCATTATTACAAATAAAAGTGTGATTGATACATCAATATTGGCTAGTAATGGTGAAGTTATTGTATTGGGTGGCTTGATGCGTGATGAATCAACAAAAGATATACAAGCAATTCCTAAAGTTTCAAAAATCCCTGTTTTAGGAAGAGCTTTTAAAGCTGATTCTAACACCGTTAAAAAATCAAATTTGGTTATATTTTTACAACCAATCATTATTGACACTGTCAAAGAACAAAGCCATAAAACTGATTTTATTTATAAATTATCCTTAGATGAATTTAATAATATAAGAACGGTTTTATTATCCACTGTTAATTAAAAAGGATTTTTATGAAAACAAAAAAAATTTATTTAGTCATTCTTTTTTGCTTGCCCTTTAATTCTTATGCTGGTGCTTTAAAAAATACGGATATTATCACAGACCAAACAAGCATAGTAACACAAAGAGAAAGAGCCCAAGCAGGTCAATTAAAATCATCAGGTGGTTGGGAAGTAAAACAAACTGCATATAATACTAAAACTGGTAATATTGAAGTTGTAGCACAAAAAGGGGATAAATATGCCCATGTTGCCGTTTCTACAGTTTCTGATAAGTCATTTTTACAAAGGGTAGGGGGGTTTTTTATTTAAAGCTGCAAAAAAATTTTCTGGCGGTTGGTTTTCCTGGGTTCCTGATCTAATTTCAACTTTTGGTAGTGAGCCTGATAGTGTTTATATTGATAAAGATGGTAATTTTAAGTTTGACAAAAAGGGAAAGTTAAAAGCAAGTTATTTTTCATACCGTGGTAATTATTTTGATACGGCAGACCAGGCGGCAGATTTTGGTTGTCGTGATAGGGCTGCAAAAATGACAGGTTCTAAAAGTGAAATGACATATCGTGGTCACATAACTTATTCAACCTTTACATATTGGGTAAGTAATTCTAATATTAAATATTCTAGCCATAGGGCTTATTGTCATACTGTCAGAAGTTCGGGCGATTTACAATATGCTGATGAATTTTTTGTAATAGAATATTTTTTACCTGATAACCCCACTACTGCTGATATTGCTTCTGTGTTTCGTCAAGGTATGAGCGCAAATAAACCTAATAGGGATTTATTCCGCCGTGTAGCTGAATATGATGTATCTAATGGCTTATATGATGCTAAATTTGAAGAAGTTGCAAAAGTGCCTGATAATCCAACTTCACCCGAATTTGTTCCAGGTACTGCCCCTGTTGTTTCTAGTCCTAGTGTAGTTGCGCCTGAGCCTTTACCAAGTCCGAATCCTGGAACTAATCCAAATCCTGGAACAAGCCCAAGCCCAAATCCTGGAACTAATCCAAACCCTGGAACAAGCCCAAGCCCAAATCCTGCACCGAATCCAAGCCCAAATCCTGATCGATCAAATCAGCAAGAGCCTGAAGGTTTTTCCTTGCCATCGTTTTGTAGTTGGGCTTCATTTTTATGCTTTAGAGCTAATGAGGATAAAAAAGCTCCTGAAGAGCTTGAGAATTTTGATTACAATGTTGAAGAAAAACAATTAACAAAAAATCCTGTTGATTTTGATGTTGAATATTTAGCTTATGGTGGTGCTTGTCCAGCTCCAATAAGATTTGATTTAAATGTTGGTTTGGTTGCTGTACCGCTTGAGTACAGTTTAACACCACTTTGTGATTTTGCTAAAACAGTCAGACCTGCAATTTTAGCTTTAGCTTATTTAACTGCTTTGGGCATTGTTGTTTCAGCGATACGGAGTTAATGGTATGTTTAAAAGTCTCTTTAATTTGATAATGACTGCTTTGAAGGTAAATAACCGTAACTGGTTTGCCCAAGTGATGGCTGGTGTTGGTTTTGGTGTCATTACTGTTGTTGGTACTACCAGTTTTGTTGATTATTATAAAGTTAAAGCCATTGAAGAATTTGGTAAACTTGGAGCATTTAGCGGATTGTTAGGGTTGGCTGGTGTTGATAAAGCAATAAGTATAATAATTGGTGCTTATATTGCCAATGTTTATATTAAAACTTTTGCTTCAACTTTAAAGGTTGTAAAAAGATGATTAGGTTAATAACAGCAACGCCTGGAAGCGGTAAAACTTGTTTGGTTGTTGAGTGGCTGATAAGAGAAGTTGAAAGGGGGTTTTATAAGGAATTTTATACGAATATAGAAGGGCTTAGAATATGTGGCGTTAGACCATTACCCCCTGATTGTGATTGGCGAGCATTAAACCCAAACAAAGACCCTAAAGAACCGCCAAAATTAGTTATTATTGATGAATGCCAATATATTGATGCTTTTATGAAAGAAAATAGAAGCGTTCATAATAAAATCGGTAAAGATTTATCAACGCATAGGCATTATGGGATAGACATTTGGTTTATTACCCAATCTGTTAAATTGCTTAATGATTATGTTTTAGAAAATGTTGGCGAACATGTACATTTATATCGCCCACGAAAAAGAAAAAGCGTAACAGTTTATTGGTGGTCTTATGTGCAAAAATCGCTTACAAAATCAGCGTTTAAAGATGCTGATGATATGCAAGTTTGGCGATTAAATCCAGCTATGTTTGATTATTATAAATCCACAAGTCAAGTTACGGATAATAAAGCAAGATACTCTAAAAAGGTAATAAATTCTTTAATTACTGTTGTTTTAATCTTCATTATTATTAGTTATTTTGTCTCAAAAGGCTTAGACTTTTATGTCAATGCCAGTGTTTCGGATATTGCAAATACAGATAAAGCGGTTAATGCTGTTTTAAGCAATCAATCACAAGATGATTTAAATTTAGTAAATGATCAAGATGAGCTAAAGAACACAGAAAAAAATGAAGATTTGTCAGTTTCTGATGATTTATTTGTTGAAAAAAGAAGCAATGACGATATGACAAATGCTAATACAAAAAATGAGCCATTGCCTGTTCACATACCATCTTATGTACCGCCGTCATCAACTTTGCTTTTTGATCCTTATTTGCCAGCTCCGTCTGTAACTTCATCTGTAGCTATACCGTTTGATAATAAGCCTGCCATGATGTTTTATAATAATGATACAAGTGAATGCATTGCTAAAAATAAACAACAGCAAAATATTGATCTTGATGCTAAAAATTGCGTTGATTATTTGCAAACCGTTGGTTCACCTTAGTTATCCATCAAGCCACACGCCACAACTTGCCCATTATTAGGCTAAAGTTAGTGGCGTGTTTGGCTTGTGGGTAACTAAAAAAGACAGGTGGTTATTGACCCACCAAACCTGCCAATCCGATTGCTTATACTTCGCATAATATATATTATGTTAAATGATATGACAAAAACACACCATGCCTAAGATGATAAGTTTTTATTAGTCAAATGAATGCTTGGTATTTTTTGGTAAAGGCTTGCAGGTTTGAGTTGATATTACCTATATAAACTGGCGGCAAATCCAACATTGCCACCAGCTTGCTTGCCAATCAAATCATCAGACCGCTTGACAAAAGCATTACAGCTCTTACGGTGCCGAGATGCTTTTTGCCCAGTCAAATAGCTCTTGCAAATCATAATCGCCACTGTGTCCTCGTCCCCATGGCAAGGCAAAATCCACCACTTTATTTTCCTTATCAAGTTTTAATGCCATCAGTGTAGAGATTGCCAAAGATGTATCACGGTCATTTTCTCCGTGTCGGATGCGATAATATTTGGTTTTGGACTGAAAATTCATCGGATTCATCATATAAACCGTGCGTGAATCTGCCTTGCTGGCACCCAAAACTGTGCTATTTGCCATCGAAAAATCGGTAAAATGCTTTTTTGCAACTTGCTGATCGCCGAACAGGTTATTTTCCGCTGTTGAAAGGTCAATGCCATCAAATGCAGGCGTGGTTTTTTGCCGTCCGACAAATTTGGCATATGCAGCAAAATCAGCAGCAACCACCCTACCGTTTGTTATTGTTAGCCATGTCTGGTCGGACAAATCCTCGCCACGATTTATCGCCTCTTGTGCTGACTGCATGAGCAAGCCTTCGATATGGCGTTTAAAACTGCCATTGCCATCTGCGTCCAAAGTTAGCTTAACGCCTTGTTTATTATATAGATTTAGGCTGTTGATATAAGGGATAAATGCTTGTTTTAATTCATCTGATAGCTTGATTTGTTCGCTGGTTTGTACGCCATTGATTAATTTTCGTTCAATGCGATAATCAACATTCTCAATGGAGATTTTTTGATAATCATTCACTCCGTTAAATTGCCATTCATAAGCCATGTCAGCGTGTTCCAAATTGGCAATCGGACAATATGCCGATACAGCAAAAATCGTATCATCAGCGGTGGCAGCACCAAGCTGTTGTAAATAGGGTTCAAATTCAGGAGCGTTACCACTGGTGCCAAGTAATGCCGACAAAGCACCGCCTGCCGATGTGCCATTACTGATGATTTTGTTGGCATCGCCTGCCATCTGCTTGTCATTGGCCTTTAAATAACGCACAGCAGCCTTCAAATCCACAATGGCTGCAGGAGCTCGACCTGTTGATTCGGTACGGCCACGAGCCCCTGCACTGGCAACCACATAGCCTTTTGACAGAGCAACCATCATCGCATTGGGTGAGCCGCTGCGTTTATCCAACTCTGGTCGCCCTGCGGTTGCAGGCATATAGCCGCCAACTTGATTGGGCAGGAAAATTGGGGCAGTTTCGGCGGTAAAGTCATCTATGCTTTCGTCCTGAAAATACGCCTCGGGGATGTAAATATTCATAAATTGATAACGCGTATCAACAGGGTTTAGCACATAAACAATATTCTCAAAAGCACGATAGCGAACCGTTTGTCCCTCAAGCTCAAATTGCTGCACGCTGCCTGATTGTTTGGCAAAATCTAAATCGGCAGGTGCTGGCAATCTTGTCAATTCCGACCGTTGTCGCTTGTCCATATCAGCTGCATTAGAAGGGGTTTGATTGCCGGCATTGACACATGCTGCCAGCGATAATGCCATCGTCATTGCACAAAGATATATTGGCTTTTTCATATATTTCTCCCAGTCTTGATGATTGCCAGCCTTATTAATACGGCACAGCTTGGCGACAAATTGTTATTTTATAACAATATCAAATTTTTGTACAAGGATTTGTCCAGAATGCTGACGATTTTGCCAACCCACCTGATGAGCGATAAAATTGGATAGGTAAGTCTGTAAAAAAAAGTCGGCAAAAGTTACCGACCTTTTGTCTTGCAAGCATTAATCGCTTTCAATCACTTGGTACAAATCAGGGGTGAAAACGACACCTTCAACGGCGTTATCCTTCAAAGTGGCACGCATATTGGCTGTGGCTTTTTTAAAGTCCTCCGCCGAACGCCATACCGCAACATTGATCAGATGAAATTTGCCATTGGGGTTTGGGTTGCGGTGCAAGCGTGTGCTGATGTAGCCGTCTTGGGTTTTTAGAAAATCCCGTGATTTCTGCCACGATGCCAAAGCCGCCTGTTCTTTGCCTTTTGGCACTTCAAAGGTGTTAATCAGCACCACTTGATTGCTTGTTTGTTGCACTGCCGTGGTCGGCTTGGTAGCACAAGCAGTCAGGGCGACACCTGCCAAAAGCGTCAAGGCAGCGTTTTTAATTACTTTTTTCATTTTGTACTCCTTTGGTTGAAAACTAACAATGTTGCTATTGGTTAATTTCTTGAACATCTTATCCAAGGTTATTATTTCTTTCTAATGCCCATACCGTCTTTGATGGAAAGCACCATCAGGGTCAAATTCACCGCCCCTGCCAGCAATTCCAAACCTTGCACGAAATAAAAATAACCGTCAAAAGCTGAACCGACCCCCAAATCTTAGACACAAGATTAAAGGTTAGGTTGATAAAGCTAAGTGGTTTGACCAAGGACTAAGCTTCTGTATCTGACAGGAC
>NZ_FTNU01000013.1 GCF_900156515.1 Moraxella cuniculi DSM 21768 | reverse complement strand
TCCTGTCAGATACAGAAGCTTAGTCCTTGGTCAAACCACTTAGCTTTATCAACCTAACCTTTAATCTTGTGTCTAAGATTTGGGGGTCGGTTCACTTAGAGAATCAGGCAAGAGTTTTGGATAAATAAGATACCAGTTGTTAGATAAACTTGCTAAAATGGTTTTGGATTTTTGGCATGGTGTCAGAATTTGTGGGTGATTTACCCTGATGTTTATTTTATTTGATGGAGTTTTTATGAAAATTTTTTATCACACAAGTGCAACAGCAACAGGCGGTCGTGATGGGCATACCCAAGTTGATGATGGTTCAATTGGGTTTGATTTGGTTGGTTTTCAAAATGACAGCGGCAAAGTTGGCACAAATCCAGAACAGCTTTTTGCGATGGGTTATGCGGCGTGCTTTGACAGTGCGATGAATCATGTTGCTCCAACCTTAGGTATTAAACCTAGTAAATCCAGCACTACTGTGAGTGTTGGTATTGGGCAAAAACCAGACGGTGCGTTTGGTCTTGATTT
This sequence comes from Moraxella cuniculi DSM 21768, assembly GCF_900156515.1. Classification (GTDB taxonomy): domain Bacteria; phylum Pseudomonadota; class Gammaproteobacteria; order Pseudomonadales; family Moraxellaceae; genus Moraxella; species Moraxella cuniculi. The sequence continues at coordinate 66,411 of NZ_FTNU01000013.1, read as the reverse complement.
GGATATTACCATCACGGTGGAAGGATTGAGCGAAGACGAAGCAAAAACCTTAATCAAAAAAGCCCACGAAGTTTGTCCATATTCCAACGCCACCCGTGGTAATGTGGAAGTGCGTTTGCATGTTAAGGTGGTGAGTTCGTTTGATTTGTAAGTATTTATAATAATACAATTATTTAATGATTAACCAATGTGCATAAATATAGCACAAATGCAAAGCCGCGGGCAGCATGATTAATCCCTGCTATTTGCAGCTTGAAAAGTCGGGTAGCTAATATCCGACTTTATTTCTTGCAGCACACAATCGGTCTAATGTTTGCGATATCAAGCACGGTCATCCCACACAGTCAAAAATTGCAAAACTTCATTAAATCAGCTATTATAATCATTTTATACGATTGTTTTATAAGAGAAATTTTATGACATCATGGTCTGAAGGTTATGTCAGCGACATCAATTATACCTATGGTTATTATAGCGAGCTAAATCCACAGAATCTCACCGTGCCTTTTTTAATGGCAGGTATCGCTCCACCAAAAATTCGCCATGCTTGCGAGCTGGGATTTGGTCAGGGATTATCAATCAATATCCACAGTGCAGGCAGTGATATTAATTGGCATGGGACAGATTTTAACCCAGACCAAGCACTATTTGCCCAACACCTCTCAGCACAAGCCAACACAACGCACAAAACGCAGCTATACGATCAAAGTTTTGCTCAATTTTGTTCGCGTGAAGACTTGCCAGAGTTTGATTATATCGGACTGCATGGCATTTGGTCGTGGATTTCTGATGACAATCGCCGCATTATTGTTGATTTTATTCGCCGCAAATTGCGAGTCGGTGGCGTACTATATATCAGCTACAACACTCTGCCTGGCTGGTCTGGATTATCGCCCTTGCGTCATTTATTCGTTGAGCATGATTTAAAAAATTCATCAAATGCCAACACCAGACAGATTAACACTCAGCAAGCCATCAACCAAACCCAAGCTGTGCTACAACTTAGCGACCGCTTGATTCGCCAAACGCCAGAGCTATTAAACAGAGCCAATGATTTGACAAGCAAAAACATGAACTATCTGGCACATGAGTATCTCAACCGTGATTGGCAGCCCATGTATTACTCGCAGGTTGAAGATTGGCTGGCTGATGCCAAAATGAGCTATGCCTGCTCTGCTTATTATTTGGACGATTATGATGATTGTCTATTTAATCATGAGCAAAAAGAGTATTTAAATAGCATTAACAATAAATCACTCAAACAAACCACTAAAGACTATCTGCTCAACCGACAATTTCGCCGCGACTACTGGGTAAAAGGCAGCTATCAGCTCAATTCGGCAGAATATCTACAAGCGTGGGAAGAGCTGTCTGTGATACTCATCAAAAATCCAGATGAGCTAAATGCGTCCATCACCCATTATCGCAACATCACCATTATGGATGAATTGTTCTTGCCTTTGGTTGATATTGTTAAAGATGGCAAAATTCACTCTGTCAAAAAACTTATTGAACAATTGGCAGGCAAACTAAGCAAGCAGCAAGTCATCAGCCTGTTGGCATTGTTGATTGGCAAAAATGACATCGCCCTTGCTCAAGACAAAGAGCAAATCAAAGCAAGTCTGCCACATTGTCAAAAACTCAACCTGCACCTAGTGAACCGTGCCAAAACCAGCGGTGAGATTTACCATCTTGCCAGCCCTGTAACAACCTCTGGCATTGGTTTAACTCGTATTGAACAATTGTTTGTGCTGGCACATTATAATAAAGTTGCCAAAGATGGCTGGGCTGATTTTGTTTGGCAAATCCTAAAAGCTGACAACCAAACACTCATCAAAGACAATCAGCCACTCTCTGGTAATGAAGACAATCTGGCAGAGCTGCAATCTTTGGCAGAAAAGTTCATCAAAACCCAAATGCCGATTCTCAAGCGATTGCAAATCATTGATTAACCAATCCGCCAGCAAGGTGAATTATGAATCATGCACAGCTACTGGCAGAGCTTGCCGCCACGCAACAAGGGGCGATTGCTCGCCATCAACTGCCCGACCAATCATATGTCTGGATAAGGCGAGCCAGTCGTCGCCATTCTATACACAAATACCGCCTGCTGGGGTTTTTTAGTCGCTTGCTTGGCTTGCCGTTATTAAGCCCTGTACAAAATTTTGGGGGTACAGCTGCCATCGCAACAGAAGTGCATCGCTTGACCCAGTTGCGTCAGGCTGGTGTTTATGTGCCTGTGCTACTTGCCTGTCAAGATGATGCGTTGATGATGAGTGATTTGCAAAGCGACACGCTTGAGCATAAAATTTGGCAAGCCAATGCCGATGAGGCGGTACGATGGTTTGAGCAAGGCATTCAAGCCATTACTTTAGTGCATGAGCGTGGTCAGTACCTAAGCCAAGCCTTTGCCCGCAACATCATCGCAGGCGAGCAGATTGGCTTTATTGATTTTGAGGATGACCCCATCAAGGTGCTAAGCCTTGCCCAATGCCAAGCACGAGACTGGCTGTGCTACCTACAAAGCACCGCCATTTTGTTAAACAACAAGGGCAGACTAAATCAAGCACGGCAAATCTGGCAAGCCACTGCAAACAGCCTACCTGCACAAATGCGTGATGAAATTTATCGCACCGTCATGCCGTTGCGTTGGATACGGCATTTTAATCACCGCAAGTTTGGTGGCGATACCGTAAAACTTGCCTCACTGGTCGTACTGCTGGATAAAAATGGCTAAATCCCAGCCATTATGACGGTGTACGCTAAAGTGCGGATTGCAAACATCCATCAATCAACCGCCGTCAGACAATCAACCAACGGCTGATATAAAATATCAGCAAGCTGCTCGGTATCTTGGATAACGGCCAGTGGATTGTTATCGCCGAGCAGTCGTTGCCATGCCTTTCCAAGATAACCATCAGCATAGCTATTTTCTAGCCATTGGCTGAAATTTTTACTGCTAAAATCCAGCTTCCCCTGCCTCTTAAGATCAACGATTGTCAGGGCGTTTGCAGGAGCAAGGGCGATCGGCAACTTATTGATAAGCAGTGCAGTAAGCAAATAAGCTGTTAATAATCGTTTGGCAACAAGGCTTGTTATTGGGCGAAACATCATTACAGATTTTTTGGCAAAACTCAGCCCTGTTAGCTCACTACCAACTTTGGTAAACTGCCAAATACTCGTCCCACGCCCTGCATGGACATCAGCCTCGCTGGTATTTCGCCAAACCTGCCACGCCAAATGCAGTAGCCAAAATTTCAAAAGCTGCGTTACTGTTGCTGTATTGGGCAACACTTGCAACCAAAGCTCTTCATTGCTTGCTGGCACTTGTGCCACAATATTAACGGACAAATCCGCCAAATCAAGCAAGATACTACGCTCATCGGTTTTGCTTATCAATAGTGAATACACAAAACTTCCGTCCGCTGCGGTTACGCCAGCTGGCAACGATGATTGTAACTGTGCCAAAGTTTCGTCATCTGCGTCTGTCAGCACTTGATAAAACTGCTCTGTCAATGCCAACAGCTGCTGTACTTGCTCATCAAGATTGCTCAGACGATTTGCCCCTGCTGGCAATACATTGCCAAAATATAGCGAAAATATTCCTTTGGCAGCTGCTGTTTTCTGTGCCGTATCCCAATCCAACTGCTGACAATCTGGAGCTGTGTTCATATTCATCAGCTGCTGATGATAAGGTAGGCTTGCTGTTTTTGTATCAAACAACCCTGCCGCCATCGCTTCGCATAATGTCTGTTTTAGCCCAAAACCATCAAGAGTCGCCAGCACCAACGGCTCTTCGCCCCGCTCATCAAGTTGCTCATCAAAAACTGGTAATTTTTGTTCAAGATAACCGCTGGCAGGATTGCGTAAATTGCGATGCAGCTGCGTAATATTTATTGTCGTTGGCAGACTGATTTGCCAATCACGCAACAAATCATCAGCAGACATAATATCGCCATCAAGCACCGCCGTCAGTACATTGGCAAGCAGTTGATATGTCTGCACATCAAGCAAAGTGATTGGTGATTTTTTGCCTGCTTGTGGCTCATCAAGCAAAGCTCGCACCTGCTGCCACAAAGGTGCTGGCGGCAACTGGTTGCGTTGTGCTTGTTTTAGCACGAGCTGCTTTTGGATAAAATCCACCATCGGTTGCTCGCAATCATTATCATCAAGATGATAAAACAGCGAAACATCAAATGCTGTCGGTGCGTGCCAAGTCAGCAAATACGCCTCAACCAAACGAGGTAGACGCTCGCTAAGTTGCTGATATTCTGCCGCCGATTCATCAGCCAACGGCAAATCAGGCAATTGCCAATTAACATGATTTTTAAAGAATTCTAATAACTCTCCCACTGGCGAAGCTGGCAAAAGCTGCGTGCCATCACCAGCGACAGCGGTATAAAAAATTGCACAAGCATCACGACTGCACAGCAATGCGTCCAAAAATGCCCCATTGTCATCATCTTCATTAAACCTGTCGCCACGCCGCTTTAGCCCTGCACGCATCAAATCCATTCTCATGACACGATCTTGTCTTGGGAAGGCGGATAAATTCATCTCAAGCATCAGCGTTAGCCCAAACGGAATGCTACGCAACGCCCCAAAACGAGCAAAAGTAATCACGCCAGAATGCTCGGCACTGATGGCTTGGGTTGCGACCAAGTGGCGAATGCTTTCTAGGACAAATGCCAAAGACAGCTGAATTTGCTCTGAATTTTGCGAGGTATTTGGCAGATTATGATAGTATTTATTGGCACGGACGCTGGCAGCAATGCTGTTTTTTGCCTCAAAAATCGCACGCATTTGTGGCGTTTGTTGCCATTTGGCAAAATACGGCTCAATAACTTGCGTTTCGATTTTGTCCAGCCAATTTTCAATCAAATCAATCTGGTTGTAATCCTCTCGCAATTTATCAAACGCTGTGTAAATCGTGCAAAGCATCTCAACAATGCTCTGATCAGCCAAAGTAACACCTGCCAAAGGCAGACTGGCTTCGGCAAATTGCTGCTGCCATCTAAAGGGGTATAATAAGCTGTTTGGCTCTGTCTCCACGCTTGGCGTTATTAGCCCCAAAACAATCCTATCTAGTGCATAGGCAAAACTATAGCGATAGTCAGTGTCCGCCCCATCAAGTGTTACTGCAAGGTGCTTGGCATCAAAACCACGAACAAAACCTGCTTGCTCAAGTAGCCAACAAGCACGGCTAACCTCATCAAAGCTTAGCCCAAAGCTGTCGTACACCGCTGGCATCATCAGCCACTGACAAAAATCCTCACGATAAAACCGCGAACCTGTCGCCCCCAACAAGGAATAAAACCCTGTAATCGCCTCCATCAAATCATCAATCTCACGGTTGGTTGTTCCTGTGATTTTGGCAGGCAAAACCAACCCATCAAGACCCACACCCTCACCAAATACCAAGCGAATCAAAGGCTCAGCAGCAGCAACATCAGGCAGATACACCACCACATCAGAAAGCTTTCGCTGACTGCCATCATCGTTTGGTTCATTAAGATAACGAGCAATCAAGGTGCGTGCGATTTCTAATTGGCGTTTTAGATTATGGCAAGCATGAATGCTTAAACTTGGCAAGCGTTCGGTAGCATCAGGCAGCTTCATCAGGCTTGGTGGCTTGGTTTTTTCTGCAAGGCTTTGTGTGAGTGTTGATAATACCGATTTGCCAAGCCAATCCTTCGCCCCTTGTTCATCAAGCATCAAAATATCAGCTTTTAATTGTTGTAGCAAGCCATCACCTGTCGGCGTGATAAAATCATCATGCCAATGCACCTGCCAGCTTTGTGGCATTTGTTCATGATGATAAAAATCATTAGGCACGCTGTCTTTTTCATAATAAAACTCACCACCTGACATATCGGCAAGCATGGCAAAAGTCTCTCGAGATTCTTTGCCAAGCCGAGAAAGTAGTGCATGCCCATGATCTTTATAATAAATAAGCTCTGGCTTGATGATACGCTGCTTATCCAGCCACTGTTTATCAACAATGTCCGCCCAGAACATCTGCGAAGGGTTCAGGTGCAGTAAATGCACATCAATGTACACGGACAGTTGCTTTAAAAACTGCAACTCCACCACAGGAATTTGTTGTACGGTGAACAAATGTAGCGTACTTGGCAATAATTGATACGCCTCATAAGCCAGCTGGCTACCTCTCTTGCCAGCAAGCACCGCCCAAAATCTCTGCTCCAAATTCTCACGATAAGCATATACCGCAGCAAATAATTGTTGCCACAGATAGCCAAGCAGCTTTTCAAGATGTTGATATTGCTCCACCAGCCAATCGGGACTTGCCTCAGTATCATCATACTTGGCAGCAAATCTGTCCTTATCGGCAAGCATTTGCTCCACACTGGTTGGCAGTGGTTTGCCATGCGTCCAAGCGTGCAGCCATTCTGGACGATGAGTTAGATAGCGTACATACACCGCCGACAATTCCTCGCAGGCTTGCCAAAGGCGATGCTCGGGTATTTTTTGCTGTTTGTCATCATACAAACCAAGCAAAAATTCGCACAAAGGGTGATTGTCATCGGATAAAATTGCTGACAATTGCGTATCGGACAGTGCGTTAATATAGCCAAAAATTCGCCAACGCATGACCGAGCCTGACAAAACCGCCACTTCAGGCACTTTTAAGGCATCATGAGGGTGATGCTCGGCATCTGCCTGTAGCACTTTTTGGATTAACTGCCACTGATACTGACCCCAAAATTGTGCCACAAACAGCGTACTGATGCCAATTTTGTCCGCCACGGCACGCATAAGCCAATCGCCCAGCACCATTGAGGGAACAATGACGGTGAATTTGGCAAAAACCAAATCAGCCAGCGTTTGCGTTTTTGCTGCATTTTGTCGGTATTGCTCTACCAAATGCCCAAGCAAAATGGCAGTATCATTTGATTGCGTAATGCGAAACATAATAGTCAGCTAAAATCATCTATGGCGGACAAATTGCCGTATTTTAGCAATTTGACCACAAAAAGGCATTTGGCACATGGTGATATAATTTGTCAGATGATGTATTTGCCCAATCAAGCAATTGCTACACCACAAAGTCTTTGCCCAGATAGACCTTTCTGACCAATTCATTGGCCAAAATTTCATCTTTGTTACCTGCAGCGATAATTGTGCCTTCAGAGACAATGTAGGCTTTTTGACAAATAGACAGCGTTTCACGCACATTATGGTCGGTAATCAGCACCCCAATGCCACGCATACGCAAAGATTCAATCACTTGCATAATATCGCCAACCGAAATCGGATCAACCCCTGCAAATGGCTCGTCAAGCAAAATAAACTTTGGGTTTGATGCCAGACAACGGGCAATCTCGCAGCGACGACGCTCACCTCCAGAGACACTCATACCCAGTGAATGACGCACATGCTCAAGATGAAATTCCGCCATCAATTTCTCAAGCTCATTGAGCTGGGCTGCCTTGTCCAACTCCTTACGAGTCTGCAAAATCGCCATGATGTTTTGTTCGATGGTTAATTTGCGAAAAATTGATGCCTCTTGGGGCAGATAACCAATGCCCTGTGCAGCACGCTCATGCATGGCGTATTTCGAGATATCTTTGCCACCAAGCATAACCTGCCCTTTGTCCATCGGCACAAGCCCAATCACCATATAAAAACTGGTGGTCTTGCCTGCACCATTTGGCCCCAAAATCCCAACAACCTGCCCTTGTTCAATCTCAAACGAAACATCTTTTACCACCCAGCGTTGCCCATAACGCTTGCCAAGATGGTGCATTGATAAGGTTGTCATAGCAGCCCCTTAGCGTACGCCTCGCCGTGAGCCTGACTCACTGGGCGGAAAAACCAGCTCAACACGCTGACCACCCCCTGCATTGGCCTCAACATCTCCTGCTGATAGGCTGTAGCGAATAACATTACCCGAAAAACTTGAGCCAGCTTGAGTAAGTTTGGCGTTGCCTGTCAAAGTTACAATGCCCGTAACCGCATTATAGTCAATGCGATTGGCCTGACCTTTGGCAAGTCCCTTTTCTTGGGTGATGATTTGTTGCATGGTTGCAGGTCTGCCTGTTGCCACAGCCGAATTAATGCTGCGATTGGCAGTATTTAGATTGACCGTGAGGTTATCTGCGGCAATTTTTAGCGTGCCTTGCTCGATGGTTACATTGCCCGAATAAGTGGTAACACCTGTGCGTTCGCTGTAGGTGGCACGGTCTGCCAATAGGCGAATCGGTTGGTTGGCATCAGATGGCAAGGCAGCTGCAATCAATGGCGTGATTGATAAAGTTAGCACCAATGCTGAATTTTTTAATAAATTTTTAATAAACATACCAAGTACTCAAACTAAATTATCCAATAAAATAAACATCAACAATCAAGCTAAAATAACGGCTTATTTTGGCGTTTGGGTGCATTGAACAACACTTCAATTTTGTCAAATTCATAATCGCCAGTTTGTAAATTAGCACGAAATCCCGCCGCCTTAAACTTGTCCTCACCTTGCGTAACCACCAAAGGCTCTTGGCTTGATACCGTGCGAGATTTGGTATTGCCAAGCAATGCTGCACCCTCAATCACCATTTCAGGCTTGGTGGCTGTAGCAGCTCGCACCATGCGAAAGCCCTGCGACAGCGACAAATCACCCGTTGTCTGTGCCAAAGTCGCACGCTTGGCAGTGAGCGTATATTTTTCGCCTGCTGGCGGTTGCCAATGAATGCTTGCACCCAGCATTTCATCTTCGCCACTTGTGTTTTGTACCAGCGAATCAGCAGTGAGCGTGTATTCGGTTTCGCCAGTTTCTGGGTTAGTTTGTACAGCACTAATCTGAACAACTTCAGAGCTGGCAACAGGTGCTTGTGGCAAAGCAGGTTTTATCTCCACTTCCTCTTGATAAAAAAACCATGCTGCGACAGCCAACGCCATCACACCAAGCACGCTGAGAATTCGGATATTCATTACATCAAGCCATTCATTTGGTTATATTATTGAAATTTTTTAACAAAATCATCAAATTTATCTTGTGCCTGCAAAATCAGCTCACACACCTCTCGCACTGCACCCTGTCCGCCTGTTTTTTGGGTAACATAGTCTGCCACCGCTTGCGTTTGCAGACAACCATTGGCAACGCTGATGCCAAAACCTGCCTCACGCACCGCCTTTAAATCTGGCAAATCATCGCCCATATAGGCACACTCTGACAAATCCAAACCCAGTTGTGCCGCCAAATCCATCAAAGCGACAAACTTATCATCTCTGCCCTGTATCACATGGGCAATGCCCAATTCTTTGGCACGCCGCTCAACCATCGCAGAACTCCGCCCTGTGATGATGGCAAGCACCACGCCTGCCTGCCTTACCGCCTGCAAACCCAGCCCATCTTGCACAAAAAACGCTTTGGTTTCCACGCCTTGTGCATCATAGATGATTTGCCCATCTGACAGCACGCCATCAACATCCATTGCAAACAGCTTGATATTTTTTGCCTTTTGTAAAATTTGCTCATTCATGTCATAACATCTTATCGCATTGATGAATTAACTTTAATTGATATTAAAGCTATTTATCATTATAAATTCATAAAACAGCCCATCATTTTCTTGGGCTTATCACGCCAACAACCAACATTATCCCATCATCATAGAATGCACAATTGGGCAAAATTAATCGGTTTTTATTTATTGTTAATAAATAAATTCTTAAAATAGAGCTTGAATTTTGATAAAAAATCGCAAATTTTGAGTTGATTCATGTCAATAAACCAACTGCTTTTTGCAAATTTATGACAAAATTCCCAATCCGCCAACCATACCACAAGATATGATGAATCAGCTCACACCTGCTTTTAACAAATCATGGATACTAATCACACCGACCAACTTATCCGCCTCCACCACCAATAATTGACTGATGGCGTGCTGATTCATCAGCGTCAAAGCATCTGATGCACGCATTTGCCCATCAATGGTTTTTGGCATGATGGTCATCAAATCAGCAATGGCAACGGTCAAATCTTGATTCTCGGCAAGTTTGCGTCGCAAATCACCATCGGTAAAAATGCCCAGCACCCTATCAGATTCATCAACCACCACCGCCAAGCCCAATCGCCCATGCGTCATCACCAATAAAGTTTCATGCAGGCTTGTTTGCTTATGCACCACAGGCAAATTGTCGGTATGCATGACATCTTGTACTCGCGTCAATAGCTTACGCCCCAATGCACCAGCAGGGTGCGATAAGGCGAAATCATCGCTGGTAAAGCCTCGTGCGTGCAACAAAACCACCGCCAAAGCATCGCCCAGTGCCAGTGTTGCTGTTGTGCTAGAAGTAGGTGCCAGACCCAATGGGCAAGCCTCTTCGGACAGACCAAGCGTCAAAGCAATATCGGCAGCCCTTGGCAACACGCCCCGTGTATCACGACTGATACTAATCATCGGAATGCCCAATTGCTTCACCACAGGCAGCAGCATACGAATCTCATCAGACTCGCCAGAGTTTGAGATGGCTATCAGTACATCGCCTGCCACCAACATACCCAAATCTCCATGCCCAGCCTCACCGGGGTGCATAAAAAACGCAGGCGTGCCTGTAGAGGCAAAAGTTGCGGCAATTTTGCGACCGATATGCCCCGATTTGCCCATGCCTGTTACCACCACACGCCCTTGGCACGCCAAAATCGTCTGGCAAGCTGCCACAAAACGCTCATCAAGCTGCTCAATCAACAAATCAAGTGCTCGCTGCTCTGTGTTAATGGCAGTAATGGCAGTCTGAATAAAATCAATTGTCTGTTTGGCAGTTGTCATACACGACCCAAATTGACCCAGCTATTTTGCAAAGATAACATTAAATACCGCTATAATAGCATATTTTGCAATAAAATTTGCTGATTATTTGTGTCTTTTGTTATTTATCAAGGCTTTACTAACCATGCAAAGGCAGCTCGCCAAAAGCCCAGACAACGACACAACAATGCCCACAAAGTCCAAAGACACTTGCGGGCATTTGTATCGTGCAAACCCTGGCAAAATCATCAAGGCAAAGGCATCAATCAGGCTTATTGTTCAAATTCATCGTCTTCGGTGAATTTACCATCAGGCTTGCTATCAAAGCCTGTGCGATTAAAGCTACGGTTATCAGAAGCGTCAAATGATTTGCCATCAAAGCCACGCTCCTCAAAGCCTGTGCGATCAAAACCCTGTCTGTCATAGCCCATACCGCCTCGCTCAAAGCCAGACTGGTTCATACCGCCAATGGTTGATGATTGATAAGCTGACGATCTATCAAAGCCCTGTCTATCATAACCTGATTGTGGCGTGCGGGTAAATCCCCCTTGTGGACGCGTACCTGTAGCCTGATACGCCCCAGCTGCCGAACGCTCAAAACCAGCTTGTCTCTCAAAACCACCTTGATAACTGCCACTTGTCATCACACCCAAACCGCTTGCTTGATAGCTGCCCGTTTGAGGTGTTTGACCGCCTTCGGTGCGTGGATTGCGTGTTGGCACAACCGTTGAAATGGCGTGCTTATACACCATTTGGCTAACTGTATTTTTTAACAAAATTACATATTGGTCAAATGACTCAATTTGTCCTTGTAGTTTAATGCCATTCACCAAAAAAATTGACACAGGAATACGATCTTTACGCAAGGCATTTAAGAAAGGATCTTGCAAGGTTTGTCCTTTTGACATAACGCTCTCCAGTTAAATAGCTCAGGCAATGCAAATGGTTCTACCCTAGTATTGCATGAATTGCTGTTGTACTTGTTGTATGCTATCAAATGACGCTATTGTTAAATTAGTTGTCGTCGCTTTGTCTATCAAGGCAAGCTGTCTTAGCCAAGTGTACTGGCGTTTTGCCAACTGCCTTGTTGCATATAATGCCTTATTTTTCATATCTTGACAAGCCACAGCCTCTGTGTTTGTTGTAGTTTTTTGCATTTTTTTGTCAAAATGGTGATTATTTGATATGTTTTGAGGCGAGATGGCAGATTGTTTGAGCAGATAATACGGCTGCAAGCCATGATGATTGACCACACATTCATGATGGATTGCCACCAAATAGTCCAAAACTTGGCGATAGCCCACCGCTCGCATTGCGGGCATTTCGGCGGTCAGATCTGGATAACTGATTAATAACTGCACCACTTCATCAACAAATCCCGCCGCCCACATCAACTGCAAACGCCGCTCGATTCGCTCATGCAGCCACGCTCGGTCTGGATTAACAATGATGCCATACCACCGCCATTGCGGATTATCGCTTAGGGCAATTTTTGGTAAAGTCTGCCAATAGCTCATCGGTTGTGCTGTTTGTAAATGCACCTCAACCGCTCGTGTGATTCGCTGAGTGTCAGTTATTTTTAGTTTTTGGCAAATTATCGGGTCATGCTGCAAAAGGTATTCATACAAAGCAGCATTGCCCTGCTCATGCAGCCACTGTTGCACCTTTTGGCGAACCGACTGCACGGTTTGTGGTACGCTTGAAATACCATCAAGCAGTGCCATGTAGTACATCATCGTACCACCGACAAGCAGCGGTATTTTGCCTTTGGCATGAATTTGCCCAATCAACCGTTCAACATCGTGAACAAAATTTGCCACGCTATAGCTGTCAGTTGGTCGGATAATGTCCACCAGATGATGCGGAAATTCTCTCAACTCGTCAGCGGTTGGCTTGGCAGTGCCAATATTCATGCCCTGATAAATCAATGCACTATCCACCGAAATTAACTCAAATCTGCCCGTCTGATACAGCTGGCACGCCAAATCAGTTTTGCCGCTGGCGGTTGGCGACATCAAGCACACCACGGCATTATCAGGCAGATTGTGATAAGTTGGTAATTGGCACAGCATCAAGCAAGCTCCAAGCCAACCAGCTCCACATAACGACTGTCATCATCACGGCGTGTCAGCTTGATTTGATAGTCAGGTGGTGGCAATACCGCATCAGCACGGCTTGCCCACTCAATGATAAGCAAGGCATTCTCTTCAGAAAAATATTCAAAAAACCCAATAAAATCAAGCTCTTCTGGGTCATTTAATCGGTACAAATCAGCATGATAAATTGGCTTAATCACACCATTTTTGGTAAGCTGATAAGGCTCAACCAGTGTATAAGTCGGGCTTTTGACCGCACCATTATGCCCCATCGCTTGTAGCCAATAGCGAGTCAAAGTGGTCTTGCCCGCCCCCAAATCGCCAGACAACCACACACCGCCTGTTAGATTTAATGCTGCCAATTTTTTTGCCAAAATTTGCGTATCTGCCTCAGTTGTCAAAATCATCTGACTGGTTATTAGACTCATGATACATCAACCTGCAAAGCCACTTTGGGATTGATGAATTTTTCACCACTGATGAGTTTGTCATACATCAATGGATCATGCCACTCGGCACGCACTTCATCACTAAATTCAAAATCCGCCAAGTTTAATTTGCCCATTTGCTCATTTTGCACATCTTCAATAAAACACTGGGCATAACCCGTTGCCGTCTCATGCACAATCACCGAATACACCATCACATCACTTTCACCATTTTGCATTTGGGTTTGTTGCAAAATCGCATCAGCCCAGAAAAATATCACCCTGCTAAATTGCTCTGCTGAGGGTGATACTGGCATTGCCACCCATCTGGCACTAAAGTTTTTGCACGCTGCGATATACTCTGGATCGTCTTTTTGCCAAAAGGTAATGGCATGATCAAAACTATCAATAATGTCCTTGATTGCACTTTTTAATAAGCCAAAATCATACACCATCTGCCCATGGTCGAGTCGATTTGCCTGCAAAATTAGCTCAACTTGGTAGCTATGTCCATGAATTGAATATTTGCAGCGATTTGATGAACAATTACGCACAATGTGTGCATTTTCAAACTTGAATAATTTGCGGATTCGCATAAGTTGCCTTTTAATAATCAGTCAATTTTATTATTATATCACAGTGCATCTTGGCGTGTACAAAGCATCTAAGGCTCAATCAAAAACGCACCGAAAGTCTCGATGCGTTTTCTTAATCGTAAAAATCTTAGGCAAACTGCAACAATCTATCGCCGTCAGCATCACGGATACGAGTTGGCAAGCCCATTTGGTTTAGCAGATTGATAAATGGCTTTGCGTCCAATTCCTCAACATTAACCATCGTGCCGACATTCCACTGCTCTGTCGCAATCAACAAAGCAGCAGCAACAGGTGGCACGCCTGCTGTGTAAGAAATGCCCTGACTGCCAACCTCTGCATAAGCCTCTTGATGATCGGCGATATTATAAATAAAAATCTCTTGCTCCTTGCCGCCCTTTGTGCCTTTTACTTTGTTGCCAATGCAGGTCTTGCCTGTATAATTGGCGGCCAAACTTGAAGGGTCTGGCAATACCGCTTTCACAACTTTTAATGGCACAACTTCCAAGCCCTCTGCTGTTGTAACAGGCTGCTCGGATAACAGGCCTAGATTTTTTAGTACGCCAAAAACATTCATATAATGCTCACCAAAACCCATCCAAAAACGGATATTTGGCACATTGAGGTTTTTGTGCAATGAATGCAACTCATCATGACCGCTCAAGTAGCTGTTTTGTACACCAACGACAGGCAGGTCATCTGTGCGTTTGACCTCAAACATTTGGTTGGTTTGCCACGCATTATTTTGCCAAGAATATACCACGCCAGTGAATTCACGAAAATTAATCTCAGGGTCAAAATTGGTGGCAAAATATTTGCCATGACTGCCTGCATTAATGTCAATAATATCAATATCAGTTACACTGTCTGTATCAAAATACTCAACACCAAGCCGTGCATACGCATTGACCACACCAGGGTCAAAGCCCACGCCCAAAATTGCCGTTACGCCTGCGTCCTTAAAGGCATCTCTTTTTTGCCATTCGTAATTTTCATACCATGGTGGTGTTTCGCAAATTTTGCGTGGATCTTCATAAATTGCCGTATCCAAATAATGCGTCTTGGTTGCAATACACGCATCCATGACACTCATATTAACAAAAGGCGAACCAACATTGATGACAATATCTGCATCAATCTTGGTAATCAACGCCGCCACTGCCTGAGTATCTAGTGCATCTACAGCGTGCGTATGCAATACCGCCGCACGCTTAAAACTGCCCTTGTCAGCAACGCTTTGGGCAATCGCCTCGCACTTTGATAGCGTGCGTGAGGCAATGTGAATCTCACCAAAAATATCGTTCGCCATCGCACATTTGTGTGCAACAACTTGAGCAACGCCGCCTGCACCGATAATGAGTACATTTTTTGGCTGTGTCATAAATCCTCCTTCGTGTCCCAACCAGACCAATCAACTGCGTGCATGAATTAAAAAGGAAGACTTCAGGAAAATTCATGCACCCAAATTTATGCCCTTTGGCAAACCAATCATGATAGCGATTTTTTGCTAATTTTTCAAGCATTTATCACGCCATGTAGCTGTATTTCATCTTGCCAGCATTCACTTAGGATAAACTTGCTTTATAATCTTGATAATCAAACTGCCTTTGGATAACGATTTCGCCATTTTCACGGACAATGACTATCGCAGGCATATCCACGCCATTGAACCAGTTTTTTTTCACCATGGTATAGGCAGCTGCATTGGCAAAAACCACTTTATCGCCAACTTCTAGCGGTGCATCAAGTACATAATCGCCAAAAATATCCCCCGCCAAACAAGATTTGCCATAAATACGCACCGAGCCGTCATCGCTACCATCACCATCAAAATCACCCCCTTTGATGTGATAGGCGGTTTGATTAACGCACGCCAATGGTGCCGATTGGCGATAGATTAATAAATCCAACATATGTGCCTCAATAGAGGCATCAACCACTGCCAACGGCTTGCCATTGTGCAGCGTATCCAGCACGGTTGTTACCAGTTCAGCCGCTTGATGCACCGCAGCCTCACCCGGCTCAAGGTAGATTTGTACACCATAGCGTTCGCTAAAATCCTGCAACCGTTTGGCAAATGCCGAAATGGGGTAATTATCAGCGATATAATGAATTCCACCGCCAAAACTCACCCAGTCTAGCTGATGAAATAATGCAGAAAAACGATTCTCAATCTCGGTTAGGCTTTGGTTAAATGCATCAAAATCGTCATTTTCGCAATTATTATGAATCATTACGCCGCTGATGCGATCTGCCACAGCCAAGATTTTATCAACATCATGCTCGCCTAACCGACTAAAAGGTCTGGCAGGATCGGCGATTAAAAAAGAAGAATTGCTTGTTTTTGGGTTAATGCGTAAGCCCATAGCGACGCCTGCATCGCGTGCCTTTTGCTCAAATCTTGTCAGCTGGTTAAATGAATTAAAAATAATCTTATCAGCATAACTTAATACTTCATCAATCTCATGGTCAGCATACGCCACACTATAAGCATGCGTCTCACCTCCAAAGCACTCACGACCCAATCTCACCTCATTTAGTGATGATGAAGTCGTTCCAAATAAATACGGCTTCATCGCCTCAAACACGCCCCAAGTGGCAAAGCATTTTAAAGCAAGCAATGGCTTGGCACCCGACTGTGCCGATATTTGTTGGGCGATTTTTAAATTATTCACAATCGCTCGCTCGTCAAGCAAATAGTATGGCGTTTTGATGCCACTAAGTGTCTGTTGCTGCTCTTTGGATAATTGAGCAAATAGTGAGGCCATGATTTTCCTTAAGTTATCTGGATAGATTATTTAAAATATTTAATTAATTTGTCAAAATATGCCCAAGCAATGATTGTCAGGCTTGCCAAAATTGTAACAAAAAATGGGTAGATTGGGCAAGCCCTGATGACTTGATACCAACCCACCGCCACTCATCAAAGCTACAAAAAGCTACGCAGAAAAACACATTTTATTGATAAAATTTGCTACAATAAGTGATATTTATCAATAATTGACATATTATGAGCATGGAAAATACCAACACAACCGACTTTTCTACCGATGCAACAAGCCTGACAGACACCAGCGTGCTGGCTGGCAAATTTGGCGATGGCTTTTTATTGGGTTGGCAACAAATTTTTGGCAATATCAAGCACAGCTACAGCAAGGTTGCTGATAATTTGGTTGATGAAATTTTGGTCAGCTTAAGCCAAAAACAAGTCAATGACGCACTGTATCAGTTTGTTACCAAAAATGTTGGGCTGCTACACAACCTAAAACTTGACATTCATGATGGCTGGCTTAGGCTAACTTGCACGGTTGATACTATGGGAATTTTTGCAACCGTTGCCAGCAATTTTGAGTTGGTGCATCTACAGCTTGATCGCCACACTCAAAGGCTGGTTCTACGACAAATCAGCAATACCGAGGTCATTGAACTGCACAGCAAACAATGGTACAAAGCTCCTGCCGCTCGTTTTGCCGTTGCCAGTTATCGTTTAATAACAGGTAAAGATCCCCTACCTTTTATCTTAAACAGCATTAAAATAAAAGGCATTGCATTTACCGAGCATAAAGGCGATGTTATTTATCTGGAGATTGGTCGCTGGCTTAAGGGCAACGAAACCATCATGAACACGCTCAAAAAAGCCCAAGTCAATACTGGCACACTAAAGACCCAACAGCTTTTGCTAAAAATCCAGCCAAATTTTGGTGATATTTTGAGTTTGGGCGACCCCAATGCCGATATCATTAGCGAAAAAGACAACCCTGATAATCAAGGCAAAAAATAACCAAACGCCCACTTAATTATTAATAATATTAAATAATTTATGTTATCTGTATTATTAATTTTGCTTGGTTTGTTTGCTTAAGACAATCAATTTTTCGAGCAGTTCGATAACCACTTGTTTCTCAACGGCTTTGGTATTGATTTGATAAAATTTATCAGCAATGATGATGGCCACGCTGTAATAAACCAAGCCTTTTTTGTCGGAAAATTGCTCAAACAAAACTGGCGTGTCGGCTATTTGGTCATTTTGCAGTTCAATCACTCGCTCAAATGGTGCATCAGCACTCAGCTGTGTCTCAAAAATCTCAATGCGTGCCTTAGTTTCTGGATATTCAAATAAACGATAAAGCGACCCATATGCCCCTGCAGCATTTGGCTTACCTTCGTATTGCCGACCTGTTAGCACAAATTGCTTTGGCAAAATCGCACCAAACGCCACTGGGGCAAAGGTCGTTGGTTTTTTTTGCCCAAAACGGTAATTCATCTTGGCATGAGTGGCTTGCTTAAATTGCACGCCAAGCCCTTGTGTGGTATTGCCATAACGCTGTAGCGATTTTAGCTGCTGGGCTGCTTGTATCTTATTGCTACTTTGTTCAATACTGACATCACGCACATAAATCGCTGCGTCAGGCGTTGTGGCACTTGCCTTTTGTATCGGTGCGATATCGCTGGCAACAACCTTCTCAACAATCTCTTTGTTTGCACTACGCCAATATGTCAATGCCAGCAAGGCTGCCCCTGTTAGCACTACGCCTACTGCCAGCTTGTGTTTCTTGCTGATTTTTTGCATTATTTCCCACCTTAGGATAATATCTGCCTGTTTGCAAAGCATTATTGTGCCATGATGGGTATGGCTTGATTGTTATTTTTTGTAGTTGTTGCCAAATCTGAAAGGTTGGCTTGGCAAAATGCTAGGTGGTGGATTTGGGCGGATTGGGGCTATCAAACAAAGGCAGCTGCTGCTCATCGGCAGCATGATAGCTGACTTGAGTTGTGCCAGTAAATGTGCAGCAACACGCCAAGACCTCATTATCAGCAAGCGTGGCGATTGGTTTCTTAATATATTTAACCTCACCTGTATGAGCAACCACGGTCATGCGACAAGAACCACAATAACCCTCTTGGCATTCATAACGCACCTGTTTATGCTGTGTGCGAATCATGCCATTTAGCAGCGTTTCGTGTTCATGCAGATAAAATCGCATTTCATCGGTAAATACCCAGCCCATATTATCACTGCGATTTATCAATAAAGCATAAAAGCCACAAACTGCTGCCGTTATCAATCCAGCCTATTGTTATCACAGCTCAAAGCCGTCCAAATCCACATCGTCCAAATCCGAATCA
This sequence comes from Moraxella cuniculi DSM 21768, assembly GCF_900156515.1. Classification (GTDB taxonomy): domain Bacteria; phylum Pseudomonadota; class Gammaproteobacteria; order Pseudomonadales; family Moraxellaceae; genus Moraxella; species Moraxella cuniculi. The sequence continues at coordinate 47,398 of NZ_FTNU01000013.1, read as the reverse complement.
ATCTGACCGACCAGATAGGTGGTGATTTCGGTTTCTTGTGGAGCGACTTGCACATTATCTGATGCAAGCCAAGCATTAATCCAAGGAATTGGATTGCTTTTGGTCTCAAAAATCGCTGGCAAACCAATCGCTGCCATGCGTGTGTTGGTAATAAATTCAATGTATTGGCACAAAATATCTCGATTCAGACCAATCATTGAGCCGTCTTTAAACAGATAATCCGCCCACGCTTTTTCTTGCTCGGCAGCACTTTTGAAAATCTCAATCGCCTCATCTCGGCAGGCTTCGGTAATCGCCACCATCTCTGGATCATCACGACCCTGTCGCATCAAATTGATGATGTGCTGCGTGCCATTAAGGTGCAATGCTTCATCACGAGCAATCATCTTGATAATCTTAGCATTGCCCTCCATCAGTTTACGCTCAGCAAAGGCAAAAGAGCAGGCAAAAGATACATAAAATCTAATTGCCTCCAACACATTCACAGCGACAATGCACAGATACAGTTGTTTTTTTAATTTGGGTAAATTCACCTCAACTGACTCGCCATCAATATCATAAACCCCCTCGCCGTGCAAATCGTATAATTTGGCACACAGGTGCAAGTCATCATAATATTTGGCAATGTCAGCTGCTCGCTCCAAGATATATTCATTATCAACAATATCTTCAAAGATTTTGCTAGGATCATTGACAACATTGCGAATAATATGCGTATAACTGCGAGAATGAATCGTCTCGCTGAATGACCATGTCTCAATCCAAGTCTCAAGCTCTGGAATCGACACCAAAGGCAACAGTACCACATTTGGACTGCGACCTTGGATACTATCAAGCAAGGTTTGGTATTTTAAATTGCTCAAAAAAATGTGCTGTTCATGCACTGACAACTCAGCAAAATCAATGCGATCTTTGGATACATCGATCTCCTCTGGTCGCCAAAAAAATGACAATTGCTTTTCGATTAATTGCTCAAAAATTGGGTGTTTTTGCTGATCGTAACGAGACACATTGACAGGCTGACCAAAAAACATTGGTTCAAGCAAGGCGTTATTTTTGGTTTGGCAAAAAATAGAATAATGCATAAGTTGTCCCAATTTCTCATTAAAACTTATAATTAGATTTCGTTTTGATTGATATAAATGAATCAAGCCAAAAGACACGGCACGCAAGTATCAATTGTAACACAAAATGCCAAGTTAGCAACCGATTGCACAAGTTTTTTAGCAAAAATATGCCACCATTGGCTTGGCTGTAACTTACCGAAAATTTTGCAATAATTTCTTACAATTACACAACGGAAAATGCGTTTTGTTCTGACTTATAATGCAATTGCTTGCTAGACACAAGCCAAATTAAAAATTTTAGTTCTTTTTATAGGAGCGTAACATGAAAAAAATCATTCCTGCTGTTATGGTCGCCTTGATTAGCACCACTGCATTTGCCAACTCTGCCCCGCAGTCAGACGCACGCCAAGCAGACGCAGCAACCAGCAAGACTCGTGTAATTAATTATACTTGCCAAAATGACCAAAAAGTCAGCGTCCGTTACGGCTTTGATAAAAACAACAAACCAACTTATGCTCAAGCAAACCTAAATGGCAAAGACCGTTTTATGCCAATCAACCCAAGCCGCACTGACGAGACAGGCACGGTGTTTGGTGATGAAAACAACTTTAGCCTAATGGCAAATACCATCACGCCAAAAAATGTCAAAAAATCTCGCATGAGCATTCAAGACCCAGCCAGTCAGATTATTTACAAAGACTGTAAAACCACCAAAAAAGGCAAAAAACGCCGCTAATTATTCCACATAAAAACAGCTCTAATTGAGCTGTTTTTTGTTTAATTACCCAAACTGTCCAAGCCTCGTGATAAATCTGCGATGATATCTTGGACATCTTCAAGCCCTACCGATAGGCGAATCAAACCATCGCTAACGCCTGCCTGCATACGAGCCTCTGGCGTCATGCGAAAATGTGTCGTGGTTGCAGGGTGAGTGATGGTGGATTTGGCATCGCCCAAATTATTGGTAATGCTAATCATCTGTGTGCTGTCAATCACCTGCCATGCTGACGCTTGGTCTGCAACCTCAAAACCAATAATCGCACCAAATGCACCGCCCTGCACGCCTGTCAATGCGTTATGCTGGCGTTTTGCAATTTCGTGGCTTGGGTGCGTTGGCAATCCAGAAAAATGTACGGCTTTTACCTGCGGATGATTGGTTAAGAATTGGGCAACTTGGTTGGCATTTTCGCAGTGTGTCTTCATGCGTAATGACAGCGTCTCAAGCCCTTTTAGCAGCACCCAAGCATTAAATGGCGATAAGCTAATTCCCCCTGTACGCACCACGCCGAATGCCTTTTCCATCAGCTCGTCCGAACCAATCAACGCACCGCCCAGCACACGACCTTGACCATCGATATATTTGCTTGCCGAATGAATCACCACATCAGCCCCCAAATCAAGCGGTTTTTGTAATACAGGGGTGGCAAAGCAATTATCAACGATCAATAACGCACCGTGCCCATGTGCAAGCTCGCTTAAAAATTGCAAATCAGCAATTTGTGCCAGAGGATTGGACGGACTTTCACAATACAAAACCTTGGTATTTGGGCGAATCGCCGCTGCCCATGCGGCATTATCAAAGCAATCAACATAGCTAACCTCAACCCCAAACGCCTGAAAATAAGTATCAAACAACGCCACCGAAGAGCCGAATAATTGCTTGGCACACAACAAATGATCGCCCGCTTGCAAATACGCCAAGCACATGGTCAAAATCGCCCCCATGCCACTGGCGGTGGCAACACAGCGTTCGCCATTTTCAAGCAATGCCAATCGGCGTTCAAAGGCTCGCACGGTTGGATTGGTGTGCCGTGAATAGACATTGCCTTTTTTATTACCATTGAAATGATCGGCAGCATCTTGGGCATTTTTATACACATAGCTGCTGGTGGCAAAAATCGCCTCGCTGTGCTCACCCTCGTCCGTACGATGATACCCACCACGCACCGCCAAAGTTTGCTCAAAAAAACCAAGGCTTGGATCAAGTGCGTCTGATTGCCAATTTGGGTCAAGTTGAGTCATGATAAATCCTTACAATGATTAATGATATGCCAAGCAGTTGCAATGCTTGTTTTGATAACGATAAGCATAGCACAGTTTTTTAAAATTTTCAGCAAGACAACCAGCTCATTGTTATTTTACTCTACGATACCATTAATTTATTAAATTTTAATAATTATATTTTTAATAAAAAATAATTTTCTATTTATTTACAAGGGATTAATTCCAAAATAGAAAATCAAAAGTCAGTTTTTTTGCTGGATTTTTGCTGGATTTGGCGTAAAATAGCGACCCAATATCATTATCCATAACAAAGAGTCGATTATGTCAAAATTACATTCGCTAAAAAAATACGCACTCATCGGTGCGACCATCAGCGCAGCACTAAGCTTGACCGCCTGCTCAAAAAACGAGCCAGCAGCAAGCAATGAATCCGCCAGTACCGCAAGCACTACCAGTGATTCAGGTGCGATTGAGCTGCTGAATGTTTCATACGATGTGTCAAGAGATTTTTATAAAGAATATAATGAAATCTTTAAAAAATACTATGTGGGCAAATATCCAGATGCCAAAATCGACATCAAGCAATCACATGGTGGCTCAAGCAAACAAGCCCTTTCTGTTAAGAATGGCTTACAGGCTGATGTAGCAACTATGAATCAGGGTTCGGATATTGAACTGCTTGCTGATGCCAAGCTGGTTGATAGCAATTGGCGTCAATCCTTCCCAAATAACGCCATTCCGTTTACCAGCACCATCGTATTTTTGGTGCGTGAAGGCAACCCAAAAGGCGTAAAAGACTGGAATGACCTTGCCAAACAAGGTACCGAAATTGTCATCGCCAACCCCAAAACCACAGGCAATGGCCGCTATGCGTTCTTGGGTGCTTATGGCTATGGCTTGCAGACATTTAAACAAGATGAAACACAAACCAAAGCCTTCGCCAAGCAGCTACTTGGCAATGTCAAAGTCTTTGAAAACGGTGGTCGTGCAGCAACCACCACCTTTGCACAACGAGGCATTGGCGATGTTTTGATCACCTTTGAAAACGAAGCCAATGTCATCAAAGGCAAATTTGGCAATGTTGAGATTGTTTATCCAAGCTACACAATCAATGCAGAAAATCCTGTTGCAGTAGTCAAAGCAACCACCGACAGCAAAGGCACAACCGAAGCTGCCACCGAGTATCTTAACTATCTGTACAGCGATGAAGCACAGCAATTGGCAACCAAGTTTTTCTTACGCCCAAGCAATGCTGACATCTTGGCACAAAACCAAGACAAATTCCCTGCCATGACCACCTTCTTTCCAAATGATGTTTTTGGCGACTGGGCAAGCATCATGAGCACCTATTTTAGCGATGGTGGCATCTACGATCAGCTCGCCGTTGAGGCACAAAAGCAAAATAAATAAAGCAATCACAAACCCAGCCAAGCTGCCAACAGGTTGCTTGGCTATTTTTTGGCGATTTGCATACTTTTATTGTTTTTAAATTATTTACTTAAAAATTATTAAATAATATAATCTGAAAATGCCAAAAATTGAGAAATATTTTAAATAAAATTTATTTATCATGTCAGATATACCGATATTTCAGCAAAAATCAAAAAATTTTCAAAAAAATGCTTGACGGCAATTTTATTTACTGTATAATACGCACCCATAAAGCAAATATGCGGGAATAGCTCAGTTGGTAGAGCACAACCTTGCCAAGGTTGGGGTCGCGAGTTCGAATCTCGTTTCCCGCTCCAAATTTTAAAAAGTCCAAATCGAACGGTTTGGGCTTTTTTGTTGTTTAAAATCAAGGGTTTGGGTGGTTGTTTATTTGTATTGTTATGTGACCACTTTTGATAAGTTGGGCACATGCAAATTTTTATGTGCCCAAATTGTGCCTAAAATGTGCCCATTGGCTCTTTTTCAATAAGTCAAAATATTGGAAAAATTACCCCAACTCAATTTTAAGCAGTAAGCTACATTATTAAGCCAAAATATACATCGATTGATTATAAGCCAGGCTTTGACCTAAACCTATTTTGATTGCGACAAATCATCAGGCTTATACTCAAGCAAATCCCCAACCTGCACTTCCAAGAATCGACATAGTTTATCAAGCGTCTCAAAATCGATACGTGATGAGTCGTCGTTATATAACTTATGCAACGTCGTCTTACTCATCCCTGTCGCCCTGACAACATCAGCCACTCGAAGTCTTTTTTCTGCCAAAATTACTGGAAAACGATTAATAATCATAAAATTACCTTTTTTATGGTAAAAAAGCTTTACTTTGTGATAATTATCATGTATATTACGCACATAAGGTAAAAATTACCACCTAAATGGTAAAAAATACAACCTTATACAGAGATGCTATTTTGTTATAGTACAAATAGCTAATGATAGTTGAACTAAATCACATGATAAAGGTAATCATTATGACACAAACCTACCTCACCACTCAAGAGCTTTCGCAGATGATTAAATATGATGAGCGTACCATTCGCAATCAGCTAAAGGATTCTGTATTGATTGAAGGCATTCATTACTTTAGACCATTTGGCGGTCGCAAGATCTTGTATATCTGGGAACAGATTGAAAAAGATATGCGTACTGGCATTATGGGTAGTATTAATGGTATGGCACTACAGTAAAAAGGAGGCTGAATATGGCATCAATCAGAACCAGAAAAGGCAGTAGTTTGCTTTTTGTCGATTTTCAATATATGGGCAAACGCTGCCGAGAAACAACCAATCTGACTGACACACCGGCAAATCGTAAAAAGCTTGCTAAGGTGCTTGAGAAGATGGAAGCGGAGATTTTATTGGGTAGCTTTCGTTATGAGCAGTATTTCCCAAAGAGTGGTAAGGCTGCCTATTTTGATGCACTCAATAACCGACGATTAAGCCTACAAAGCGATACGCCGTTATTTAAAGAGTTTGCAGAGCTGTGGTTTGAAGAAAAGCAGATTGAATGGCGTAAAACTTATCAGGAGAAAATTATGATTATTCTAAACAAGTATTTATTGCCTAAGTTTGCAAATCGGGCTTTATTTATGATTGAAAAGTCGGATGTCTTGGCATTTCGTAGTTCCCTCGCCAAAGTGACCTACAATAATACCAAGAACACCCTGTCTGCAGCCAGAATCAATGCAATTATGACCACGTTGACTATGATACTAAAAGAAGCGTCAAAACGCTACAACTTTAACAATCCTTGTGAAGATATTAAGAAGTTAAAGACGTCAAAATCACAGATTGAGCCGTTTAGTATTAATGAAGTGTGGCGATTCATCCACGGTGTGCGCGCTGATTATAAAAACTACTATATCGTCCGATTCTTTACCGGTATGCGCACCAGTGAAATTGATGGATTGACATGGGAGCATGTGGATTTTGAAAGAAAAGAAATCCGTATCAGACAAGCATTGGTCAATGGCGTGATGAGTGAGCCTAAAACAGTAGAATCCAATCGTGAGATTATGATGTCGCCATTTGTTTTTGAAGCACTCAAAGCACAGTATCAGGTGAGCTATGGTAAATCCAAATTTGTCTTTTGTTCGCACACAGGAGAGCCGCTTGACTATCACAATGTCAATCGCCGTATTTGGCATCCAACCCTAAAAAACCTTGGGTTAAAGCCAAGAAGTGCTTATCAGACCAGACATACAGCTGCGACATTGTGGCTATCAGCAGGAGAAGCACCTGAATGGATTGCACGGCAAATGGGTCATGTCAATACCATGATGCTATTTAAGGTGTATAGCCGTTATGTACCGAACGCCACTCGCCGTGATGGCAGTGCTTTTGAGGCATTACTACTAAACAGCCAACTTGACCAAGCCAGCTAACTCAATGACTAATTTTAAGGAATGTATTTATGAACAATCTATTTGCAAGCACTCAACCAATGAACAATCAATCACTTAACTCAATGACAGCCATGCAACTAACCAGTAAGCTGACCAAGCAGCTGATTATCTCACTCAACATCCAAGAGGGGCATGGCCTGTGTTATTTTCTTGGTGTCAGCCCGTGCTATCAAAACTACTTGGCAATCTGGCGATGGGTGATGGGTCAAGTAGAAGCATTAAGCGCACAAACGCTTGATGACTACACCTTTGATCAGCTGTATTATGATCTGGAATCTTACTTTGTACATCAACTCCCAGCAGGATGAGTGATATACAAATGGGTTAGAATTAATATAGGTTTTAGAAAATTTACATACCGTCTGGAAATATTCAGGCGGTTTTGTTGTTTTATGACACGAATAGAAATAGTTAGCAAGATATCTTTGCAATATTACTAAAAAAATTTTTGAGTTGTCTATAAATGCTGTCGTACAATCAAAGTGATTTTATTGGTTGTTCAATCAAAATAATAAACACTATAAGGAATCACTATGAAAGTTGAAAATAAAAAATCTGTGCAAATACAAAGACATTGCATCCGCATCCATCCCAGCTGCATCCCTATCGCTGAACTGATAGGTCGGTACGGCACGACTATGCCTATGCCTATGCTAGATATTGACCCAGACCAACACCCGCCTGTTGTTGTCAAGCTTTCAGCTACCGAATATCGATTGGTTAAAAATTATCTGGCTTTTATTCGTCAAATAGATCAGCCAAGCATCAAGGTTCAGATTGATAAAACCAATGAGGCAATATCGGATGAGATGCTGATACGCACCATAGGTTTAGAATTATGCGACTTGTTTGTTAGGCAGCGCAAAATAGAGCCTGAAATTGAGCAAATGATTTTTGAGCAAAGCGAGCTGATTTTTGGTGAAAAGAAAATACATGAAGATATCTGCGCCTTAGGTGGTTGGAGCTACGATGATTTGAAGAATGCTCGAAGGCTGCGACGAGTAAAAACTGATCTACCAGCGTTTAGCTTGGCTGATTATCTATACAGTAGCGGCCTGCCTACCAAGGGGGTTTACAATGAGTTTTGATCGCTACTTTGCACTCAATGATAAAAATACTGATCTAAACTCACCAACTCAAGATGATCTGAGATACCTGCGAAATTGTCTATGCACCCTTGCATCTTGTGTACCACGCATCGCAAATCATATTCACATCCCTACACCTGAGCCATGTATTGTTAGTAAAGATAAGCTTCATCAGATATTTCATAAATATAAAGGAAGAATGACTCGGGATAAATACCATGAGCTACAGTCTGCTTTAGCCAGTTTATACCATGTCAGTAGTGAGTTTGATGCCAATCACCCTGATGAACAGTGGCAATTAATTGGTAAGCTGTGCCAATGTCTGTGTTATTTTATCGCTCAAAATGATCGCATCCGCATCAAAAACACCAGTCAGTTTCTGCGGGTTCGCAGCAATCCAAGATCGAAGTATTATAGCGTGTGGACGGCAAGTATTGATCTATTAAAAGCTGATTCGCTAAAGCTTATGTTAGATCGTATGCAGAATTTTGAGCAAAACGAAGTACATCGCTATGACCCATCAGAGCAAGTGATGTACCATGACTTGCTTCTCATTCTTCAGTCTTGCTACGAACAAAAGTTCACTACGGGGCGCAATCGGAACACCAAAGAGCGTGGGAGAGATAAACGCCCTCGCAGGAGCATTCAAAACGAAGTACTCCCCTGTGATTATGACGCTGATATCGATACAGTTAGGATCACCGAGATACTAAGGTGGCAACGTGGCAGTAATCGTGAAAGATTTGAGAAAGTAGCATCGGATGAGCGGCCAATCAATAGGGCCATCTACGTTGATCAAACCCAGCTGAGTACGTTAGAAAAAAACAGCTCATCACTGGCGGTCAAACGCATTAAAGCGGCTTGGCATCATGCCAATCTAAACGAGCTGATGACTGATACCAATCTGCGAGTGCTGCCGATTGAATTTGCTGATAAGGTGTGCAATCAGTTGCTCAGGGTTTTTCAGACAGGTGGGTACTATCAAGATGCGGCCGCATGGCTGCTGCTTGTTATTTGTACAGGTCGCTTATTTGCAGAGCTGATCGCAGATTTAACCACTCATAAGAAAACACACGGGTTCATTGATCGAAAATCACCAAGATTTAATGCTATAGTCACAGTCAGTCCACAGAAATCCAATGCACTCACTCAAAAATTCGATATGCTTCAAAACAGCGGTAATACACTCTCATTACCCTTGCCAGAGGACATTTATCAGCATATCATCAGCCAATACAAACACATCAATAAAGATGATATGCAAGCACAAATTAGTGAGTTGATTGATGTGCTGAAGATAGAATGCGATTTACCAATAATAACCGAAAATCGCCTCAAAAACTTGTTGAACAAAGCTTTGATTAATCAAACCACTGGTTTATTACAGGCATCTGTCATCACAGGACGCAATAATAAAAAGATGGCAAGCTCTTTTTATTGTAGCCTGCCTAAACAGCAGATATTAGACAACTATTTAAGTGCCATCAAGCAAATTTCACCAGCATTACATCAATTGCTATCCATACAGACGCTTGATGCTGATGAGATACATCAAAGTATCGGTAGCTATCATGCAATCACACCACAAGCTGCAAGCAAGATCATGCAGGCACTTCGGGAAAATGCCATGCAGCTCAAACAGCATTATGACAACGATCATAGCATAACCAACTTCATCGCATATTTTAATGCCTATACAGCTTGGCTATGGCAATTATCCTTGCTACTGACCAGTGTACGCCCCGTCATTGGCTCACCAGGTGCTTTATCGCAATTTAATTTTGATGTCGGTTTATTGCGTGTTAGTGACAAAGAGCAGCGTAGTCTTGGTAATGCCAGAATGGTGCCGCTGTGTCCATTTTTAATCACGCAAATCAAGCAATATGTCGCGTTTTTACGCCATGTCAAACAAAGTATTGGACTTCGCTCATCCGAGCTTAACGATGCCATAGAGCAAATTTTAACAGGCGATCAAGCATTGTTCAATATCATTGATGATCATTTAGAGCTAAAAGAAATCAGCCCATCAGCCATGCAGTCTATTGGCATCAAAGATTGGACGATGCCGGATAACTGGGCAAGGCACTTTGTGCGATCTTATCTATCAAGTCAGCTACAGGTACCAGAAACACTTATGCTTGCCATCTACGGTCATGAACTTGATGGGCCGGAGCTACTGCGCCCGTCAAGCTCACTGGGATTGGGTCTGATGTCACAAGCCGCAAAGGCGTTTGAGACAATGGCAAAACAACTTCAACTACAAGGGATGGTGGCGTATGGCAACTAAAACTCGCATCACAAATTTGCGATCGATTGTGCATGAAGCTTGCAGGATTCATCATGAGCGGCTTATCAGCCAATCTGACGGACACCCAACTGAGGATGCGTATAACACACTCTATCAATTCATTCAGCAGAATATCAAAACACATCATCCAAATAGCGACTCTATTTTGGTGGATCGGCACATAGCTCAGTATTTCAATCTCCTTAAAAAGTTGTCTAACTCACCCATACCTATAACGCAATCACAAGTTGGGCTTGGGCGAGGCAAAAATACAATTGAATCAAAGGATACTATGACATGGCTTAATGAGGTCTACCAAGTAACAGCTCGACTGCTATCCACTTATCAAGAGAGCTTGAGTCAGATGAATTTGGCACAAGTATTTGCTGCATTATATGCAAATCTTTGGATTTATACTGGTGTACAAGATAAGCGGATTAGGCAGCAAATCTATCAGTATATCATTGAGAAAAAGTCGCTACTTAGGCTGGGCAATGCACTGATACTGACTGTAGATATCCCTAGTAAAAGCTATGGATATCATCCCATGTCCAGCTCGTCTATGCTGATCGATGTGGCAGATGATGCCGACGCTTTGTTATTTGTCACTCACCATATCATCATTGACGATGTCAGCTTGCTGTGGATCGCTTATATCAACCGCCATCCACAAAGCAAAATGCCGACATTTGAGCAAACCCAGCAGGCGTTCGATCAACTGATGCAGACCTGCCTGCAAGTCAAGAAACCACAGCCCCATCACTTTAGTGCAATACAAAAGGGTTTGTATCTTGCCAGACAAACCTTTAAAAATTCACAGCTGAATATGCAAATGTCTGCCATTGTCGGCAATCAGCAAAAGCACACGAGCATCAGTAGCGATCAGTGGAAAAACTATCACTCACCAAGCTTTAAACCGTTGTCAGTGACGCTATCCGATGAGCTGTTTACCGCCACTATGACCATCAAAAAAGGTAGTGCAGAGCCAACCGATAAACCAGCTGTATATAAATTCGACCTAGTGCGTGAAATCAGAAATATCCTAAAGCAAAGCAAAACCACAGCCATCGAATCGCTTAAGGTGCTTGCCAGTCAGACACAAATAACTGCCCAGTTGGGTCTGATTTACTGGATAAGTGATCTATTTGGCGACACAAAATCTGCAAATACCAAACACTATAAACCTGCAAGTATCAAACGCTATTTAAGCGAGGTGGGCGATTGGTTTTTACATTTTGTGCAAGATCAAGACATAACCACTTGGGATGGCGATGATTTTATCAATTTATATGAAAACATTATTTATCAATCCAATAAGAAGAAGATAGGTTATACAGCAACTGTGCTTAGATCCTTACATCAATCTTTGCAAAGGCATTTTATGGGCATTCCCAGTGTTGCAATTGCAAGTAAAAGCGATGGCATGGTGGTTGAGCCTGTCCTTGTCGCACCTATTATGTATCAGCATATCCGCAATCTGATACACTCATCAACACTCAGTGAGCATAATCAACAGATATTGCACATTATCTTTATTCTTTTGTATCGCACAGGCATGCGGATCAATGAGCTTTTGGGGCTTAAACTTAAGGATTTTGAGTATGATTACAAGCAAGAGCAAGCAGTCATCCTAAATATTTTGGTTCGTCCCAATGGTTATCGTGGTATCAAATCTGACGATGGTCGTCGCAGGTTTTGCCTGCAAGTATTACTCAAACCATCCGAGCTACAACTGGTGCATGAGTGGTATTTGTTACGCAAACAAAGAACTGAGACTTACTTTTTGACGCTAGAGCACAAATCTGGTGCGCTTGAATATCATGAAATCCAAAAGCCAATCTCGGTGATATTGGATACTTTGCCTTATAAGGTGACCCCGCATGGCTTTCGCCATAATGCCATCAGTGTGATGGCGATGATTTTGGGTGGTGCGGATGTACTCCTACCATATTTTAGTGATTATAGCAGTGATGAGATATTGGCGATTAAGCGCAAGTTTTTGGGTGAATATCATCAAATATCGACAACGGCATGGAGTGTCTTGGCAGAATTTGCCGGCCATTCATCGCCCGAAACGACATTTTCTAGCTACATTCATGTGGTTGATTTGATTGCGTATAGTCAAATGGCTCATGCAACAATAGAAATGCCTGCACCTTTAGTGGAGAGGCATTGACAGGACTTCGTCGCCAAAGTTTTAGCGACAATGGACGTCGTGCCTATGATAAAGTTAGCGGCATGGTGAATCTAAATGATATTCGCACATTGATAATCAGGCAATTGGGTGCCAATTTTTATCACATCCCTGCTCGTGTTAAACCGCCCGCCATCAAAATCGCATCACACAATACACCCAGCAAAAAACAGATGCCTGATATCTTAAAGATTGATGTCTATGCAGCTGTGATGAAGTTTTTGGAGAGACTGCAAGACAATTGCTCATTTGAGGATGCCAAATCTGAAGGATTAGATTCGATCAAAGCAGAGAAGATTAAGAACTATATTGACACGCAGCGCGGGCAATTAACACCCTATTTTGGGGATAAAGGCAAAAAGAATCCAAATCAATATCTGCCGATCATACCCAAAACTAAACAGGAAATCACTTTTCTGCACAATTTACTTAAAAAATTGGGTGAATTATATCAGACAGATCGCAAAGCATTTGATGATTTTGTGGTGATTTTACGCGGTGCAAGCTTTGTAAGCGGTCAGATGCGAATGCCTTTTAAGGATCGCTCGCAAGTTTATCGATTTGCACAAATCGCTGTCAAGCTACTCGACAAAAAGTATTGGCAGATTGAAGTTGCTGCCAGGTCTGATGTTAAAAAGTCTATCAATCTCAACCAAGAATTGGCTCAATTAAAGCAAGAAACCACAATCATTGCCAAAAAATCAACTCGTGCAAATAGCTCTTATACAGGATTTTTGATATCAAATACCTATATCGTCGATAAGAAGAAGCATAATGGCGTTGCCATATTGCAACATATATGCTTTTTATTGGTGGTGGGGATTGATGCTTTCACAGTTTAGATTGTTAGCCAAGCATAGCCAATGATGTGTCTGCGTGCAGATACAGCATGACATCAAATAATCAGATCTTGTTTTGGTATTAATCACAATGCCACACCTTGACCCCATCCACCTTTTCATATATGATAACCGAAACCTTTTTCAAGACATCACCATGACCCAATCAGATGACACCCAACCCGAATCTCGTCCCAAATCCACCCATGGCGGTCGCCGTGCAGGCAGTGGTCGTAAGCCATCGCCATTTGGTAGTCCTGTGGCAAAGAAGATTCCCAGAAACTTATTGCCGATGGTGGAGTCTTTAATTCAAAAGAATAAAGCAGGTAAATTGGGTGCGGTATTGACTACAGGGTCTGTACCATTGGATGCACTAGTCGTACATCCTAATCCAACTAAGCTTGACTTACCCATCGCCACGGAGAAAATCCCCGCAGGCTTTGCATCGCCTGCTGAGGGTTATATCGAAGATTATTTGGATTTTAATGAGTATTTGGTACGCAATCCTTCGTCCACCATCATTGCTCGCTGTGGTGGCTATTCGATGCTGGATGCTGGGATTGATAAAGATGATTTATTGGTCATTGATCGTGCCATCACCCCAAGCCATCGAGATATTGTCATGGCGGATTTGGGTTCTCAATACACCATCAAGCGATTGCATATCTTAGATGATGGATGTGTCGAACTACATTCTGAAAACAGCCGTGGCGATGAGCGTTATCCTAATTACACCTTTAGTGATGGCGATGAACTTGCCATTGTCGGTGTAGTGATGCATGTGATTAAGGATGTGCGTAAGCGATAAGCTATCAATATCACTTAACTTGTTCATATTGAAAAGAGTTACCAATTTCAAATTGCTATTTGTCAAACTTTACAGTATCATATCGGTAACTTTTTTCAAGATGATACTTCATGTACGCACTGATTGATGGCAATAGCTTTTATTGCTCTTGTGAGCGGATTTTTAACCCTAAGCTTAAAAACAAAGCTGTGGTTGTTCTATCAAACAATGATGGCTGTGTGGTGGCTCGCACGGCTGAAGCCAAAGCACTTGGCATTAAAATGGGTGTGCCGTATTTTCAGATCAAAGACTTGGTTAATCGTGGAGCGGTCATCGCCTTTTCAAGTAATTATGAGCTATACGGTGATATCTCTGCTCGGATGATGAACACCATTACAAGCCTTGTCCCTGCTATTGAGATTTATTCGATTGATGAATGCTTTGCGGATTTAACAGGGATTAATCAGCATCAACTATCTGATTTAGGCAAATCCATCAAAGACAGAGTCTGGCAATGGGTTGGTATCCCTACTTGTGTCGGCATTGCACCAACTAAGACACTCGCTAAATTCTGCAATCACCTTGCCAAAAGCTATCCACAGCACTTTGGCGGTGTGGTGGTTTGGGATGATTGGTCAAAAGACATTCAAGACAGAGCCTTGGCAAGTCAAGCGGTGGATGAAATATGGGGTATTGGCAGTCAAACAGCACTACAGCTTAAGCAGCTGGGCATCACCACCGCCAAAGACTTCGTCGATGCTGACGGACATCTTATTAAGCATCATTTTAGCGTCACCGCCCAAAGAACTTGGCAAGAGATGAATGGCAAACCCTGTGCAGAACTTGAGATTGAAGAGCCAAAGAAACACATCATTAGAAGCAGAAGCTTTGCTAAGGCAATTAGTGAGATTGAGCCATTGCAATCAGCCATCGCTTATCATATCGCTAGCGGTGTCCAAAAGCTCAGAGAACAAAACACCCTAGCTCATACACTGACAGTCATTATCCGAACCAATCCATTTGGCAATCATCAGCAGTACTATGGTAAAAAGACCATTACCCTTACCAAAGGCAGTAATGACACCCGAGTGTTAAACCAACATGCCCAAAAACTGCTTAAAATCCTATACAAACAAGGCTGTCATTACAAAAAGTGTGGCATTGAACTTGGCGGGATTGAATCCATCCATCGTGTGCAGTATGATTTATTTGCAAAACAAGATGAATTTGAGCATTTAGAAAATCAACATCTGATGCAAACACTGGATGCCATCAATAAGCAATTTGGCAAAGGCAAGCTGATTTTAGGTTCGCAAAAACTGTCTGATGACTGGCAGATGAATCGGGGCTTTATGAGTCAAAGGTTTACCACGCGTTGGGATGAGTTGCTGCTGTTGCTAGATGCAAGATGACACACAGTATGAGTAGAAAAGGCAACTGCTGGGATAATGCACCAACAGAGCATTTCTTTCGAAGTTTTAAAACCGAATGGATGCCAAAACATGGCTATGAGAATATCCAAGAAGCAAAAGTAGATGTGGTAAATTATATCCTTGGCTATGACAGTCAAATCAGACCTCATAGCTTTAATAACCACCTAAGCCCTGTTGAAAAAGAACGACAGTTTTTTAACAAAACCCTCTTAGGGGTTGTTTGAAAATAGTTGACCGGTACAACTCCAATAATCACTCAACTTGATAAAATATTTTTTTAGCATGCTCTTTGATAAGCATTTCCTTTTGCTCTTCTGTTAAGTGAGGGAGTCGCCTAATATCTGATTCTAAAAGCTTGCCTTCTTGTAACAATTCTTCAAATGTATACAATCTGGCAATGTCATTAATATCACTTTCTTTTAACCCATTAAATAAATACAAGTCAGGCTTAGTAGAATATAATGGCAAAGATTTAACATGATTTTTTTGCAAATATTGGATATTATTTACTCCTTTATCATATCCAGTACGCCATTTAATATCAATTTTATCTCTAGAAAATATATATTTATAATTTACATTAATATCTGTGGATGCATAGGTATTATCTCCAGAAAAATTATAGTACAAATTACAGGTTGGCATCAATGCTTCTATATTATAATAAACAATACCCTCTTCTTGAATTTTTGGAACAAGCACCTTTCCATTGTCCACAACAGTGATCTGCTTGTAGTAATCATACCAGCGAGATGGGCTGTAACTTGTTAGCAAGTTTACATTTACTCTCAGGTCTTTGAGACACTCGTCCTCATCAATTTCAAATTCTAAGGTAAAAATGTTAGTGTGTTCGCCAAACATATTAGAACACCCGGTAAGAAAAATAAACAAAATTATATAAAAGTATTTCATTATGAGGAATATGCCTTGGTCGTTGATGAGTAGTTCTGACCCTGCAGCTTTGACTCTAAACTCTTTGGGGCTTGTGAGTTGGATGGTATGTTCATTAGGGGCAAAGTCTAATTTTATCATGAAAAATATCTATTAGACCTTAAATTTCATCATGACATATAAAACAAACATACTCTGTAGTGGACATTTCACATATCCGATAGCCGCCAATAATGGCATCATATTCTTTGTTTAGGTATTTATTTTTGGTGGTGATATTTTCAGAATATTTTAAAAAGGTATAATTTTCATCATCATTACCCGAATCTATTTTGATATGAGTTTTTGCCCAGTTTTCTAGATATGAACAACTTGGTTTGTTAAAGTAATTAGACTTTATAATAAAGGTTTTGTGAGATTTTGAGCCAGGGAATATCTCTTCAAGGTATTGAGCTCTATAAATCTCAACTTCTTGATTGTGACTATACCAAACATATAAGCCAACAATTAAGATAATCAAAATAAGAACAAAAAATTTAAAGATTGATTTGTACATTTGGAATCCTTAATTTAAGAAGCAAGGGAATGCAGTCATGGTAATATTGCATTGCCCACCAACAATTAAATTCCCAACCAAATGAAGTAGATAGCACTTGTGCTCTTTTATCTCTTTTTGAAAAGTGTTGCCATGCCTCAGAAGAAGACGCCTCAAGCCCACCATATTTTTCCATATCTTGCATATCCAACCCATAAGTATCATACAAGATAAATGTTGTGTTGAGGCTTTTGGGATTGCCATTTTCATATACAATACCATCCACCCATACCTCAACATAAGATACCTGGTGAATAGTTATGCTCAAGCCTGTACTCCAGTAATTTGCATTCCAATCCCCGCCATCAAAATATAATCTATCAATTGGTTCATCAACCAGTATTTTGCCATTGCTGCCATTGACTTTGTTATTGTTTTTTCTAACACTGCCTTGTATAATTTTAGATACGTCAATCACATAATTTTTAAATTCCATTGAGTTTTTAATATTATTGATCAAAGTTTGGTTTGAATAAGTATGATCAAAAGAGTAATTCTTGTTTTTTGAAAAATCCTCAGCAAGTTTTTTAGCTGCATTTTGGCTATCACCCACAGAGCCCCATGCCATTAAGTTTTTTAATGAATCTAATAAATCTTCCTTGCTATTAGTATAGAGCTTACCCGACCTAGTTGAATATTTTGCTGGTAGTTTTGCACCTTTAGAATGCTTACTATCTTTGTCAAATAAGTAATTTTTAGATTTAGCAATCAAAAAAGGAAATTGCTTAATCTCTTGTGTCTTCTTCGTTCCTACATCTGTGCCATTCATCCCCTGAGTTACACCCTAATAAATAACAGTGGGACTTTCCCCCTCATAAAACCAATTATCACCAACAACTTTTACTTTCTTAAAATTACCCTTGGTATCCTTTTGGTATATCTGAAATTTAACAATACCACCCCTGTCGTTTGGGCTGTATTGGACTTTGGTTATATCAGTCTTAGATTCAAAAAGCACAACAGGATCTATTTCGATTGCCAAATAACCTTTTTTATCATGTTTCGAGTTTCTTTTAAACTGAACACCTCTTACAATGATTGGTTGGCTATTTTTTCTTATTGCACCAACAAAGTAAGCAAATTTCGTGGCAATGACAGTGCAACGAAAATTATCTGCTTTAAGAGGTGGTTTAATCATAATACGCAACTGTGCATAAATATTTTTCTTAGGGTTTGGGCTTAGCATATATCTACTCCTATTCTAATTTTCGCCATCTAGCACATGAATATAGTACTCTTTCTCCAAATTATCATGTAGAACTGAAGTTTTACCTTCTTCATCAAGTACGCCTGTTTTTACTATTTCGCCTTTGTCATTATATAAAATATAATTTTTACCCGAAAGAAGGTTATTATATTCATCTTTCATCACAAAGTGTAAATAATACTCACCAAACCTAGGCAACCTCGGTACCTCATACCTCACCCTCTCCCCTCCTTCCATCACCTTCTCATTACTCTTAACTTGAAAGGTGTTTGGGGTGGTGAGGAAGATGCCTTGGTCGTTGATTTTTAGCCTTAGTTTTGAATATCGGTTAATTCAACTTGATAATTGATTAAATTATTCTCGTCATACTTTTGAGGGTTTTTAAAAAAATTTACCTTAATCTGTTTATTTTTTACCCAAAATTTATTGGGCACTTCCTGTGTCAAATTATAAATAGTTGATGTACTTTTATCAAAAATGGCAAAATTTAAAACATCCCAACCCCTTCTTTATATACATAATATTCTGGAATAATCAAAACAATGCGTTCATTAAAATCGCCAAAATAAATTTCTTGAGCTTCCAAAGATGAGTAGATTGACAACTTAACAGTTTTATCAAATTGTAGGTTATTCAGAATAATTGGCACTTCAATAGTCGTTTCATCAGTTAATGATTTTTAAAAATCATTGTATTGTTCCTCAACTATTAAGGATATTTCATTAAATGAGATGGGGGTTTCCTGCTGTTTTGTAAACAAATGCATACTCATATTTTGGAACCTATAAAAAATTAAAGAAATAAAAATAATTGATACAATAACAGCGAAATAATAGAATTTTTTCATCGTTTTCTAAATACCATCATGTTGTCAGGAAGACCTCTTGGTGTATCTGCAGCGGTAGACAATACTCTACCCCCTCCCCGCCTCCAAAGAGCATATCCTTTTGGGCTGTACTAGAATAACTCTCATGTTATACTGGTCTTATGAAGATAACCCATTGTAAACTAAGTAAAAAAGTACAAAAAAGACTGCTTGAATTTTTTGTACTTGAAGTTACTGCTCGTTCGGCAGCTGATTTACTACAAATACACCCAAATTCAGCAGCTTTATTCTATCATAATAGAATACCACCTTAATCTTGAGGCTAAAGAATTGTTTGATGGCAAAATAGAGCTTGATGAAAGCTATTTTGGCGGTGTTCGCAAAGGCAAGCGTGTTTTAAGAAAGTACAATGGCATTGACAAGAAACACTTTCATCTTTTTATCAAAGAATGTGAGTTTCGTTTTAACTATGGAACACCATCTAACCAGCTTAAGATGCTGAGAAAATGGCGTGGGATTTAGGCTAATTTAGTACAGCCCCAAAAAAATATATTTTTACCTTGGATTGTCAAACCAACTGCAACAGATCCTTTGTTGCTTATAAGCATGGTATTGGTGATCCATTAGATCCTTTTGCTTGGAATATAATTGAACAGCAGCTAAAAGATAGGTTGGCAAAAAAGAACATTTCCCAACCAAGAATATGCTAGTCTGGCGTGAACTACACCCCAAAAGCTGACACTTCAAGACTATACACCCAAACACTACATCGAAATATCAGAATTAGAAGGGAACTTTGATTACTGGATGGAAGTTGTCGAAAAAGATGTGATTGCTATCATAAGAGATGGAGAACCTAAATTTTGTATGGTGCCTGAATTTATTTATGCTCAGATGACAGCGTACACATCTTTAGATAATTGAGATAGCCATCAAATTTATGACAATCCAAAAACCCAAGAAAACCCAGCATTATTACCACAATACAACATATGTAACTTTCAATATTTAAGATAAGGGACGACACCCAAACACCGACTCTTATCTTTGAAAATCAAAAAAGTTTAGCCACTCACAAAACCTTCAATTATTTTATTAAAATCATCGGGGCGCTCTATATTTGCGATATGCGACGCTTGAATGGTTGCAAGAATAGCTCCCGATACATTATCGACAATATATTGGGCATCACTAACAGTGGTAACTGGATCCAATTCTCCACCGATTGATAAAATAGGCAGCTTAATTTCTTTAAGTTCATCTCTCACATCAGCTATAGCTAAAGCTTGACAACAAGCCGAATAACCTTCGGCACTTTGATTGGACAAATTTTTAATCAATCGATCAACAGTATCTCCATTCCGAGCAACAAAACTCTCGCTAAACCAACGAGAAGGAGCTGAACTGGCAACACTTTCAAGCCCATGCTCAAGCACAAGCTTCGCCCTATCCTGCCAAGCGCTTTCTTGCCCAATTTTGGCAGCGGTATTACTAACAATAATTTTATCAAAGTGCCCAGGTTGATGAATGGCAAGCCACAACCCTGTCAATCCACCCATAGAAATGCCACAAAAGTTAGCTTTTTGGATGGATAATTCATTTAATAAAGCGATGACATCCCCACCCAAATCATTAATAGTATAACTTCCTTTTGGCACATCTGATTTTCCATGTCCACGAGTATCATAGGCAACAATAAAAAATTTATCTTGCAATGCATCAACTTGTGGCTGCCACATGGTATGGTCAGTGCCTAAAGAATTGGAAAAAATCAAGGCAGGGTTACTTTTATTCCCAAAGGTTTGATAAAAAATTTGCCCATCTTTGGTTTGACAATACGGCATAATAATCTCCTAATCAAATTATTAAACACGCTCAATAATCATTGCGATACCTTGCCCCACACCAATACACATACTACACAGTGCATATTTTCCATTGATGGCCTCAAGCTGATTTAAGGCTGTAGTAACAAGTCTTGCACCAGATGCCCCAAGAGGATGCCCCAAAGCAATCGCTCCGCCATTGGGATTGAGACGCGGGTCGTCATCATTAATCCCCAAGGCACGAGTACATGCGAGCGCTTGGGCGGCAAAGGCTTCATTTAATTCGATCACATCCATGTCATTGAGTGTTAAGCCAGTTTTTGCCAATAATTTTTTGATTGCTGGCACAGGGGCAAAACCCATGATGCTTGGCTCAATACCAGCTGTGGCACTGGCAATAATCTTGGCTCTAGGTGTCAGACCAAATTTTTGTACCGCAAAATCAGAGGCGATTAAAGCCGACCCCGCACCATCATTAATACCCGAGGCATTACCTGCTGTAACCGTACCATCTGCTTTGACAACAGGTTTTAGTTTTGCCAACGCATCAAGACTTGTTGCTCGTGGATGCTCATCTTTGTCCACGATAACAGGCTCACCTTTACGCTGTGGAAAGGTCACGGCAATGATTTCTTTATCAAAGAACCCCCGATCCTGGGCAAGCTTGGTCAAAGTTTGGCTGCGCAGTGCGAATTTATCTTGGTCGATGCGACTGATTTTAAATAATTCGGCAACATTTTCAGCCGTTTGTGGCATAGTGTCTACACCGTACATTTCTTCAAGTTTTGGGTTTATAAAACGCCAACCCATGGTGGTGTCTTCAATCTTCTGAGCGCGACCAAAGGCGGTCTCAGCTTTGCCCATCACAAATGGAGCACGACTCATACTCTCCACACCACCTGCGATAATAATATGTGCTTCGCCTGATTTGATGGCGCGATTAGCATAAGCAAGGGCATCCAAGGATGAACCGCACAAGCGGTTGATGGTGGTGGCTGGCACTTCTACAGGCAGACCTGCCAACAGACTTGCCATGCGCGCGACATTGCGATTGTCCTCACCTGCTTGGTTGGCACAGCCGAAAATCACATCATCAATTTGGGAAAAATCCACTTGGGGATTACGCTGCATCATTGCCTTTAAAACGATTGCCCCCAAATCATCAGCTCGCACACTGGCAAGCGACCCACCATACCGACCAAACGGTGTACGAATGGCATCAATAATATAAGCAGTTTCCATGACTATCTTCCTTAAAAGTTAAACAGTTGAATCAATTAAGACTGCCCCTGTTAGGCTTTGTAATTCATCAAAGCTTAAGCCGTCCACCATCTCAATGACCTTTAAGCCGTCAGCAGTTACATCAATGACACATAAATCGGTATAAATTCTGTCCACGCAGGCTTTACCAGTTACAGGATAGCTAAGCTCTTTGACAATTTTGGGAGTGCCTGTTTTGGTGGTATGCTCGGTGGTGACAAATACTTTTTTTGCACCAACTGCCAAATCCATCGCCCCACCAACCGCAGGTACGGCATCTTTGGCACCTGTGTGCCAGTTGGCAAGGTCGCCATTTTGCGCCACTTGAAATGCCCCAAGTACACAAATATCCAAATGTCCGCCTCGCATCATAGCAAAGCTATCCCCATGATGGAAAAACGCCCCCCCTGTGAGCATGGTCACATATTCTTTGCCTGCATTAATCAGCTCATCATCTTCCTCGCCTTTAGCGGGTGCTTCACCAAAGGCAAGTAAGCCATTTTCAGAATGCAAAAAGATTTCTTTGTCTTTGGGTAGAAAATTGGCGATTTTGGTGGGTAGTCCAATTCCCAAATTGACATAAGCGCCTTCTGGAATGTCTTTGGCGACGCGCTTGGCAATGTCATCTCTGCTTAGTTTTTGGTACATATTATGCTCCTGTCTTGGTGGGTGATGAAGGAGTAGCCTCTACAACATATTGCACAAAAATACCAGGGGTGATGATGTACTCAGGATCAAGTTTGCCAAGCTCTACCACCTCTGACACTTGGGCAATGGTTGTGGCGGCTGCCATTGCCATGATAGGACCAAAATTGCGTGCTGATTTACGATACACCAGATTGCCCCAGCGGTCACCTTGGTGTGCCTTAATCAGGGCAAAGTCAGCCTTGATGGGCATCTCTAGTACATAGTCTTTGCCATCAAGATGGCGAGTTTCTTTACCTTCTGCCAGAAGCGTGCCATAGCCTGTGGGCGTAAAAATCGCGCCAAGACCCATACCAGCCGCCTGAATGCGACATGCCAAATTGCCTTGTGGCACCAGTTCAAGCTCAATTTTTCCTGATAAATACAGCTCATCAAAGACCCAAGAATCAGCTTGACGCGGGAAAGAGCAAATCACCTTATCCACCGCCCCTGTTTTTAGTAGCTTGGCAAGTCCATAGTTGCCATTGCCTGCATTATTGCTGATAATCGTTAGACCTTTGACGCCAAGCTCAATCAAGCCATCAATCAATTCAGCTGGCTGTCCCGCGGTGCCAAAGCCACCAATCATAATAGTTGAGCCATCTTTGATGTGGCTAATGGCATCACCAAGTCTTGTGTGTTTGTTTATCATGCGATATCCTTTTTAAAAATTCGCCCATTTAAAATAAAGTAGCTAATCATTCCAATAACCACGCCCCAGAATACCGAACTCAAGCCAAGCAAGCTAATATCCGAAGCGGTTGTCAAAAAGGTAATCAAAGCTGCTTCTTTCTGTGCAGAAACTTGCATGGCTATTGATAGATTATTCAGC
This sequence comes from Moraxella cuniculi DSM 21768, assembly GCF_900156515.1. Taxonomy (GTDB): domain Bacteria; phylum Pseudomonadota; class Gammaproteobacteria; order Pseudomonadales; family Moraxellaceae; genus Moraxella; species Moraxella cuniculi. Next base: position 23,716 of record NZ_FTNU01000013.1, on the reverse strand, counting down.
AATGCACCAAGTAAGGCCAAACCAGCCAAAGCTCCAATCAATGCCGATGGAAGGATTTCAAATAACCCAACTAAACTGCCTGCAAATAACGCTCCTAACAGATAAAATAAACCGTTAGCAACTCCGCCAATATATCGTTGACTTGATTGCTCATGGCATTCTTTACCCATGCATAAAGTTGCTGTCACCGCTGCCTGCACGATACTAATTCCACCAAATGGAGCAATTACCAAGGATGTCAAACTTGCGGTATTAATGACAGGCTTGCTTGACATTTGATAATCATTCAACCGCAATAAAGCCATGCCTGGCAAAAATTGCCCTGTAAAATTCAGAATAACCAGTGGCACCGCCAGGTTTAATATCGCCTGCCACGAGATATCCGGGGCAATAACCTGAGGCTTGGCTATTGAAAAACCAATCTCAGTATCACCAAACCCCTCTAGACAATACGCAGCCACAAGACCAGAGAGTAAGACCCAGAAAATGACATACCTAGGACTAACACTTCTACCAATTAAATACACAATCAACATAGTAAAAACTAACGTAGGTGAGCTAGAAGCAGAGTTAAAAATCTGTAAGCCAAAATTTAGTAATATCCCCACCATCATACCAGCTGCCACCCCCTGAGGAATCCATGATAATAGCTTGTCAAAATATCCACTTGCGCCTATCACTAAGCTAATTACCGATGTTAAAATGTAGGCGCCCACCATTTCCGATAGGGTCATTTGCGGCAATAGATCAAGAAGTAATACCGTTCCAGGAATCGACCAAGCTAATAAAACTGGTATTCTGTAATAAAGAGACAGCGCAATACTGGCCAAAGCTGAACCTATGGATATCGCCCATATCCAAGAAATCATCATGTCATTATCAAGACCGGCTTGCTGACCCGCTTGAAATACAATCACAAGCGGCCCAGCATAGGATATCGCTACCGCCAAAAATCCGGCAATAGTTGCAGATAACGACCAGTCTTTAAGCAGCCCTTCTATCCAACTCATAAGACACTCCCTGTCAGTCTCTGGTTAACCCTGATCACCCCCACCGACTGGTACCACAGTACCAGTTATATATGATGATTCATCAGATGCCAAGAATAAAATGGCATTTACCTGCTCATCAATTGTGCCATATCTACCCAAAAAAGTGCGATCAATTGTCTGCTCAATCACTTGTTGCATCCATTCTTTATCTTGAGGGGATTGCTCTTGTGTATTTCTGGGTACTTTTCTCGGCGGTGCTTCGGTACCGCCAGTTGCTACTGCATTTACGCGAATGCCATTTTTGGCATGTTCAAAAGCCAAGGAGGCGGTTAGAGCGTTGATGCCACCTTTGGCGGCTGAATAGGGCAAACGATTAATACCCCGCGTTGCAATAGATGAAATATTGACAATAATGCCAGATTGCTGATTAATCATTGATGGCAATACTGCACGACAACACCACAGCGTGGGAAATAACGATCGATTGATTTCCTGAATAATTTCATGTTCTGTAAACTCTTCAAAAGGTTTCATCCAAATTGCACCACCAACATTATTAATAAGAATGTCGATTTTTTTATATTTTTTTAAAGTTTGCTCAACCATCTGACAGGCATCGCTAAAAGCCTCAAGATCTGCCCGAATGGCAATTGCCTTGCCGCCAAGATTCTTAATTTCCTGGGCCACTTCATTTACATAATCAGAACGGTCTACCAGCACAACACGCCCAGACTCTTTGGCAATTTGCAGAGCAACGCCCCTGCCAATTCCTTGTGCAGCCCCTGTAACAATAATCACCTTACCTTTAAATCGTTTATTTCGTAACATAAAGCTACTCCTTGCATGAATAAATTGTTTATGTTTGTTCTGGCTTTATCGAAGCCTTGGGGATGATGACTGTTACCACAAGAGTTGCTAATATGCCAAAAAACACCATGGTTAATAAAGCATATTGGGCAGCCACATGGATATTGCCATTTTTGAAAACGCTAAAGATTGTTGCACCAGTCGCAATGCCAAACGAAGCACCCAAAGCACTTGCCATTTTGAACACGCCAGCTGCAACACCAGCCTTGTCCATTGGGACATTCACCATGGCACAATCCGCTGCTGGCGTTGAGTAGCAGCCTAGACCAAGTCCAAAGATAGCAAAAGAGATGATTACCCACCACATATAAATTTCATGTGAAACAAAAGTCATGGACAATCCCAGAGTGCCTATGGTAGTAATCACTGTACCAAGCCACATAGGTATTTTGTAGCCAAATTTATGTAGTAGCTTCTCACTAACGCGGATCATAATCATTACCATTGCCACATAGCCTAATGATTTTACACCTGCCTCAAAAGCTGTTAGCCCATGCCCTTGTTGCAAATAGGTATTGATAATAATAATTGTGCCTGCCATGCAGTTTAGTAGAAAATTGGACAGACAAGCCCCACTATATCCGCGACTTCTAAATAGTGAGAAGTCAAGAAATGCATTGGATTGTTGGCGTATTTCGGTACGAAAGAACACAATACTCATCATGACCGCACCTGTAAGCATTATTAAAGTAAATTGATGCGTCAAGCCCAATCGAAAACCTTTGGTAATTAGTAAATTTAATGACAATAAACCTAAAATGCAGCTAAATAATCCGATATAATCGTAACGACCGACACTTATTTTGTTTGACTTACTTTCTGGTGTGTCTTTGATGAGTAATGCACCAATGATAGAGATGGCAATAGATAGCAAGAAAATACTTTTCCACCCCATAAGGGTTGCAATCGCCCCACCAACAAAAGATGATAATCCCGATCCGCCAAACGAACCGATAGACCAAAAGCTAAATGCTCGCTGTCTTGCAGCACCATGATAATAATTTTTGATAATGGATAAAGTTGCTGGCATAATACAGGCTGATGACAACCCTTGTAATATGCGACCAATGCCAAAGGTAAATGCTGAATTGCTAAAATACAGAACCAAACAGGCAAGGATATTTAAGGCAAAGCCGATATAAGTTAGACGTACTCGACCAAAACGATCCGCAAGGCCACCCATTAAAATAATAAAACACCCAGAAAACAGCGACCCCAAACTGATAACAGCGTTTAGCGATGAATCATTCATGTTCAGATCTTGTTGAATGGATGGAACTACATTAAAAATAGATTGGTAAAATAACCAAAATGTTAGTACGCCAAGCACCATGCCGATCAACAGTTTGTCATTTCCGTGGAATTGCTTCAATTCTTGAGTTTGAGAAGATATACCCATGTGAAAAGCCCTTTTCTTAATCCTTTAAATAGTTTTCAACCAATCCGCAGAAGTAGGCTGCTGCCGGTGCAATAATTTCATCATTGAAGTCATAAGCGGAGTTGTGTACCATGCACGCTTCCTCTTCGCCACCATTTCCTACAAAGCAGTAATTTCCATTAGGATTGGCTTCTAACATAAAGGCAAAATCTTCACTACTCATCAGTGGAGAGATGTCAGTATGTACTTTATCTATCCCAACTAGATTTTGAGCAACTTTAATGGCAAAAGCAGTGGCTTCATTTCCATTGATAGTAGGCGGGCAGCCATTCACATGCTCAATTTCTGCAATTGCTCCAAAGCTCTGAGACTGAAAATCAACCACTTCCTTAATGCGTTTTAGTACATTTTGACGCACTTTGGGATTTAATGTTCGAACGCTTAATTTTAATAAAGCACTATCATTTACGACATTTGGCAAATTTCCTGATATTAGCTGCCCTACTGTGATGACTGCTTGATCTAGTGGACTGACATTACGAGAGACGATACTTTGCAGTGCGATCGCGATATGACAAGCCACTAGCGTTGCATCAATGCCATATTCTGGCATGGCACCATGACTACCCACCCCCTTAACATGGACATGAATAGTATCAGATGATGCCATTATTGCCCCAGTTTTAAAATAAAACTCGCCAGCATTTAGTCGTGGCATATTATGCATTGCAAAAATTACATCGCAAGGAAATTGGTCAAATAAACCATCCTCTAGCATGACGCGTCCACCATACAATAATTCTTCAGCAGGTTGAAAAATCAAATGCACAATGCCATTAAAATTTTTAGTTTTGGCAAGCTGTTTGGCACATGCAAGCAAGATTGTGCTATGGCCATCATGTCCACAGCCATGAAACTTGCCTGTAATTCGGCTCTGATAAGGTTTGCCAGTGTTTTCGATAATTGGCAGGGCGTCCATATCGGCACGCAAACCGATTGTTTTATTACCATTGCCATTTTTCAAAGTTGCCACAACGCCTGTTTTGGCCAACCCTTGATGTACGGTGTAACCCCATTTGGTGAGCATCTCGACAATTAAATTGCTGGTTTTAACCTCCTCAAACCCCAACTCGGGATATTGATGTATGGTATGGCGAATGTTGCAAAAATACGACTGTTCATCCATAACATCTCTTAAATGCTGAGAATTGATGGTGATTGGATTAGCAAGAGACATATTCACTCCTGTTGATAATAGATGTCAAAAAATCCAACATGGCTATGCTATCAAATATAATCGTAATGCATTACGGGGACAATCCATTTATTATAAATAAGCATTTGCAGTCAATTGGCAGAAAACTTCTCAAACAAGAAATTCTGAACTGAGATATTCTGATTGTCCAGCCAGTCTTTTACTGAATTAACCATTGCCACGGGACCACACAAATAAATATCCACATTCCCTGCATTTAACCAATAATCATCAATATGAGCAATCACATAACCCTTTCTTTCATGAGATGATTTTTCATTCGCGACGACCGTGCGATAATCAAACCAACTGTGCTTTTGTTTGAACAACTCCAAAACATCAAGCCCAACCAGATCATCATCATTTGTAACACCAAATACCATGCGCACTGGTTGCTCAGAGCCTTTTTCATCCAATACTTTCAGCATGGATAGAAATGGGGCTATACCAGTTCCACCTGCTAAAAATAAGGTCGGTCGAACAATTTGTCGCAAATAAAAACTACCAAAAGGACCGGTAAATTTCATTTTATCGCCAATTTGTGCAGAATTGGTCAAAAATGAGCTCATCTTACCATTAGGAACATTTCTCACGACAAAACTGGTTTTTCGGTCACCAGGTTTTGAGCTAAATGAATAAGATCGCGCTTCACCAAGTCCTGGTATCTCCACATTGACATACTGCCCCGCCAAGAAATTAATTTCTGGCTCGCTCTCATCAAGCTCAATTTCAAAAGAGATCGTACTATCAGACACTTTTTGCAGGTTGTTTAGACTGCCTGAAAATGTTTGAATTTCAGTTTTGCATACAGTGGAGCTTGCCAAGATTTGAACAACTGAATCAGAGGTTGGATAGCACTGACAAGCCAACACAAATCCATTTTGGGCATCTTCTTCACTTAAGGCATCCTCGATATACATATCCGCATCCATCTCATAAGTTCCTGACTCATAAAATGCACGGCAAGTACCACATGCCCCATCTCGACAATCTAGCGGAATGTTCATCTTTTGTCGATAAGCAGCGTCGGACAAAACTTCGCCATCATTAACTTGGATAAAGTGAGTAACACCATCTTCAAATTGTAAAGCAACATTGTGGCTCATAACTAAATATCCCTATCTTGCTGATTTTAATATTTGTAAAAGCGCTCGCCCATCCTAAAAGTAGGACAAGCGCATTAAATTAATCAAAAGTCAGGCTTGATTTAATCAAATATGATAAATATCAATTACCTGATGGATGTAATCATTTTTCAGTACGACATACTTACTCAGAATCTTGAATTCATCGATAGAGATATCAATCACGTATCGAGAGATGCCAAAATATTGATACATGGTTTTATAGCGAAAACTTGATGTCTGCCAGTTGAATCGTACAATAGCCTTACCGCCATCAATACTCTCAACCTCAATGTTATGAATGTTGTGATTTGTGCGCGTATCTGGAATTGTCGCTGACGAACGCTCGGTTTTAATACGGAAAACGCGGTCTTCAAGACCCTGCCGATCTGGATAATAAATCAAGGAAATTTCAGACATTGGATCAGTGACTAGTGTATCATCATCATCCCACGCAGGCATCCAAAAGGAAGCTTTAGGAGCGTAACACTCTAGCCAATCATCCCATTGTTCATCATCCAAAAATCTAGCCTCTTTGTACAAAAATTGGCTAATCTTATGATGTAATTCTACAGACACTAAACTCATGCAACACCTCCCGATTCCAACTCTCGCTCATTTTTAATAGCCTGCTTCATGACTTCCATCCAGTGCTCATGCTGGGCCAGATATAGACCTTCATCTTCAGTTTTAACACCGCTAAGCTTTGGTTTGAGGCCAATTTCTTTTGCAAACTCATCAGCGCCATACACCCAGTGATTAGCACCTCGACACATATCATTCCACTCAACCTCAATGCCTGCATAGCCAACTTGGCAAGAACGGAATTCTTCCAGGTCATCTGGGGTTGCCATGCCAGATGCATTAAAGAAATCTTCATACTGACGAATACGACGTTTGCGATTTTCTACATCCTCCCCCTTTGGAGCAATGCAGTAAATTGTAACTTCGGTTTTATTGACAGATAATGGGCGTAAAACACGGATTTGCGAACCAAACTGATCCATTAGATAGACATTTGGATACAGGCAAAGGTTGCGCGATCTCTCAATCATCCATTTTGCCATCGCTTCGCCATACAGCTCTTTATAAGAATCAAACTGGGCATAATTTGGACGATTCTCTGGATTTGCCCACTGAGTCCAAAGCAGCATATGACCATGCTCAAAGCCATAAGAACCGCCGCCCTGCTTACCCCAGCCACCTGCACTCATGGCACGGATTTTATCTTCACCTGCTTGTTTTTCTTTGCGCTGTTGAGTGGTTGCTGCATAGTTCCAATGCACTGCTGTAACATGATATCCATCAGCACCATTTTCTGCGGTAAGCTTCCAATTGCCTTCGTAGGTATATGTTGACGAACCACGAAGCACCTCCAGGCCATCTTTTGCTTGATCAACAATCATATCAATGATTTTGGTTGCCTCACCTAAATACTCCTGTAATGGCAATACATCAGGGTTTAAGCTACCAAACAAGAATCCTTTATAGCTTTCAAAACGAGCGACTTTTTTTAGATCATGGGAGCCATCTTTATTGAAGCTTTCTGGATAGCCGGCATCTTTCGGATCTTTCACCTTTAGCAATTTGCCTGAATTATTAAATGTCCAACCATGGAATGGGCAAGTATATGATGACTTATTGCCTTTTTTGTATCGACAAAGCTGGGCCCCTCGATGCGAACAAGCATTAATCATTGCATTTAATTCACCGTCTTTATTGCGTGCAATAATGATTGGCTGGCGTCCGATATGTGTCGTATAATAATCATTAATTTCGGGAATTTGGCTTTCATGCGCCAAATACACCCAATTCCCCTCAAAAATGTATTTCATTTCAAGATCAAATAAGGTTTGATCGGTAAATACAGAGCGATGAACCTTATATTCACCCGTTTCTTGATTTTCAACCAAAAGCTCGTTGATTCGGTCAAGATGGCTTGTATTAATGACAGGAATGCGCGGCATAATTATTTCTCCTTGTTAAGCTGGCTGAACTTAGATATCATCAACCAGGCTATCCGTCAGCCCAGCTGATGATAAAAGGCATCAGCCTTGAGCGCGTCTGCGATCAACTTCGGTGCTTGGGGCAGTTTGGGTGTCTCGTGTGAGTTTAAAATCAAAGCGAATGTGCTTAAAAGGTTTGTTCAGATTATTGGCTTTGATTTGCGCTTCATCAGTGACATCCACAGCGGTTACAACCAAGCCTTCACGAGTACCAAAGGCAAAGTCCTCCCAAAGATATTTATCACCTTCAATATTAAATTGTGTAGTGAGTTTGCGATAGCCATCAGCCGTGATAAAGTAATGTACGTGTGATGGACGTTGTCCATGACGACCCAAAAGCGTCAATAAAGCTTGGGTTGGACCATTGGGTGGGCAGCCATAGCCAACAGGCATGGTGGTTTGGGCTTTGTAGCTGCCGTTTTCATCGGTATAAATGGTACGACGAAGGTTGAAATCAGACTGTGATTTATCAAAGAATGAGTAGTTACCTTTGCCGTTGGCGTGCCACATTTCAACCTTGGCATTGGGGATGATATTACCGTCCACATCAGTGACCACGCCTTCAATGATAAGTGTGTCCACACTGTCAGATTCAGCGCCATCGTCCATGCGCGCAAAGCCAACAGATTCAGGAGCGCCTGCCACATACAAAGGACCTTCAATGGTGCGAGGTGTGCCACCTTTTTCAACACCAGCTTGCTCATCTTTGGCATCTTCTAATAAATCCATAAAATGTTCAAGCCCCAAACCTGGCACAAGCAAACCCACTTCGTTAGCTTGCCCCAAATCAGCAATATACTCCATGCCTTTCCAAAGCTCGGTTTGGGTGATATTCAAATCCACAATGGCTTCAAATAAGTCGCCCAGAAGACGTACCACAATCTCTTGTACACGCGCATCCACCTCACCTGTGGCGGTATCCACATTCATTTTTTTGACCAATGCATCAATTTGTTGACGGTTCATAACATACTCCATATTACTGTTGAGTGATTGTTAATAGCTGGCAGAAGCTGGCTATCATTTCCTTATTACCTTGCTATGGTTTTGACTGTGTCATAGCCCACAGTGTTTTTAGCTGTCGTCTTCTTTGATAGAAGAGGGGTGACGATTAAGCGGTGTAATTTCAAGGCTCATATAAGGATATAGGGGCAAGCCTTGTAAAATGGTGTGTAGCTCTTCATGGTTGTCCACATCAAAAATACTGATATTGGCATACTGCCCTGAAATACGCCACAAATGACGCCATTTGCCTTGGCGTTGCAATTCTTGGGAGTAGGCTTTTTCGGTTGCTTTGATAGCATCTGCAGTTTCTTTTGGCATATCCAACGGGATTTTTACATCCATTTTTACATGATAAAGCATCACTTTCTCCTATTTGTAAAGCTATTTTCTTGTCAATTCCTTTACCTTAGTCTCATCAATCTCAATTCCAAGCCCTGCATCTTTTGGTACTTGTAACTCAAAATCGCTATACACCAAAGGCGTTGTCAAAATCTCTTTCGTTAGAAGTAATGGTGCAAACAACTCTGTTGCATAAGGTAATGATTCAAAGGTGCTAAACACATGTGCAGATGCAATCGTACCAACGGCCCCCTCTAACATAGTGCCACCATAAACATCAATCCCCGCCAAGCGTGCAATATTAGCAACTTCACAAGCCTCTAAAAGCCCACCGGACTGTTCAATTTTAACAGCAAACACATCTGCAGCATGACACTTGGCAAGCTTGTACGCACTATCGGGACCTGTTAACACTTCATCAGCCATAATTGCAACATCGAATCGTTTGGTTAATCTAGTTAGAGTATCAATTTGATTAATTGCACAAGGCTGCTCAATTAAATCAATGCCACCATCTTGGAGCTTAGCGATGCCATCAATGCACTCAAGCTCACTCCATGCACGATTGACATCTACGCGAATGCTAGCACTATCGCCTAGGGCTTTTTTGATGGCGATGACGTGGGCGACATCTTCTTTGACAGACTTAGCTCCGATTTTGAGTTTAAAAATGTTGTGCCGTTTTTTTTCAATCATTGCCTTAGCTTCGGCAATATCCTTATCGGTATCACCTGATGCCAAGACCCACAAGACAGGTACGCTGTCACGCAAGCGACCGCCTAACACTTCACTTAAAGGTAGATTTAGCTGTTTTGCCCAAATGTCTAGCAGGGCTGTTTGTACAGCACATTTGGCAAAGCGATTGCCATTGATAGACTGATTGATAAGTTTACGCAGTTGCGCGATGTTTTTAGCCTTACTGGTTAGCACCAAAGGGGCAAAATAAGTATCAATATTGGTTTTGATGCTTTCTGGACTTTCTTCCCCATAGCCAAGTCCGCCAATGGTTGTCGCCTCACCCCAACCCACCGTGCCGTCAGCAGCTGTGATTTTGACAAGCACCAATGTTTGTACTTGCATGGTTGTCATAGGCAGCTTGTGCGGCCTGATGGTTGGAATATCTAGGATAAACGTTTCTACAGATTGATACATATTTTATAAATCCTTGAGCGATAAACTGCTTGATATATACTTTAAATCACTACAAACTACTTGTCCAAGACTCTTTTTGTATTTTTATATACCTAAAAGGTATATTGTTCAAATAATTAGAAAAGCCGGATTTATTTCCAAATCCGGCTTTTTGTCATCCAACTCTCAGTTTTGTTGAGCACTGGAGAGATTCACCATAAAGACAGCAATGGCTGCAATGATGCCTGGTATGGCGATTGCCATAAAGTTCATTTGATGTGGTAATTGATACGCCAATAAAGCTCCCGTCAAAACAGGTCCCACAATAGCACCAACTCGACCAATACCTGATGCCCAACCCATGCCTGTTGAACGGACAGCAGAAGGATAGTATTGCGCAACAAAGGTGTATAATAAAATCTGAGATCCGATTGTTGCTGCGCCTGCGATAGCAATCAGCGTATACAATACAATCGGCGGGCTATTAAATCCAAGTAAAACAAGTGATCCAGCACCCATAACAAACATCGCAACCAAAACTGGTTTCAGATGAAATTTATCAGCCAACATACCTCCACCAATAGCACCGATCATTCCGCCAATATTTAGCGCAAACAAGAACAGCATACTTGCACCCAATGAATAACCCGCCTGAATCATTAATTTTGGTAGCCAATTGCCTAAAGCATATACCATTAATAGACACATAAAGAATGCCATCCAAAACATGATCGTGCTGGTGGCTCGATTTTTCTGGAATAACGCTTTTAATGGCGCAGCATCTCCTCCGACTTCCTCAAGTGGTGCTACCACAAACTCTTTACCTACCAATGAGGGTTCGAGCTTTTTAAGCATTATAGTAACTTCTTCATCTTTGTTCTTTTGTTTTAAATACAATAATGACTCTGGAAGCATTACCCACAAAATCGGCAATAACAAAATCGGAATACCAGCAATCATAAACATAATTTCCCAGCCAAACTGAGGTACTAATACTTTTCCCAATAATGCCGAAGCCATACCACCAATAGCATATCCACTAAACATAACAGCCACCAAAGTGCTTTTGATGCGCTTCGGTGCATACTCTGTCGTTAGTGATACAACATTGGGCATAACCCCACCAATACCCAAACCTGCAATAAATCTCAAAATCGCAAATTGGGTCGGAGATTCTGCAAACGCACCCAAAAAGGTAAAGCCACTAAACAGGAATACACACAGCATGATTGTTAATTTGCGTCCAAGCTTGTCGGAGAGCGTTCCAAAAGCAATTGCCCCAAACATCATGCCAAATAAAGCGGAACTAGCCAACCATCCAGCTTGCACAGAGGTTAACTGCCATTGCTCCATTAATAATGGCAGTGCAACACCATAAATCACTAAGTCATAACCATCAAAGATGATAATTGCTAAACACCAAAGCAAAACCTTCCAATGAAACCCTGAAAATTTCGCTTGATCAATTACGGATTGAATATCCACTTTCTCCATCTGCATATAACAGCTCCTTGCTTGTTTAAAAAAAACACCATGGTGATAAAATAACCTTTAAAGAGATTTAATTCAAAGACTTAATTTGTATAAAATTATACTTTTTAAGTATCCTATTTTTATTGCTCTTCATTCAGTATTTAAATTGCAAAACTTACTTCGTTGTGGTATTTTCAAGCAACCATTACATGTTTAGAAAAGGTTTTGACTATATGGATATAAGACATTTACGCTATTTTGTTGCAGTGGTTGAGGAACAGAGTTTCACCAAAGCCTCCGAACGCTTGTTCATTGCCCAACCCCCTCTAAGTAGACAAATCAACAACTTGGAAGATGAGCTTGGCACTCCTTTGCTCAATCGAAATAGTAGACCCATTGAGCCTACAGATGCCGGTAAATTTTTTTATCAATACGCCAAACGCATCCTGAACAATATTGACCAAATGGTTGCAATGACGCGTCGCACGGGTACTTCGGATCGCAAACTTAGGTTGGGCTTTACTGGTTCTCTCTTGCTAGGCCTACTACCTCAAATTATTTATCAATTTCGTCAGCTTGCCCCACATTTACAAATTGAATTTATTGAAATTAATACTTTTGAACAAGTAGAGGCTCTGAAAAAAGGCGATATTGATGTTGGTTTTGGTCGATTAAGTTTTAGCGATCCAATTGTTAAGCGCATTCTTCTTAGAAATGAACCTTTGGTATTGGCGGTTCATAAGTCACATCCACTTGCGCAAAATGAAAGTGGAGTATATTTGGCAGATATAGTTGATGAGTTAGTTTTGCTATTTCCTGACACGCCCGGATATACATTCGCCACCCACATTAAATCAATCTTTTATGAACACGGTTTAACCATTGATCATACAGATTCGGTTTCAGGTATCCGCCTGGCTCTGGGCATTGCCGCATCAGGCTCAGGCGTCTGTGTTGTACCACAAAACAGTCGCGCAATTCATATGACAGACTTAAAATACATACCTATTTTAGACCCTGGAGCAGTGAGCCCTATCCATATCTCATTTCGAAGCATGGAGGATAATGAATATATACATCTTATGTTGACTACTATTGATTTAATTTACAAAAAGCTTGCATTTCAAGAAGAATTAAGCATAACACCTTTATTTAATGAGATGTGGGATTATGATGATGAGTCAAAAAAATGGAAACCCAAGCCAAGATCACTCAATCTCAAACTTGATAAGACTTAGGTATGTACCGGTACATATTTGAAAAACAATAAACCCACTAGATAACCCTTATCTAGTGGGTTTATTACTTTACATCCCATCACAACAAAGCATCTGCAATAATGACTGAACCTAAGTAAGTTCCTGTAAAAGTCAGTAAAGCAATAATCATGATTTTGACACCTGATTGCTTAAACAAACTTACCTCAGACTTCGAAATTGCAATACCTGCATAGGCTAGAGCCGGTGTAATTAAAGGTAGTAATCCAAGTTTATCAGTTGCTGCAATTACATAGTCGGCCATCGGCATGAATGGCAGGGCTGCAAAGATTGCTGCAATCGAAATCCATGCAATATTTGGCACACCGACAGGGATGATCTTTTTAACAAAAATACCAATCAAGCAGCAAACAAATAGGATGGTCATACCTGGCAAAGCTTCAATTGGAGAGGTTTTTGTACCAACCCAGTTAACAATCAACAACAATAAACAACAATAAACAAATAAACACAAGACCAGAAATCAGCTGCACCAATGAGACAGACACCTCTTCGTTGTCTTCAGTGCCTACTTCTGTGGTCACAATTGGGGTTGCAGATTGTGTCTTTCTTAGCTTTGACAGGACTTTAAATAGCCACTCTGCAAATGGCAGCGCCACAAAAATTGAAACAAACAATCCGGTCGCATAAGTAAGCAAATTACTCGAAGCTGCAAATGCAACTATATCCTCTTTATGTTCAGGCAAAATCTCGGACAATGCTGCTGAACACGCACCCATCATACTTCCAGAGCCTACACCACACGCCATAGCCAAAGCACGAACATCAAACACACCCCAAGAAGCAACCACACCCGCCATGATTGAGAAATAAATTGCCCCAAATAGCGTTCCCATCACATAAACACCCATAACACCAATACCTTCTGGGGTTTTTAGGCCAAATCTATCAGCAATCAAAGCAATATTAGGCTCTCGAGCAATTGAGTGCGTAGCACCAATTGATTCACGCCCCATGCCAAACACCAATACAGCGATTGGCAAAGCAAATAAAACCGTTGCCACATTGCCGATTTCTTGAAAAATCAGTGCAGGGCCCGCTGCAACAATCTCATTAATCTTAGGGCCGATACCTACTGCAAATTTAGCAATAAATGGCATAAGGCAAATTAAAATCCATTGTCCTGCAACCATGTTGCCATTTTTACCAACTACTTGGCCTAAGCTTGAATTAATATTTGGGTTAAAAAATATTGAAAAAACAAAAGCATATAGTAGTGGCAATAAAATCATCGTACCAATGCCGATGTCAAATTTGGCAATACCAATCCATTCAGCAATACAAGCTAGCACCAAAACCAATACGTGCAAGCGCCAATTAAAAAATATCGAGTTGGAGATTTTCATATTTACATCCTTTTAATTAATTTTTTACTGCCAAACTACCCTCAACTAAGGCAGCCCATAACTTAATTCCGATCGGTAGAGCATTATCATTAAAATCATAATACGGATTATGTAACGCTACCGAGGGCTTATCAACCTCATCAACACCAAGCCATATATAGGCACCTTTCTTTTGATTTAGCATAAATGAAAAATCTTCAGAAGCCATTGTTGGCAAAACGTCCGAAAATACTTTACCGTCGCCAAATGCCGATGCAGCAATATTTCTGGCTTTTTTGGCACAATCTGAATCATTGATGGTTGCTGGGTAGCATTCTTGGTAATCCAATATACCTTTTACACCAGTCGTATGTTCAAGCGATGCCACAGCCGCTGTAAGCTGATGTTTGAGTAGTAGTCGCACATTATCATCAAAGGCCCTGATTGTCCCTTTTAATCTTGCCACCCCTGGGATGATGTTATAAGTATCCCCACCCTCAAACTGCGTGATACTTAATACCGCTGAATCAAGTGGAGAAATCTGTCTAGAAACAATAGCCTGCAACTGAGTTATCAATGCTGCACCTGCCACAATAGGATCTTTTCCTAGATGTGGCATCGCCGCATGTGCCCCAACGCCTTGTAGCCGAATATCAAAAATATCAAACGATGCCATCATTGCGCCATCATTAATACAGATCTCGCCAAGCGCCCTACCTGGCCAATTATGCAATCCATAAATCTCATCAATATCGAATCGTTCAAACAACCCTGCCTCAACCATCGCCTTGCCACCACCTTTATTTTCTTCAGCTGGCTGAAAAACGAAGTAAACAGTACCGTCAAACCGGCCAAATTCCGATAGATATTTTGCAGCACCAAGCAAGATTGCTGTATGACCATCGTGACCGCAGGCATGCATCTTACCCTTTTGGATTGAACAATGTTCAAAGCTATTTAATTCCTGCATTGGAAGTGCGTCCATATCCGCCCTGATGGCAATACTTTTGTTTGAATTGCCTTTTTTTAATACACCAACAACACCTGTGCCGGCAATATTTTCATGTACTTCAATATTAAGACTTCTTAATATATCTGCAACCATCTTGGCTGTATTAAATTCTTCAAATCCAAGTTCGGGATTGGCATGCAAATGCTGTCGCCATTCACGCACTTGCCTTAAAAAATCTTCAGACATCATTTCATACGTTTTCATGATTGCTCCTTTACGCTTCTTGCGCACCATACCCAAAATTTACCAAGGGCGTAACAGCTGTTTCAACCCAAACACTCTTAATTTGACTATATTCATGCAAGGCTGCCAGACCTGACGATCTGCCATAGCCACTGTCTTTATAGCCACCAAAAGGCGAACTAACATGAATAGTTTTATAGCCATTAATCCATATAGTACCTGCCTTAATGCTTTTTGCAATTCTATGTGCTTTTGCGACATCTGTTGTCCAAACCGCTCCAGCTAGTCCAAATTGACTATCATTGGCAATCCTAATCGCCTCATCCTCATCCTGAAAAGGTATAGCAACTACAACTGGACCAAATATCTCCTGCTGTGCACAATCCAGCCCATTATCGCCAATAAGAACCGTTGGGTTAATATAATAACCCTCAGTTTGAGGTATCGGATGAATGTTTCCCGCAGCAATAGATGCCCCTTGTTTTTGTGCATTCTGCAAAACCGCGCATATTTGCTCAAATTGTTTTTTATTATTAATTGGGGAAATCTGAGTGATTTCTTCAGTTGGGTTACCCACTACAAACTTATGTGTACTTTTTGCCAAGTCAGCAACAAACCGATCAAAGATGTCAGATTGAATGAGCAAACGAGAGCCTGCCACACAGCTTTGACCAGCGTTTGCAAAAATGGCATTTTGCGCACCACGAAGCGCTTTATCATAATCAGCATCTTCAAAAACAATATTTGCAGATTTACCGCCCAGTTCAAGCACACACGGAATTATTCTTTTGGCAGCACGAGTAGCAATTTGCTTACCTGTTGATACAGAACCCACAAAGATAACTTTTTGGACATTAGCTTTATCAATCAACTTCTGACCAATAGTATGTCCATAGCCTGCAACCACATTGATCAGCCCCTTTGGCATACCAACTTGCTCTGCAAGATATGCCACCAACAATGAAGTAATGGGCGTGAGCTCAGATGGCTTTAAAATTACTGCATTGCCCGCCGTAATCGCTGGAGCAATCTGCCAACCGCAAGTAAATATCGGTGCATTCCATGGCGTGATTTGCAATACCACACCCAAAGGCTCATAAACAGTATAGTTAAGATGACTGGTTGGTACGGCAATCGTTTCACCATGTAATTTATCTGCCCATCCTGCATAGTAACAAAACATCTCTGCCACTTTTGCGACTTCACCGCGAGCATCACGGATTGGTTTATTGGCAGTCCGTGACTCAATCTGTGCTAAAATCTCCTGATGTTCTGCGATTTTTTCTCCCAACCGATAAATCAGTTGCCCCCGTTTTGATGCGGTCAAATCCGACCATTGTTGTTGCGCCATTGCTGTGCAATTGTGTAATTGCTCAACAATACTTTCATCCGCATCCAAATAATCAAGCATATCAGAGCCATCATGAGCAAATTTGACACTGATTTTCTCACCACTGCCAACCACCCATTGACCATTAATATAACTTGACACACCCGAGAACTGTGGGCATATTTGCCGTATCAGACGTTCAACTTGTTCATTCATTTTACACCATCCTTGATTTAATATTTTTTAAACAGTTCTTCATCTACTGTTTGTACAATTGCATTAAAATCCAATTCATCTTTTAAAGTCAGACTGTCACGCCAGAGTCTTGTAACTTGCTGCGACAGCACAAGATTGTCATGTAATAAATTTTGGGCAAGGGCAACATCTTTTCTCATCAATCCCATGCTAAATCCAGAATCATAGGCCTGACTCAAGATCCATTTTTCAAAATTAATCTCACTGACTGCGCTACGACCGGAACCTTGATTGACACCTCTTAAGAAAGCCTGCGAATCAACACCCGAGCGAGCCGCCATCGACACCATCTCAGCAACCAATAACAAATTTGCCGCCACAAGCAAATTATTGCCTAGCTTGGTAATATTGCCCGCACCAACCTCACCCACTCTTAGGTGTTTTGCGCTCATTTTATCTAGGATCGGGGTAATTTCTTTATATGCTTGCTCACTTGACCCAACAACCATGCTCATCGTGCCTGATATCGCACCCGCAGGGCCTCCAGATACTGGCGCATCCACAAAAGTCATACCCTTATCACAAAAGATTTGTGCAATCTGACGGCTAGCCTCTGGGGTTGAGGTGCTGGTATCAACCACTAACAATCCATTTTTTGGGTGAGCAATGATACCTTGTGTACTCAAGCAGGTTTCTAACACATGCTCTGCTTTTGGGAGCGATAAAATCAGCACTCGTGATTGTTTAATCAGTTCTGCCAACGTATCGCAAAGCACAATATTTTCCTGCTTTGCTTTTTCTTGGCTATATGAAGATATGTCATAGCCCAATACAGATTCACCTTTTTGCTGAAGATTAATCGCCATGGATAAACCCATATTTCCCAGCCCTATAACGCCAATCATTGCAACCCTCCTTATTGCTACAGTATTACTGACTATTGATAGATAGTATAAAAACGGTTAATATAAACCTCAAGTTCACAAAATGAAAAAATCGTTGCTTTTTTGGCAACATATTTAAGACGGGTATATCATATGAAAACTTTAATAGATAAACGAGTTCACTATTTTAATCAGGCTGTACAATTAGGCGGTGTTCGCGTCGCAGCAGACGCCTTAAATATTGCACCTTCAGCCATTAGCAGACAAATCGCACATCTGGAAAAAGAACTTGGCATGATACTTTTGGAACGAGGTATACGAGGTGCAAAACCAACTGAGGCTGGGTATTATGTCTTGGATTACTACCGGCATACACTGGAGCAGACTGAAGTTTTAGAAAGTCGAATTAGTGCGTTACAAGGTATGAATGCTGGCACAATAACGATCAGTACAGGTGCAGGTTATGTTAAGGCGTTATCCTTATTAATCACAGAGTTCTCCGCCAAATATCCTCAAATCAATATCCGCATCAGCATCAATAGCAGTAATGAAATTATTCGCAAAGTAATGGAAGGGGAATCCAACTTCGGTATATTGTACAATGCTATTCGACACCCCAAACTAAAATCACATCATCGAACACAACATCCTCTACATGTGTTCATGGCAAAAAATCATACACTTTCACAATACGACAGCGTAAGCATTGCACAACTCACTCACGAAAGATTGGCACTGACCGACACCACCCATGGCATTCGTCAATTAATTGAGCGTGCTGAGCATGAATACGGTTTATCTTTGACACCCACCCTACTCTGCAATGATATGAATTTATTAAAAGATTATACATTATTCGGCGGCGTTACTCTTTTACCGAGATTTATGCTACAGTCATCAGAAACAGACTTTTTGATTACTAAGCCTCTATCAGAATCTATATTTTTAAATCCCGAATCTCAAATTATTTCACGAAGAGGTGCGATACTGTCGCCAGTTAGTCAAGCTTTACTCATAGAACTTGCAATTATGCTAAAAAATTTATAGCTAGGCATCTTGCAACCCACTATAATTGACTAACACCCTTTTGTCTAATTCATCATGATTGTTAGCCCAAAACCCATGAAAGATCTACCAACGCGTATCTTTGATGCCTTTTGTGAAGGGATATTGGACACTGCTGTGTTTTATAGTGGTGATGATGTGTATTTGTATCGATTGGATGAATATAGACAAGTCTTTGAAAGACTGGCTAAAGATGCTGACATTCATGTGATTTATTATGACTTTACTGATGTGCAAGCATCTATTTATCAGCATTTTATGTCGCATATGATTGCAGCTGTTTGCCCCAATCAAGCAGATAGCTGTTATTCTTTGAGAGTTGTATTTGAGCAAATTATCTCAGGCAATCAGCGATATTTGTTAATACTGGATAATATTGAGTGCTTATATCAACCATTCTATCTCCAATCATCTGACACCAAAGACTTCATCGGCTCATTGCGCACCTGCCTAGATGTCTATCGAATAAATATTCGCACGGCTATGCTTTGTCGAGATACAACAAATTTAAGAAAACTGTACCATGATTACCGTGAGCCGTTTTATCGTTTTGGGTATTTGCAGGATGTGGGGAGGTAAAAGGATTTCATTGCTCGGCACTAAACTGGAAATTATCCCAAGTGGTTATCAAAGCAGCGAGCACAGTTTTTATCATAGCCATAAAAATATTCAAATAATGAAGTTTTTTATGGTTATACCCATAAACAAATGATGAAATTGGCTTAACATTTGGCATATAACCAAAAAAAACTAGAGAGATTAATTAAGTACCAAAATCTCAAACTATGCAAAACATACTTTTAATTAAAGTACTTAAAGGCAACATTAATCCTACCTCACCAACAAATACCCCTTACCACGACCATTACGCACAGTGGTTGCCAATCCCATGCTCTCAAGTTCATTGAGTAGCTTACGAGCGGTACTGTCTGAGATGCCAAGCTCATTAGATACTTGTTTGGCGGTCAAAACTTGATCAGCTGGCGTATTTATGAGTAGCTGATACTGATAGATGCTAAGATTGCTATAATCAGTAGCCGGATTTGCAGGTATGGATTTTGGCATAGATTGTGGCGTTTGGTCAATCGATAGCAGTGCTTGCAAATCGTTAATGGCTCGATCAATGATAGTGAGCTGATATGCAATAAAATAAGTCATATCCAATTCATCAGTTTCTACATCAATATAGCTTTGCGCATACTGTTTGGGTGCTTTGTGCAATAAGCGACTGATGGAGATATAATCAAAATGCGTATAGCCTGATTTTTGCAGTGACCAATAAAACAAAGCACGGGTAGTTCTACCATTGCCATCACCAAAAGGATGAATAAATCCAAGCAAAAAATGCAGAATAATCGCTTTGACAATCGGATGGATAAAGTCATCCCCTTGGTGATCGGCATTAGCAAAATCACAATATGCCTGCATCAAGGTCGGTAGAGTCTGCCATGCAGGGGGTTGATGGACAATTTGCCCATCATAATCAGCAATGACAATCTCATCATCTTGGCGAAATTCACCCGAAATCGCATCATTGTCAATTGCCCCTTCTGTGGCGATGCGATGCAATTGCAGAACCATAGTGATATCAAGCGGTTGAGTTAATCGTTGTTTCACCACTTGCATCAAGTGATAATTATTGACAATCATCACCTCGCTTTTATTTATGGGTGCACGGCGACTGCCGAGTAGCTCTTTGGCGACCTTGCGTGTGGTAGATGCGCCTTCAAGCTGAGCGCTGGTAATCGGCTCTTCAAAGAGTAACTCTTCGGTATCAATAGACCATTGCCATTGCTGATAGTGATGTTCAATGTGATATAGCTTGGCTTGTAGGCTTTGTGGTAAGCAATACGAGAATTGATAACCGCCAATATGTATCGACTGCATAATGGCGTGACGGTTGAGTTTTTGAGCAAGCCAGCGCCGTTTGCTGTCAGTTGGGTGACGATAGCGAAACTGCTCCCATGACAAATAACGCCCCTTGGCATCTGTTGGCGGGTATTCTGACAAATATCCCAAAAGCACAGACGAAATATCACTTGCTTCTAGCTCTGATAAAGTAGGTGGCTTGGGTAATTTCATCGTTATTTTCCATAAAATGTTGCAACTTATCGTATTTTACCTTATTTTATCGTAATTTGTCGTAAATTATCGTATTTTATCTCAGTTTGTCGCTAATTGACTTTTGGGCAATTAGTTTATACTTGAAACTTTTGTATATATAGAAAAAGTTTCAAGTATAATTGAAACTTTTTCTATATTAAGACAAGTTTTCAATGATCATTAGGGAAAGTTTTAGCCTTGAGTTGTCAAACCAACAAACCCTTGTTTTGTTGGTATGTCTCATCTAAATGCTGAGCAATCATTGAAATGGTATATGCTAGTACAAAACACTCAAATACCGAGTTGGCTGATAGTTACTGATCATAAGCGAGCACCTCGGCGATGGTTTTGGGTTTGATTGCTTTAGGTTTGGTTAATTCCATAAACCGAGCAATATCATCCAAAATCATCCACAATAACAAAAAGTTCTTCAAAGAAATATGACCTGTATTCTCAAACCGGCGAATGGTTGGCTCTGGAATCAAGGATTTTTCAGCCAGCGCTCGACGTGATAGCTTGGCATCTTTGCGTTTTTGTTTTAGATGCACTGCCAAAGCCAAGCGTGCATCAATATCGTCATACAGATGAAGCATAACCACCTCAACTTGGTTTAATTTTGATATTATTTTATCAAAATTATGAGATTTTTGGTAGTTTTTGATAATATTTTATCAAATTTATGCATGAATAACTTTTTTGTAGCTACTCTACAAGACAGCTCAGCTCATAACTTTGACTGCGTCCAGAAGCTAGTGACTTCACCAAAATTCCTTTTTCAACCAAATCATTGATGTCTCTTAGGGCGGTATCTGTGGATACTTTTGTGATACTCGCCCATTTTTTGGTGGTAAGCTTGCCATAAAAATCACCCCAAAGCTTATTGATCATCACTGCCTGCCGTGGATTGAGTGATGTGTGGCGATATGTATGCCAAAATTGTGACTTGGCGACAACCTTTTGTGACTGAGCAAGTGCTTGTATCAAAGCTGCTTCTAGATTGGTTAAAAACCAAATTAGCCATTCGGTGGCTGATGCCAAACCCCTTTGGGTCTGTTCAAGTATGTGATAATACTCACGACGATTAGTAAGAATTTGTGCGGACATACTATAAAATCGCTGCGGACTGCCATCGCTTTTGGCAAGCATCCGTTCAGTGAGTGCACGAGTTAGGCGACCGTTACCATCATCAAATGGGTGTAGTGTGACAAACCACAGGTGCGCAAGCCCTGCCTTAATTGTCAAATCAAGTCCCGTCTCATTATCGTTATACCACTGAAAAAATCGCTCAAGCTCATCGGGCAATCTATCGGCCTTTGGTGCTTCAAAGTGTACTTTGGCTTTGCCATAAGCGCCTGAGACCACCTGCATCGGGCCATTGACATCATCTCGTAATACACCCACATTAATGTCATACATACCACTTAACCCTTGTGGAAATAGCGCATGATGCCAACGGCAGACCTCATCCAAGGTTAATGGTAAATCAAATCTTGAAGTCGCCTTAAGCATCATTTCAACAATCGCTTCCACTTCATAGCTTGGCGTAACAAGCTGATGCTGATACAGTGCTTCAATACCTAAGTGCCGAGCAACCGAAGAGCGTACCTGTTCAGTATTAAGATATTCACCCTCAATCTCCGATGTCTTAATCACCTCCAGTGTCAATGCCTCAAGACTAACTTCAAGTGGTAAATCAAACCCAAGGCTGCTCATCTGCCCCAGCAAGCGTCCCTGAAGCAGACGAATGCGAGCAACAAGGGGAAGTAGCTGCCCCTCATCAAGCTGCCAATCTGTCCAATTTGGATATTCATGAATAAACGTATCAACCATCACTATTCTCAATTTTGCCTCATCTGCGGTAATTATACCACATATTCTCCGCAAAATATGCGGTGAATAATACCATCAATCACCGCAAAATTGGCATACTAAATCCCAAACCCAACTGACGAATTATAAGATTTTAATAAAAAAAATTAATATTATTAAATAGAAAATATAAAATTAAAATAATTCAAATCCATCCATACCTGCAACTTTCATCAGCAAGCACAAGGGCAAAAAATTTAAAATTATGATAAAATACGAAAAATGATCGGGTAAATTTACCCTATTGTTTTTCGTGCCAAAAAATAAAAAGTCATCAAAGCGTGCAATCAGCATCCACTCCGATAATAATCATAAGATATTGATATATAAAGAGATTATTTAATGTAAAATAAGGTTATTCGTCGAAAAATAGTCGCCTAAGATTGCCAAGGTTGGGTCGCGAGTTCGAATCTCGTTTCCCGCTCCAAATTTTAAAAAGTCCAAATCGAATGGTTTGGGCTTTTTTTTGTTAAAAAATAAACCCCATTGCTGGGGTTTATATATCTTAAGCCTTAAAATAAAATACGACCGATTAACGCTATTCCAGCAATGCCTTTAAAGGCATCAAACAAATTAAACACACTGCCTGAGAATGGATTACCCAACCTAAATAAGATAAAGGGGTCTAAGATACCTATCATACCCAATTGCATAGACATCAGTTGTAGTAATAAGATGCTAGCAGGTTTTTTGCCTATGGCTCTGGTTAATACGCCTTGAAAACGTATAAAGAATTTCATAAACATAAACAACCCCATTCTGTCTAGGTACTGTAATGCCATGTGCTGTGGTACATCAAAGTTTAAAAGGCCCTGGTTCAAAAAGTATGCTACACCCACCCATAGTTGATATAATGAAACACCAAGTCAAATGCTTTAAGATGATTGGTTGGGTTTTTAGAGA
>NZ_FTNU01000034.1 GCF_900156515.1 Moraxella cuniculi DSM 21768 | reverse complement strand
ACTATTTAAAATCCAAACTAAAGAACAACTTGTGTGGATTTTTGTCAATACAAGATACTTAAATAAATTAAAAAATAAATCATTTATTTATTATCTCGACAAAAAATCTCAAAGTTAATTCATTTACACGATGAGCAAATTTTGCTAGTAATATCTAAATGAGCTTTAAAAGATTAAACTGAAGAGTTTGATCATGGCTCAGATTGAACGCTGGCGGCAGGCTTAACACATGCAAGTCGAACGAAGTTAGGGAGCTTGCTCCTGATACTTAGTGGCGGACGGGTGAGTAATGCTTAGGAATCTGCCTAGTAGTGGGGGATAACTATCCGAAAGGATAGCTAATACCGCATACGACCTACGGGTGAAAGGGGGCGTAAGCTCTCGCTATTAGATGAGCCTAAGTCGGATTAGCTAGTTGGTGGGGTAAAGGCCTACCAAGGCGACGATCTGTAGCTGGTCTGAGAGGATGATCAGCCACACTGGGACTGAGACACGGCCCAGACTCCTACGGGAGGCAGCAGTGGGGAATATTGGACAATGGGCGAAAGCCTGATCCAGCCATGCCGCGTGTGTGAAGAAGGCCTTTTGGTTGTAAAGCACTTTAAGTGGGGAGGAAAAGCTAATAGCTAATACCTATTAGCCCTGACGTTACCCACAGAATAAGCACCGGCTAACTCTGTGCCAGCAGCCGCGGTAATACAGAGGGTGCAAGCGTTAATCGGAATTACTGGGCGTAAAGCGCGCGTAGGTGGTTACTTAAGTCAGATGTGAAAGCCCCGGGCTTAACCTGGGAACTGCATCTGATACTGGGTAACTAGAGTAGGTGAGAGGGAAGTAGAATTCCAGGTGTAGCGGTGAAATGCGTAGAGATCTGGAGGAATACCGATGGCGAAGGCAGCTTCCTGGCATCATACTGACACTGAGGTGCGAAAGCGTGGGTAGCAAACAGGATTAGATACCCTGGTAGTCCACGCCGTAAACGATGTCTACCAGTCGTTGGGTCTCTTGAAGACTTAGTGACGCAGTTAACGCAATAAGTAGACCGCCTGGGGAGTACGGCCGCAAGGTTAAAACTCAAATGAATTGACGGGGGCCCGCACAAGCGGTGGAGCATGTGGTTTAATTCGATGCAACGCGAAGAACCTTACCTGGTCTTGACATACACAGAATTCGCTAGAGATAGCTTAGTGCCTTCGGGAACTGTGATACAGGTGCTGCATGGCTGTCGTCAGCTCGTGTCGTGAGATGTTGGGTTAAGTCCCGCAACGAGCGCAACCCTTTTCCTTAGTTACCAGCACTTTAAGGTGGGAACTCTAAGGATACTGCCAGTGACAAACTGGAGGAAGGCGGGGACGACGTCAAGTCATCATGGCCCTTACGACCAGGGCTACACACGTGCTACAATGGTTGGTACAAAGGGTTGCTACACAGCGATGTGATGCTAATCTCAAAAAGCCAATCGTAGTCCGGATTGGAGTCTGCAACTCGACTCCATGAAGTCGGAATCGCTAGTAATCGCAGATCAGAATGCTGCGGTGAATACGTTCCCGGGCCTTGTACACACCGCCCGTCACACCATGGGAGTTGATCTCACCAGAAGTGGTTAGCCTAACGCAAGAGGGCGATCACCACGGTGGGGTCGATGACTGGGGTGAAGTCGTAACAAGGTAGCCGTAGGGGAACCTGCGGCTGGATCACCTCCTTAACGAAGTTATCTGATTGGCAAGAATTCACAACAAGTTGTTCTTTGGTTGAATAAAAGTTAGAAGGTCGCAAAAGCAATTTGCCTTCGGCAACCGAAAATCCACCTAAGGGATTTTCGGCTCAAGCCTAAAATTGCGTTGCAATTTTTTAACGGCTTTCGGGTCTATAGCTCAGTTGGTTAGAGCACCGTGTTGATAACGCGGGGGTCATAAGTTCAAGTCTTATTAGACCCACCATTTATGGGGTTATAGCTCAGTTGGTAGAGCGCCTGCCTTGCACGCAGGAGGTCAGGAGTTCGACTCTCCTTAACTCCACCATTAATTAGAAATAAGCAATCTTTTAGAAGATTTCTTCTTTCTACTTAATGTAGAAACTATCTATAAACTGACGAAGTTTATAACATTATTTAACAACATGTAATGAGTCTGGGTTAATTATTTATTCCAACAAATAATTAACCAGTATTGAGCAATCAATACAAAGTAAAGAGAACTGAATCAAGCGTAAACATAGGTGAATCGTTACACATTACCCATACGACAACAAACTATTTGGGGTTGTATGGTCAAGTAATGAAGTGCACATGGTGGATGCCTTGGCAGTCAGAGGCGATGAAAGACGTGATAGCCTGCGATAAGCGTCGGTGAGGTGGCAATATCCTGTGACCCGGCGATTTCTGAATGGGGAAACCCACCTAAGATAACTTAGGTATCATAATTTATTTTATGAGGCGAACCGGGAGAAGTGAAACATCTCAGTACCCCGAGGAAAAGACATCAATTGAGATTCCCCAAGTAGCGGCGAGCGAACGGGGAGTAGCCGATTAGATTTGTAGTAGCAAAATGGCGTGGGAAAGCCAACCATAGTAGGTGATAGTCCTGTATGCGAAACTGCAATTTTAACATATTAAGTAGGGCGGAACACGAGAAATTCTGTCTGAAGATGGGGGGACCATCCTCCAAGGCTAAATACTCCTGACTGACCGATAGTGAACCAGTACCGTGAGGGAAAGGCGAAAAGAACCCCTGTTAGGGGAGTGAAATAGAACCTGAAACCGTGTGCATACAAGCAGTCGGAGCGGACTTGTTCCGTGACGGCGTACCTTTTGTATAATGGGTCAGCGACTTATATTCTGTAGCAAGCTTAACCGTGTAGGGGAGGCGTAGGGAAACCGAGTCTTAATAGGGCGTTTTAGTTGCAGGGTATAGACCCGAAACCGAGTGATCTATCCATGAGCAGGTTGAAAGTGCCGTAACAGGCACCGGAGGACCGAACCCACTCCCGTTGAAAAGGTAGGGGATGACTTGTGGATAGGGGTGAAAGGCTAATCAAACTCGGTGATAGCTGGTTCTCCCCGAAAGCTATTTAGGTAGCGCCTCGGACGAATACCTTGGGGGGTAGAGCACTGTTTCGGCTAGGGGGTCATCCCGACTTACCAAACCGATGCAAACTCCGAATACCCAAGAGTACTATCCGGGAGACAGACGGCGGGTGCTAACGTCCGTCGTCAAGAGGGAAACAACCCAGACCGCCAGCTAAGGCCCCAAATTCCTAGTTAAGTGGGAAACGATGTGGGAAGGCACAGACAGCTAGGAGGTTGGCTTAGAAGCAGCCACCCTTTAAAGAAAGCGTAATAGCTCACTAGTCGAGTCGGCCTGCGCGGAAGATGTAACGGGGCTCAAACTAGGAGCCGAAGCTGCGGATTTAATTGTTTCAATTAAGTGGTAGGGGAGCGTTGTGTAAGCCTGTGAAGGTGTATCGTAAGGTATGCTGGAGGTATCACAAGAGCGAATGCTGACGTGAGTAACGACAAAACGGGTGAAAAGCCCGTTCGCCGGAAGACCAAGGGTTCCAGTCCAACGTTAATCGGGGCTGGGTGAGTCGACCCCTAAGGCGAGGCCGAAAGGCGTAGTCGATGGGAAATCGGTTAATATTCCGATACTTGTTTATGATGCGATGGAGGGACGGAGAAGGTTATGTCAGCCTGGCGTTGGTTGTCCAGGTGGAAGGATGTAGGTAGGTTTAGTAGGCAAATCCGCTAGACTATTACTGAGATCTGATAGCAAGCCAGTTTACTGGCGAAGTGGCAAATACCCTGCTTCCAGGAAAAGCTTCTAAGCGATAGTCATAAACAAATCGTACCCGAAACCGACACAGGTGGTCAGGTAGAGAATACCAAGGCGCTTGAGAGAACTCTGCTGAAGGAACTAGGCAAAATGGTACCGTAACTTCGGGAGAAGGTACGCTGCTGATGGTGATAAGACTTGCTCTTTGAGCTGTTGGCAGTCGCAGATACCAGGCTGCTGCAACTGTTTATTAAAAACACAGCACTCTGCAAACACGAAAGTGGACGTATAGGGTGTGATGCCTGCCCGGTGCTGGAAGGTTAATTGATGGGGTTAGCGTATGCGAAGCTCTTGATCGAAGCCCCAGTAAACGGCGGCCGTAACTATAACGGTCCTAAGGTAGCGAAATTCCTTGTCGGGTAAGTTCCGACCTGCACGAATGGCATAATGATGGCAGCGCTGTCTCCAGCAGAGACTCAGTGAAATCGAAATCGCAGTGAAGATGCTGTGTACCCGCGGCTAGACGGAAAGACCCCGTGAACCTTTACTACAG
Organism: Moraxella cuniculi DSM 21768; assembly: GCF_900156515.1. Lineage (GTDB taxonomy): Bacteria > Pseudomonadota > Gammaproteobacteria > Pseudomonadales > Moraxellaceae > Moraxella > Moraxella cuniculi. Next base: position 1,101 of record NZ_FTNU01000034.1, on the reverse strand, counting down.
CTTTACATTGAACTTTGACCTAACTTGTGTAGGATAGGTGGGAGGCTTTGAAGTGGCGACGCCAGTTGCCATGGAGCCAACCTTGAAATACCACCCTGGTTATGTTGGGGTTCTAACTTAGATATAACAGTATCAAGGACAATGTATGGTGGGTAGTTTGACTGGGGCGGTCTCCTCCTAAAGAGTAACGGAGGAGTACGAAGGTGCGCTCAGAACGGTCGGAAATCGTTCAAAGAGTATAAAGGCAAAAGCGCGCTTAACTGCGAGACCCACAAGTCGAGCAGGTACGAAAGTAGGTCTTAGTGATCCGGTGGTTCTGTATGGAAGGGCCATCGCTCAACGGATAAAAGGTACTCTGGGGATAACAGGCTGATACCGCCCAAGAGTTCATATCGACGGCGGTGTTTGGCACCTCGATGTCGGCTCATCTCATCCTGGGGCTGAAGCAGGTCCCAAGGGTATGGCTGTTCGCCATTTAAAGAGGTACGCGAGCTGGGTTTAGAACGTCGTGAGACAGTTCGGTCCCTATCTACCGTGGGCGTTGGAAATTTGAGAGGATCTGCTCCTAGTACGAGAGGACCAGAGTGGACGAACCTCTGGTGTTCCGGTTGTTACGCCAGTAGCACTGCCGGGTAGCTATGTTCGGATGGGATAACCGCTGAAAGCATCTAAGCGGGAAGCCCACCTCAAGATAAGATTTCCCTAAAGAGCCGTTGTAGACTACGACGTTGATAGGTTGGGTGTGGAAGTGTAGTGATACATGTAGCTAACCAATACTAATTGCTCGTTTGGCTTGACCATACAACACCCAAGTGGTTTAGTATGAATAAGTGTAAAGATTTTACCTAATAAGCTTGATAAAGAAAATATCTTGAATTGATTTTAACAAAACAAGTTAAATGCAAATAACAGACTCATAACAGCGTTGTTAATCCTTTTACGCTGACGACAATAGCAAGATGGAACCACCTGATCCCTTCCCGAACTCAGAAGTGAAACGTCTTAGCGCCGATGGTAGTGTGGTTCGCCCATGTGAGAGTAGGTCATCGTCAGCATCCCTTTTAAGCCCCCTTCATCGAGTGATGGAGGGGGTTTGTTGTT
>NZ_FTNU01000015.1 GCF_900156515.1 Moraxella cuniculi DSM 21768 | reverse complement strand
ACCACGGCATTCGGCTCGGTTTTGCCTGAAATGGTGGTTTTATCATCAGCTCCGTTGTTGTCTGTATCTTTGTTAGTTACAGTAACAGTTGGGGTGGCGGTTTTTGGCGTAGTTGAAGTGTCTTTAATAGTCGCTTCGTTACCTTTTACGCCACCGATGGTGAATTGAACGGTTTCATCGCCTTCAGTGGTGCTGTCTTCCACAGTCTTCATGCTGATGGTGAATTCTTTCACGCCAGCTGGAACGATGATTTTACCATTGTTATCAACGGTTACACCGTTTGAGAACTCAAGCGTTTCGAAGTCGTCAGCATTGGCTGAACCTACCACATCATCAAGCGTTAGCTCAGCACCGTTGTTGTTGGTTAGCTTAACGGTAGTAACTTGTACTTCACCTTCGTTTACAGAAGTAGTAACTACGCCATCGTTGTTTGAGTTGTCTACTTCAGCATTTTTGCTGTCAGTGCCAGCATTGCCGTCTACTGGCTCAGAGTCATTTTTACCTGTCTCTTTACCGATAGCCGTTACTTTCTCACCGTCTTTAACGCTATCTTGTGGGATAGTGACTTCGCCTGTTTGTGGATTGATGGTCGCACCTGTGCCGTTTGGATCGTCCAATGTCCAAGTATTGCTTTGCGTATCTTTCTTGGCGGTTACTTTCTTCGGTTGATTGTCTTCACCTGTGAAAGTAATCGGCACTTCATTGTTGCCTGTACCTGGATTTACGCTTACTGAACCATCAGTGGTTGATGGTGTAACGGTTGGTTTTGAAGCTACTGGGGTAGGCGTAGGCTGAACAGGCGTAGTTGAGTTATTATCATTACTACTCTTATCGTCATCATCATTTGCCAAGGCAGCGATTGCACCTGCACCCAATAGACCGCCCAGTAGCCATGGCCAGATGGCTGCTTTGGTTTGGGTAGCACCAAGCCACCATGGAGCAACAACTGATTCGCCGCCCAATGCTTGACCTTCGATATCACCAGGAACCAGCTGAGTAACATAATCAGCCACTTCACCAGTATCTGGCACATAGTAGTAGTATTGACCATTTTCGGCTTGACCAATCAAGGCAGCAGCACCGTCTTGGTCATAAAAACCTTCGATGATAAGATCGCTTTCTTTGCCTTCATCTTCCAAAGAGATGTGTAGGTCTTGACCGACGCGTTTGGTTACGATGTGGTCAGGGCCACGACCAGTTGCACGGTCGATGAATTGATAGTTTACATTTTTTGTTGCTTTAATGACGGTTGGTTGACCATCATTGGTAACAACATTGACTTCTTGTACAGTTTGTACAGCGTCATTGATTTTTACGATGATATTTTTCATATAAAATTTCTTTGAAATTAATAAAAATAAATAAGCTATTTATAGCAATTTTTCAAAAAAAATTACTCGCTTGGAATCACAACCATCACACGGCGGTTTTCTTGACGACCAGCATCAGTGCTGTTGGTAGCAACTGGACGAGATTCACCAAAACCTTGAGCGGTCAAACGATTGGCTGCGATGCCGTGATTTTTGATAAGGGCTTCACGCACAGCATTGGCACGACGCTCTGATAGGCGTTGGTTGTAGGCATCAGAACCAACAGAGTCGGTATGACCTTCGATGATTGCCTTGGCATCTGGGTATTGAGACAAGAATGCCGCTGCTTTGGCAACTTCGCCTTGGTATTGTGATTTGATGTTTGATTTGTCAAAGTCAAACAAGATGTTCAAGCGAACATTTGGGCGAGTTTCTACATAGTATTCAGTCGGTGCTGGTACTGGAGCTGGAGCTGGCACAACAGGTGCTGGTACTGGAGCTGGAGCTGGGCAGTTTTCAGGGTTTACACGGCTGATTTGATGGTTTTGTTTGTAAGTTTTGTCGGCAGACAATACTTGTCTTGCTTGTTCAGCACTGATTTGTTGTAGCACTGGGACATAGTTTTGTTCTGTGCCAACTAGGAAGTACTGAGTTTCGCCTGCTTTTAGATTGATGGTAGCAGCACCGATGGCCAAGTCATTAACTTTGGCAGCGGTTGGGATAGCACTTAGCTTAACATTGCCAGCACATACCACACCTGCTGAATAATGACCGTCTTGCAAGCTGGTTAGGAAACGACCATCAAGACCGATGTTGGTGCTTGATTCAGGTGCAACTTGATTGTTGGCACTTGGGCGAATAAACACAACACCAGCAGTACGATCGCTAAGTTGTAGATTGTTCAAATCACCAGAAGCTGATTTGGTCCATTTAACATGAGAGCTGCCAGGCACAACCACAGTATTTGCCGAAGCAGACACTGCAAAACTTGCCGCAGCAATCGCTGTTGCCAGCGAAAGATGTTTGATAGTTAGCATAGTTTACCTTAGAAAACAGGGCATTAAACAACACCCAGATGAACAAAATACACCAAAACCACAGCAATTAGCCAAACCCAAACACAGGGTGGTTTTGATGGGTGGGGAGTGGGAAGATGGTTGCAAGATACAAGAAATTTTTTATATTATATTAAATTATTGTTTAGTTTTTATAAAAAAACTTCCTCTGATTTAGAGGAAGTTTGTAATAAGTCTGGCAAAAAATCAAATCAACGCTCAAGAATACAAGTTACCCCTTGTCCTCCAGCGGCACAAATGGAAATCAATGCACGACCCGAGCCTTTTTGGGCAAGCAGTTTGGCAGCGGTTGCCAAAATACGCCCACCTGTGGCTGCAAATGGATGCCCAGCGGCCAAACTTGAGCCATTGACATTGAGTTTGTTGCGGTCAATGCTACCCAATGGTGCGTCAAGCCCCAGTCTGTTTTTGCAAAAACTTTCGTCCTCCCAAGCGGCAAGCGTAGCAAGCACTTGTGAGGCAAACGCTTCATGAATTTCATAAAAATCAAAATCTTGCAAGCTAAGCCCAGCTTTGGCAAGCATTTTTGGCACAGCATAAGCAGGTGCCATTAACAAGCCCTCGGTCAGTCCTTGCTTGCCAATAAAATCAACCGCAGCAGTTTGTTGATGAGTGATGTACGCCAAAGGCTCAACGCCATGTGCCGCTGCCCATTCATCACTGGCAAGTAGAACGCAAGACGCACCATCAGTCAGTGGGGTGGAGTTGCCAGCAGTCATGGTTGGGTTGGCGTTTTTTTTGCCAAAAGCAGGCTTTAGCCCAGCGAGTTTTTCAAGTGTTGTATCAGCACGCAGATTATTATCAACGCTCAAGCCCTTATAGGGGGTGATTAAATCATCAAAAAATCCCGCCTCATAGGCACGAGCAAGATTTTGGTGGCTGGCATAGGCAAGCTCATCTTGTGCTGTGCGAGTGATGTTCCACTCTAGAGCAGTGATGGCTTGGTGCTCACCCATGGATAAGCGGGTGCGTGGCTCGCCATTTTCAGGCAGGGCGAGTAGATTTTTTGGGTTAATGCTACCAAGTGCTGCCAATCGCTGTTTGGCGGTTTTGGCATTGCTAAGTCGCAATAAGGGTTTGCGTAAACCATCGCCAAGAGCAATCGGTGCGTCAGAGGTGGTGTCTGTACCACCTGTGATACCGCTATCAATGATGCCAAGGGCGATTTTGTTGGCAACGGCAAATGCAGCTTGCAGCCCTGTACCACAGGCCTGAGAGATGTCATAGGCAGGTGTGGTGGCGGCAAGTTCGGTATTAAGTACAGCTTCTCGTGTTAGGTTTAGGTCGCGGCTGTGTTTTAGCACTGTGCCTGCAACGACTTCGCCAATGGGTTTATTTGCCAAGTCAAATCTTGCGACCAAGCCGTCCAAAGCAGCACTTAGCATATCAATATTGCTGGCATCGGCATATACGCCATTGCTGCGAGCAAAAGGAATGCGATTACCGCCCAAGATGGCGACTTTTTTGATGGTTGTCATGGCTTATCCTTATTGATATCTGCAAAATATTGAGCTGCCTTGATTTGGCAACCGTTATGCCTAGCTTAGCATTATTGACGGCGAATGTGGGAAAAATTCACAAATTATAACAAAATATTATTAAAAACGCCCAAATCATGCAAAATAGTTATTATGGCTGTGGTTTAATAGATGAATAATTATTAACAATAAGTTAAATAAATAATCAAAAAACTCCGTGCTTATGGCTGATGTTAATTGGCTTTAATGCAAAATATATAAGATTAATTTGCAACAAGTCATGTTATTTTGCTGTTTAAGTAGCCGTCTGTCTGTCTTGACTTGCCAAAATTTACTTTGCTCATACACGATGGTAAAAATTTTCAGTTGTGCAAGTGGTCAGAGCCACCTTTATCATTTATGATAATTTCACTTAATCAACCAAAAAGCACGATTTATCATTATTGTTGTTTTGTGCTACAATGGGGCGTTGTATTTGTATAAGATTTGGTTGCAAGGCATCTTGTGCTTAGTATTGCTGATGTGGCATTGCTAAGCATGGGTGTTTGACAAAAACAGGTTATTGTTTTATCAAGGAGTATTTATGAGCGATCGTTATGGGGAATTGGTGCAATCACCACTGGGCAGAAAAGTAGCAAAAAATCTTGGCTTGCCAATGCCAATCAAACTTGACCGCTATGAGCTGGGGCAGCCCGTGGTGCGTGGTGAGTTGGCACTGGGGCTGTCGGTGGGCGATGATAATTCGGTATCTGATGCATTGGCTGATATTTTGCAGGTGCATCAGGCGAAGATTGCCTGTAGTGAGCCTGAGCGTTTTGCTCTGCCAAGCAGCTCAATCAAGACGCGTCTGGAGGACGAAAATGCACGCTTTAAGGTGGTGATTTTTGATGCCAGTAATATCAAAAGCAGCGAGCAGTTGCAGCAGTTGTACCAATTTTTTCAGCCGCTGGCTCGCCGCATTAAGTCATCAGGTCGTGTGATTGTCATTGGTCGCCCTGAGTGCTGCACTGGCACAGATATTGGCTTTGCCTTAGCACAGCGTGCTTTGTTGGGCTTTGTTAAGTCCATCGCCAAAGAATTTAAACAGGGCATCACCGCCCAAGTGCTGTATGTAAAAAAAGGAGCAGAATCAGAGCTTGCGGTGGCACTTGAGTTCTTTATGTCAGCAAAATCTGCCTATGTGTCAGCACAAGCCGTTACCATTGTTGATGCTTATCAGTCTGCCACGCCGAGCGAATTGACAGCTTTTGCATTAAATAAATCTTTGCTTGACAAAAAAATACTGGTAACGGGTGCCAGTCGTGGCATTGGTGAGGCGATTGCACAGGTGCTGGCTCGTGAGGGTGCCAAAGTCTATTGCCTTGATGTGCCTGCCAATCTGGCACAATTGCAAAAAGTTGCAGGGCGGATTGGTGGCTATGCACTGCCGCTGGATATTACCGCCGATGATGCTGCCGAGCAGATTGTCCGTGCGTGTGGCGTGCTTGATGGCGTGGTGCATAATGCAGGCATTACACGAGATAAGACTTTGGCAAAAATGAGCCAAGAGCAGTGGGATTTGGTGATGCAGATTAACCTTGCTGCCATCGTGCGTATCAACGATTATTTGCTTGAGAATAATGGGCTTAGCGATACAGCTCGCATTGTGTGCGTGTCATCAATTTCGGGCATTGCTGGTAATTTGGGTCAGACAAATTACGCCACCAGCAAGGCAGGGGTGATTGGACTGACGCAGGCAACGGCCAAACTATTTGCTGGTACGGCACGCACCATCAACGCCGTTGCACCTGGATTTATTGAGACCAAGATGACCAGCCAAATCCCCTTTGCAATCCGTGAGGCAGGTCGCCGTATGAACTCAATGAGCCAAGGCGGCGAACCTGTTGATGTTGCCGAGACCATCGCATGGCTATTATCGCCTCGCTCAGGCGGCATTAATGGCAACATTATCCGTGTTTGTGGTCAGAGTTTATTGGGTGCTTGATGGGATTTTGGTGAATTGTTTGATAATGTGAAAATCTTCTAAAGAGATTTTATTGTAATTTCAAACAATTCATACAGTTTTTTGCACCAAGGGAGAAATTATGTCAGATTTACAATTTCAAGAGTTGCCAAAGCTGCACACCACTTATGCCAATGTCATCAAAAGCCTGCTGCCATCTGCTGACAATAAGGCAACCAGTCTGCCCAGTGGCGTATATACAGTGCAAAAATTAGCAATTGACCAAAGCAATTTGCGTGAATATCGCAAAATCTGCGGTTTTGTTGATGATGGCCGTGTGCCAGCGACTTATTTTGCAGTATTGTCGCAAACTTTGCAGATGAATATGATGGCAAGGCATGATTTTCCTTTTGCCATGCTTGGGCTTGTGCATATCGCCAACAGTGTCGTGCAGCACCGTGTGATTTTTGATACCGAGACGGTGAGTATGTCTGTGCGTTTGGACAATCTACAGCCGCATGACAAGGGGCAGCAGTTTGATTTTATTACCACAGTCAGTGTTGCAGATGAGCTGGTTTGGCAAGGGGTTTCGACCTATTTATCTCGCCAAAAAAAGAGCAAGCAGCGAACTGCTGGCGATACCAAACAGCTTGTCGCCGCCAAAATGCAACCAGTGGCAGGCGGTGTGGCACAAGAGATTGTCATCGATGAGGATATTGGTCGCCGTTATGCTTTTGTTTCTGGGGATTTTAATTTGATTCATCTGCATCCTTTGTCGGCTCGTGCCTTTGGCTTCCCGCGAGCAATCGCTCATGGTATGTGGACAAAGGCTCGCTCACTGGCGATAATTTCTCGTCAATACGCTCTGCCTGCTGCATTTCGTGTAGATGTGTCGTTTAAATTGCCAGTATTTTTGCCGTCAACGGTGGAGCTGATTAGCGATGAACCATGCCAGTTGGGCATTGAGTTTGCGATGTATGCCAAAAACAGCGACAAAACGCACCTGCTTGGTACAATTGCTTTTTTATAAATCAATAAATATAGGAAAATCAATGCAGTATGCAGATTTTCAAGCGACATTAGACGCTTTGCAATTTGATGATGTACCTGCTGGCGGTGCTTTGGTGATTTATCATCAAGGCGAGCAGGTGGTTTGTGCCAGCACAGGGCAAGCACTGCCAAATCAGCCGTGGTCAGACCAAACTTTGTCGGTGAATTTTTCTATCGGTAAAGGTGTGATGGCAACCTTGATTGCCATCTTGGTATCGCAGGGATTGCTGGAATATGAGCGACCTGTTAGCTATTATTGGCAAGATTTTGCCAAAAACGGCAAGGCGGATATTTTATTAAGTGAAGTCTTAAGTCATCGTGCTGGTTTGTTTGATATCAGTTCGGTGGCAAGTGATGCCGCGATATTGCTTGACTGGACGCAGATGCTCGATAGGGTTGCTGCCATGCCTGTCTGTATACCAAAATCACAAGACAAGGAAAACTATGCCAGTGCTTATAGTGCGTTGGTGTCAGGCTGGGTGCTGGGTGGTGTGGTTGAGCGAGCAACTGGTATGTCGCTTAATGAAGCCTTGCAGCGATATTTGGCCGAGCCGCTTGGGGTGTCAGGTCAGTTGTACTATGGTATCGATGCCTCTTTGTTAAATCAGATTGCCAAGCCAGTGCGGTATTTTTATGAATCGCCCAATGACACCACGGTGCGTCGCAAACCTGTGCTAAAGCCAGACAGTGAGGCGGTGCTTGAAAAATTAACCCAGCTTTCTGCCGCCAAGCACTGGCAAGAGGCACTGATGGGGCAAAAGCTCACCACCGCCAATATCAATCGCTTGTATTTTGATACCAGTCGCATGAATTTGAGCAATTATAAGAATGCACTCATGCCCAATGCCAAAGATGGGTTGGAGTATCATCGTGATGATGTGCTGATGGCGTGCATTCCAGCGGCAAATGGCGTGTCCACCGCACAGGCTTTGGCACGCATCTATGCCATGCACGCAGCCGATGGTGTATGGCAGGACAAGCAGTTTATTCGTCCTGAGGTCATGGCTCGGTTGCGTCTTGTGCAAACTGATGGCTTTGATGCGGTCATGCCAGCAAATATGCGTTGGCGTATGGGGTTTCATCGCTTATTTGCTCTACAGCAGACCGATGGCTATGGGCATATGGGTTATAATGGTTCGGTGGCATTTTGTGATCCCAAACGCAGGCTTGCTTTTGCTTTTATTCATAATTTTGACACTACCATGCTCAACGATATCAGGCAATTTGCCTTGTCCGAGATGGCGTTGGCAATGTTTGCACCGTGATGGAGCGGTGCTTATCTTTTAGCCTTGTTGGCATTATCAAGCAGATGGCACAACAAGCGTGAATGCGTATAACGATTTAGGAGTTTTTATGAAACAGCCAAAGGCACTGACTGTGATGATTTCTGCCGAGCAGATTGCCAGCAAGGTTACGCAGCTTGGTGAACAAATCACCGCCCATTATGCAACCAGCGACAAGCCGTTGGTGCTGATTGGGTTGCTGCGTGGCTCGGTGATTTTTATGGCAGATTTGTGCCGCAAGATTGACAAGCCGCATGAAATTGATTTTATGACGGTTTCTAGCTATCTGAACAAAACGACCATCTCTAGTGGCGATGTCAAAATCCTAAAAGACTTGGACAGCGACATTAAGGGCAAAGATGTGCTGGTGGTTGAAGATATTATTGATTCAGGGCGTACATTGGCAAAAGTTGTACAAATTTTACAAACGCGTGAGCCAAACTCGTTGCAGATTTGCACTTTGGTGAGCAAACCATCACGCCGAGAGGTTGAGATGGTAGTGCAGTTTTGTGGCTTTGAGGTTGAGGATAGATTCATCGTGGGCTATGGTTTGGACTATGATCAAAAATACCGCCACCTGCCATTTATTGGTGAGATTGGTTTGTAAGTTGCATAAAAAGTTTTGCCAAGTGGTCGCTTGGTTGGTTAATTGCCAATTATTATTTTGGCACTTGCCATTGCCCAAAAATCAAATGCCATCAAACAAATGATGGCATTTTTGTTGAAGGTTATTTATTCAGAAAGCTGCTTAAGGTATCGCTCATGCAGGCTTGTAGCGAGCCAACCACCACTTTTTGAGCCACTTGGGTGCGTGCTGCAGGGTCGATGGCAGCGGTAGCAACTTCGGCTAGGCTGACGGTTTTTGGTGCTTTGTCGGCAACGCAGCCACAGACAGTGTCAGAGACTTTGGCTTGTGTCTCTTGGGTCATGGCGACGCTGGCGATTTTCCAATATTGGTTTTTGTTAAGTTGGTTTTGGCAGCTTTGTTTGACCGCCGATTGGACAATGCCCATGCCGATGTTATTGGCAGTTGTGCCTACTTGAGTTGGGTCGGTGCTGGCACAGCCTGACAGGGCAATGATGGTTGCCAAGGTGGCAAGTTTGAAGCGTTTCATAAGCGTTCCTTTGGTTGGTTTTATAAAAATTAACTAAATAAAATGTACAAAATACTTACAATTAAATGAAATATTTTGACGGTTTAATTTGGCTTATTTATCAAATAATCGTTTGACTTCATTGATTTTTTGCTTGCTTTGACCAAAAATATGCCGTGCTTTTTTGAGCAGTCGCAAAACCTGCACAAAGCGACTTTCGGTAAAGGCTGCCTTGCCATCAGGAATCACCACCGAATTGCCAGATTCATCGATGGTGCGGCGTGCATCATTATCAAAACCTTGCATCTCGCCCGTGTCGTCAGTTTTTTCATCTGTGATACGCACGATGGTTTGTTTTTCACGCAGTGGCGTGGTGTCAAACAGCGTCGCCAATGACATATCCAAGGCAGAGCTTGCCGTGCGTTCGATTTTGTCCAAGTGCTGATATAGCTCAACAAACCATGGATCGTAGTCAGCAGCCTCAAGTTGATCAAGCTCTTGGCGAATGGGCAGTGGATAGGGCAGTTTTTTATAAAATTGCCACAAATTGATGGTGTTTAGGTCGGTTTTGAGCAGATATTCGTTATTTCTGGTTTCGGTAATTAGGTCGTTTTGCTGCAATTGAGCCAAATACATACTCCACTTGGGCAGCTCTTTGCGACCAAGCATATTGCGTAGCTCGTTTTCGCTGACGGTTTCGCCATTTTGATAGCGTTTGTATGCCAAATTAAGCATATCAAGCAAGCTAAGCAACGGGTGGCGTACTGGCACTTCTTTGGTCTCAAAAATTGTCAGCGTGTAGCTGATTTGTACACCAAGCAGGATTAAATTCCATGACAAATACACCCACAGCAAAAAGATTGGCAGGGCGGCAAATGCCCCATAGATTGCCTCATAGCTGGTGAAGTTGGTCATCACAGTGCCAAAAACTTGCTTGAGGCTTTCAAACAATACTGCAGTAACGATACCTGCGATGGCGGCATTTTTGATGGGAACTTGTGCTTTTGGGATAAACCAGTACATCAGCACAAAGCCACAGGTCATCAGGGCAAATGAGATGAGATATGCCCAAATACCCCAATCAATACCATAGCCACCGATTTGACGGTTCAAAAAATCCACGCTCTGAATGGCACTTGACGCACCAAATGCCACGCCCAAAATCACAGGGCCTAAGGTGATAATCATCCAGTAACGCACAATGCTTGCTGCACCGCCTGAGCGGTCTTGCACACGCCAAATTTTGTTAAATGCGTGCTCGATGGTATTGAGCGTCATGATGGCGGTAATGAATAAGCCTGCAACACCGATGATACCAAGATTGCTTGATTTTTCGGCAAAGGTCTTGATATGCTCACTGATTTGATTGCCAGCAGCTGGGAACAGATTGGTAGAAATCATCTGCTGAACCTGCTCACGCAAATCCGCCAACGCTGGCACACTGGAGAATATCACCAGTACCACAGTCAGCATAGGAACAAGCGACAGCAAAGTGGTATAGGTGAGACTGGCGGCTTTTTGTTGGCATTCGTCTTCCATAAAATGCCGTACCAATAACCGCAAATACATAAACCAAGCGTGATGTGCAAAGGGTAATTTGTTCAAAAAATTAGTCATGATAGCATCTTAGTGAGTGAGTTTGTCTATTAGTGTAACAAATCTGCTGTAATTTTACACAAGAAAAATTTTTGTAATTATGTATCTGTTGTTTGATATTTTGGCAATTTTACTTAGCTTGGTAAAATCGGCGGTTTGGTGTATTGGTTTTTGGATTTTCTGGTTTGGTTAATGATGAATGCAATGAAAAGTTATCTTGACTGCCAAAATCTTGTTATAATGCAGTTATTGGCTTGTGATTTTAGATAATAATGTGGGAAATGTATGACCGATTCTTATATTCTGGTGCTGTATGACAGCAACAAAAACACCACCAAGCAGTTGGCATATTTGATTGCCCAAGGGGTGAATGATGCAGGCATGGCGGTGAAAATTCGCCGTGTGCCAAAAGTTTCGCCATTAAGCGAGGCTGTGCTGCCAAGCATTCCTGATGAAGGCGATTTATATTGCAGTATTGATGAACTGATTGATTGTGCTGGGCTGGCACTGGGCAGTCCGACGCATTTTGGCAATATGTCAGCTTCAATGAAGTACTTTTGGGACAATACGGTGTCGGCTTGGCTGGCGGGTGATTTGCAGGGTAAGCCTGCTTGTGTGTTTACCAGTACAGGCAGTCAGCATGGCGGTCAAGAAAGTACGCTGTTGTCCATGATGTTGCCATTGTTGCATCATGGTATGTTAATCATGGGATTGCCTTATGCGTATCCTGAATTATCCAACACGACCAAAGGTGGCACGCCATACGGAGCAAGCCATGTGTCAGGTACGCAGCATCAATATCCTGTTAGCCAAGATGAGCAGGTGCTTGCCATTGCACAAGGTAGGCGATTGGCGATGTTGGCTCAAAAATTACAGGCGGGCAAAAATGAATCATAAGTATGATGACAAGGCGATTGTTGTAGCACGCCGTAGACTGTGGTGGTCTTGGTGCCTGTGGCTTGTGGTGGCATTGCTGCTGTATCCGTTGGCGGTGGTATCTGTGGTATCCTTGTCTTTGCCTTTGTGGCTTGGGGTGGTGGCTGAGCTACTTATGGTGCTGCCTGCATTGCTATGCACACCAGCGATAAAACGGGGCAGTTCGCCGTATGCGTTGATGTGGGTGAGCATGATTATGCTTATTTATTTGGGTCTGGCAGGTGTGCAGGTATTGATGGGTTTTTATGAAAAAGCACCAACATTGCTGTGGGCGGTGCAGTTTATCCGTATGCTGGCATTGCTTGCGGTGAATTACTGTTTGTTTATTCTGCTCAAGCGATTACCCGCCATGCATAAGCAGTACAATGCCGACTAAGTCAAATCAGCGATGATTTTTGGCATTGCTTGGTCAAACTTAGTCGGTTAATTGACTCTATGGCAATAGTGATTGTGCTGATTAATGTGCCACTTATAACAGAGCAGTACCAGCTGGATAATGGACTGCTCTGTATTTGTTTTAGATGGCAGATAACCAAAATTACCCCATCAGTTGATTTTGGTTAGCTCCATAGAGATGGTCTTGCCATCGTTGGTTTGGCTGACTTTGATCGGCAGATAATTTAGCGTGGGAGCCAGCCAAAAGCTGGTTGCACGATCTTTGTCATCATGAATGCGATCGATGCGTATCGTGTCATAAGTGCCTGCTGGTACGGTGATTTTGCTGCTGCCAGCTCGCTTGAATTTGGTGGTCTCCAGCCTGTCTCGCTTGACCAAGAGATAATTGCCAGAGAATTTACCCTGTAGTAGCTCTTGGCGAATTTGTGCCTCAAGGCTTAGGTCGTCATAGGCTTGGCGAGGCATATTGAGCGTGGCTGTCTTGCCCTTATAGGTGCTGGCAACACTTTTGGCACGATTATTAAAGCGGATATTGTGCGTATAGCCAATGCCCAAAATGCGGGTTGATAGGCTTGCTGAATTTGGCACAATGCGACCATCAGTCAAACTAAAGCTGGCTTCTTGCTTGAGTGTGGCGATGCCTGCTGCACGACCATCGATTTGGTATTGATAGGCATTGCCTGACTTGGTCAGCGTGCGTGTGGCGGTGCCAGTTTTGCCTTCGGCATTGATTTTATAAGTGGCTGAATAAGCGGCCAAATCCGCAGCACTTGCCAAAGTGGCTAGGCTGGTTGCCCCTGCGATGGCAGTGCTTGCGAATAAATTTTTGATTAAGTGTTTCATGATTGACCTCTTGTATGCATAAAGATGCTTGGCATCGAATGGTTGTATAATGGATAAATTTTGTTACATTTTCAAGGGCAAATACTCATGATTGTTTGAGTTTTTTGTGTCGCAATCGTCATTTTCTTGCACAGAGTTATACCAACGATGCGTAAATTCACAGTTATTTGGTGAAAATGTAATCAAATGATACTTTTTGTAAACTTATTAATGGGTGAAAAATCGCCAAATGGCAGAAATTTTTTGACTTTTTTCTTGAAATTTATCCAGCAAACTCCATTTTACAAAACATCTTAGGCTTTTGTGCCGATATTTTTTATTGACAACCAAATGGAGTGATTATGAAAATTCGTCCACTACACGATCGCATTGTCGTTCGCCGTACCGAAGAAGAGCAAAAAACCGCAGGGGGTATTTTATTGCCAGGTTCTGCCACCGAAAAACCACAACAAGGCGAAGTGCTTGCTGTTGGCAACGGTCAAATCACCGACAATGGCGTACGCTCATTGGATGTAAAAGTTGGCGATACCGTACTGTTTGGTCAATATGCTGGTCAAACTGTCAAGGTTGATGGCGAAGAGCTTCTGATTATGAAAGAATCTGATGTGCTTGGCGTGTTAGAAGCTTAATGCTTTTGACACTATGTTAAATTGCTAATAAACATAATTTATTTTAATTTAAGGAAACTATCATGGCAAAAGATGTAAGTTTTGGCACAAATGCTCGTGAAAAAATGATTGATGGCGTGAATATTTTGGCAAATGCCGTCAAGGTAACTTTGGGCCCAAAAGGTCGCAATGTGGTGATTGATAAATCATTTGGTGCACCAACCATTACCAAAGATGGTGTTTCTGTTGCCAAAGAGATTGAGCTTGAGGATAAGTTTGAGAATATGGGTGCACAATTGGTGCGTGAGGTGGCTGCCAAGACCAATGATGTTGCAGGCGATGGCACAACAACGGCAACCGTATTGGCACAGGCAATCTTGGTTGAGGGCATGAAAACCGTTGCTGCAGGCATGAACCCAATGGATCTAAAGCGTGGCATTGATAAAGGTGTGCGTGCTGCTGTTGCAGAAATCAAAGCACTATCAACCCCAGCCAACGACCATAAGGCAATCGCTCAAGTTGGCTCAATTTCGGCAAACTCAGATGCCACCATCGGCGAGCTTATTAGCCGTGCGATGGAGACCGTTGGCAAGCAAGGCGTGATCACCGTTGAGGAGGGTTCAGGCTTTGAAGATGCGTTGGAAGTGGTTGAGGGTATGCAGTTTGATCGTGGTTATATCAGCCCATATTTTGCCAACAAGCAAGACAGCCTAACTTGCGAATTTGACAATCCGTTTATCCTATTGGTGGACAAAAAAATCAGCAATATCCGTGAAATCGTACCTTTGCTTGAAAAAGTCATGCAAACCAGCCGTCCGCTACTTATCATTGCTGAAGATGTAGAAAATGAAGCATTGGCAACTTTGGTGGTGAATACCCTGCGTGGTGGTCTGAAAACTTGTGCGGTAAAAGCCCCCGGCTTTGGCGATCGCCGCAAAGCAATGCTGCAAGATATTGCTATCTTGACAGGTGGCGTGGTGATTTCTGAAGAAGTTGGACTGTCGCTTGAAGCTGCCGAAATTGAACATTTGGGTACTGCCAAAAAAGTTACCATCGGCAAAGAAAACACAGTGATTGTTGATGGTGCTGGCGACAAGGCAGCCATTGATGCCCGTGTTGAATCTATCCGCCGTCAAGTTGAAGAATCAACCTCTGAATACGACAAAGAAAAGCTACAAGAACGCGTGGCAAAACTATCAGGCGGTGTTGCTGTTATTAAAGTTGGTGCAGCCACCGAAACCGAAATGAAAGAGAAAAAAGACCGTGTTGATGATGCTTTGCACGCAACTCGTGCAGCGGTTGAAGAAGGTGTTGTACCGGGTGGCGGTGTGGCGTTGGTGCGTGCATTGGCAGCACTTAATGAGCTAAAAGGTGACAACGAAGACCAAAATGCTGGTATCAATATCCTACGCCGTGCGATGGAGGCACCGCTGCGTCAAATCGTAACCAACGCAGGTGATGAGGCCTCTGTGGTTATCAATGCAGTAAAAAATGGCACAGGCAACTATGGCTATAATGCTGCAACTGGCGAATATGGCGATATGATTGAGATGGGTATTTTGGACCCTGCAAAAGTAACTCGTTCTGCCTTGGAACACGCTGCTTCTGTAGCAGGTCTGATGCTGACCACTGAGGTGATGATCACCGATTTGCCTGCCAAAGATAATGCTGCTGCAATGCCTGCTGGTATGGGCGGTATGGGTGGCATGGGCGGTATGATGTAAACCGTCCGATTGCGGGCTGATGCACCATGGTGTCAGCCACGCTTAAGAATTTGACACCCTAAATAGCAGATGGCAAAAATACTTTTGGCATCTACAATCCCCAAAATCTTGCTGGTTTTGGGGATTTTTTAAGTCAAATTTTTGACAAAAAAACACTTGACTGACATTATAAAACCGCAACAATGAAAATTAGAAAATTAGAAAATTAGAAAATTAGAAAATTAGAAAATTAGAAAATTAGAAAATTAGAAAATTAGAAAATTAGAAAATTAGAAAATTAGAAAATTAGAAAATTAGAAAATTAGAAAATTAGCAATACGCCATTACGGCTGATGATTCGTGGCTGATGGCAAGGTTAATCTTGCCCAAGAGATATTCTGACGAAAAAAATAGGGGCTGATTTGCCCCTATTTATGCCAAGTAATTTTCTGCCAAGTAATCAAGCAGCAGGTTTGATGACAACTTCATCGCTGGTTTGCTTTAATCGTTCAACATTGGCTGCATCTGTCGCAGGTGAAACAGCAGGCGTGGACTTTGGTTGATAGTTCAAGCCCAAAGTACGGCTGGTATTGCGGCGAACTTCATCAAGCAAGGCAGCATCTTTTGACAAATCTTTGCCGTATGATGGAATGATTTCTTCAATTTTTGCCTTCCATTTGCCTTGAACCTGCTCAGGGAATGATTTTTCTAGTAGATTTAGCAAAATATGTGGCGAGGTTGATGCACCTGGTGATGCACCCAGTAGGGCGGTAACAGTACCGTCTTCAGAGCTGAAAATCTCTGTACCAAATTGTAATTTGGCTGGTTCGTTTGGCAGTTTTTTGATGATTTGCACACGCTGACCGCCTTGTACTGCTGTCCAGTCTTCCAGCTTGGCATTTGGATAGTATTTTTGTAGCTCTTTTAGGCGTTCGTCATCACTTAGCATGACTTGGCTGATTAAATATTTTACCAAATCAGTATTCTCAAGACCGATATTAATCATCGGTAGAGCATTATCCTTGGTGGCTGACTTGATAAGGTCAAGCTGCGAGCCATTTTTTAGGAACTTGTTAGAATAGGTGGCAAATGGGCCAAACAGCACATATTTTTTGCCATCAACATAGCGAGTGTCAATGTGTGGCACAGACATTGGCGGTGCACCCAATTCAGCCTTGCCGTACACTTTGGCGGTGTGTGCTGCAGTGATGGCAGGATTGTCGGTCATCAGGAACAGTCCGCCAACAGGGAAGCCTGCGTAATATTTGCTTTCTGGTAGGTCGGTGTATTGCAGTAATTTCACCGCTGCACCACCAGCACCAATGAAAACAAAGCGAGTTTTGGTTTGGCTAAGCTCACCTGTTTTTAGATTTTTGACGCTCACTGTCCAAGTTTTGTCAGCATTACGGCTAATTCCTGTTACTTCGCTATTGGTGGCAAGTGAGAAATTGGCGTTTTTGCTTAGGCTGTCAATCAGCTGTGTGGTGATTGCACCATAATTGACATCTGAACCAATGTCCATGCGTGTGGCAGCGACTTGTTGGTTGGCATCACGGCCTTGCATCACCAGCGGAGACCAGCGTTCGATTTCTGCCTTGTCTTCGGTATAGACCATGTCGGCAAATAAAGGTGATTTTACCATCGCTTGATAGCGGCGTTTGAGATAATCAACCTCATTGCCCCAGACAAAGGCGATGTGCGGCACAGGGTTGATGAAGGTATTTGGCTGACCCAAGCGGCCGTTTTGTACTTGATATGCCCAAAATTGCTTGGCGACCTCAAACTGGCTGGCGATGTTTTCGGCACGCTTGATGTCAATGCTGCCATCGTCAGCTTGTGGCGTGTAGTTCATTTCCATAAAGCCAGAATGCCCTGTGCCAGCATTATTAAAGGCGTATGAGCTTTCTTGGGCAACCGTATCAAGTCGCTCGTACATTTGGATTTTCCAGTCAGGTTCAAGCTCATTCAGATAAGTACCCAGCGTGGCACTCATGATACCGCCACCGATTAGCACAGCATCAACGACAGGCTCGCCATCGTTGCCAGTAACAGGTTTGCTGGCAACAGGGCGGAATAAAAATACCAAGATTGCCAGCAGGATGAGTGCCAGTACAATCAGTAAATAACGCAAAAATTTTTTCATAATAACACTTATTGGATTAATAAAAAAACGCCCCAGCGACAGAAATAAAGACAACTCCTGCTTGGTCGGCGTAGAAAAACGGTCTATTATACCCCATCATTCACCAAAAGTCATCAAGCACTGATTGATGGTGTGCGTTTGCTGTGGTTTTGCAGTATAATACAGTTGTGGCATTGTGCCGCATGATTTATAAGCCCAAAACAAAGGATGGACCATGAAAAACCGTATCTGTGCGACGCTGCTTGTGGTATTGTGTGGCGTAGCTGCTGCCCTGCCGACAATAACCCATGCCAAGACTGGCAAAAAATCAGTTTCGCTGACTGCCACAGAGCGGAAGATGCTTGGCAGGTGGTTTTGCCAAGCGACTTGGAATCCACCCTTTGAGATGCTATCTTTTGTCACCATTGATTATCGCCCTGATAGAACTTATCAAGCCGAAGAGGTCGGGCAAATGACTTATGATGAACTGACGGGCTTGTGGCGTGTTGGCTACCAAGGAAAGTGGTCAGCCCGAGATGATAGCTATCAGTGGCAGATGCAGACAGTACATAGTCCAAAATTTGATGATGTGCTCCTTGCAATAAATGATGGGGAACTTGAGCCTAATTATGAACCCACTACGGTAGAAATCCAAAAACTTGATGACAAAAACTTGACATATAAAATCACCGAACGGGATTCGGAGTCGGAGATAGCCACAATGAACTGCAAACGCTAAATTTATGATGAATTTTGGCAAAAAGTATAAAAAATAGCGAAATTGCACTATAATAAGCACCCTTAATCAACCAATAACAAATCAATGGTGGGCGGACTATGGCTGTATTGCATCCACAATTTAACCCAGTGGCACTGGATTTGGGCGTCATCAAGCTGCATTGGTATGGCTTGATGTATTTGCTTGCTTTTGCGGCGGCGTATTTTTTGGCATGGCAGCGTACCAAAAAGCGTGAGGATTTTAATGCTCAGATGGTATCGGATTTGGTGTTTTTTGGCTCATTGGGCGTGATTTTGGGCGGTCGCATTGGCTATGTGCTGCTTTATAACTTTGGTGAGTTTTTGGCAAATCCATTATATCTGCTGCGTGTTTGGGAAGGGGGCATGAGTTTTCATGGCGGCTTTGTGGGTGTCTTGGTTGCCATGTGCTATTTTGCTTATAAATATCAAAAGTCAGCTTTTACCGTGCTTGATTTTATTGCTCCGTGCATACCGACAGGGCTACTGTTTGGGCGAATTGGTAATTTTATCAATGGCGAACTGTGGGGGCGTGTTTCACAAGCAAATGCGTCTTATTTGATGTATTTTCCGCAAGCAGCAGATGCCGATTTTCAGCTGCTACAAGCTGAGCCGAGCCTACAAAGTCTTGCCAGCAATATCGGCGGTTATTTGTTATTGCCACGCCATCCCTCGCAGTTGTATCAAGCAGCAACGGAGGGCGTGTTGTTATTTGTGCTTTTGTGGTGGTTTAGTGCCAAGCCT
The DNA here is from genome assembly GCF_900156515.1 of Moraxella cuniculi DSM 21768. GTDB lineage: Bacteria > Pseudomonadota > Gammaproteobacteria > Pseudomonadales > Moraxellaceae > Moraxella > Moraxella cuniculi. The sequence goes on along the minus strand of NZ_FTNU01000015.1, from coordinate 42,961 downwards.
CGCCCACGCTATGCAGTATCGGCGTTATTTTTGTTGGGTTATGGCATCAGTCGCTTTATCACCGAATTTTTCCGCCAGCCAGATGTCGGCTACCAGCTGATTTTTGGGTGGATGAGCAAAGGGCAATTATACAGCGTGCCGATGATTGTCGCAGGTGTCATTTTGATGATTATGGCGTATCGCAAACCGATTTATGACTGGAAAATAACCCAATGAAACAGTATTTGCAATTATTACAGCATATTCTAGACAATGGTGAGGATAAATCTGACCGAACAGGCACAGGCACTCGCTCGGTTTTTGGTTATCAAATGCGTTTTGATTTGGCGACAGGTTTTCCGCTGCTAACGACCAAAAAAGTACACATCAAATCCATCGTCCATGAGCTGCTTTGGTTTTTAAGGGGTGAAACCACCATTGACTATCTGACCGCCAATCAAGTAACCATTTGGGATGAGTGGGCAACCGATGAGCAGACCGCACGCTTTGGGCGGCAGGCAGGGGACTTGGGGCCTGTGTATGGTCATCAGTGGCGAAATTTTGGGGCGAGCAAAGATGAGGCTGGCAACTATCGTGATGATGGTTTTGACCAGATTTCTTGGCTGGTGAATGAAATAAAAACCAACCCAAACTCACGCCGACTTATTGTCTCTGGTTGGAATCCCAACGAGGTAGCCACAGTAGCTCTGCCACCTTGCCATACGCTGTTTCAATTTTTTGTGCAGCAGGGCAAATTGTCTTGTCAGCTGTATCAACGCAGTGCTGATGTATTTTTGGGCGTGCCGTTTAATATCGCAAGTTATGCACTTTTGACCCACATGATTGCCCAAGTGTGCGATTTGCAAGTGGGCGAATTTGTTTGGACAGGTGGCGATACGCATCTATATAGCAACCACTTTGAGCAGGCTCGTTTGCAGTTAAGTCGCAGCCCCATGCCGCCATGCCAGCTGTGGCTCAATCCGCAAGTGCGTGATATCTTTGATTTCACCTTTGAAGATATTAAAATTCTTAATTACCAATCACACTCTGCCATCAAGGCAGAAGTGTCTGTTTGATGGATAGTGCTATGAAAACACTTTTTTGCCAGTCGGCTGTCCAAATTGTGCAGGTGGTCGCCATCAGTCGCAATCGTGCCATTGGCAAAGACAATCAGCTCTTGTGGCATATTCCTGAGGATTTGCAGCACTTTAAGCGGCTAACAGATGGCGGTGTCATCGTCATGGGTCGCAAGACCTTTGAGTCGCTTGGACGAGTGTTGCCCAATCGCAGCCATCATGTCATCACTCGCCAAAGCGATTTTTGTCATGCAGGCGTGGTTGTTGCAGGTTCGCTTGATGAGGCATTACGCCAAGCAGTTGATGATGCCATCAGTCGCAATCAGCAAAAAATCTTTATCATTGGCGGTGGTGAAATTTATCAGCAAAGCCTACCAATTACTCATGTGCTGGAGATTACCGAAGTGGATATTGAGGTGGCGGGCGATGCTTATTATCCAGATATTGATGATAAATTTTTCATAAAAACTTATCAAAGCGATACAAAAACGGACAAAAAAAGCGGTCTGAATTATCGCTTTACTACTTGGTGCCGCCGATCAGAAGCGGCTTAGATTTGCTAAGATTTATTTCATTAAATGTATATTAATTATTAATAAAATTACCCCTGTGGAGTGGTGAATGACTATGCGTTATGCTTATGTTGCCTTGGCTTGTAGTGCGATTGTGATGGCTGCGTGTGATAGCAAGCCCAGTTACCAGCGTATCAGCGGTGAAACGATGGGAACAAGCTACCATATTAGCTTGCAGGCAAACAAAGCAGACCTTGCCAAGATTCAGTCGGTGATAGATAAGCGATTGCAGGACATTAATAACAGTATGTCCACCTATCAGCAAGATAGCACCATCAGCCGCTTTAATCGTCTACAGGCAAATACACCTTTGGTGATTGATGCTGATTTTATCAAAGTGCTAACAGACAGTCAGCAGGTATATCAAGCGTCAAATCGTGCCTTTGATCCGACTGTGTATCCTTTGGTTGAGCTATGGGGCTTTGGCAGCAAGATGAGTGTTGAGCGACTGCAATCACCACCAAGCGACAGTGAGATTGCTGCCGCATCAGCTTTGGTTGGTTTGGATAAAATCAGCCTAGAGGGCGACAAAATCAGCAAACGCACACAGGGCATTGGCTTGGATTTTTCGGCAATTGCCAAAGGCTATGCGGTTGATGTGATTGCTAATACCTTACGAGAGAATTATGGCATTAATAATTATATGGTTGAGATTGGCGGCGAGGTTGCAACCATGGGTGTCAATGACAAGGGCAGGGCATGGGTGCTGGGCATTGATGCACCTGTGATTGATAGCACGCAGAGCAATCGCACAACGCTAACAACACTCACTCAGCCTGCTGGTGGTTCTTTGCACATCGCCACTTCGGGAGGTTATCGCAACTCGGTGGTTTATGATGGCAAGCGATACAGCCACACGATCAACCCTGTTACGGGCAAGCCTGTGGCAGACAATGCACCAAGTGTAACAGTGCTGCACGATACGGTTGCACTGGCGGACGCGTGGGCGACTGCTTTGACCGCCATGCCATATCAGCAGGCGATCAATCTTGCCAATGAACAGGGCGTGATGGCGTTGTTTGTGATTGAAAATGCCAACAAAACAGGTTTTGAGCTGGTTAAAAGCACCGCCATGCAACAAAAGTTTACCCAATAATATCAGATTGCACGCACGGCAGTTTTGATTTACAATACTATTAATTAATAGTTTTACAGATTATATTCGGTGCTTGTTTGGCAAATGAGCGGTTGTTGGGCGTTTTGCATTCATCGACAATTGCCACCAAATGGGCAACGGTTTATATTCACCAACCAAAAAAGGTTTGCTATGGCTAATTTTTCACCAAGTATTCAGTTTGCCAAGCGTTGGCTTGCCACACCAGCTGCAGCACGCAAGGCGATCTATGATGAGCTAGATGATATTATCAATTTGCTTGATAGTGATACGCCAAGCAAAGCGTTTGTTTTTACCCATGCTGATTTTTATCAGGCAGTTGCTACAGCCATCAATCAAGGCGAGGCTGTCAGCACACCAAGCCGCTTGATTCATTCCATCGAAACCACCTCATTGAGTGCTGAAAAAACTTCCCATGCGGCAAATCAGGTGGATTTTAAGGCGGTTGAAGCTCGCCTAAATGAGAGTTTGGCAACGCAGATTGATGAATTTTTGGTGGAGCATACCGCCCAATTGGCTGACGATTTGCGAGCATGGGTACAGATGGCAGTGCGTCATGAATTGGCAAACTATCAGCAAGCAGGTCAAGAATAATCCCTGTTACAGATAAGAAAATAGTGCGATTGGAGCGGTCATGAACACAGTGCAGCATAGCGACATCATCGTTGTGGGAGCAGGGCCTGCAGGGCTGGCGTTTGCTCGCTTTTTTTTGGGTAGCGATATTCGTTTGCGTGTCATTGACAAAGCACCGATAGCCGCACTGCAAAATCCAGCGTATGATGGGCGTGAAATTGCTCTAACCAACAGCTCCAAAGAAATCCTGCAAAATTTGGGCGTGTGGCAGCGTCTGAATGAGGATGAAATTTACCCACTAAAAGATGCCAAAGTTTATAATGGCACTTTGGATTATGCGTTGCATTTTCAAGTTCCCAAATCTATGCGTGCCATGCGTTCGCTTGACCGCTTGGGCAATCTGGTCTCAAATCACCACATCCGCAAGGCACTGTACGATGAAGTGTCAACGATGCCAAATGTTGAGCTGATTGGCGATGCGTGTGTTGATACAGTAAAGACAGGAGAGGGCAGGGCGACTGTTACGCTATCAGATGGGCGACAGTTTACCGCAGATTTGTTAATTGCTGCTGATAGTCGCATGTCTGGCGTACGGCGTTTGTTGGGCATTGGTGCAGATATGAATGACTTTGGGCGGACGGTGATTGTGTTTCGTGTTAGCCACCCAGAATCCAATACTGCCACTGCTCAAGAATGCTTTTTGCACGGTCGAACTTTGGCGATTCTGCCATTGACTGATACCATGAGCAATTGTGTGATTACTGTGGATAATACACAGGCTCAAGCACTGCTTAGTCTGTCGCCAGCCCAATTGGCACACGAGGCACAGCGAATGTTTGGCGATAAATTGGGCAAGTTTAGCATTGCTGGCACGGTGCATCATTATCCATTGATTGGGGTGCACGCACAGAGCTTTGTGTCGCAGCGTGCGGCATTGATTGGTGATGCTGCGGTTGGTATGCATCCTGTAACTGCACACGGTTATAATTTGGGGCTTGCCAGTGCCAAGACGCTGACTTCGCTGATTTTGCAGGCTTATGATAAGCAATCTGATATCGGCTCTTGGCAGCTGCTCGCCAGTTATAATCGCCAGCATCAAGCTCATACACGACCTTTGTATCATGGCACCAATGCGATGGTTCGGCTGTTTACCACAGACAATAAGCTTGTGCGTCCACTGCGAGATTTGACGCTGCGAGTGAGCAATAATTTACCACCCATTAAGCACTGGATTGCCAAGCAGTTGGTTGGCTGAGTTGTTTGATGTTTGATGTTGATAGGGCTTGTCGGTTTGTTTGGCGACAAGCCTGATTTATAAAAATGCTTGGTGGTTTAATTTCTCAATTTCTCAATTTTTTAATTTTTTAATTTTTTAATTTTTTAATTTTTTAATTTTTTAATTTTTTAATTTTTTAATTTTTTAATTTTTTAATTTTTTAATTTTTTAATTTTTTAATTTTTTAATTTTTTAATTTTTTAATTTTTTAATTTTTTAATTGAAGCTCCGAGCATACAAAATGGCATAAGAAAGGAAATTTATTTTATGCGACAAAAGCATTAGCAAGCGGGCGTTTTTCGTGATAAGATAATCAGTAATTTAAAAAATAATAAGGGCAAGACAATGCTTATTGAATTCACAAAAATGCACGGACTGGGCAATGACTTTATGGTTATTGATTTGGTTACTCAACGCATGACGCTCACGCCCGAGCTTGTGCGATTGCTTGCCGATCGCCGTCTTGGGGTGGGTTTTGATCAGCTGTTGATTGTTGAGCCGCCAACTCGCCCTGATGTGGATTTTCGCTACCGTATTTTTAATGCAGATGGTTCTGAAGTGGCACAATGCGGCAATGGTGCGCGTTGTTTTGCTTCGTTTGTCCAAGCTCGCAAATTATCCTTCAAGCAACGATTGCGTGTTGAGACGGCAAGTGGCATCATTGTGCTATCCACAGACCGCTATGGCTGGGTGCAGGTGGACATGGGCAAGCCAAAATTTGAACCAGCGGAAATTCCTTTTGCCCCAAAAGCCATCACCAAAATTGGCAATGCCTACCGCCTCGATGTTGATGGCACGCCTGTGCAGCTGTATGTGGCAAATATGGGCAATCCGCACGCAATTATTAAGGTTGATGATGTTCTCACTGCCGAAGTTGAGCGGCTGGGCAAGCTCATTGAGTCGCACGAGGCATTTCCTGATCGGGTGAATGTGAATTTTGTACAAATTGTCAATCAGCGACACATTCGTATTCGTGTTTTTGAGCGTGGCGTTGGCGAAACGCAGGCGTGCGGTACAGGTGCTTGTGCGTCTGTGGCGACAGCAATTCGTGAGGGCTGGCTGGACGAAGGGGTGGATATTCGTGCACAACTGTACGGTGGCTCATTGGCGATTCGCTGGCAAGAGGGCTATAATTTATCCATGACAGGGCCGACAGCTTTTGTTTATGAAGGTGTGTTTAGTCCAGATGGGTTGGCAGCGTCTGTTGGGCTAAAACTAGACCCAAATGACGACAGCACTTATTGATAATGCGACTATCTCACCTATTGACACCGCCAAGCAATACGGGTAACAATCATGATTGCGACATTGCTTGGCAATGTTCAAATGACTGGCTTGACGAACTGGCTTGGCAAAATTATGCCGACCATACCATCAAAACTTATCAATTGGCGGTATCGCAATTTTTGACTTTTGTTGAGCAGGATAGCCAGATTGCCACCGCTTTTGCTTGTACTCGCCAAGACTTATTACGATTTTTTGGCACACGCCTTGAGGAGAGTGGCATTCAGCCAGTCAGTGCCAAACTGGCTTTGTCCGCCATCAAAAGTTTTTATCAATTTGCCATCAATCAAGGCATCACAACGACCGATCCTACTGTTGGTTATCGCCTAAAACCTGCCACAAAAAAACTTCCCAGCATTGCCGATGTGGATCTTATCAATCAGCTTCTTGATCAGCCGATGCCTGACGATGCCGCCAAAGCACGCTTGTGGGTGCGAGATAAGGCAATGTTTGAGCTGATGTACAGCAGTGGGTTGCGAGTATCCGAGCTTGCATCGTTGGATATTGGCGATATTGATTTGGCGGCAGGTTTGGTGCGTGTGCTTGGCAAGGGCAATAAGACACGCCAAGTACCCGTTGGACGCAAGGCGGTCATTGCCATTACTAATTACTTGCCGCATCGTGATTTGTGGCAGGAGCAAGATTCTGCCGCTTTATTCATCAGTGAGCGACACGGCACACGCCTAAGCACGCGAGCGATACAGTTGCGACTAAAGCTTGCCGCCACTGCCGCTGGGATTGATTTGAACCTATATCCCCATTTGCTACGCCATTGTTTTGCATCGCATCTATTATCTGCCAGTGGTGATTTGCGTGCGGTGCAAGAATTGCTTGGTCATAGCAATATCAGCACCACCCAAATCTACACTCATGTTGATTTTGCTGCTTTGACACGCATCTATGATCATGCCCATCCGCGTGCTCAGTTGTACAAAAAATCCCACAATGCTTAATCACCAGCCTTTTTGACTCATCTTTGCTACACAAAAAAAGTTATCCACAGTTTTGTCCACATTATTAATTTGCTATTTTGTGAAACCATAAGGCTAAAGAAAATCACAAAAAACAGCCAATGATTCACAAAGATAATCATTCAGAAGTTTATTGAAAATTTTTAAGTCATTGATTTTAAATAATTTATTTTATTTATGACAAATTGATTAATTTTCATTCAATCGTCTCAAACACTTGGTGCTACTAGCCATGACGAATAAAAAATTTATGCATTTGCTAAGTTATCCACAATTTGTGGGGAAAAGCAAACAAAGCCTGACAGGCTAAGGTTTGGCAGACTGGATTGTCAAATGAACGGTTGATTGAGCCAGTTTTATTGATTATATTTATTAATAGTATAATTAATAAATAATTATTTTGTTTCACAAATTGGCTGATAATTTTGCCACTGGTTGATTATTTTGTAAAATTATCCACAGATTACCCACATTGATATGCCATTTATCCACATACTTTCCACAGATTTTGCCGTGCAGAGCTTGATTTTGGGTTATTAAAAAGTAGGCTGTGTGCATTTGCCCGTGTTGTGATGAATGATGATACTAAAAAGCCCTCAAATCATGAGGGCTGGTTGGTTTAGATAATTTCATCACGCCATAAATCAGCAAGAGATTCACGCTTACGAATCAGGCGATGACTGCCGTCATCAACCATCACTTCGCAAGGGCGTGGACGGCTGTTGTAATTGCACGCCATGCTAAAGCCATAGGCACCAGCACCTGTGATTGCCAGTATGTCGCCCACTTGCAGGCCACAGGCACGGTCTTTGCCCAAAAAGTCGCTGGATTCACAGACAGAGCCGACAATGTCCCAAGTGTGAATTTCGCGAGCATTGCGTGTGTCGGTGGGGATAATCGCCATCACAGCCTCATAAAGTGCTGGACGAATCAGCTCGCTCATCGAGGCGTCAATGATGGCAAAATTCTTAAATTCGGTGGGTTTTAGGACATCAACACGGCTAAGCAAAACGCCTGCATTGGCAAGCAAGCTGCGACCCGGCTCTAGGTAGAGCTTTAATCCAAGCTTTCGAAGGCGAGGCAGTAGCAACTTGGCAAAATCATCAACACTGGCTGGATTTTCGTCAATATAACGCACGCCAAGCCCACCACCAAGATCGATATGCTCCAGATGAATGCCGTGTGATTTTAATTCATCAATCAGCTCAATCAGCTTGTCTAATGCATCAGAAAATCCTTGAATATCAATCAGTTGTGAGCCAATATGACAGTCAATGCCAACGATTTGTAGATATGGCAGTTGTTTGGCATGCAGATAGGCTTGCACGGCAGCTTGGTGGCTGATGCCAAATTTGTTGGACTTTAGACCTGTGGAGATATAAGGGTGAGTTTTGGCATCAACATCAGGATTGATACGCAAAGAAATGCGAGCGGTTTTATTAAGGCGTGTGGCAACTTGGGAAATGGTATCAAGTTCGCTAACGGCCTCAACATTAAAGCAGCAAATATCGGCATTGAGTGCGTATTCAATGTCATCTGCGGTTTTGCCCACGCCAGAATAGACGACTTTTTTGCCATCGGTTACTTGTAATACGCGTGCCAGCTCACCTTTTGAGACGATATCAAAGCCTGCACCGATTTGGGCAAGGCTTTTGAGAACGGCAAGATTGGAATTGGTTTTAACAGCATAACAAATCTGATGGTCAAGGCTTGCAAATGCTCGACTGTAGGCTTGATAATTATCCAAGATGGCACGCTGTGAATAAACATAAGAAGGCGTACCGTATTGCTTGGCAAGTTCAAGACTACTCACGCCGTCAATGTGCAGCACACCATCAATATAATCAAAATACGGCAGGGCAGAGACAAGTATATCGGCATCAATATGCAAGCTGTCATTAATATAATGGCTGGCTGGGCGAAAAGTCATATAATTATCCTTTATTCAATTATTTATTTTATCTTAATAATCATTTGGATCGCTGCTGGCAGGCGTGGTATCAATCACTGGATTGCTATTTGGTAGGTACAATGCACCTTTTTGACCGCAGCCAGTAATTAGGGTAATCAAAACAAGGCAGGGGAGTATTTTTTTCATGATGTGTCCAAAATTTGTCAAAATGAGCAGCTTGGGTGGTTATAATGCTTAAGGGGCAGTTGTTAAATCTGCTTATTTTAGCATAAATTTGCCGAATAGTTATCCAGAAGTATGCAAATGCTGATTTTATTTGTATCTATCATCAAAAGTTTGCTGAAGCAATCAAGTTACTTGTTAGTCATTATAATCAATGGCATAAAAAGTTTGGCAAAACAGCATTTATTACTTGACAATCTTGGCAATCAAGGTTAATTTATAATGTTTTTACAATCCCAAAGTTGCCGAATAATATTTGTAAGAAAAAGGCATTTTGGTTACACATTATTTTTAGGAGTGCTTAATGAGCTTAGTCAATCCAACCTTGGTACTAAACTGTGGTTCGTCATCAATTAAATATGCCCTAATCAGCGAAGATGGCGAAAGCCGCATCGAAGGATTGGCAGAAGGTCTGGGTAATCCTGAAGCACGAATCAAGCACAAAAACTTGGCGGGCGAGGCAACCATCATCGAAATTCCCAATGGCGTACATGCTGATGCCTTAAAGGTGATTTTAGAAGATTTAATCAAAGAGCATAAGCCTGTGGCGGTCGGTCATCGTGTTGTGCATGGTGGTGATAAATTTAAATCAGCAACCATCATCAATGATGAAGTATTGGCAACCATCGAAGAGCTGACCAGCTTGGCACCGCTACACAACCCTGCCAACGCTGCAGGTATTCGTGCGATTAATAGTATTTATCCTGACCTACCACAAGTGGCGATTTTTGATACCGCATTCCACCAAACCATGCCAGCACACGCTTATCGCTATGCTGTGCCAAAGCAATTGTACACCGAACATCAAATCCGCCGTTACGGTTTTCATGGTTCATCGCACGCCTATGTATCAAACCGTGCCAGCGAATTAACCAGCAAGCCTGCAACGCATGGTTGGGTGATTGCACACTTGGGCAATGGCTGCTCGGCAACAGCGGTATATGACGGCAAGAGCTTGGATACCAGCATGGGCATCACGCCACTTGAGGGCTTGATGATGGGTACTCGCAGTGGTGATGTTGATCCTAGCTTGCACATTCATCTAAATCGCACGCTGGGTCTGTCGATTGAAGAGATTGATACCCTATTAAACAAAAAAAGTGGCTTGCTTGGCGTATCGGGCATCTCAAATGATATGCGTAATCTAGAAGCTGCCGATGCCGAAGGTAACGAAGATGCTCGCTTGGCACTACAGATGTTTGCCTATCGCACTGCAAAATATATCTTGGGCTTGACAGCTGCTTTGCCTGAGCTGACTGGCATTGCCTTCACAGGCGGTGTTGGCGAAAATGGTGCTGATATGCGTGCTGCCATCGTTGCTCACTTGAAGCATTTGGGTGCTAAGATTGATACCGCCAAAAATGATACATTGTTCCGTGGGGCAGAAGGCAGTTTTCATGCTGCTGATTCGGCGATCGAGCTGTGGGTTATTCCAACAGATGAAGAGCGACAAATTGCCAACGAAAGCCGTGCGGTACTTGGCTTATAAGCTGGTAAGTTGATTTAATCAGATAATTGCTTTATCCATATACTTGTGATATTCATTAAATAAATTGTTTAGGAATATTTATGAAATCTTTGTTATTAGTTCCAACTTTCCGTGCCGAAAATTTCGCCAGTATCGCCGAAAATTTCGCCAAAGCGATTGGTGCAGCTTATTTGGCACCGTTTGATGGTGCAGGTGAGGACAAATTGCGTCAGGCGGTCAGCGATGGCGTGGCAGATGAACTGCTTGAGCAAGTTGTCGCGGAGCAAACAGCAGCTCTTACGGTTGTCAAAGGGGTGATGGCGAGTGAAGTTGCACCTTTTGCCAATCAGGTGAATAAAAATTTGGCAAATGGGCTAGATGCTGATGTGTTGTTTGTCAGTCAAAATGCCAGCGAGTTTGCTTTATTTGCAGCGACTTTTGGTGGCGTTACTGCATCGCGTGTTTTGGGCGTGATTGCAGCTGATACTGCTGATTTTGCCGATACTGCTGTTTGGGCAAATGTAAGTGGCGAAGCGGTTATTGTCAATGATACGCTTGTTAATGAGTACAAGGCGGCAGCTCGTGAGAAAAAACTATCGCCTTATGCGTTTCGCAACCAAGTGGTGCAAAAAGCCCAAGCTGCCAAAAAACGCATTGTGCTACCAGAGGGTGATGAGCCTCGCACCATTGAAGCGGCAGCAATCTGCCAAAGTCGTGGCATTGCACAGTGTGTATTGTTGGGCGAACGCAGCAAAATTGAACAGGTGGCACAAGCACGCGGCGTTGTTTTGCCAGCGGATATTGAGATTATTGATCCTGCAAGCATCGCAGATAATTATGTTGCACCGATGGTTGAACGCCGAAAGGGCAAACTTGATGAGGCGGGTGCAAAACAAGCATTGACCGATACGGTTGTCTTGGGTACGATGATGCTACACATGGGCGATGTTGATGGTCTGGTTTCGGGTGCGGTGCATACAACCGCCGATACCATTCGTCCAGCCTTTCAATTAATCAAAACCGCTCCACAGTACTCTTTGGTGTCGAGTGTGTTTTTTATGCTACTGCCTGAGCAGGTGATGGTTTATGGTGATTGTGCGGTGAATCCAAATCCAACAGCTGAACAGCTTGCAGAGATTGCCATTCAGTCTGCCGAGTCTGCCAAAGCCTTTGGTATCGAGCCAAAAGTTGCCATGATGAGCTACTCTACCATCAATTCAGGTGCAGGCGAAGATGTCGAAACGGTGAAAGCTGCTGTTGAGATTATTCGCAGCAAAGCTCCAGAATTAAAAGTTGATGGGCCGCTACAGTTTGATGCGGCAACGGTGCCAAATGTCGGTAAGCAAAAAGCACCGAACTCACCAGTAGCAGGTGAGGCCAATGTGCTAATTTTCCCAGATTTAAACACGGGCAACACAACTTACAAAGCAGTGCAACGCACCGCAGGCGTTATCAGTGTTGGCCCAATGCTGCAAGGCTTAAATAAACCTGTTAATGATTTGTCTCGTGGTGCTTTGGTTGAGGATATTGTCTATACCATCGCCTTGACGGCAATTCAAGCGATTGGTGAATAATTATCGCAGCTTAAAATGCACAAAACCCCAAAGCATGACTTTGGGGTTTTTGTTATTATTAGGGCTGGGAGATGGGTCTGAGCTGCCCAAAATTACCACGCTGCACATCGTCAATCGCCTCAATGATTTGTGCTTTTGTATTCATCACAAATGGACCATGTCCAACCACAGGTTCATTGATTGGCTCACCTGTCAAGATGAGAATTTTGGCATCGCTGATGGCATGGATTTTTACGCTCTGACCGCCTTGCTCAAAGGTGGCAAGCTCGGCAGCCTGTGCTGTGTGCGTATCGTTAATCACAATCTCACCTGACAGCACTAAAATCAACAAATTGTGCGATTGTGGAACATCAAAGACATAGCCACCACCAGCAATGAGCTGCGTATCCCATAGATTAATCGAGCCAAAGGTGTCAGCAGGGCCTGTGATACCATCAAGCGTGCCTGCGATGATTTTGGCAGTGCCAGCACCCAGTAGATTTACTGTGGGTATCGTATCGCTTTTGATGGCTTGGTATTTTGGCGGTGTCATCTTGTCTTTGGCGGCTAAATTAACCCAAAGCTGCACCATCTCAAAAACCCCACCTGCTTGGGAGAATGCTGGTGAATGAAATTCCTCATGCATCACCCCAGAGCCTGCCGTCATCCATTGTACATCACCTGATTTGATGACACCGCCACCACCTGCCGAGTCTTGGTGAGCAACCTCGCCTTGATAGGCAATGGTAACTGTCTGAAATCCACGATGAGGATGCTCGCCAACACCCTTGGGCTGTGCGGTATTGCTGGCAAAATAATGCGGTGCAGCATAATCCATCAACAAAAACGGGTCAATATTTTTATAACTTTGTTGATAATGAAACATGGTATGCACCAAAAAACCATCACCAACCCAATGCTTTGTAGGTGCAGAATAAACCTTCAAAACTTGTTTCATAACATACTCCAAATGCTAGGCTAGTTGTTTGCCTTGTTGTCATTGATAAGTTTATAAGGTTTTGCTTACCAAAATAAATAGCGATTTTTGCAAAATAAATTTGCAAAAATACAAACCTGCCAACGATAGGTATTGATAATTTATCGTGCATGATTTGGTTTGGGGCAAGGGTTATTTTTATTCATCGCGGCGAAAGACCCATTCATGCTCACCGCTTAGCTGTGGAACAAAATAATAGCCTTCGCTGTCAAATGCTTTTAGTTCATCAGGGTGGCTGATATTGTGCTTGGCGGCAAAATTCACCATCATGCCACGAGCTTTTTTGGCATAAAAACTAATGACTTTATATTTGCCATTTTTTTTGTCCTCAAAACGAGGCGTGATGATTTGTGCGTTGATTTTTTTGGCATTGACTGCCGAAAAGTATTCGTTTGATGCCAAATTAACCAGCGTATCGCCCGTTTTGGCTAAGTTTTGGTTGATGGCTTCGGTAATGCTATCGCCCCAGAACTGATACAAATTATCCGCCTGTGGGGTTTTAAATTTAACCCCCATTTCCAAGCGATAAGGCAGCATTAAGTCCAAAGGTTTTAGCAGTCCATACAGACCTGACAAAATGCCCAGATGCTGATTGAGGTATGTGATTTGCTCTTGCTTTAGGGCATAAGCGTCCAGCCCTGTATAGACATCGCCATCAAACAGATAAACCGCAGGCTTGGCAGTGTTGTCAAATGGATATGCCCATCGCTGATTGCGATCGACATTTAATTGGGCGATTTTGGCTGATACGCCCATCAACTCTTGAATATCAAGCACATCGCAGTGCTTGAGCGTTTGCATGAGCGTTATTGATTGTTCAATCAGCACAGGGTTTGTGTAGCAAGACTGTAACGGCAGTGGCACTGGCGTTGTTTCGTCCAAATTCTTAGCAGGAGATAATAAAAAATACATATTTTGTCCAAAGTTGAGAATAAATCAGAGTTATCGGCATCAATATCAGCCATGATGGCGACTTGATGGCTGCATAATAAGCGTATAATTGATTATTATAGCAAATTTTGACAAAAATTAACGCCAGTGGTGTTGTGTCGGTCTAATTTGGTTTTGGCGGTGTGCTTGCTTGGCTTGATAAGTATGAGTAAAAATTTGCGATGATGGTGATATTTTTTGTATAATCAAAAAACCAAGTCATCAAAACAAGCCATCAAAATTTGGAGGGAGAATGAGCATTATCACGGATTTTATCATTGTTAATGATAACAAAAAAATTGCACGCCTATGCCTAAATAACCCCAATTCGCTCAATGCTCAAACTGTGCAAATGGTCAGTCAGAGCGGGGCGTTGCTTCGTCAATGGGCAGATGATGAGACGGTAGTTGCGGTGCTGATAGAAGGAACAGGCGACAAGGCATTTTGTGCAGGGGGTGATATCCGTGGGCTGTATCATGCTTATGATCCGAGTGTTTTTCCCAATCAGGCGGCGTGTGAATTTTTTGGCACAGAATATGAGCTGTGCAAGCAAATCAAGCATTATACCAAGCCTGTCATCGTTTGGGCAAATGGCATCGTGATGGGTGGCGGTATGGGCATTGCCACGCCAGCAAGCTATCGTATTGCTACCTGCACCACCATGATGGCAATGCCTGAGGTGGCGATTGGGCTGTTTCCTGATGCTGGTGGTTCGTTCTTTTTGTCAAGATTGCCTGATGACATTGGTTTGTTTTTGGGATTGACTGGTGCTAGGATTAATGCCTCAGATGCGCTGGCATTAGGGCTCGTTGATTATGCTTTATCAGGTGATGTAGGCGGTGAATATGAGCGTCTTATTACTGCTTTGCAGGCAATGTGCTGGCATGATGATATAATAACAAATCATAAAAATTTAAAAAATACATTAAAAAAATTACACAATACTACAGGCTTGGCAGAGGGTTGGCTACTGCCTTATTATGACAAGATTGTACAGCTTATGCGTGTGGATAGCTTGTATGATTTTGATACTTTGGCAAGAATGCAAACCAAGCAAGCTGATGGTGGCTATATCCATCAGGCTTTGTTAAATTATCTTAACGGTTCGCCAATTTCGGCAGCGATTACATGGCGTGCCTATCATCAGGCAAAGAAGATGGAATTTGATGCGGTGATGGCGATGGAGTTTGTTATCGCTGTGCATTGTATGCACGAAGGTGAATTTGCCGAAGGCGTGAGGGCGTTGCTGATTGACAAGGATAAAAATCCCAATTGGCGTTATACCTTACAGACGCTACCTGTGGGTTATATTGAGCGATATTTTCAGGCGTGGTGATTGTTGATTGTTTGGTGGATTTGCCAAAATTTCAAGTTTAATTTTTGGCAAATTTTAATAAAAAGTAAACAATCAGCGGTTTTTTTGTTTATATAATCTAATTAAATAAAATAGTATTTTTATAAAATGGCGTTGCAATTTATACTGTTGCCAACGCCATTTTGTCAATGCGTCTTGGCATCAAAAGGCTGGGTTTAGTAATTTTTCGATAAAATACAGCACGATGCTAGGCTCGATGATGATGGTGGCAACCACGCCAAAAACCGCACCGAATAAATGTGCTGAATGATTGATGTTGCCGCCATGCTGACGGTCTGCCCAGACGCTATAGCCAACATAAGCGATGGCAAAAACAATCGCAGGAATTGGCACAATGGCAAAAAGATATAAAGTACTCCAAGGGGCAAATAAAATATAGGCAAACAGCACTGCCGATACCGCACCTGACGCACCAAGGCTTCGGTATCTGGCGTTGTTTTTGTGGCGTAGATAACTTGGAATGATGGCAACAACAATCGCCAATACATAAAAAGCCACAAAGCCTAGGCTGCCGAATTTGTCAATATAAAATCGCTCAATCGCACGCCCAAAAAAGTACAGCGTAAACATATTAAACAACAAGTGCATGCCGTCTGCATGGATAAATCCGTGCGTCAGCAGGCGATCATATTGACCACGCTGCACCGCAGGCGGATAAAAAATCAATCGCTCCAACAAAGGGCGAGATTGCCAAGCGGCAATGCTGATAATAACTGTGATAATAATGATGGCAGTGGTGTGGTTCATGGGCTTAAAGAGTGTGATAATGTGCTAAATGTGCGGATTATTGTATCAAAACGATGCCAAAAAATCACCTTAATTGTACCATGATGAGAAGTATACCAAAGTAAATCAGCTTTGATGGCGGCATTAATCATCAAACCTACCAAACTGTTGCGATACTGTAAATAATTACAAAGATTTCAGGCGGTTTTGTAACACGATGGGCGTTTTTGGTGGCAGATGGCGTTGATTTGTTTATCAATTGTTGCAAACCCTTTTAACTTAGATAAAAATCAGTCAAAATATGTCCAAATCGGTGGCTTTGCCATTATGTTTATATTGTTTTTGTTATTGCAACAATTACGGTTAATTTTGAAAATTTAGCCCACAGGGAGCAACTTATGAGTTTAATTAGCAAATTACACGAATTGATTACGCCACATGTTTTGGCTGCCATCAAAAATCAAGATGGAGACAATGCCAGTAAATCAAACCTGCTTGAGACATTTTATGCCATTTTTGCAGCTCGCTTGAGTAATGACGATGTGTATCAGCGTGTTGCTACTTTGCCAGAAAATGAGCTGGGTTATGGTCATCATCTGCTAAAAATTGCTTTTGGTACAGATGACGAGCAGGGCATTACCTTAAGCGACAAGCTGGGTCAAGAATTTGGGCTATCAACCGTGTCTGCACATACAGCGATTGCAACAGCAGCACCTTTGGTAGTGGCACGCCTAAAAGAATTGGCAGGCACAACTGCTGTTCCTGCTTTTTTGCGTAATCAGTTGGCTAATGAGCAGAGCCGTTTGCCAGCGTGGGCGTATGCGTTATTGCCAGCAGGTTTATTTGCTGCAGGTACTGCCGCAGCCAATACAGCTACTGCCGAAGCACCTGTAGCAGCTGTAGCCACGCCAGTAAGCAAGCCTGAACCACAGGCCGCTCATGTGAATACTGCTGCCGAAAAGCATTATGAAAAAGAAAAGAGCAGTTTTTTGAAGACGATATTGCCAATCATTGGTTTGTTGATTTTTGCAGGTTTGGCATGGCTATTATTGCGTGCTTGCCAAGAAAAACCAGCACCAGTTGCTGCTCCAGTTAGCGAAACCGCAGCACCAGCAGCTGACACTGCCGATACAGGTGCTGTGGCAGCCGCTCCTGCAACTTTGAGCTTGTCGGTTGATGAGACAGGCAAGGCGATTTATTCATGCCGTACTCAAGTTGGTAATGAGCAATTGGCTGGTCAAGTGCGTGCAGCGGTTGCACAAGTATTTGGCACAGAAAACTGCTCGGCAGAGACCACAAATACACACGCCACCACCATGCCTGCTGCTGAATACTTGCCAGCGATTTTGGGTTTGATGAAAGATATGCCAAGCTCAAGCGTTGCCATCAACGGACAAACTGTTCGCTTTAATGCAGCAAGTCCTGAGCATATTACACATCTGGTTGATGGTGCCAAAGGTATTTTGCCAGCAGATTTTACCATCGAAGCCGAGCCTGTCTTAGATATCCAAACAGCTGTGGCATCAAGCATTGAATCTGCACGCACGGCGATTTCTGGATTGGGTGAAGGTGCAGAAGTATCAGTAGATGACTTGGTGCGTGCTTTGAACTTGCAAATCATCAATTTTGCTACCGATTCTAGCGACATTCCTGCCGAGAACAAAGAAATTCTTGACTTGGCAGCTGCCAAATTGGCAAGCCTACCTGCAGCAACTTTGCGTATCATCGGTCATACCGATAACCAAGGCAGCGATGAATACAACCAAAAATTATCAGAGTCTCGTGCGGCAGCTGTGCGTGATTATTTGGTGTCAAAAGGTGTGCCAGCAGAGCGTTTGAGCGTGAAAGGTGCAAGTTTTAGTGAGCCTGTTGCCTCAAATGCCACTGAACAAGGTCGTTTCCAAAATCGCCGCATTGAATTTACTGTGCTAAAAGAAGGTGAGCAAGTTGCAGCCGTTGGTAATGCTGACAACAGCGAGGCAACTGCCACCGAGCAAGCACAAAAAGCCGATGCTGATAAGAAATAATCTGACCATTGCTCTTTGAGTAATTGTATCAACAGATTGTCAAATGCAAAACCAAGCGGTATGATATCGCTTGGTTTTTTGATTGTGATTTATGGTGGTGCTGATGGCAAAAGTTGTATTGTTTAACAAGCCTTTTGGTGTACATAGTCAATTTCGTAAAGATAACGAACAGATGCTGACCTTGGCAGATTTTTTTGATGATAAGAGCTTGCGTGTGGCAGGGCGATTGGACAAAGATTCTGAAGGCTTATTGGTGCTGACAGATCACGGTGGGCTGAACCATGCCATCACCACGCCACCTGTGGGGCAGGCTCATAAAAATCAAACAAAGCACGCCAAAACTTATTTGGTGCAGGTTGAGCATACCCCAAGTGATGAGCAGTTAAACGCATTGCGAGCTGGCGTGTTATTAAAAGATGGCAAGACATTGCCCGCCAAGGTGCGGCACTTGGCACAGTCGCAGTTGCCAATCACGCTATGGTCAAGACAGCCACCGATACGGCAGCGTAAACACATTGCGACCGCATGGCTTGCCATCACCATCTGTGAGGGCAAAAACCGCCAAGTCAGGCGTATGGTGGCAAGTGTTGGTTTGCCGTGCTTACGCTTGATTCGTTATCAAGTGGGCAGTTGGCGACTTGATGATTTGGCAGTTGGTGAGAGTCGCACGATATTTATCAGTGATGAAAAATTGGCAAATCTTGGTGTTGTGGCTCGCCCAAAAGTCGCACAACGCACACGGTCTGGAGCTGGTCATTTTGGCACCAAATCATCAATACGCCGAAACCAAAACCCAAAAAGACACAGATTTGCCGACTAGCTTATTTTGGGCGTGTAGTCTTAGGTTGTCAAGTATATTTACCAGATTGACAACCTTGATTGGGCATTGGTTATTTATCAAAACAAAACGACAGCCACTGCCCGCCATCACCAGATAAGCTAACGGTTTGGTGATATGTATTGTCTGGTGGGAGTTCAAAGGTCATCAGCTCATCACGGCGAAAAGCATGAATCTGCACAGGCTGCTTGGTGATGGATTGTTGTTGGTTTAGCAGTGTTAGCAGTTGATTGGTTGCTTTT
The DNA here is from genome assembly GCF_900156515.1 of Moraxella cuniculi DSM 21768. Lineage (GTDB taxonomy): Bacteria > Pseudomonadota > Gammaproteobacteria > Pseudomonadales > Moraxellaceae > Moraxella > Moraxella cuniculi. The sequence goes on along the minus strand of NZ_FTNU01000015.1, from coordinate 23,826 downwards.
AGCCCATCGATGGCAATGATGGTGTCATTATACGCCAGTCCCGCTTGGCTTGCGGCTGATTGGCGATGGATATGCGTGATGGTCAGCTGATCGCCAGCAGATAGGCTCATGCCCCAAGGCTTGCTTGTCTCTTGGTGATTGACCGTGATGGCAAATTTGCCAAGATATTCCTCCAGCGGCAGAGGCTGAGTGCCGATGACATAATTTTCATAAAATTCTTGCCATGTTTGTCTGCCCAGTACAGGTGCAATAATATCGCCCAAAATTTCGGTTGTTAGTCCAAAAGGTTGATTGTTGCTTTGCTGATAGCAGTGTTTGATGACATCAAGCAGGCGATAATTGCCCGAGCTTTTGTCAAGCAGCATCAAATCCAGTAATAATGCCACCAATGCCCCTTTGTTATAATAGCTGATGCCTTGATTGGTTGAGTTTTCGTCAGGGCGATAAAATTTAATCCATGCATCAAAACTGGATTCGGCAACACTTTGATAGGCCTTGCCATCTGTTTGTTGATAGCGGTTGATTTGGTCGCTGATGAGCTTAAAATAACTGGCTTTGTCAATCACACCAGCAACAAGCAGCATCAAATCATCAACATAGCTGGTAAAGCCCTCAAAGACCCACAACAACGGTGTGTAGGATTCATGGGTGAGTGGATTGTTTATCATCACATCAGGTTTGACGGTTTTTACCCACCATGCATGAAAATATTCATGACTGCACAGACCTAAGAATCGTTGATAGCCATCGCTTGGCGGCATGGGTTCGTCAATGCGTGGCATATCGCTGCGTGGACTGATGAGTGCTGTTGAGTTGATATGCTCAAGCCCGCCATAGTCTTTGTTGGTAACCATCGCCATGAAGGTGTAGTGCCCAAATGGTGCATCACCCAGCCAATCAAGGTAAGTTTGGCAGATTTTTTGCAGGTCGCTTTGTAGGCGAGTAAGCTGTCCATGATGACGACCTGTCAAGAAAAATCGGTGTGGCAGGGTTTTTTGCTGATGATTAACCACAAACTCAAAAGTATCCTGCGTGCCGATTTCAAAAGGATAATCCAAATAGTCAAATGCCGCCAAAGCAGCAAAGCGATATTCAATACCTGTTTTGCTTTGTACGGTTTCGTGCTGTAGCCCACAGGCGATTTGGCAGTTTGGGTGCTGTGCCAAAAACTGCATCGGCACAGATAAGGTCAGGGTTGCAGGCGTGTGTTTGGCATCATCAAGCAAAAGCAGCAATGAGCTAAAATTACCAAATAATCTGGTCTGATCAACAAACGCTGTACGCACTGACAAATCTCGGCAATATACCTCGTATCGCACACGGACACGGTCGCCTGCCTTGACATGGCTAAGTTTGAAGGTATTTTTGTTGAGTTTTTCGCTGCGATGGGTTGTGCCGTCAAGCTGATAATCAACAGCGGTAATATTTTTGCTAAATTCACGAATCAAATAACTGCCCGCCAGCCAAGTTACCATGGACAGGGTGGGGGCGTGTGTGGTGGCAACGAAGTCAAAGCATATATCGGCTAAGTGTTCGTTAAATCGCTCAAAGCTAATTTGATAGTGTGGCGTGTTTGCCAAAAGGGCGTGTTGATTGTCGGTGGGTGCAGATTGGATGGTCATGATAATAAACTCAAGTTTGCAAAAATAATTTTATCATGCTAATAATGAAATATTGCTTAATTATATTTATATAAAATTTAACAACTACATCATAACATCAAAAACAAATTATCATCATACCAAAATTTACCATCTTTTCAAATTTTTCTGTTAATTTTCTTTAAGAAGTTACACACTGTAACGACTTTTTTGCAAAGCATTGGGAAAAGCGACAAATTTCTGTTATAATGAAAGCAACTTTTTGCCATGCTGTGGTCTTAAACATTTGGTTTGGATGCCAAGCTGGCACATTTACTAAGGAATACTTATGACAATCATCGCCAACGATACCATCGTGAAATTCAACTACACACTGACCAATACACAAGGTGAGGTGCTTGATCAATCTCGTGGTGAGCCACTTGCATATTTGCATGGTCATCATAATATTATCCCCGGCCTTGAAAAGCAAATGGCTGGCAAAAAAGTTGGCGATAAGTTCACCGCCACTGTTGCCCCAAAAGATGCTTATGGTGAGTACCTTGCCGAAGCTGTGCAAGAGGTGCCTCGTGCCAATTTTCAGGGCGTGGACAAAATTGAAGCTGGTATGCAGTTCCAATCACAAACTGACGATGGTCAAGTCATGCTTGTTACGGTTAAAGAAGCAAATGACGAGGTTGTTATCGTTGATGGCAATCACCCGTTGGCAGGCGTTGAGCTGACTTTTGAGGTGGAGATTATTGAGGTGCGTGAAGCAACCGCTGATGAGATTGCTCATGGTCATGCACATGGTGCAGGCGGTCATCAGCACTGATTTTTGAGTGTATTTAAGCCCAAGATGATTCTTGGGCTTTTTATTTGCCTGATGTAATGATAATAAGATTTAAATGAGAATGAGTTGTTTTTAAGTTTTGACTATGGCGATTTTATTGCTATAATATGACAGTAATATAACATTTTCTATTATTACAAATAAGAAAAATGCAAAAATGCTCTGATTGGCGGTATTGTCAGTTATTTTTGTTTTGCAAAACAACAAGGAGAGATAATGAGTACTTCAACACCCCCCCCTGCGGCAAACAGCTCTCGTATGCAACGCTTTTTGCGTGGCGTTGAGTGGCTGGGGAATTTGTTACCACACCCTGTGATTTTATTCGTGTGGATGTCGCTGATTTTATTGGTCTTGTCAGCGGTGATGTCAATGATGGGCGTGTCAGTGCTAGACCCGAGACCTGAAGGGGCAAAAGGTCGCAGTGCTGATGGCATGATTTATGTGGTCAATCTGCTAAATGGCGATGGCTTGGCACGCATTGTTGAGAATTTGGTGAGCAATTTTACTGGATTTATTCCATTGGGAACGGTGCTGGTGGCATTGCTTGGCGTGGGGATTGCTGAACATTCGGGCATGATTTCGGCGGCACTGCGAGGGCTTGTGATGAATGCACCTCGCAAGATGGTAACGCTGGTGGTGGTATTTGCAGGCATTATGTCAAACACCGCATCAGAGCTTGGCTATGTGGTGCTAATTCCACTGGCGGCGATGATTTTTCATTCGCTGGGTCGCCATCCTCTGGCAGGTTTGGCGGCTGCATTTGCAGGGGTTTCGGGTGGATACAGTGCCAACCTTTTGCTGGGTACTGTCGATCCTTTGCTATCAGGCATCAGCCAAGAGGCGGCACGCATTATTGACCCTAATTATGTCGTTGGTGCAGAGGCGAACTGGTATTTTATGGCAGCGAGTACTTTCTTGGTCAGTGCTTTGGGCTATTTTGTTACCGAAAAAATCGTTGAGCCAAGTCTTGGTAAATACAATCCCAATGATGCTGACGACCCCAGCGTGCTAGATAGCAAGATTGAGCAATTGACCGCCACGGAGAAAAAAGGGCTAATCTGGGCAGGTGTCAGCATGGTGGTATTTTGTTTGTTGCTGGCGTGGACGATTGTCCCTGCCGATGGTGTGCTGCGAAACCCCGAAACAGGACTTGTGGCAGGTTCGCCATTTTTAAATGGCATTGTGGTGTTTATTTTTGTGTTCTTCGCCATTCCGGGTTATATTTATGGCAAGATTACAGGCAGTATCAAGAATAACCAAGATGTTGTCGATGCGATGAGTCAGGCGATGAGTTCGCTTAGCATGTACATTGTGCTTGTGTTTTTTGCAGCACAGTTTACGGCATTTTTCAATTGGTCAAATATCGGTCAAGTGATGGCGGTTTCTGGGGCGAATTTTTTGAATAATATCGGTCTGACTGGTCCGTTGCTATTGGTTGGGTTTATTTTGATTTGTGCATTGGTGAATTTGATGCTCGGGTCGGCCTCGGCACAATGGGCGATTACCGCACCGATTTTTGTGCCGATGTTGATGCTGACAGGCTATGCACCTGAGATGATTCAAGCCGCCTATCGTATTGGCGACAGTACAACCAATATCATCACGCCGATGATGAGTTACTTTGGGCTGATTATGGCGGTGGCGATTCGCTATAAAAAAGACACAGGGGTTGGCACGCTGATGGCGATGATGTTGCCGTACTCGATGATTTTCTTATTTGGTTGGACGCTGCTGTTTTATATTTGGGTATTTGTACTGGGTCTGCCAGTTGGCCCTGGGTCAGCGACTTATTATCAAATGGGCTAAGTTGCCTGTGTATAAATTGAGTTACAATAGCCACTTAAGTGTTACGCTTAAGTGGTTTTTTATAAAAACAAATAGGCATCATGCCACTTGATGTGCTATCTTAACTTGTGCCAATTGGCAAAATAATAGCAAACAGTGGCACGATGTTATCGTCATCGCTTACCCAAAATTGATTTATAAAATCGATTGATATAATTAAAAATTATTATTTTACCAATCATAGAGAAATTGGCATAATGTTTGTGTTGGTTGGCAGCTGATGTAGCCACCAAGCCACCGCAAATCGCCCATCATTGGCGAATTAATAAAACATAACATGAGGACAGTCTAATGAGCAAATGCCCTGTAACCCATCTTACCATGAGTAATGGTGCACCAGTTGCCGACAACCAAAACAGTCTTACTGCAGGTTCGCGTGGACCGCTGCTTGCCCAAGATTTGTGGCTAAATGAAAAGTTGGCAGATTTTGCCCGTGAGGTTATTCCAGAACGCCGTATGCACGCCAAAGGTTCTGGTGCTTTTGGTACTTTTACAGTAACAGGTGATATTAGCCGTTACACTCGTGCGGCGATGTTTAGCGAAATTGGCAAAAAAACCGAAATGTTTGCTCGTTTCACCACAGTGGCAGGTGAGCGAGGAGCTGCTGATGCTGAGCGTGATATTCGTGGTTTTGCCCTGAAGTTTTATACCGAAGAGGGTAACTGGGATATGGTGGGCAATAATACCCCTGTGTTTTTCTTGCGAGATCCACGCAAATTCCCTGATTTGAACAAAGCGGTCAAGCGTGATCCACGCACCAATATGCGTTCTGCGACCAACAACTGGGATTTTTGGACGCTGCTGCCCGAAGCATTCCATCAAGTAACCATCGTCATGAGCGATCGCGGCATTCCCAAATCCTATCGCCATATGCACGGTTTTGGCAGCCATACTTACAGTTTTTGGAATGCCGAAGGCGAGCGTTTTTGGGTGAAGTTTCATTTCAAGACTCAGCAAGGTATCCAAAATCTAACCGATGCCGAGGCAGAAGCGGTGATTGGCAAAGATCGTGAGAGCCACCAAAAAGATTTGTTTGAGGCGATTGAGCGTGGTGATTTTCCCAAGTGGACAATGTATGTACAAATCATGCCAGAAGCAGATGCTGAAAAAGTGCCATACCACCCCTTTGACTTGACCAAAGTATGGCCAAAGGCGGATTATCCACTGATTGAAGTTGGTGAATTTGAACTCAATAAAAATCCAGAAAACTTCTTTGCAGATGTTGAGCAGGCGGCTTTTGCCCCGAGCAATTTGGTGCCTGGGATTGGTGTGTCGCCAGACAAAATGTTGCAAGCACGCCTATTTAACTATGCTGATGCTCAGCGTTATCGCTTGGGCGTGAATCGCAATCAAATCCCTGTCAATGCCCCTCGCTGCCCTGTAATGAGCAACCATAGAGACGGGCAGGGTCGTGTAGACGGCAATTATGGCGGACTAAAACACTATGAGCCAAACAGCTTTAATCAATGGCAAGAGCAGCCTGAATATGCCGAGCCACCGCTAAAAATGAATGGCGATGCCGCCCATTGGGATTTCCGTGCTGATGATGACGATTATTTTAGCCAGCCACGAGCATTATTCCAATTGATGAGTGATGCACAAAAGCAAGCCTTGTTTGATAATACTGCTGCGGCGATGGGCGATGCTCCTGATTTTATCAAATACCGCCACATTCGCAATTGCAACAAATGCGATATAGCCTATGGTGAAGGCGTTGCCAAGGCACTGGGGTTAAGCGTTGCTGATGCCATAGCAGCCTATGACAGCGATCCTGCGATGGGGCAGGCGGGGCTACTTAAGCCATAATAGAACAAAATGAAAAATCGGATACTGGTTATCCGATTTTTTTTTTGTAATTTGTTTTTATTGATAAAGATAAATAACGATGCCAAAAATAACCTGCCGTGTATTTATTCAAATTCAACTAACTGGTGGGGTGGTTTGGCAAAGGCGAGCAAATGACAACCGATATGATGATTTGTAAGCCATTCATATTAACTTTATGCGATTTGTTGTAAGAGCTGGGGCTGATTGTGTCGCTTATGCCACTAAGCCGACAAATGATTAAGCTGAAATGTAATAATCCATAAGTGATGACAAAGCAAGGTCGTGGGCTGTGATGGGGTCTATTGTCAGAGAATTTGGAGTGTGGGCTTGGCGGATGATGAGTAAATTCAGCAATGCAACAAAGCTGTGGCTTGAGATTTGTAATAAAGCCATACCGATGGCAATTTCAGCACAAAAACAATGGTGGTTGCAGTATAAAAAACCGCCAGCATTTGCCAGCGGTTTGTGCTTTTAGCCACCAAAATCATCAAGCAAGATATTTTCATCTTCTACGCCCAGATCTTTTAGCATCTTGATGACAGCGGCGTTCATTACTGGAGGCCCACACATATAGAACTCGCAGTCCTCTGGTGCTGGGTGGTCTTTTAGGTAGTTTTCGTACAAGACATTATGAATAAATCCTGTATAACCTTCCCAGTTGTCCTCTGGCATTGGGTCAGATAGAGCAACATGCCACTCAAAGTTATCAAACTCTGCTGCCAAGCCATCATAATCCTCAACATAGAACATTTCACGCTTGGAGCGAGCACCGTACCAAAAGCTGATTTTGCGGTTGGATTTGAGGCGTTTTAATTGGTCAAAAATATGCGAACGCATCGGTGCCATGCCAGCACCACCACCAATAAACACCATCTCAGCATCAGTATCTTTGGCAAAAAATTCACCATAAGGCCCAGAAACGGTAATCTTATCCCCTGGCTTTAGGCTAAAGACATAAGAAGACATTTTGCCCGGTGGGATACCTTCGCCGCCACGAGGTGGTGGGCTGGCGATACGGATGTTAAACTTGATGATGCCTTTTTCTTCAGGATAGTTTGCCATTGAATAAGCACGAATCACAGACTCGGTTACTGTTGAGCTGTATTGCCACAGATTGAACTTGTCCCAGTCCTCGTGATATTCCTCGGCGATATCAAAGTCCTTATAATGCACAGTGTGCGGTGGGGCTTCTAGCTGCACATAGCCACCTGCACGAAATGGCACAACTTCGCCTTCAGGGATTTTTAGGGTCAGTTCTTTAATGAAAGTTGCGACATTGTCATTAGAGATAACCTCACATTCCCATTTTTTGACATCAAAAAATTCAGGATCAATCTCAATTTGCATGTCTTGCTTGACTGCTACTTGGCAGGCAAGACGCATATTATCACGGATTTCACCTTGGGTAAAATGCCCCTCTTCGGTTGGCAAAATCTCACCACCGCCAGAGATAACCTTGCAGCGACACTGACCACAAGTGCCACCACCGCCACAGGCTGATGATAAAAATATGCCTTCGTTAGCAAGCGTTTGTAGCAATTTGCCACCCGCTTCGGTAACGACATTATTGTCAGGATTGTCATTGATATTAATGGTAACTTTACCAGTGCTAACCAATCGTGAGCGTGCTGCCAGAATCACTGCAACCAAGCTCATGATGATGATGGTAAACATTACCACACCACCTATCGCTGTACCAAATTCCATAACCTCTCCTTATAGCGACATACCACCAAAGGACATAAAGCCAAGGCTCATCAGTCCAACGGTGATAAAAGTAATACCAAGTCCACGCAAAGGAGCAGGGACATCTGAATATTTGAGTCGTTCACGGATACCTGCCAAAGCGGCAATTGCTAATGCCCAGCCTGTGCCAGCACCGATGCCATAAACGATAGATTCGCCAAAGTTATAATCACGCTCAACCATGAACAATACACCACCCATGATGGCACAGTTCACGGTAATCAGTGGCAAGAATACGCCAAGAGCATTGTATAGACTTGGGACGAACTTATCCAAGAACATTTCCATAATCTGTACAACTGCTGCAATCAGGGCGATATAGCTTAGCAATCCCAAAAAGCTAAGATCAACATCAGGATAGCCAGCCCATGCCAATGCACCATCTTTTAAGAGGTATTGATACAGCAGGTTGTTAAGAGGTACGGTGATTGTCATCACAACAATAACAGCAATACCTAGGCTGATGGCGGTTGAGACTTTTTTGGAGATGGCAATAAAAGTACACATACCCAAGAAAAAGGCCAACGCCATATTCTCAATAAAAACTGAGGTAATAAATAAGCTGATATAGTGTCCCATTAGTGTCCTCCCATGCCTTTGGATTGTGGCTTCATGACAAATTCGGCAGGCTCAACTTGTTCAGGCTTGCAGGTGCGAACGATGGCAATAAACAATGCAATCACAAAGAATGCCGATGGTGGCAAGAGCAACAGACCGTTTGGCACATACCAGCCGCCGTCGGTGATTTTTTCGAGTAGCTGCATACCGAACCAGCTGCCATTGCCCAAGATTTCACGAATACTGGCAACAAAAAGCAATACGGCTGAATAACCCAAGCCATTACCGATACCGTCCAAGAAACTTGGGATTGGTGGGTTACTCATCGCGAAGGCTTCAGCACGACCCATTACGATACAGTTGGTAATAATCAAGCCAACGAATACAGAAAGAGATTTGCTGACATCATAGGCAACGGCTTTTAGAATTTGATCAACCACGATAACCAACGAGGCAATAACAACCATCTGCACGATGATACGAATGCTGGCTGGAATGTGATTTCTGATGATTGAGATAAAAAAGCTAGAAAACGCTGTAACCAGTGTTAATGCAATACACATAACCAAGGCGTTGGTCATGCTGGTGGTTACCGCCAGAGCCGAACAAATGCCAAGAATTTGTAGAGCAATGGGGTTGTTATTGAACACAGGTCTGGTCAAGATTTCTTTGGTATCTGCCATGATTATGCTCCTTTTTCTGCTTTATTGGCACGCAGATTGTCTAAAAATGGCTTATAGCCTTCTTCGCCCAACCAAAACTGCACCATATTGTTTACGCCACGACCTGTCAAGGTTGCACCGCTGATGCCGTCAATTTGAGTGTCTTTGGCTGTACCATTTTTGACAATGGCCATGTGTAACTTGCCTTGTTCGTCATAGAGGGTTTTATCCACCCATTGAGCACGCCATGGCTCATCGGTAATGCGAGAACCCAGACCCGGCGTTTCTTTATGTTGATAAAAATTCACCCCTTTGATGGTATTAAGGTCTTTGTCAATGGTGATTAGTCCATAGATTTGACCCCATAGTCCTGCACCATTAAATGGCAGAACAAGCAGCTCAAGCTCGCCATTGGCATCTTTTGATAGATAAACCTTGCCAAATTTTGGCTTGCCACCGATTGCCGCAATGTCATTTTCAAGCGGTGTAGATAGGGCTGGCACTCTGGCTGCTTTGGCGACATCATAGCTTGCAGCATCGCTAATGCCTGCTTCGGCCAATTCTTGCTCAGTGGCAAATTGACCAGTTTGCAGATTAATCAGACGCACCTCGAAGTTGTCAAATCGCTCTGCAATAACGCTGTTATTGTCGCTGTTTGGATCAAATTTCCCAGCAGCAATCAAGATGTTTTTGTTCAAATCAAGGCGTGCATTGTCTTGCTGTTGTGGTTTTAGACCAACGGCAACGGCAGAAACCATCACCGAGCAGACCAAACACAGCACCAAAGCGGTGGTGATGGTCTTGATGTTGCTATTTTTGGCTGACATTTGCTAACCTCCGTGCGGTTTGGCGTTTGATGTTGGCTTGGACAACAAAGTAATCAAAAATCGGTGCAAACAAGTTGGCGAACAAGATTGCCAACATGATACCCTCAGGGAATGCAGGGTTTATCACACGAATGGCAACTGTCATAAAGCCAATAAGAAGTCCGTAGCACCAGCGACCTGCGTTGGTGTGGGCAGCAGACACTGGGTCGGTTGCCATAAATACCGCACCAAACATAAAGCCACCGATAACCAAGTGCCACTGAGGGGCAAGGCTTGCCATAGGGTTGCTGCCATCGCTGAATAAATTAAAGGCAAGTGCTGTCAGTACCAAGCCAATGATTGAGCCTGCAATCACACGCCAGCTGGCGATTTTGGTATAAATAAGTACCGCACCACCGATTAAGATAGCAAGTGTTGAAACCTCGCCGATGGCACCTTGCATATTGCCCAAGAAAGCATCGCTCCAAGTGATGGCTTTGCCATAAGCATCAACGAATTGATCTGGCGTTACGCCTAGGGCTGCAAGACCGAGCGGTGTTGCACCACTAAAGCCATCAACCGCAGTCCATACCGCATCACCTGAGATATAGGCAGGATAAGCAAAGTACAAAAATGCACGACCTGCAAGTGCTGGGTTGATGAAGTTTTTGCCAGTACCACCAAAGACCTCTTTGGCGACAACAACACCGAAGCTGATACCCAAAGCAACTTGCCATAGTGGAATATCAGGTGGTAGTGATAGGGCGAACAGAACTGAGGTAACAAAGAAACCTTCGTTTACTTCGTGTCCACGCACCACCGCAAAGATGATTTCCCACAAGATACCAACGATAAAAGTTACTGCATAAATTGGCAAAAATTGCATCGCACCATAGACAAAGCACGCCCAGATGCTGTTCGGGTCATAGCCTGCCAGAGCAGTGATGACGGTACGCCAACCTTCAGGGGCGATACCCATGGCATTGATGGCGGTCAGTGCCTGAAAGCCGACATTATACATGCCCCAAAACATCGCAGGGAAAGTACATAGCCAGACGGTAATCATGATACGCTTTAGGTCAATGCCATCACGCACATGGCTTGCCGAATAGGTCTGAGATGAAGGCTGACGAAAGAAAGTGTCAAACATCTCAAAGATGGCATAATATTTTTCGTACTTGCCGCCTTTGGTGAAGGACGGCTCCATACGGTCAAAGATATTGTGAATAAATTTCATCGTTAGCCTTCCTGCTCAATACGGGTCAAGTTATCACGCAAAATATCGCCAAACTCATACTTGCCTGGAGATACAAAGGTGCAAAGTGCCAAATCTTCTTCGTCAAGCTCCAAAGCACCCAGCTCTACCGCTTTGATGATGTCTTCAACAATCAAGGCACGCAGCAGCTGTGTGGGCAGATAATCTTGTGGCATAACTCTTTCAAAAACGCCGATTGGCACCATTGCACGCGGCGAACCATTGGTGCTGGTGGTGAAATCGTATTTTTTGTTTTTGAAAAATTGCGAGATATAAATCGGTAGTTTGGAGAAGCGATTTGATCCTAGGCTAAAAAAGTGCATCGCAGGGCGTTCACGACCTTCGGCAAGCACCGATACTTGGTTGTGGAAACGACCCAAAAACGCCACCGCCTGTTTGGCAGTGCGACCTGACAGTACCGAGCCTGAGATGATGCGATTGTCATTACCCTTTAGCTCGCTTTGAGTCAGTTCAATCAAATCTGCACCTCTTGTGGTGCGGATCAGGCGTGGATTATTGACCGCAGGGCCTGCAAGGCTAATCAGTCGCTCGGTGTGGATACGCCCTGTGGTGAACAGTTTGCCGATAGCGATAACATCTTGATAATTGATTGTCCAGACGGTTGTGCCGCGTGCCAATGGGTGCAAAAAGTGAATATGCGTGCCAGCATTGCCTGCTGGATGTACACCTGTAAAGCCTTGATAGACGGTTTCGTTACCATCAGCGGCTTTTGTCAGAGCCTCTGGAGCGACATCGCCATGACAAACGAAAGTTTTTGGCGACAGGGTAGATAGTACCGCCAAGCCATCATTAAATGATGCAATTTCTTCAAACAATACCGCCGCAGGATCGACAGCAAGCGGATTGGTGTCGGTTGCGGTAACAAAGATGGCACTTGGAGTGCTGTCAATGTGCGGTGTGCGACTAAAGGGGCGTGTGCGAAATGCCGTCCATTCGCCAGAGGCAACCAGTTGCTCAACCACAGTTGCTCTATCTAGTGCTGCCAAGTCCTCGCTGCGATAGGCATTGAAAGTGATTTCGTTGTTGTTTTGTGGATCGGCAGCGATAACCAAACTTTCAAAAACTCGTCGTTCGCCACGATTGATTGCAACAACAGTGCCGCTGATTGGTGCTGTATAGACAACACCTGAGCGTTTTTTGTCTTCGTACAGCACCTGTCCTTTGGCGACAGTATCGCCTGGCTGAACATACATGGTGGGACGCATGCCGACATAATCGTAGCCGACCAACGCTACCTTGGTGGGCGTATGTTCGCTAACTTGTTTGGCGGGTTCACCTGTGATGGGTAGATCCAAGCCTTTTTTTATGGTAATCATAAGCGGATACTTAAATTAAGACCAAAACATTCCAGCCAATTGCCAAAAAGTAGGATTGATGGCTGGTTCCAAAATTCCTAAAAACACAAAGCTGGTGCGACCGACAGGTGGCGTAGCTGTTTTGTCCAAAGGAGAGCATGAAACGAAACATTGGCAAAATTATCACACAAAGTTTGCCAAAATATGAATGTTCATACCATTAACCTACCCATTATACGCCAAAATGGCAAAAATTTATAGGGCAAAAGCCGAAATATAAGCCAAAAAATGATGAAAACATTTGTAAAATCAATAAATAAAAGCCAGTTTTTGCTTTAGTTATAAAACCATTTGCCAAAAATTAACCAGCTGACACGGTTATTATTAATTAATTTTTATTTATAATATGATAATTTATTATAATTATTGACAATATAAAGGCTCTGATGATGGATTGGTGCTTGAACAAGTAAGTGATTGATGCCAAGCTAATAGGCATTAATTAAAGAAGTGTGGTTTGGTGTGTTTGATGGGCGTGCTGATATATCAAGCCAAAGCCTGCAAATGACGGCGTGGTGATTTGTTTGTAATGAATAGATGGTTTATTTTTTGTAAATTTTAATTTTATAATAACGATATGTTAAGAAAATATGCGTCATTAACATAAAGCCAATTACCAACCAAGTTGCTGTCAATTCTTGCTGGATTGGCAAAATTGCCAGAGTTGCCACAAGGCAAAAAATCAATGCCAATATATAACAAGCGAATTTAAACAGAGTGAAATTCAATGCAAAACTTAGCAGGATAATAATAAATAGAGCAACGGCAAATAACAGCAGTGTACCACCACCAGTAAGCAGCACAATGCTGCCACTGATAAGATAAGCACACAGCCAGTCGCCCAAGCCTTCGATAAGTGGATAATGATGTTGTTTCATTGGCGTTTGGTGTTATGAAGTTTTGCTGGATTTTTTGCGTTTGTTTTTTGGCTTGTCGCTTGATTTTTTGGAGAGTTTTTTGCTGACACCATCACGATCAACACGACCCAATTGTTCAATCAAACGAAAATCAATTTGTAGTAAATCCATATTAACCGCCGCCACTTCGATAAGCAGCGTATCACCCAAGCCAAAATAGGAGCCTTTGTCGCCAACAAGTTTTTGTTCTTGTTCATCATAATCAAAATACTCATTGCCCAGCCCCGAAATATGCACCAAGCCTTCGATGAATAAGTCGTTTAGCACAGCAAATAGACCAAAACTGGTAACGCTGCTGACCGTTGCGGTAAATTGCTCGCCCAGATGACGCTGCATATAGTGGCATTTTAGCCAAGTTTCTACATCACGAGATGCCTCCTCGGCACGCCGTTCGGTTAGGCTGGTTTGTTCACCTGCCTCATGCAGGGTTTTGTAAATGGGTGCTTGTGGTTTTTGTTTGCTCACTTTATCCTTGATGGCACGGTGGAGCATCAGGTCAGGGTAGCGGCGAATTGGACTGGTGAAATGACTGTATTCATCATAAGCCAAGCCAAAATGGCCGATATTATCTGGGCTGTAGTTCGCCTGCATCATTGAGCGAAGCAGCATACTATGAATGCTGGCGGCATCTGGTCTGTCGGCAGTTGCCTTGATGATTCGCTGATAGTCTTCGTGCGTGGGCGATGATTCGGGAAATGACAGACCGAAATTTTTGACATAGTCATGCAATCTGGCTGATTTTTCTTCGTTTGGCTTGTCATGATTGCGATACAAGACAGGCAAATCGTGTTTTAGAGCAAAGTTTGCCGCACAGGTATTGGCAAGCAACATACACTCTTCGATGAGCTTGTGAGCCTCGCCACGAGTACGAGCAACAATGTCAATAATATCACCATCTTTGCCAAATTTTATGTAAGTTTCTGCTGTTTCAAATGCCATCGCTCCACGCTCTTCGCGGCGTTTGTCAAGCACTTGATATAGTTGGTGCAGTGTGTCAATGGATTTAAGAACCGCAGGGTTTTTGACAAGTTCATCAGGCAGCGTTTCGTTGGTTGGGTCGTCAAAATACGCATTGACTTGATTATAGGTCAGGCGAGCCTGTGAGTGCATGATGGCAGGGTAGAATTCATAAGCGGTAACCTTGCCTGCACGAGATAATTTAATATCAGCGACCATGCACAGTCTGTCCACTTTGGGATTGAGTGAACACAGTCCATTTGACAGTATCTCTGGCAGCATCGGTATCACACGATGGGGAAAATATACCGAAGTGCCACGCTCATAAGCATCGCTATCTAGTGCTGATTGTGGCGTTACATAGTGGCTGACATCAGCAATGGCAACAACGACACGATAGTTGCCACCAGCACGCTTTTCGGCATAGACCGCATCGTCAAAATCTCGTGAATCTTCACCATCAATGGTAACCAAAGGCAAATGACGCAAATCAACTCTGCCTTTATAATCTTTTTCGTTTGGCTCATTAAAAAGCTCTGCTTGTTTGATGGCGGCATGGCTAAATTCATGCGGAATGCCATAATTATACAGCGTGGTCTCAATAATCAGCTCACGGTCATTTAAGCTGCTAAGCAGTTCGGTGATTTTGCCAGTGGCAAATTCTTGATAACTTGGCAGATCAATCAGTGCCACCTTGACATCATCACCAACGCCTGCATTCATCTCTTCGACATTTTCGGTGGTAACGGTGATGGGCTGATGGGCATTGACACCTGTAAGCTGTACAAAATACCCTTCGTTATCAGAGCTTAATTTACCGATAAACTCCAGCTGATTGCGTTCGGTAACTTTGGTAATGCGTGCTTCGTCTTTGCCACGATATTGTGTGGCAACCACTTCAACTTTATCACCATCAAACACCAATCGCATCTGCTTTTCGTGCAAAAACAAATCAGGCATATCATCAAGCACCACAAAGCCAAAGCCTTTTGGGCTACAGCTGACCGTGCCTGACAGCACAGTTGGCAAGGGGGCGACGCTAAAATGAATGCCATCACTGCGTTCAAGCTGTCCATCTCTTAGCATGGCTTTTAGTCGATTGGTCAAGGCAAAAAAACGATCTTCATCGTCCAAAAAGCCAAAGTGCATTGCCAGCGATTCTTGGGTGGCAGCCTGTGCTTGATTGGTCAAAGCAGCGACTGTTTGTAGGATTAATAAGCGTGAAGGAATGGGGTTTTGGTATTTTGAAGCCTCAATGGCGGCATTTGGGTCATTCCATTTGGTTTTTTTTGTTTTGTTTGTCATCGTAATTTACCTAAAAAATATTTTCTCATTTTGTGCTTTATTGTATCATAAAGCCTGCTTTGTGTGTGATAAGATATGGTGGATTTATGGTGGTTATTTTGGACGGCAAAACTGCGTGCCAATGGCATGATTTGTTGGAGCATTTGGCTTATTTGGAGCAATCAGCCTTGCCTGACGATGCTTGGCAGGTGGGGTCAATTAAGACCATGCTTGGGCAATTTGGAGCAGCTGTTGCTGTGGTGGTTGCAGCCAAGCCAATCGATGGTGCTATGCGTGGCGACTGTTTGCAAGGAGAGGCAGCAACGATGTGGCTACAGCAGTCGCTAGCAGACAATCAGTTGTCAATTGTGGCATATTGTTTGTTTCAGGTGGTGTTTGAGACTGCCGAAATCCACCGCATTGGCACCCACCCTGATTATCATCGGCGAGGGCTAGCAACACGCTTGATGACGGCGGTCAATCAGTCGGTAGCGGCAGCTGGTGCAGAGCGGCTATTGCTTGAGGTGCGAGCGGATAATGTTGCTGCCATTGGCTTGTACCAACGACAAGGCTTTGAGCCAATCGATGTGCGAGAGGGCTATTATCGTGCTGACGATGGGCAATCGGTTGATGCTTTGATTATGCAGCAGCGTATCCATGATTAGCTGATGTGGTTACAAAGCACCAATCATCTTGGTGCTTTGTTTGATGATGCTCAGCAAGTTTATTTTTTCTTGGCTGGACCAAGTAGCATACCCATCTGGCGACCTTCAACTTTTGGTGCCTGCTCAACGCTGGCAATCTCGGCAGTGTCAGCGATGATGCGTTCAAGTTGTGCCTTGCCGATTTCTTGGTGTGCCATTTCGCGACCACGGAAACGAATGCTGACTTTGACCTTGTCTTTGTCTTCAATGAATTCAACAATTTTACGCAGCTTGACTTGATAGTCTGCTTCTTCGGTGCCGGGGCGAAGTTTGATTTCACGCACTTGCGTTTGTTTTTGGTTTTTTTTGGCTTCTTTGGCTTTTTGTTTTTGTTCATAAAGATAACGCTTATAATCCATTACTTTACAAACAGGGGGTTTGGCATCGGCAACGATTTCTACCAAATCCAAGCCTTCATCAGCAGCCGTTTTTAATGCGGTTTGCAAATCAACCACGCCAAGCTGCTCGCCATCTTCTTTAACCAAGCGAACTTCTTTGGCACGGATTTCTTCGTTGATGTTTAAACGATTTGACGGTTTAATGGGTCTTACTCCAATCTGATTGCTCTTTTGTCAATAAGTGATGCAGTCTAGGCAATCAATCATTGACCTGTCTGCCAATACTTTTTGGCATTAAAGTGTCTATTATTACCATTTGCTAAATTTTTGTCAAATGGTTTTATGCACTTTTAAAAAATTTACCCAATATTAGGCGATATTGGGTAAATTAATCTTGGTAAATGATTAACAGCTTAGGTAATTATAATACACCCAGCCCAAAAAACGATTATTTGAATGGCTAAATGCACGCACCCAAGGTTTGCCATTTTTGTCAATTTTCCAATCATTGATATAAATCCATGTACCGTTTTAGTGTACCGAGTGAATTATTTAGGGTACATTGTGCATCGCAAGTATTTGAGATACACCCAGCCTAAGCTGTTATCATCACCGCCACCTGTGGGATAAACTTCAACCCAAGGTTTGCCATTTTTATCATACCGATAATCTTCAATGATATAAACTTTTCTGCCATTTTTAAGCGTGCCAAGCACTTTGCCGTATGGAGCGGAGCGATATTTTAATGGCGTACCTGTAGGGTCGGCAACAATACATTCGCCATCGGTCGGTGGTGTGGCGTGTGCCGAAATGCCAAAGGTTAGAGCTGCCAAAGTGATAAATACAAGTTTTTTCATTGATTGGATCCTGGTTCAATTCTTGGACAATGTTGAAAAATACAAATTATATAATTTATGGAGTCAATCTTTGCATTTTAGATATTTGGCTCGAACATATCCTTCAATGCTGCTCGAAGGCTGACTAATGTACTTCCAAGTACGCCCCTTGCTATCATAATAAGTGATATAGTCCTGAGTAACTGGCGAACCATTTTTTAAGGTTCCAATGATGGGATTCTCAGCACCAGGTGCAATACGAATGTTTAATGGAGTGCGAGCATTAACTACTGTACACCAACCGCCAGTACCTGCATTTACCTGTGAAGCAATCCCGCTGGATAAAGTAAGTACTGAACCCAAGATTAAAGGTTTGATTATTTTCATTTCCGCTCCTTGATCTAAAATAAAATGTTGATAAGAGTTGATAAGAACAGTATTTAGATTCTAATTCTACCTCAAAATTCTTAAAAAAAAAGTCTCTCTTTGGTTAAATTAAAAAAATTTAAAAAAGCCAAGATTATGATAATCTTGGCTTTGGTGCGTTAAGTGTTTTTATGCTTTTTCAGCTGTCTTCGCCACATAATTGCCTTTTTGGGCGATGGCCTCATTGAGCAGGGTGATAAAGGCATCGACACTCATGCTGCCCAAATTCGCCCCTTCGCGAGTACGCACATTTACTGTGCCTTCTTCGACTTCTTTGTCGCCCAAAACGAGCATAAACGGAATGCGTTCTAGGGTGCGTTCACGAATTTTAAAGCCGATTTTTTCGTTACGCAAATCAGCTTTGGCACGCAAACCTGCTTGTGTCAGCTTGCCAACCACCGCTTCAACTGCCGCTGCTTGCTTGTCGGTGATGTTCATCACTACCGCTTGGGTTGGGGCAAGCCAAGGTGGCATAAAGCCTGCATATTCCTCAATCAAAATACCGATAAAGCGTTCAAACGACCCCAAAATCGCACGGTGCAACATGACAGGGCGTTCTCTTTCGCCTTGTTCGTTGATAAATTCAGCACCGAGTCGTTCAGGCAGGTTAAAGTCAAGTTGCAAAGTGCCACATTGCCAAACACGCCCTAGGCAGTCTTTTAGGCTAAACTCAATCTTAGGCCCATAAAATGCCCCTTCGCCTTCTTGTAGCTCCCAGTCTAGACCTGCATCATTGAGTGCATCGGCCAGATCTTTTTCTGCCAAATCCCACAATTCATCAGCACCAACACGCTTTTCTGGGCGAGTGGAGAGCTTCATTTGTACTTCATTAAAGCCAAAGTCTTTATAGACATTTAAGGTAAGTTTAATAAAGTCATGTGCCTCTTGGCGAATTTGCTCATTGCTACAAAAGATGTGTGCATCATCTTGGGTAAAGCCTCGCACACGCATGATACCATGTAGTGAGCCAGATGGCTCGTTGCGATGACAGGCACCAAATTCTGCCAGTCGCAGCGGCAAATCACGGTAAGATTTTAGCCCTTGATTGAACACCTGCACATGACAAGGGCAGTTCATTGGTTTGATGGCATAGTCTCGTTTTTCGCTTGAGGTGGTGAACATCATTTCGCCATAATTTTCCCAATGGCCAGATTTTTCCCACAGGCTGCGATCAACGATTTGTGGCGTTTTGATTTCAAGATAGCCATTGTCTTTTTGTACTTGACGCATATATTGCTCAAGCGTTTGGTAAATTGTCCAGCCATTTGGGTGCCAAAAAACCATGCCAGGGGCTTGCTCTTGTAGATGGAACAGCTCCAGTGCCTTGCCGATTTTGCGATGGTCGCGTTTTTCGGCTTCTTCGATACGCTCAATGTAGGCTTTTAGGTCTTTTTTGTCCGCCCAAGCAGTGCCATAGATACGCTGCAATTGTTCATTTTTGGCATCGCCACGCCAGTAAGCACCGCTCATTTTGGTGAGCTTAAATGCCTTTAAAAAGCGAGTATTTGGCACATGCGGGCCACGGCACATATCAATGTATTCTTGGTGATAATACAGACCCATGGCGGTTTCGTCAGGCATATCGTCAATCAGACGCAGTTTATAGTCTTCGCCACGAGCTTTGAATACCTCAATCACCTCATCTCTTGGTGTCATTTTTTTGATGACATCATAATCTTGGTTGATAAGCTCAACCATGCGTGCTTCGATGGCTGCCATATCTTCTGGGGTGAATGGGCGTTCGCTATAGACATCATAATAAAAGCCATCTTCAATGACAGGGCCGATGACCATTTTTACTTCAGGGTATAGCTGTTTGACGGCATGACCAAGCAAATGAGCACACGAATGGCGGATAATTTCTACGCCTTCGGCATCTTTGGCGGTGATGATTTGGACGCTGGCATCGGCTGTGATGGGGTCGCACGCATCCACCAGTTTGCCATTGACTTTGCCTGCGATGGTGGCTTTGGCAAGACCTGCACCGATATTTTGGGCGATTTGCATGACGGTGGTTTCGCCGTCAAATTCACGAATACTGCCGTCTGGTAAAGTGATTGCGACCATAAAAACTCCTTAAGTTGGCGTTGGTAGTGATGTTTGCTACTTTCAAACATATAACCGCTACCGATTGGAAAAATAAAAATAGACCTTGTATTGTAGCAAATTTTATCGCAATAGGCAAAATTCCTGCACAATAATCTGCCCATGATTCCTGCACCATTTTTGTAATGAAATAATATAAAGTCAAATGAAGCTGGTGATTGGTTTAAGATGGTAAGTGGTTTGTTGCTGATGGTTTGGGTTGTAAAAGGTTTATCTTTTACCAAAAATGCTTTATAATCAATAGCATTGTCAATATATAATACAGATTTTTGATTGGTTTATTTTATAAATTTTATTAAAGGAGCTGATATGAGCCAATCTTTTGCCAAAACTTTCGCATCGGATAATTATTCAGGGGTGCATTCGGCGATTATGCAGGCGTTGATTGATGCCAATGTTGGTCATGTCGCTGCTTATGGTTATGATGAATATACCGATGCTTTGCAGCAGATTATCCGTGAGCATTTTGGCAAAGATGCCCATGCGTTTGCTGTATTTAATGGCACGGGGGCAAATGTATTGGGTCTGCAGGCGTTAATGCCTCGCTGGGGAGCGGTGATTTGTGCCGAATCAGCACACATTCATCAAGATGAAAGCACCGCACCACAGGTGGTTGGGGGCTTAAAGCTATTGCCAGTTGCCAGCACCGATGGCAAACTTAGCCCAGAGCTTATCAAATCACAGCTTTATAATATCGGCAGTGAGCATCGGGCCCAGCCTGCGGTTGTGTATATCAGCCAAACAACCGAATGCGGCACTTGTTATACGCTTGATGAGCTGCGTAACATTTGCCAAACGGCACATGAGCATAATCTAAAAGTTTTTGTTGATGGTGCCAGATTGTCAAATGCAGCGGTGCATTTGGGCGTGGGCTTTCGTCAGATGATTACCGATACTGGCGTGGATATGCTGTCTTTTGGTGGCACCAAAAATGGCATGATGATGGGCGAGTGCTTGATTACTTTTGATGATAAGCTGACACAATCCATGCGTTTTTTGCGTAAGGTTGGCCTACAAACCGCCTCAAAGATGCGTTTTATTTCTGCTCAATTTATCGCTTTGCTTAGCAATAATTTATACCTTGAAAATGCCAAAAATGCCAACGACATGGCAACTTTGTTGGCAGAAAAATTACAAGCACTGGGCATTACGCCATTGTACCCCGTGCAGTCAAATGGCGTATTTGTCAGATTGTCCGACCAGCAGTCAGCCACCGCTCGCCAAAAATACGCATTTTATGATTGGGACGGATTTGATGGTAATGATGGCAAGGTGGTGCGTTTGATGTGTAGTTTTGATACAACAGTTGCCGAAGTGGAGGATTTGGTTGCATTAATCGCAAAAGGCTGATGTTAAAAAGCGTTATCACAAAGGCTTGGTGTTTTGCCAAGCTTTTTTATTACAACTTGTCAGATGGCATAATAATCAATATATAACTGACAATAATGAATATGGATATGATAGATAGGCATAAGAAGACAGCCGCCATCATAAAAATTTATTTTAAAATCAATAACTTAAAATATCAGGGGGGGGGCTAAAAAATTTAAGAAATTTATTTGCTTTTGTGTAATATTTGTACTAGAATAACAGAACACTGTTAATAAGTGTGATTTTATTTTATTTAAACTTTCAACCTTAAGGATTTGACATGAAACTCAAGAAATCGGTTGTACTTGTCAGCAGTTTGCTAGCAGTTACCCCCCCCTAGCAGGTGCTTCTTACACCAAGGCAGAGGCTGATGCCAGATTTGCATTGCTAAGCTCACTAACAGCAACAAATACAAATGTGAATGGCAATTCATTCCGAATTGCTACACTGGAGAGCAGTATTAATAACAATAATGCTCAGGTTCAGACCAATACTAATGATATCGCAACCAATAAAGCAGATATCGCTGCTAATGGTGCAAAAATTGATGTAGCAAACGCATTAATTGTTCAAAATGCCAATGGTGTTGCACAAAATAAAGCAAACATTGCTGACTTAGCGGATGAAGTTGCCACCAAAGCTAATCAAGCCGATGTTGATATGCTGCAAGGTGTAGTTATTGCCAATACCCTAAACATTAGCACACTAGGCAGTGAAGTTGTATCAAACAAAGCTGATATTGAGCAAAACAAAGTTGATATCGCAACCAACAAGGCAGATATTGCAAGTAATAAAGCGGATATTGTCATCTTGCATCAGGGTTTGCAACAGAATCAAAGTTTAGCCAGTCAAAATTCATTCTTAATTAAGCAGTTGGATGATAAGTTTGGCAGAACGACCGCTGGCATTGTTCGCAATGATCTTGATGACCTTAAAACAGCAGTTGATAGCAATACCGCAGATATCGCTGCTAATGGTGCAAAAATTGATGTAGCAAACGCATTAATTGTTCAAAATGCCAATGGCGTTGCAAAAAACAAAGCTGATATCGCAACCAACAGCCAAAAAATCGATAATGCAAACACATTGATTGCTCAAAATTCTAATGGTATTTTGTTCAACAAAGCAAATATCGAATTGCTAAGCGATGAAATTGTGTCAACCAAAGCTGATATCGCACAAAACCAAGCAGATATCGCAACCAACAAGCAGGCAATTGATACAAATAAAGCCTATATCGATACTTTGGCACCAGTTGTTGCACAAAATAAAGCTGATATCTACACTTTGGCACCAGTTGTCGCCAAAAACAAAGCTGACATTGCTCAAATTGCCCCAGTGGTTGTTGAAAACAGAAGAGCGATTGCACAAAATCAAGCAGCAATTGTTGTTAATAAACTAAATATCGAATTGCTAAGCGATGAAGTTGTATCAAACAAAGCTGATATTGCACAAAACCAAGCTGATATCGCAACCAACAAAACCGCTATCGAGAAAAACGCTGCCAATATCGCAACCAACAGCCAAAAAATCGACAATGCAAACACATTGATTGCTCAAAATTCTAATGGTATTTTGCTAAACAAGGCTGATATTGCACAAAACAAAGCAGATATTAACGCTGTGGCACTGCTTTCAACAGTTAATAAAGAAAGCATTGATGCTTTGACTCCAGTTGTTGCAGCCAATGTGGCAGACATTGAGCAAAACAAAGTGAATATTGCCAGCAATGCAACCAATATTCAAACTCTAAAAGACAGCGTTTATACCAAAACCGAGTCTGATGCCAAATTTGCCGAAAAAGCCAGCGTACAAGATGTAACTGCCCTGACAACCCGTGTTGATGGTGTGGAAAATACTTTGGCAGGCAAGGCTGACAAAACTCAAGTAGATGCGTTGTCAAATCGCTTTGACGGTCTAGAAAAAGAAACTCGTCAGGGCATGGCAACCCAAGCAGCTTTGGCAGGTTTGTTCCAGCCATACAATGTTGGCAAAGTGAATGTGTCAGCAGCTGTTGGTGGTTATAAGTCTGAAACTGCCGTTGCAATTGGTGCAGGTTATCGTTTCAATGAGCAATTTGCGACCAAATTGGGTTTGGCAACCAACAGTGCAGGCACTTCTTACAACCTAGCTGTAAACTATGAATTCTAATTCATAGCTCATGCTAATTTCTCCTTAAACCTAAAAATCCCCATTTTTTGATGGGGATTTTTATTTTTTGATGATAATTTTGCTTTTTGCTTGATAGCATAACCAAATTTAACGAAAAAAATTAAAAAACAAACCCCCTAAAATCAACAACTTACAAACTTTATTCCCAATCCCCCAAAAAACCCCTTTACAACATGAATTCTGGTGCGTATAATACGCACCACTCAA
>NZ_FTNU01000035.1 GCF_900156515.1 Moraxella cuniculi DSM 21768 | reverse complement strand
AGCTGGCGTGAAAGAATTCACCATCAGCATGAAGACTGTGGAAGACAGCACCACTGAAGGCGATGAAACCGTTCAATTCACCATCGGTGGCGTAACTGGTAACGAAGCGACTATTAAAGACACTTCAACTACGCCACCAGCTGAAAAACCAACCGTTACACCATCAACCACTGATGGTTCAGTAAGCGTTGTTCCAGGTCCAAACAACACTTCAACGACCGCTACATTTATCGGTGAAGATGGAGCAGTAAAAACAGTAACTGTTACCAAACAACCTGATGGTACTTGGAAGTTGGATGACCCTGATAACACAGGTGCGACTATTACTGACCCAACCACTGGTGAGGTAAAAATCCCACAAGACAGCATATTGGACAATACTCCGGTAACTGTTGTAGGTAAAGAAACAGGTAAAACTGACTCTGCCCCAGTAGACGGCACTGCCGGTGAAGACAGCAAAGATGCTGAAGTAGACAACTCAAACAACGATGGCGTAGTTACTACTTCTGTAAACGAAGGTGAAGTACAAGTTACTACCGTTAAGCTGACCAACAACAACGGTGCTGAGCTAACGCTTGATGATGTAGTAGGTTCAGCCAATGCTGACGACTTCGAAACGCTTGAGTTCTCAAACAATGTAACTGTTGATAGCAACGGCAAAATCATTGTTCCAGCTGGCGTGAAAGAATTCACCATCAGCATGAAGACTGTGGAAGACAGCACCACTGAAGGCGATGAAACCGTTCAATTCACCATCGGTGGCGTAACTGGTAATGAAGCGACTATTAAAGATACTTCAACCACGCCAGTTCCACCAACCACCATCAAGTCGCTTGATATGGCTGACAACTTGACAGACGAAAACAAAGTGCTGATCAATGGTCAGGAAATGGCACCAGAAACCGTTTACCCGAATAGCAACGCAACCTACGGCGTAGGTCAAGTGGCAAGTGGTAATGGCGACACGGCGTTAAGCCTTGCGACAGGTTTGACCAACGACCGCAATGTAAACCTTCTTATCAACCTAGAAGGACCATTGGGCGATGGTCAAACGCTAGAAGTGGTTCGCTATACCATCGTGAATGGCAACCGCACAAATGCGGAAAATGTGACCGCTAACATTGCGAAAGTCGATGACAAAACTTACCAAGTTGCCGCTAATAACTTGCCACAAACCTACGGCACTGACTATCAATACGAAGTGGTGCTAAAAACCAATGGCGTGGAAGCAGGCAAACAAACCTACGACTTCCGCTTGGATTCTGAGGTAGAAGGCTTAGATGTAACCAAAGCCAATATCGAAAACGGCAACCTACAGCTTGAGCTAACCGCCGCAAACGGTAACTCAGAAAAAGGTGCCTTTGTTTACGCTCAGTGGAACTCTGGTGGCACTGTACAAAGCGTGCAGTTTGTTGGCACTAACGGCGTATATACCGCAAACCTACAAGGCTTCAACTACAAAGATCCTGCAGGTTTGACCCTAACCATCGTCGATGCCGCAGGTAATGTCAGCTCACAAAAAGTGAACTTAATCCGTAACTTGTTCAGTGAGTACAACGAGAACTTAGGTCCAGACACTACTGGAAGGGGTATTGTGGGTAACGATGGCGGTTATGATGATGCGAACCGCCTCAGTGGTCGTCAGCAAGTTACTGGAGCTCCGAATGGCGTGCTAACCACAGCAGGTAACGACACCCTTATCATCGGTATGGATCAATTCGGTGCTCTAGGTGCACTGAACGGCTCATTATCTGACGAAGGCGGTGTGGTAAATTCTCGTCTGGCTAATATCAACACAGGTGCAGGTGATGACTATATCCTTGTGCGTGGTATTATGCAGGCATTTGCAAAAGATGCGACCATCCAGATGGGCGATGGCAACGATAAGTTCCAAGTGAACGATGCCATTGTTGGTTATGTGGCAAATCCGAAATTCCAAATTGATATGGGTGAAGGTAACAACATCATCAATATCAAGAAATATATCGGCGCAGTCGTACAATCAACCATAACATTCGGCAGCGGCAACGATATGTTCCTGATGGGTGAAAACTGGGATGGTCTGAAAAATATAAACTTCGGTGCGGGTGATGACATCTTAAATATCGGTGGCTACATCAACAACATTGGTAATGCAGGAGCCTCGGAGATTAACTTCGGTGAAGGCAACGACCAAATGATCGTCGGCACCAATATCGATGACCTCAACCTTATCCTAAACTTCGGTGATGGCAACAACTACCTACAAGTGAACGAATCGTTCGTTACAGGTAAAGCTAACTTCGGTGGCGGTGATGATGTTGTGGTACTAAACAACTTCTCTCGTGGCGGTAACTTAGGCTCGAACACCGATAACCTACAGTTAAATATGGGTGCAGGTAACGACCAAGTAACCATCAATGGCAGAGCGTACCGTGGCTTAGTAGATATGGGCGACGGCGACGATACCTTGACCGTGAATGAGACTTACCTAGACTCAAACACCAACCAACTTCGCCTCGAAGGTGGTGCAGGTAACGACACTATCGTCCTAAACGGTAGCACAGATGACCACAGTATGCGTTGGATTAAAAACTTCGAAACTGTGGATATGAAGAGCTCATCAGCTGCTCAAACCTTGCGTGTAACGCTAAATTACCTTGAGCAAGATGACGATGTCCAAGCGTTGTACATCAAAGGTGGCTCGGAAGATAAAGTGAAACTGGGTAACAAAGGCAACCTTGAAGATGACTCAAAAGGTGGTGCAGCCGTTACTTGGACGAAGATGGATGCAATGCAGCAAACCGTGGACGGCGTTACTTATGATGCCTACACCGTTAGCAGCAGCACCGAATGGGTTTACATCCAACAAGGTGTGCAGGTGATTTAATCTTATTGATTAAAACTGCATTCCAACCAAACACCTCCGAAGTTCGGGGGTGTTTTTTTATCCAAAAAAACAGATCGCCATGGCTTGAGAGATGTTTGATTGGGCTTTTGTGTGGCAGGACAATCTGTCCAAATAAATGACAATTGCCTGCATATTCCAAACATTTGCCTTGGCTGTGGTAAAATACAGCGTATCAAATGGGCATTTCTCAATAATCTTTTGGCTGTCTTGTTGTTGATTTACCTTATCGAACCAAAATAAATTTCAAGCCAAATCGGTAATTTTATGATTAATAGCAATTTTTAATTTCAGCCTTGTTATTGATGGCTCTAGGGATAAAAAAACACCCCCACATTGCTGTGGGGGTGTTGGTTATTTAATCAATGAGATTAAAGAATTGTGATGACATCTTGGATATATACCATTTGACCACTATCTGCCAAATACGCATTGTATCCTTCTGGTGCATCGGCTTGTTTGGTAAAGCCTGGGGTTGTGCCATTACCATTGTCTGTACCTAAGTTCACTTTTGCCGCACCTGCACCTGTTGTTTCGATAAACAAGCCGGTGTAGCTGACGCCGTTAATCACTTTGGTGCCGTTACCGTTGTTGGCAATGTCCTGCACGCTTAGGTCGATGCTTGTGCCATTTTTAAACAAGATGCGTTCAAATCCTGTGATATTGAAATTGTTATCATTGAATTGAACCTTGCCACTATTGTATTGGCTTGTTGCACCTTCAATTTCTAAGGTGTCAAAGCCTTCGCCACCTTTGAGATTAACAGGACCTGCACCGTTTTTGCGACCCACCAGTACAAAGGTGTCATCACCACGCCCCATATCAATGGTTACAGGCGAAGCACCAGTTGATGAGAACAACGCTTGATTTGTACTAAAGCCCGTTTTGATCAAGTCATTGCCATCGCCCATATTGATGTTGATATCACCCGTACCACTTGCTGAGATATAGGCACTCAAGTAAATTGAGTCATTACCTGCACCCATATTGATGGTGGTGTTACCGATACCAATCGACTGAATGGTTTTGGCAATGATGGTGTCATCGCCGCCACGGGTGTCGATATTGACAGGTGTACCAGCACGGGCAACAATATCACCATCGCTCGGAGCATTGCCTTGCACCCCAACAAGAATAATATCGTTAGAGTCGCCCACATTGTTAGTAATGTGAGTTACACGAGTTTTCTCATTTGGTGCATTTTCAGAATATACTCTCGGCATATTGATAAATTTGTATACCGATGAAGTGCTGCTGCCTGCGGTGTTACCTGCGATATCAGTTAGGTTGTAGCCGATATTGACATTTTGGCTGGTTGCATTACCACCTGTACCAAAAATGCTTGTTGGTCCGCTGATTTGTAAGCCACTGATTAGCACCACGCCATCGTTACCCACTGGGCGGTTTTGACCATTGACGCTGGCGACTGCACCAGGTTCTAAATCAGTAACCAGCAATGTGGCGGTTTGACCCTCGATTTTCGCAGTTACACGACCTGCGGTGGTCACTTTGTCATAAGTCGCCGTCAGTTCGTTTGACTTGGTGTCTGGTGTGTCTTTGAGACGCACTTGTAGCTTATGGCTTACTCCACGAAGCTCGTTGTTGTTTGGCATCGTGAATGAGTTTTCACCCGTGCTACTTGTAGTGCCATCTGTCCAAGTTTTACCACCATCGGTGGTGTATTGCCACGCTTGACCTGCTGGGACGCCAGTTACATTGACTTGACCGTTTTTGGAGATGTTGTCGCTGTTCGTACCACGAGTGCCAGCACCAAAGGTGTCATCTGCTAAGGCGATGGTGAGGTTCACAGGCTCAACAGGGGCGGTTGAAGTATCTTTAATAGTCGCTTCGTTACCAGTTACGCCACCGATGGTGAATTGAACGGTTTCATCGCCTTCAGTGGTGCTGTCTTCCACAGTCTTCATGCTGATGGTGAATTCTTTCACGCCAGCT
>NZ_FTNU01000009.1 GCF_900156515.1 Moraxella cuniculi DSM 21768 | reverse complement strand
GCCATCACAGACAGCTTGAAATCAAGTGTGTATTTTGCCATAGAAAGCACCCCAAGAGTTAGTAGTGGAATGTCTAACTTTTGGGGTGCGGTTCAATTCAGGGGTTTTTTATTGCCATAAGAAAAGAGTTTATTTTTATGCTGATATGGTGCAATAACTTTATTATATAATTAAACTTGTATTTAATCATATATAATAGTTTGGATTGGTTTGTCAAATTTACAAAACGCTACAACTTTGCTAATAAGTATTACAAAAAATATGGAGTTATTGCTACAATTGATTCATTAAAAATGATACAATAAAAACAGAACAACCGTTAACTGCCCATTCTTAGTATTGCACCAGTGGGTGCGGTTGATACACAGACATTTCACCAATCGGCAAGACAAACATGAAAACCCGAGCCTTGACATTTTCACCATCGATCATATTTTTTGCAACCGTTTTGACGGCAACTGCTTTGCTGGGTGGCTGTTATAAGGTCGGCGATGCGGTCAATGGGGCGGTGTATGATATTAAGGTTCAAAAAAACAAACAGGAAAATGAACCAAAGCTAAAAAATTTTGATGATGTTGCTGATAAATACCAACCAGCAAATTCTGCTGAATTAGCAAAGTACGACTGGGTTTTGGTGTCGGCACAGATGCAGGGTGCACCAATTGAGCGTTATGAGTCGATCATTGCCAAGCGGTCGGCGACAATGAATTTTGGCGACAATTTGGTTTCATATAGTTTGGGTTGTAATAATTATCGCAGCAGCTATCAACTTAATGAGGGTGTTATTTCGCTAAATTCCATCGGTGCAACAATGATGAGTTGCAACAATGCCAATAATGGTCAGCTTACATTAAATCAAATTGAGGATAAATTTACCAATGCATTAGCCCAGTCTCGCCTAAGATTTGCCAATAATCCTGATGAGCAAACCGCAACTTTGGTGCAGCAAAAAGGGGTTGAGGTGCTGATTTGGCAAGGCGTATTAAAAAACAATATCCGCTTTGGTGAGCCTGTGCGTCTGTACTGGGAAATTGATCCAGAAACGGTCAATTGTGTGGATACCACAGGTGGCGATAAAATGTGCCTCAAAATACGCAAGGTGAATTATAATGCCGAAGGTATTAAGGTGGGTGCTGGAGCTTGGCGAACTTTTTATGGCAAGATACACGGTTTTAACCATCAGGGCAATGTGCGACAAATCATCCGCCTAAATGCCTACAATAACCCAGATGGTAAAGAAAATCCATACTATGTTTTTGACAGCATTGTCGAAAGTGAAATTATCAATGCTCAATAATGCCGCTTTCTAAGTTTGCCGTTATGTGTTTTGTTTATAAAATTAGCTGCCAATTGGCAGCTTTTTATTTGGATTGTTTTAAGTTTTGTTTAATAGCCAATGAATAAAACTTTGTATCACAGGGGTTGTTCCACGATTTTTATAATAAACCAAAGAGACGGGCTGTGTTGCGATGTGCCAATCTGTCAATACAGCGACAAGGTTTGGGTGGCAAGCTGCAGATTTTTTGTTCATCTTGCCGATACCTAGACCATTGACAATCATCTGGTCGGTGATGGTAAAATCATTACAACCAAAATAACTGTCAGGGGTGATGCTGATGCTCTGTAGCCCTTTTTGAAAGTGCCAAGGCAGACTCATTGTTTGGGCGATGATTTTGTGCTGGTGCAGTTCATCGGGTGTTTGTGGCGTGCCATGAGATGCCAGATAGTCCGCTGTGGCATAGATGCCAAATTCTACCATTTGCCAAACGCGAGCAACGGCATTGTCATTATTGATCGCACCAACGCGAATGGCGATGTCTATACCGTCTTGGATTATATTAATTTTTTCTTGATTTAGATTTAATTCAATTCTAACATCTGGGTGGCTTACCAAATAGTCATCAAGCACTGGCAGCAGGTATTGATGGGCGATGTCGGTGGCAATCGAGATACGCAACAAGCCAGCAGGGCGAGCCAAACCTTTGCGAATACTGTCAATGGCGGTATCTGCTTCTTGGAGCATTTTAATCGCATGGATAAAGAATTGCTCACCAAGCTCATTGGTGCTGATGCCTTTTTTGCCACGATTGATGAGTTGTGTGCCAAGTGCATTTTCTAGTTGGGTAAGCCGTCTACTAAGCCGAGAAACATCAACGCCAGTCAATTGTGCAGCTTGGCTTAGGCTGCCTGCTTGCACCACCGAAACAAATAAGCGAATATCATCTAAACTGGGCTGATTCATAATAGCTATCCAAAAATTTATACAAGTGTAGCGATTTTTCTTAATAAAAGCAATTTTTAAGGGGTTTTTGTTTGAGCTGTTTAATAAATGACAGCTTATCTTTGCAAATTTGCAAAATTATTTTGCCAAAATCCGCTTGTGGTTTGTATGGTTTGTTGGCATAATGGGCAAAACCAAAAACCACCATTGTTAAAATCTATCGGAGAAAAACATGACCAAGCAAGTCGCGGTACTCATTGGTAGTGCCAGTCAGAATTCTGTCAATCGCTGGGCTTTTGATTATTTACAAACGGTTGCTCCGCAATCGCTGCAATTCACCATCGTACCAATCGCCCATCTGCCACTTTATGATCGTGATTTGGATACCAAAAGCGTGCCTGCTTATGATGAATTTCGTGCGGCGATCAAGGCAGCGGATGCGGTGCTTTGGATTAGCCCTGAGCATAATGGCGGAGCGTCAGCGATGCTAAAAAATGCCATTGATATCGGTTCACGCCCAATGGGGCAGAGTGCATGGACGGGCAAGCCTTTGGCATTGATGAGCGTGAATGCGGGTGCCAGCCCACGAGTAACCGATCAGCTGCGTACATTGGCAACGGGTCCTGCGTTGAATATGCCAACACTGCCATTTGCAGCCAATGTTGGTGATATTTTTGCAGGGGCGTTTAACGAACAAGGCGAACTGGTATCAGAAAAAGGCAAGGCAACTTTGCAGGGTTTTGCCAATGCTTTTGCAGAATTTATTGAAAAATTCTAAACTATTTATTTAATTATATAGTTATCTTAAAAACCATCTGCAAGCAGGTGGTTTTTTAATTACAACGCAGACTGTTCATTTGGTGAATTTTCGGCTAAAATATGCTAAATTTCATCCACTGATTTTGGTTTATGCCACATCATTCTCATCAGCTTTCCTTAAAAGAAAAAATACACATCATCATCGAAGGCACAGACACTCCAGCAGGTAAATTGTTCGATGTGCTGATTTTAATGGCAATTATCGCAAGCGTCTTGGTGGTGATGCTTGATAGCGTGCTGTACCTGCGATTGCAGTATGGGCGGTTGTTTTTTATTGCCGAATGGTTTTTTACTGTTTTATTTACTATTGAGTATATCTTAAGAGTTTATTCATCGCCAAACCGCCGCCGTTATGCGACAAGTTTTTTTGGTATGGTGGATTTGCTTGCGGTATTGCCAAGCTACCTAAGCCTAATTTTTGCTGGTACGCAGTATCTGTTGGTGGTGCGTGTGTTGCGAATTTTGCGGATTTTTCGTGTATTTCGCCTAAAATCTTATATGCAGCAAGCAGGATTTTTGGCAGCCGCCTTTAAGACCAGTCAGCATAAGATTACGGTATTTTTCTTATCACTGCTACTGCTTGTAACGATTTTTGGTTCGGTGCTGTATGTCATCGAAGGGCCTGAAAATGGCTTTACCAGCATTCCTTTGTCGATTTATTGGGCAGTGGTAACGCTAACAACAGTCGGCTATGGCGATATTTCCCCAAAAACGCCACTGGGTCAGGCGATAGCAAGCATGGTGATGATTACAGGTTATGCAATCATCGCTGTGCCGACAGGGATTTTTACTGCCGAGCTTACTCGCACCATGCGACCACAACTACAGCCCATTTCCTGCCCGAATTGTGGCAAGTTTGGCCATGCAACCAATGCACAATTTTGTGATCGGTGCGGGCATGATTTGCATATTTAGCTAAAATTAATTATTGGATAATCAAAAGTGAATATCAAGATGCTGTGGCAAGCCGCACCAGTTACTTTGTTGCTGATAGCAGGCTTTGTGTTGGTTATGGTGATACAAAGCCTGCTTGGTGTTCGGATTGATGATCCAAGCATGGCGGATTTGCTGCGTTTTGGGGCGAATTTTTTGCCAGCGACCTTGCATGAGCCGTGGCGACTTGTCAGCAGTGGTTTTTTGCACATTGGGATTTTGCATCTGTTGTTTAATAGCTTTGCCATGTATTATTTGGGGCAAGCAGCCGAGATGATTTTGGGCGGTTTGCGATTGCTTGGCTTGTTTTTGTTGTCGGTGATGGGCGGCAGTCTGTTGGTCAATTATGAGGCGTGGCAAATGTGGCAGCTGGGCAAAATGCCAACACTGACGGCAGGTGCATCGGGTGGCATTATGGGCATTGGGGCATTTTTGTTAATCTTGGCTATGTGCAAAACACCTGTTGGCTATGTGCTAAATACCAAAGGGCTTGCCATTACGATGGCGATAAATCTGCTGATGGGATTTGCTGTTGATGGCATTAGTAATGCAGGGCATATTGGTGGCAGTTTGGTTGGTGTAACGGCGGGGGTGTTGTATACACTGCTTCATCGCCTTGCCAAGCATCAATGGTTGCCGTGGGTGATTTCTGCTGTGGTGTTGGTGAGCATTTATGCTTGGCAGATGGCTACTTGGAATGCATTGTTGTCATAAGAAAACTTGTCTAGCGGACAATTTGGGTGCCGACACCTTCTTCGGTAAAAATCTCCAGCAAACAAGCATGTGGCACTCTGCCATCAACGATGGTTGCACTGCCTAGACCTGCTTTTACGGCATCCAATGCACCTGATATTTTTGGAATCATGCCACCGCTAATTGTACCATCTGCAATCAGTGCATCAACATCTTGGGTGCGAAGCTGATTTAGGACATTGCCTTCTTTGTCAAGCACGCCTTTAATATTGGTCAGTAGTAATAATCGTTCAACGCCCAAAAATTCTGCAACACGACTGGCAACCAAATCAGCATTGATATTATAAGTATTGCCTTGTTTATCAACGCCAAGCGGTGCAATCACAGGGATAAAGTCGCTCTGGATTAGCATATCAATCACTGATTTATTGACCGATTCTACCTCGCCAACAAAGCCCAAATCAACCACCTCTGGCTGATTGTCAGCATTGGTTTTTTGTACCAAAAGTTTTTTGGCACGGATAAGATTGGCATCTTTGCCTGTCAAGCCAATCGCCTTGCCACCATGCTTGTTGATAAGGCTGACGATGGATTTATTGACCTGTCCGCCCAGCACCATCTCAACAATTTCCATGGTTGCTTTGTCAGTAACACGCATGCCATCAATTCTCTGACTCTGGCGACCTAGCTCATGAAGCAGATTGTCAACTTGTGGGCCGCCACCATGCACCACCACAGGGTGAATGCCGACTGTTTTTAGCAGTACAATATCACGGGCAAAAGAACTCTCAAGCTCGGGGTCAGTCATGGCGTTGCCACCGTATTTGATGACGATGACCTTGTCCTTGTATTTTTGGATATAGGGCAGGGCGGTGGTGATGACTTCAGCGGTGAGTTTGGCATCTGCTAAGCTAAGCGACATGATATCTCCTTGTATGATGGTGATGATTAAGCCCGATGTGTTAGTTGCGACCTGATGAGCCAAAGCCGCCCGCACCACGCTCGCTGGTGTCGCTAAATTCATCAACAACGACAAATTCTGGACGCACTATTGGTGTGATGACATACTGTGCCATGCGTTCAGCAGGGTTTAGTACAAAGTCCTCATTGCTGCGATTCCATAGCGAGACCATCAGCTCGCCTTGGTAATCAGCGTCAATCAGCCCAACCAAATTGCCCAAGACGATGCCGTGTTTATGACCAAGTCCAGAGCGTGGCAAAATGATTCCTGCAAAATTTGGATCATTGATATAAATGGCGATGCCTGTGCCAATCAGCTTGGTCTCGCCTGCTTTGATGGTTATCGGTGCATCGATGCACGCACGTAAATCAATGCCTGCTGAGCCATCGGTGGCACGAGTGGGTAGAGGGAAGGCAGGGTCTGTGCCAATTTTTGGGTTAAGGATTTTTAGTTGTACATTTTTCATGGATTGCTCAAAATTAACAAAATACAGTATGCTAAAATTAGCATTATTGTGCAATTTATGCAAGCATTACTTGCGTGCGGCATTTATTTATCACTATTTGTCAAATGGCTGCAATAAAAAAGCCCGATGGGTATCGAGCTTTTGTGATTTTAGGCATCAGCGTTGTCTGCGTCTTCGTTTGCCAACTGGCTTTGTAAGAATGCCTGTTCAAAATTCACAGGGGCAAGCAAAAGCTGTGGGAAACTGCCACGAGTTACGATGTCGCTGATGGCCTCGCGTGCATAAGGGAATAAAATATTTGGGCAGTAGGCTTGTAGCAGGTGTGGCAAATCAGCCTCTGGGATATTTTTTAGTAAGAAAATGCCTGCCTGCTGTACTTCGGCGATGAACGCAACGCTGTTGTCAAGTTTTGCAGTAACGCTGACATTTAGCACCACTTCTTTATAATCTTCATCAAGATCATTGACGCTGGTTGCGACTGTAACATCGGTTTCTGGCTGCCATGGCTTGGTAAATACTTCGGTGTTTGGCACTTCAAATGAAATGTCTTTGGTGTAGATACGCTCAAGCCCCAATTGTGGTTGATTTAGTTCATCTGACATAATATTTTCCTTAAATTAAAAATGGTTAAGCAAGCAACTGATCAAGTTTGCCTGCGTTGTTTAAGGCATTGAGTTGGTCAAAACCACCAACGAACTCATCACCAATAAAAATCTGTGGTACAGTGCGATAGCCTTTTGTTTTGTCTGATAACTGCTGGCGTTCGTCATCTGTTAGTCCACGAAAATCAATCTCATCAAACGCAACCGATTTGCTGTTAAGCAGCTGCTTGGCAGCAATGCAATAAGGGCAGGTGGCGGTGGTGTAGATGGTTACAGTTTTCATAAAAAATCCAAATTTATTTACAATGCCAATTCATGAACTCTTGCATGAATTTGGTGTATTAATTAGTATGGGGACAAGACGGCAAATTTCAAGCCAGACTCGCCTTGGGTGCATAAAAGGCGTATGGATTATTTTTTCTTGGCACCGACCAATGGTAAACCTGCCGCTTGATAACCCTGAATGCCGCCTGCCAGACGCATGAAGTTTGGGCGATTGATAAGCTGTACAGCAGCACCCGCTTGCATGCCAATATCACAAACGATAATCACAGGCACTTGAATTGCCTGCAACTCGGTTAGGCGATTTTTTAGCTCGCCAAAAGGGATATTTTGGCTGCCTGTGATATGACCTGCGGCAAATTTGTTGGCGGCACGAATATCAATAATGCGAGCGTTTTGGTTATTTACCAACAACCCAAGTTCATTGGGTGAGACCTTGCGACCACTGCGTTTGCCCTCGATGGCAAAAAAAGCAATGATAAGCACTGCCAACAGCCCAAACAATACAGGGTGGTTGCCCATAAATTCAAACCAGCGTTCCAAAATAAACTCCATGTGTTGTGTTGATAAGGGTAAAACCGATTATTTGCTATAAATAAAGACAGTTATTATAGCCAAAAATTGCAACAATTGCACCAGTTTCTGCAAAAGGCTTGTGGCTATTTGCTTGCCGCACCGTTTTTGGCTTCGTCAATCAAGCCAATCAAGCTCTCAATGCGGCGAGGCAGTACTTCACCACGATTTGCCGCCGCCCACATGGCACAGCCTTTGGCATTGGCATGGTGGCTACAATCACGAAATTGACAATCGTCTGCCAGTGGACGCAGCTCATCAAATCCTGTCAAAATATCATCAGCGGACAAATGCCAAATCCCATACTCACGAATGCCGGGTGTGTCAATAATACCGCCTTGATGCAGCTTGTGGTTGTTGTAGGCAAGCAGGCGGCTGGTGGTGGTGGTATGCTGACCCAGTTGTGAATTGGTAGAAATCTGATTGGTTGCTTGATTGGCATTTGGCAGCAGTTTGTTGATAAGACTGGATTTGCCAACGCCCGACTGCCCTGCAAAAATGCTAAGTTTGCCATCAATATGTGCCGACAGCTTATCAACACCTGTATCATCAACCAAAGAAGTGCTAATGAGCGAAAAACCACACTGCTCACCAAGTTTTTGGTAATCGCAAGCGATGTTGGCGACTTCTGGGTGCTCTGATAGCAAATCAGCCTTGTTTAAAAGCAGCAGCGGCTTTACGCCTGCAAGTTTGGCGATAAGCAGATAGCGATCGATTAAATTTACCGCAGGTTTTGGCAAGGGGGCAAAAACAATAACCAGTGTATCAACATTGGCTGCCACAGGCTTGACTTTATGATAGCGATCAGGACGCGTGATGAGCGTTGTTCTGGGCAAAAGTCGCTCAATGCGTCCCAGTCCACTGGATAAATCCAGACTAAATTGCACAGTATCAGCACAAGCAAGCATGGGCAGATTGGTGCGTGCATGACATCGCCAAATTGCCCCAAGTGTCAGCAATTGCTCATCTGAGTCATGCTCTGGCAAGATGCTGGGCAGGGCGGTGATTTGCACATCAAGCTGCTTGCCAAAATGCGAGACAATCACCCCTGTGGCAAGTGTGCCATCATTGTGGTCTTTGTGCTGATTTTGCTGAATTTGACGAGTCTGGCGTTGGGTGAGTTTGCGGCGACGAATGAGCGACATATTCATTAATTATGGTGATGGTTCAACTAACTTTAGCATAAAAATCCCAAGACGGCAAATTTATCCTTTGGCTTGGGCGTGTGATAAATTGATTGCTGATAAAATTATTAGGAGAATAATATTTATAGCTTTGATAAAAATAGCAGAATTGATTTGGTGAAACTGCATAAATCTTTTATAATAAGAGCTTTGATTGCCCAGTGATAACTTGGTGTTTTTATTAAATTTTATTTTTAAATAATTAAAAAGGTCAGCATGAGCCAACTTAATCCACGACAGCATGAAGCAATGATTCACACACAAGGGCCGCTTTTGGTACTGGCTGGGGCAGGCTCTGGCAAGACTTCGGTAATCACCCAAAAAATCGCCCATTTGATTCAGGCGTGCCATATCCCAGCGGAGCGTATCACGGCAATGACCTTTACCAATAAGGCGGCTCGTGAGATGAAAGCACGCGTCCAAAAACTTATTCCCAGCGAGAAATCTCGTGGCTTGACAGTGTCTACCTTTCACCAATTTGGCTTGCAGTTTTTGCGATTTGAGCTAAAAAACACCCCATTAAAACCCAATTTTTCTATTTTGGATGCCGATGACTGCAAAAGGCTCTTGATGGAGCTGATGATGCGGGATAATATGAGCGGTGCTGAGAGTCGAGAGTTGGTCGCCAAAGCAATCAAAATGATTTCGGACTGGAAAAATGATTTGGTTGAGCCAGAGGCTGCCGCCGAGACACTGGACGATCCTGAGGATTTGTTATTTGCCCATTTGTACGCCATGTATGAACGCAATCTGCGAGCGTATAATGCGGTGGATTTTGATGATTTGATTGTGATGCCTGTGAAAATTTTGCGTGAAAATCGTGAAGTGCGTGATAAGTGGCAAAATCGCATTCGTTATTTGTTGGTTGATGAATATCAAGATACCAATACCGCTCAATATGAACTGATTAAACTGCTGGTTGGGGTAACCGCACGCTTTACGGTGGTGGGCGATGACGACCAATCAATCTACACTTGGCGTGGAGCAAAACCTGAAAATATGGCACTGCTTAAGCAGGATTTTCCAACGCTAACAGTGGTAAAACTTGAGCAAAATTACCGCTCAACCAACCGTATCTTAAGTGCTGCCAATGCTGTCATTGCCAACAATCAGCATATTTTTGACAAGGCATTATGGTCGGATAAGGGTCATGGCGAGCCAATTCGGGTGATTACCTGTGCTAATGATTTTGATGAAGCAGAGCGGGTTGCCAAAGAGATATTGACGCACCGATTAAGGCATGGCAATACTTGGGATAAATATGCTGTGCTATATCGCAGCAACTTTCAGGCACGCTCGCTGGAGGCACAATTGCGTCAGCTTGAGATTCCCTACAAAATGTCAGGCGGCACTTCGTTTTTTGCACGCACCGAAATCAAAGATGTGATGGGCTATCTACGCATTATCATCAATCCAGATGATGATGCGGCATTTTTGCGAGTCATTAATACCCCCAAGCGTGGCATGGGTTCGGCAACGCTTGAAAAGCTGGGACTGTTTGCCCAAGAATGTGGCACTTCGCTGCTGGCGGCGTGTACGCATTCAGGATTGCGAGCGGCTGTGGGTAATAAGGCGGGTAACACCCTGCAGGATTTTGGTGAATTTATCGATCGTTATACCCAAGATTTGTACGACAACAGCGACCCGATGCCACTGGTGCGACAAATGATTGTGGAGACGGGATATATTGATTATATCAAAGAAGATTCCAAAAATCCCCAGCAAGAAAAAGGGCGACTTGATAATATCGAAATGCTGTATTCAAGCATCAGCTCACTGATTAACCGTGCCGAAGATGACGATGACAAAACCATCGATGCGGTGATTCGTAAATTGGTGCTGCTGGATATGCTAGAGCAACAGCAGGAGGAGGAAAATACCAACAAGGTAAATCTGATGACGCTGCACGCAGCCAAAGGCTTGGAGTTTGATTATGTTTATATCATCGGTTGTGAAGAGAATATTTTACCGCATCATAATGCCATCTTGACCGATAATATCGAAGAAGAACGCCGCCTGATGTATGTGGGTATCACGCGTGCAAAAGTGGAGCTGACTTTGCTGCTTGCCAAACAACGGCGTTCTGGCAGCGATTATAAAACGGTCTCGCCTTCACGGTTTTTGGACGAGTTGCCGATTGAGCATATCAACTACC
The DNA here is from genome assembly GCF_900156515.1 of Moraxella cuniculi DSM 21768. Lineage (GTDB taxonomy): Bacteria > Pseudomonadota > Gammaproteobacteria > Pseudomonadales > Moraxellaceae > Moraxella > Moraxella cuniculi. The sequence continues at coordinate 79,697 of NZ_FTNU01000009.1, read as the reverse complement.
CATTCCACAAAGGAATGGCTGCACAAAAAGACCCCAAGCAAGTGGCAAATGATTATCTAAGCAATATCCAAGCAATGCTTGCTGCCAAAAAGGGCTAAGTGGTAACGGTGCCTTGATGGCTAAATTTTTGGTATTTTTTAATAATTATATTTATTATAATTCATCAAATTGCGTGTGTTTTTATGCTAAGTGTGTGATATTTGACAATTATGGCAAAGAAGCGATAAGCCAATCGGGTGGGCTTTTTTGGTTGGTGGTGATGATTGGGGGTGTTTTGCCAAATATCTTGCGATTGGCTGTGCTAAGCTAGCAACGCTTGGCTTTCATAAACCCAAGCACCACCGCCAAAGCAACCAGCTGCACCGTAATAATCAGCCCAACCACCGCAGGCCACTGACCTTGGGCGTAGGCGATGGCACACGCCCATGCACCAAAAAACCCACCACCATAGTAGCTCATATAATACAAACCCGATGCCAATGAACGCCCATGGCTGACATGGCTGGTCAAATAACTGATGGTTGCTGATTGGGTGATGAACACGCCTGATGACATTAAAGTTAAGCCGATGATGATAACATATAATGGCTCAAGCAAAGTAAGCAACAAGCCAATCATAGACACAACAACCGCCAGACAGATGGTTGTAATCATACCAAAATAAACCACCACGCGTGCTGACAATGGCGTGATTATCATGCCAATCAAATAAATGGCAAAAATATTCGCAAGGCTGCTTGTGCCCAGATAATACGGTGCATCTGCCAAATACAAATTCACAAAACTAAAGCAACCAACCAAGCTAAACAGCACGCAAGCACCAAGCAGACCGCTGCTGATAACATGGGGGTTTTTGGCATGGGCAAATAAAGTGGCAAAGGCAGCTTGGAAATTTTCGCTAATGACAAATTTTTTGGAGGCAGGGAGTGTTTTATGCACCCAGATTGCTCCAAGTACTGTCGCCGTTGCCATCAACAGATAGCCTGATTGCCAGCCGATAAGATTGTCAAAATGCCCTGCAAAAAATCGCCCAGCAAAACCACCCAGTACCGTTGCGGCAACATAGAGCGACATCATCGCTGGTAGGTGGTCTTGATACTCTTCGCTGATGTAGGCAATCAGCACAACGGTGATGCCTGGAATGCTAATTCCTTGCAAAAACCTCCATAAAATCAACTGATTAATGCTATCTGCCATGCCAATCAATGCAGTCGGTAGGGCAAGTGCCAGCAGTGATGCAACAATTAGCGATTTGCGTCCATAGGCATCAGATATCATGCCCATAAATGGCGAAATGATGGCGATGGCAAGTACAGTTGCCCCAACTGCCATGCCAGCTTGTACTTCGCTTGCGGATAAATCACTCATCAGCACAGGCAAAATCGCCTGCACTGAATATACTTGCAAAAATGCAAAAAAACCAATGACGGCGATGGCAAGTTTTTCGCTGATGGTAGGCGGTGGATTGGCGGTATAGGTTGTCATAGTGGGTTTGGATTGGAATATTGTTTTATTTTATCATACTCTGCGGCGTTTGGTGGTTTTTGTGTGATGAAAGCTCTAGGCTTGCTTGATTTGTTGATAAAAAACCAAAGTGGCGTGCGTGCTGATGGTGATTTGTCAGAGATGACATTGCCCAAAAACCACCAAAAATGCTACAATATTGCCTTTATGATAGACGCTTGGAAAACAGCTATGACACAACGGTTGGATTCGGTTTTGATAATCGGCGGCGGCAATGTGGGCTTGTCTTTTGCTTTATTATTGGCTCACCATGGTATCAAAAGCACACTGATTGAGCAGTATAAATATCCCAAAATTGAGCCTGACGATGATGTTGCACGCGTGTATTATCTGGACAGTCGCAACACTGCATTATCTCGGCGGACGGTGCAAATTTACCAAGAAATCGGTCTGTGGCAACGGCTTCAGAGTCATGCTTGTCGCATTGATTGTGTGCAAATCAGTGAGCTTGATAGCTTTGGTCGAGCAACACTCAATAAAGACGAAGAGGGTGTGGAAAGTTTTGGTCAGGTGATCGAAAATGCTCACTTGGGCAGGCAGTTGTTGTTGGCGGTTTATGACAATCCGTTGATTGAGCTTTATGATGATGCCACTGTGATTGAGGCTTATCAGGACGCAGACAGTGCCAGCGTTGTTGTGCAGTTTGGCACAGACCAGCAGCGTACTTTGCAGGCGGCTTTGGTGGTGGCGTGCGATGGTCAGCATTCGCCCATTCGGCAGCTTTTGCATATCGGCGTGGATAGCCATGATTATCAACAAGTGGGCATCGTAGGCGTGGTGCAGACGGATAAGCCGCATGCACATACAGCGATTGAGCGGTTTAGTCCTGCAGGGCCGCTGGCGGTGTTGCCATTGACAGACGGTGTGGGTGATGGTGGCAGTGATTTGACGCAGGGTTATCGCCGCTCGGTGGTGTTTATTTGTCCGCAAGGGGAGCAGGAGCGGTATTTGCATGATGACGAATATTATTTGGCAACATTGCAATCGGTATTTGGCAGGGTGGCAGGACGCTTTGTGGCAACAGGCAAGCGAGGAGCTTATCCATTGCGTAAGGTTTTGGCACATCGTCAGGTATCGGGTCGGTTTGTGCTGATGGGCAATGCTGCCCACACGCTGCACCCTGTGGCAGGGCAAGGGTTTAATCTGTGCCTAAGAGATGCTTATACGCTTGCCAATCTGTTGGCGGCAGCACAACAAGAGCAGGGTGGTGCGGTGGATTTTGGTGATTATCATCGTCTGGCAGGCTATGAAAAAATGCGTAAGCAGGACCAGCAGCGGGTCATCAAATTTTGTGATACGGTGATTGGCAGTTTTTGTAGCCCAAACCCCATCATGCGTTTTGCACGCAATGTTGGATTGTTGGCATTTGACAAAATCCCAGGAATTAAGCCGATGGTGGCAAGTTATGCCATGGGGCTAAAATCTTAACATTGGCGGAAAATTTATGTTATTAAAGGGGATTTTGGTTATCTTTGCCTGCCTGTTTGTGGGGCAGGTGTTTATTGCATGGACGAATTTGCCATTGCCACCAAGCGTCATTGGACTGCTTTTGTTATTTTTGGCATTGCAGTTTGGCTTGGTAAAGTTATCAACGGTTGAAAAGCTGGCAAAGGTAATGCTTGACTATTTGGTGCTGCTGGTCATTCCTGCTTGTATCTCTATCATGCAGTATCTGCAAATTATCCGTGATGATTTGTGGGTGCTGTTGGTCGGTGTATTTGTCAGCACGGTGTTGGTGCTGCTGTCGTCAGCGTATTCTTATGGGTGGTTGCGTCGTTTACAAAAACGCCAGCTGGCTGACAAAGTGTCCAAGAGTGGTTTTTATGAATGAGCTGTTGCTACAGTGGCATAATTCGTTGAGCAGCAGTCCATTTTTGTTGCTTTTTATTCTGATTGGCGTGTTTGAACTGGCAGTTTGGTTAAGAAAACGCAGCAATCTGCCACTTTTGAATCCTTCGCTGCTGACGACCATTGGCGTGATTGTTATTTTAAAGGCAACGGGCATCAGCTGGCAGAGTTTTGAGCAGGCGAGCAATTATTTGACTTTTTGGTTACAGCCCGTGGTGGTGTGTTTAGCCGTGCCTCTGTATATTCAGTGGCAAAAAATTCGTGCACAGTGGTTGCCAATTATTGTATCACAAATCATTGCAAGCGGTGTTGGCATCATCACAGGGGTGGGTTTGGTGCGTCTTTTGGGCGGCAGTCATGACAGTGTGCTGGCGGCAGCGGTGAAGTCTGTTACCATGCCAATTGCCATCGAGGTGATAGAGACCTTAGGCGGCGTTGTGGGGATTGCTGCATCAACTGTCTTGGTTGCAGGCGTGTCAGGGCAGATGGTGGGCGTGTGGATATTGCATCGTTTTGGGCAGAGATTGCCAATGGGCTTGGGGTTATCGCTGGGGTCGGCATCGCACGCATTGGGTACAGTAAGAGCCATGCAACTTGGCTCAAGATATGTTGCTTATGCGTCTTTGGGGCTGATTTTAAACGGCATTATCACGGCTTTTTTGGCACCGATTATTGTGCCTTGGCTGGTTTGATTGTGCCAATCTTGGTTGTATTGTGGCTGGGTTTGGGCTTTGATTAGTTATATTTTTCGATGTTTTAAGGCTAAATACATCATTGCCACATTGATGGCATCATTTAGTGCATCATGGCGTGGTAGATCGGGAATATCAAGTGCCTTGACCATGCCAGCCATTGTCAAATCCACATAGCTGTCATAATATTTATTCTTGGTTTCTTGGGCATGAAATAGACGAGAGATTTCAATCTGTGGCTGAGGTAATTTGATGCCCAGCATGGGTTTTAAGAATTTATTCACCATTGCCACATCATATTCCAAAAAATAACCAACCAGCGGACGACCGCCAACAAAATGCAAAAACTGCTCAAGTGCTGCCTCGATGGTTACGCCATTGCTTAGATCCTTTGGTCTTAGTCCATGAATGGTAACATTGGTTGCCTGCATGAGTCCATCAGGTTTGATTAAAATCTCAAAAGTATCACTGGTTAGGATGCGATTACCGCGAATTTTTACCGCACCGATGGAGATAATCTGTGCCTCGCTGACCGTTAGGCTTGTGGTTTCACAATCAAAGCTCACCAGCTCATCAGGGTGGCTTTCGTACAAAAAATCATAACGCTTGTCTTTGAGACGGCGGCGGTAGTAATGTTGGTGAATGAGCTTGTGAATCATCGCAGGCGACCTAATAAAAATTATTTAAGTATATTGCAGGTTAAAATGACTGCTGACATGATTTTTAAAGCGTTTGACAACTTGCAGAGCGTCTTTTAAGAGATCTCTTTCAAGGGTTGATAAATGCTCGGTGGCAATCTGGTTGGGGGTCAGCTCTTGGTTGTGCTTGAGTGCGGTCAGCCCATTTTTTAGGCGAGTGTTCATCAGATATGCCAATGCCTCACTGACATCTTGGCTTAGCTGTTTTTCGATAAGTCCTAGTTGTGCCAAGCGAGCAATCCGCTCAAAGGTGTTGATTTCGCTGATTTTTGCTTGCAGGCTCAACGCACGCACACCATGCACCACGGGGAAGGTTCCCATTTTTTTGATGTCCATCTTGTGCTTTTTTTGTCCCAAAATCTGCATAAAAAACCCTCGACCATCTTCGTCAAACTGATTGATTGCACGGGCAAAATTCATCAGCATACCAACATCACTGTCCAAATGCTGATACAAATAACCACGCAGTCTATCAAGCAGCGTCTCATCACCACTGATTGCACGAGCGTCCATAAAAATTGCCAGATTCATCAGATTGTCAGGGCTTGGGTTGTTGCACCAGTGGCTAATGGTCTGCTCAAACTGGCTGACAGGCTGACACCACGCAGGATTATTCACCATAATTTTGCCCATGCAAGGCGGATAACCAAATCGCTCCAGTGTGGCTGATAACTTATCGGCATAAGGGCGAACGCTGGCAATGTCAATGCTATCTTTGACGATGAGTGCATTGTCCTGATCGGTTTTTAGCACTTGTTCGCCACGCCCCTCAGACCCCATGACAAGCAGGCAGCTGTTTTGGACGATTGTGTCAGGGGCGATCATCTGCCATGCTTTTTCAAATAAGCGTCCATTTAGCACCTGCATCAATTGAGACAATTGCTTGGCTTGCATACCGCCAGAATGCAACGCCCAGATGGTGTGATTCATCTGTAGGGCAACTTCGGCAAGTTCGTCTAGGCTTGTGGCGACTTCTAGCTTTTCGGCAATCAGATGACTGTGATTGGACAAAAATGCCAAAATATCAACCTGCTCAAGCACGCCAACTGGCTTGGCTTGCTTGGTGATGACCACACGCTGAATGCGATGGTGCATCATTTTTAATAAGGCGGTGAACATAAAATCCTGAATATCCACGCTGATGAGGTCAAATTTTGCCCACAAATGCACAGCATCAAAGGGGTTGAGCGTGTCGGCATTTTTTATAAAGACATCACGAAATAGCGATTCTGTTACCAGCCCAATTTTGCCTTCATGCTCAATGAGCAGGGATTTGGATTTGTTGTGCTGCATGATTTTGGCAGCCTCTATCAGGTTGATTGTGCCACTGTGCAGCTTGTCATAAGGGCGATAGGCATCGCGGACTTTGGCGGTGAATAATCCTGCCAACTCATGCTCACGGCGACCGTCTGCTTGGTTTTTTAGCTTGTCGGCAATGTTGGCAAAAAAATACGCCCCAAAATCGCTGTTTTCTTCGATCAGCTGGCGAATGATTGCTTTGGGTATGGCGTACAGCAGGCTTTGTTCGACAGCGACAAAGCTGTGGCGATAAGATTGCTCAAACAACGCTCGCGTATCAAAACTGTCTGATGGGTGATATAGTGCCAGCACCTCTTGGTTGGCGTCAATTTCTTTGACCATGCCTTTGATGACGATATACAGTGCCTCGATGCTGTCTTGGGCGGTGATGATGGTGGCATTGTCATCAAAAAATACAATGTCTGTCGCAGCTTGCAGTGTGTTGCGTTGCTTGGGCGTTAGAGCATTATAAGGTGCGGTGCTAAAATCAAAACGGTTCATGCAAATCCTTGTTTGTCAATCCATGGTATTATATTAGCAGATTTGTACAATTTCACAAGTTGGCTGTGTGCATTTTGACAGAATTTGGGTAAATTTATGCCAAATTTGGCAAATGCAACAAGCCAAAGCGAGTATGGGTAAGTTTGCTTGGTGGTAAAATTATCCAGTTGCATTGATTATTGCTACAAAATTTCAGCCAAATACACTATAATAACCAACCAATATCGCAACCAATCAAAAGGACAAATATGTCTATCAAATCAGATCGCTGGATTCGTCAAATGGCAGATCAACACCAGATGATTGCCCCCTTTGAACCCAATCAAGTTCGCTTTAATCAGCAGGGCGAAAAATTGGTCAGTTACGGCACTTCAAGCTATGGCTATGATGTTCGCTGTGCCAATGAATTTAAAGTATTTACCAATGTGCATTCAGCCATTGTCGATCCAAAAAATTTTGATGAACGCAGTTTTATTGATATCGTTGGTGATGAGTGCATCATTCCGCCCAATTCTTTTGCACTGGCACGCACGGTGGAATATTTTAAAATCCCAAGAGATGTGCTGACGATATGTCTTGGCAAATCAACCTATGCTCGCTGTGGTATTATTGTCAATGTAACTCCGCTTGAGCCTGAATGGGAGGGTCATGTTACGCTTGAGTTTAGCAACACGACCAATTTGCCCGCTCGCATTTATGCAGGCGAGGGCGTGGCACAGATGTTATTTTTCCAAAGTGATGAAGTTTGTGAAACTTCCTACAAAGATCGCGGCGGTAAATATCAAGGACAAACGGGCGTAACCTTGCCAAAAGCCTAGCGTTTGGTATCACCATATCACAAAAAACCAACAATCATGACAAGGTAAGTTTGATGAACATAGAGATGATTTTGAGTGTCTGTTTGGGCGTGGGACTGGCAGCAAGTGCAGGATTTCGCCTGTTTGTACCGCTGTTTGCCTTGTCGCTTGCGGCCTATTTTGGACTAATACCACTCAACGATACTTGGCTGTGGCTGGGTAGTTTGTCGGCTGTGGTGATTTTGGGCGTTGCCAGTGTGGTTGAGTCAATCAGCTATCTTGTGCCTGTGGTGGATAATCTGCTTGATACGATTGCTGTGCCATTGGCAGGCGTGGCAGGTACGCTGGTGATGGCAAGTACTTTGGCGGACTTTAGCCCTGCGACAACTTGGGCGTTGGCGATAGTGGCAGGTGGCGGTGCGGCAACAGCCATCAAGACAACTTCGGCAGCAACAAGGGCGGTGTCCACAGTAGGCACGGCAGGTACGATTAATCCTGCCATCGGCATGGTGGAGACAGGGGCGGCAATTGGCTTATCGGCGGTATCGATTGTTTTTCCAATCATCGGTATGATAATTGCGGTACTTGGCATTATGCTGCTGATTTGGTTGTTTGTACGCCTAAAGCGGCAATTTTCCAAATAATCAAGCCCTGTGCAGCCAAAGTTGTACAGGGTTATTTGTATCCAGATTGGGGGTGTGGATAATTTTGAATCAGGCAATTTTGCCATGTTTGGGGCAGTTTGGCTGATAATGTGGTTTTGGCTAATTTGGCTTGATTGGTAAGTGCAGATATACTATGGCAAATTAAGCCTGCTTTGTATCAATTGACTTGACGAGCATAATTAATCATCTGGCATAAATTGGCTTGATAAACAAAATAATGACAAAGTTGGTTTTTGGGCAACTTATCATGGATGATAAATGGTAACGATAGCCTCTGTGATTTATCAAGATTTAGCGTAAAATTCGCCACAGGGCAAACCCTGCCGCCAAGAGCAAAAACACAGGTGCAAGATATAAATGAATCGCAACCGCCGACCATGCTGACAGTGCCAGCATAAGCACCAAGCCACTGCCTGCAATCCAGTCATGACGGCGTTCGTTGAGCGTGTCTGCACGCATGGTTTGTAGCTGCCTTAGGATGGCATCTTGGCTGGCACCCAGCATGGCAAGGCTTTGGGTGCTTTGGTTGATGAGTTTGGGCAAGTCAGTGGTGGAGAGCAAAATTTCTGGCAGCTGAGCCTTGATTTCTTGTAGATTTTTGACAGGATCGAGCTGATCTTTTACCCAAGCGGTGAGAATTGGCTTGGCAAGTCGCCAAATATCAAGCTGCGGATACAGTTCACGACCCAAGCCCTCAACATGCACCAAAGTTTTTAGCAGTAGCATCAGCTGCGGTGGAATGCTCATGCGATGACGGCGTGCAATGCTTAGAATTTCAAATAACACTCCAGCAAAATCAATCTCATTGATTGGCTTTTGCACCATTGGCGAGACAATGCGACTCATATCACGAATTAAGGCGTGCTTGTCCGCCGAAGGGGGTATCCAGCCTGCTTGCCAGATAATATCTACCAAAGCGTGATAATTGCCATTCATGACCGATAGGAGCATGCGTGCAACGGTGAGTTGGTCTTGGCGAGATAATTCACCCATGATGGCACAATCAAGTCCGATATAGCGAGGCTCACTGGCAGCACTGCCATCAGGCAAAGTCTCAACAAAGATATTACCAGGGTGCATATCGGCATGAAAAAAGTTATCACGAAATACTTGGGTAAAAAAGATGGTTAAGCCTTTTTCAGCAAGCATGGCACGGTCATAGCCAAGTTTGTCAAACACATCGGTATGAGAAATCGGCACGCCAAATACCCGTTCGGCAACCATGACTTGCTGGCTGGCATAATACACTTCAGGAACATAAATCAGTCGTGAATTGGTAAAATTATGCCGCATTTTGCGACTGTTGGCAGCCTCAAGCGTCAAATCAAGTTCGTTGAGCATGATTTGTCGATAATCTTCAACAATCTCGGTCAGGTGAATGGCTCGTGCTGCTTCTATGCGTGCCGATAGCCACTGTGCCACTTGTCTTAATAATTCAAAATCAGCAAGAATACCCTGTCGAATATTGGGGCGTACAACCTTGACAACCACCTCGCGTCCATCGTGAAAGGCGGCGGTGTGTACTTGAGCGATACTTGCCGCTGCCAATGGTTTTTGGTCAAAGCGAGCAAACAGCGTCTGCACAGATTGACCCAAGCCAGTATCGCAATTTTCGATACTGTCAATGGCAATCTTGGTGGCAAAGGGGGCGACTTTATCTTGTAGCAGTGCCAACTGGCTGATGATATGAGGTGGCAATAAGTCCGAACGCGTTGAGAGCAGCTGCCCAAGTTTTAAAAACAGCGTACCCATTTCTTCTAGGGCAAGTTTCACCCCAAGTGGCTGATGTTTTTTGCCAATGCTGGCAGGGTGGCTGCGTATCAGCCGTGCCAATACCGCCAACTCTGGTACATCGGCAAAATGCGTATCAAGGCGATATTTGGCAGCGATACGGTATAGGGTCAGCAGGCGTTTGCGATGAGTAAGCAGCATGGCGGTCGTTTTAATGAGTGTCTAAAATGTTGTCTGTTTGTTGCAATTGGGCAAGTTTTGCCTGATGGCGTTCTATGTCGCTTTGCAACTGTAACAGCAGCTGTTTTTTGGCTTGGATTGCTTCATCTAGCTGACTGTGCTGATGATTGCTGCCAGCCAATGAGCGTTTGAGAGTTGTGATGATTGGGGTAAAAATTGGCGAAATTTCCTGTGCCAATAGGTGCAGATGGCCAGTTGCACCATAGCCCAAAACATTCTCAAGCTGTGACCAAATATCAGGCTCAAACCCCTCCAGCACCGTCTTGGCATCAAGCAGCACTCGATGGTCGCCACGAATGGGCAGGTTGCCTGATGGGTTTTGCATCAGGCTAAGCAAATGCTTGGGACTGTCTACGCTTAAAGTACAATCTGCCTGACTTGCCACACCACCTTGCGGCTCAAAAATTGTCCGTGCAACAGGTTCAAAGCGTACCCTGCCTTCGCCAAATAGCACATCAAGGGCGATATCTGGCTTATTGATGATGACACGCAATACTTTGCCTGACAATGGAGCGAATTTTTCTTGGCTTAGTGCGTCGGTGCAAATAATGCGATTGATGAGTTTTTCGCACAGTGCCAATGCCAATACACGAGCTGTGTTCATGAATGTGCCTTAAAGCCACGATGCACCGCCACGATACCGCCTGTTAGGTTGTGATAATCACAATTAACAAAGCCTGCATTTTCCATCATGGCTTTGAGCGTTTGTTGGTCTGGGTGCATACGAATTGACTCTGCCAGATACTGATAGCTTTCGGCATCATTGGCGACAAGTTTGCCCATCAAAGGCAGGGCGGTAAATGAGTACAGGTCATAGGCTTTTGATAGCGGCTCAAAGACAGGCTTAGAAAACTCCAGCACCAACAGGCGACCACCAGGCTTTAGCACTCGGTGCATGGCCAAAAGTGCCTTGTCTTTGTCGGTAACATTACGCAAGCCAAAGCTGATGGTTACCAAATCAAAGCTATTATCAGCAAATGGCTCAAGCGTTTCGGCATTGGCAAGTACAAAATCAACATTGTTACAACCTGCGTTAATAAGCCGAGTGCGACCGACTTCGAGCATCGCCTCGTTAATGTCCGACAAGACCACGCGACCTGACCTGCCCACTTCACGGCTAAATACTTTTGCCAAATCACCCGTACCACCTGCAATGTCTAGCACTCGCTGACCGCTACGCACGCCAGTTAGGCTGATGGCATAGCGTTTCCACAGGCGATGAATGCCAAAGCTCATCAAGTCATTCATCACATCGTATTTGCGAGCAACAGAGCTAAATACTTCGGCAACTTTGGCTTGTTTTTCGGACTTTTTCACCGTTTGATAGCCAAAATGGGTTGTCTCCTCTGCAACACCCTCAGGATTTTGTAGCGTGCTTTGTCCTTGTGGTGTGCCTGTGGGTAGGATATTGGGATTGGTGAATTGATTGTCGGTATTGTCAGTCATGGTTATGCCTAGCTGTATAAATCTGCATGGATTAAATGCTTAATAATACACTATTTTGTTCACAAATTGGGAAAATTTGCCAAAATTTCACAAAATTTACGCCCTGTGTTTATGATTGGGCGTTATTCTTGGTGTGGTTTGGGTGATTTGTTGGATTGGTTTGTCAAAATCAGCCAAGTTGTACTGCCAGACTTAGCAAAACTTGGCAAAATTTGAATAGATTTGTCAAATCTTACCGCCATCATCATAAAAATGACGAATGGCAGCGGTTTCATTGGCAACAAAAGTAGCGGCAAACTCATCAATATCATCGATGACATCAATCGCCGCCAAGCCCTCACCAATAAAATCATACAAAGGCTGATAGCCGTTTTTATAGGCAGAAAATTTGGCAAATTTAAACGATTTTTGTAATAAAAATGAACGAAAATGCCGATGGCAGAGGCGGCAGACTTCACCGATATTGTTAATTTGCACAAGCCTTGCCTCTGGGTCGTTGGCGGCTTGGTACAGGCTGTGCATAAGCGTCTCATCAAGCGGCTGATGGCGGTGATGATTCAGGTAATATTTTGCCAATGCCAAATCCATCTTAATCATATTAAGCGTGGCATCAATGCCCAAAATCGCTGCATGGAGCGTGTTTTTTGGTATGAGTTTTTCAAGTCTGCCTGTGCCATTGGTGGCGTGGGTTGCTGCTGTATGTAGCTGCTTGGCAATGGTATCAAAGGTGTGGCGATGATAAATGCGATACAAAAGATAATCCGCCAAAGGTGCGGTTGATGGCTTGGCAAAAAGTATTGCATGGGTTTGTTGCATACGCCATCGTTGCCACTGTTGAATCCTATCCATGGCATCGGCAACGGCTATATCATGATGATGTTGCAGACTGTGATAGTCATCTAGCCGCTCAAGCAGGCTGTGGATTTGTGATTTGGGTTGGTGAATGCTCACTGCTCAAACTCAAAAAACGGTTGATTGGTTGCCATTTGTCATTTTCTTGATGGATTTATTTTAGCAGTTTTTGCCATACTTGCAAGCCAATATTGACATCATGCAAATTTAATCTTGATGGCTTGACAACGAAGGCTTGATTTATTTATCGCACAAGGCCACAAAAGCCAAAGTAAGCGGCATGAATAAAAAACTTGGCAGAAATTTGTGATTTGTGCTTGAATTTATCGTACAATGGCTTTATATTGATAGCAAGGGTGGTTGCCCATGGCAATATCCCTGTTTGTTTTTTAATCCACAATGATAAGGATACTAAAATGGCATTTACATTACCAGAATTGGGCTATAGCTATGATGCACTAGAGCCACATTTTGATAAAGAAACTATGGAAATTCACCACGCTCGCCATCATCAAGCCTATGTAAACAATGCCAATGGCTTGCTTGAGGGTACTGAATTTGCAGACAAATCTGCCGAAGAGGTGATTGCAAATCTAGATAAGTTGCCAGCAGACAAGCAAACTGGCGTGCGTAACAATGCAGGCGGTCATGCCAATCACAGCCTATTTTGGACGATTCTAAAAACAGGCACAACGCTGAGCGGTTCGCTAAAAGATGCCATTGAGCGTGATTTTGGTTCGGTAGAGGCATTCCAAGAGGCTTTTGAAAAAGCGGCTGCGACTCGCTTCGGTTCTGGCTGGGCATGGCTTGTGCTTGATGGCGGCAAGCTAAAAGTTGTCTCAACTGCCAACCAAGACAGCCCATTGATGGGTGAAGCGGTAGCAGGTTGCCAAGGTTTCCCAATCATCGGTCTTGATGTGTGGGAGCATGCTTATTACCTAAAATACCAAAACAAACGCCCAGATTATATCAAGGCATTTTGGTCGGTGGTAAACTGGGACGAAGCCCAAAAACGCTTTGACCAAGCTCAATAAGCCCATACCAACCCAAAAACTCCAGCTTGTTAGTTGGAGTTTTTTATTGAGTATTTGGCTGGGCTGTATTCGCTGCTGATGCGATAAGATGGCTGCTAAGTGTTGTTTGTTGTTAAAATATACCTTAAAATACAAATATTTATCAAAAATAAGTGATTTATGTTTGAATTGACATTCTTAGGAACATCAAGTGGTGTACCAACCAAGATGCGTAATGTTTCGGCATTGGCGGTATCCATGCTGGGACGGCGGATGCAAGCGGGCAAATCAACGCCATGGATTTTGGTGGATTGTGGCGAAGGGACGCAGCATCGACTGCTACAAACCGCCCACAAGCCGTCAATGTTGCAGGCGATTTGTATCACGCACGCACATGGCGACCACTGTTATGGTTTGATGGGGCTGCTTGCCAGTCTTGCCATGCATGGACGCAGTGAGCCACTGCTTGTGATCGCACCTAAGGCGGTTGGTGATTTATTGCAGGCGTGCGTATCCTTAACGCAGATGAATCTTAGCTATCGGATTGATTTTATTGATATTGCCGAGATAATAGACACAGGCGTGCAGTATCAGTTGGCTGACGATTGGACAATTGATATTCAGATATGCCCGATGAGTCATCGCATTGAGTGCTTTGGGTTTGTCATCACCCAAGAGTTGGCAGAGCGGCGACTTGATACAACAAAGTTGCTACAAGCAGGTATTGATAAGCGGCATTGGCAGCAGATTTTGGCTGGTCGTTATGAGCCTTGCTTGCCACAGTCCATGAGCCACAGTGATTTTGTCATCTCGCGTCAGTATCGGCAAAAAATCGTCATTGCAGGTGATAATGATAAGCCAGAGTTATTGCAGCAGGCGGTGATGGGTGCGGATTTATTGGTGCATGAGGCGACTTATACGCAAGCGGTGCTGGATAAGGTACTTGCTCAGAATAAGTTTAATCCACAGCACAGCAGTGCCTTGCAGGTGGCACAATTTGCCAAATGTGCCAATATACCGAATTTGATTTTGACGCATTTTAGTGCGAGATTTTTGGGGTTTGATGATCCAAGTGATACTCAGCCAAACATGGGGCATATTCGCCAAGAGGTACAAAATGTCTATGGCGGCAAGCTGATATTGGCAGCGGATATGATGCGTGTGCATTTATCCGCCGATGGGCAAATGAACCAGCGTGATGAGGCAGGGTGAGTATCACAAGCTGCGATCTTGACGCTGTTGTAGTCGCGTTTGACCGATCCAATGCTGGGCAAATTGATAAGCAATGCGTCCTGAGCGAGAGCCACGAGTGCTTGCCCATTTTAGGGCTTCACTTTGTACGGTGGCGTCAAATGGCAGATTGGCTTGGCTTAATAAATGCTCGACAATTTGCAAAAATAGTGGCTGATTCATGGCGGTAAACGACAGCCATAGCCCAAAACGGTCTGACAAGGAAACGCTTTCATCAATGGTTTCATAAGGATTGACCTCATCGGTTTGACCATTGTAGATGTTGATATTATCCTTCATCAGCTGTGGCAGCAGATGACGGCGATTGCTGGTGGCGTAGATCAAGATTTCATCATGCTCACTGTCCAACGCACCATCAAGCAGGCTTTTTAGAGTGCGATAGTTTTCGTCTTGGGCATTAAACGCCAAATCATCACAATAAACAATGTAGCGATTGCCATTGCCTGCTTGACGAGAGGCTTTGATGGCGGTGCGGATTTTGTCCAAATACTGCAATTGATCGCGTGAAAGTTCAATGATGCGTAAGCCTTGATGATGATAGGCGTGTAATAACGCTCGCACCAGTGATGACTTGCCAGCACCTCTTGCCCCTGTCATCAAAACATGATTGGCAGGCAGTTTGGCGAGAAACTGCTCAGTATTGGCAATTAGCCGTTGTTTTTGATTGTCAATACCAAGCAAATCATGCAGCCTGCCTTTAAAATGAACATCAATCGGCAATAAGCGACCTGCCGAATCGCCCACCCAGCGATATGCCAGCACTTTGGGGTCAATCACCAATGGCTGTTCGGTGCGTTCATAAAAATATTGCGTCATCAGTTCAATCAATGCCGTAGGCAATTTCATGATAATTCCTTAGGTGGTTGAGCTGTATTTCTTAAATTTCACGCGTGGCAAAAGTGTCGCACTGCTGAACATCGCCCGTCTGAAAGCCACGATAAAACCAGCGTTTGCGTTGTTCACTGGTGCCATGCGTAAAGCTGTCAGGCACGATACGGCCACCAGCTTTTTGCTGGAGATAGTCATCGCCAATTTTTTCGGCGGCATCTAGAGCCTCTTCAATATCGCCTTGTTGCAAAAATTGCGTGCGTTCGTGATTTTGTTTTGCCCATAAGCCAGCGAAGCAGTCCGCTTGTAGCTCTTGGCGAACGGATAGATTGTTGGCGGCAGTGGTACTTGCTTGGGCTTGGGCTTGGCGTACTTGTGATGAAATGCCCAGCAGTGTTTGCACATGATGACCGACTTCGTGAGCGATGACATAGGCTTGAGCGAAGTCGCCTGCTTGATCTTGACGAGATAATTCACTGCTGTTTTTTTCGCCTGTAATGCCCATAGATACTCGCATATCACGGAAAAACTGAGTGTCTAGATAGACTTTTTGGTCGGCAGGGCAATAAAACGGACCGCTGGCAGAGCTGGCAGACCCACAGGCTGATTGTACAGAATTACTAAACAATACTAGGCTTGGCTCTTGATAACGACTGCCTGCTTGAGCAAAAATCGGCGTCCAGACATCTTCGGTATCTGCCAAGATGGTGGCAACAAATTCACGAGTTTGTGCCATATCGGCAGTTTCATTAACTGGCGTGCTGCTTTGCGTTTGGTTTTGAATTTGTTGGGTTACTCCCAAAGTGGTCTCAGGACTGATGCCAAACACCTGCCATAGCACCACAGCGATGATTAATCCAAAAATACTCACGCCACCGACTTTTTTGGCACCACCGCCACGCCTGTCTTCGATATTGCTGCTTTGTCTGCGTCCACGCCATTGCATAACTTGACCCTTAATAAAGTTGATAAATGCTATATTATACGAAAAAATCACTGATTAACAGCAATCATTTACGATATTTTACAATTCCAGTCAGACAGTATGGATAATTATTAAATTACCTGCTGTTTGCAATGCTGATTTGTCATTATTGCCAAAGGGATTGATGGATAAATAGACTGAATAAAAAAAGCAGTGTATGAATGCTTAATTTTACAAAGCACTGTCAGTGATTGGCGATAAGGGCAATAAATTAATGATTACTTTTTATATTTGTAAAATAAATAATTTATAAAATTTAAAATTTATTAAAAACCTGTCAATGGTGATTTGTGCTATAATGAGTATCGAACTGCTTGATAAATTTATAACAATATAAATATTATCTAAATAATATATGATAAAGGAGTGATACAATGGCAACACTTGAGACGCTGATTGTCGAGCATAATCCAAATAATCAGCCCGTGAATCATGCTGTGATTTGGTTGCATGGTTTGGGGGCGAGTGGTTATGATTTTCAGCCGATTGTGCCAGAGCTTGGCTTGTCAGATGAAGTGGCGGTGCGTTTTATTTTTCCACATGCACCAAAAATTCCTGTTACCGTTAATGGTGGTTATGTGATGCCAGCTTGGTACGATATTTTGGAGATGACGCTACAAAGACGCGTGGATATTGCACAAATCACCGCCTCTGCTGCCATGATTGATGAGCTGATTGCCGAGCAGATGGCACAAGGCATAGCCAGCGAAAATATCATCATTGCTGGCTTCTCGCAAGGGGGTGCGGTGGCGTATCATACGGTGCTGACCAGCAAGCGAAAATTGGGCGGGCTTTTGGCATTGTCCACTTATTTTGCCAGTGCTGAGGTGATTGATAGCGTTGCCGTCAATCAGGATATCGCCATCAAAATTGACCATGGGCAGTTTGATGATGTTGTGCCAATGGTGTTGGGGCTTGATGCCAAAGAACGACTGCAAAAACTCGGTCTTAAGCCGACATTTAGCAGTTATCCGATGGCACATCAAGTTTGTTTGGCACAGATAAAAGATATAGGCAACTGGTTGAATTCATTAACAAAAACTGCCTAATCTTGTGCATTTGGCTATGTTTGGCAAGAGTTTTGACAATCATGTGTTTGCAGGCGAGGGGTTTTGGTTTTCGCCATAGATTGCCGCCTGCAGCCAAATATTTGCCTGTATATAATCATGCACCTGTATGCTGTCGGTTGTAGCACAGCTTGGCGTGGCAATACGCACAACAAAGGGATCGGCATCAGGCTCACGCAAGATAACAACATCAAACAAGGTGATGGATTTGCCAAAAAAAGTTGTCGATGACTTGCCCAGAACTTGACCTTGGCACCATGCTTCATCTTCTTGACCAAATGTCTCGCCGTACAAATAGGCACACATATGCCCAAGATTAATCTCAACAGGCTGTAGTGGCTCATCGGCTTTGGCATCTTTGGGTTGCCAATTGCGAATCAGCTCGTCAATATTGTCAGGGATTTTGCCCTGATGATCGGCGACAATATCATGAAAGGCACGATGGTGGCGAATGGCTTGCTCGTCTTCAACAAGAATGCTTTCGTCTTGGCGACTTGGGGTGATTTGATATGCCCATGCACCAAAATTGACAAAATATTTTTTGGGCGTGCGATAGTGATGGCGATTGACGGCATAAAGTTGATCAAAAGCATAAATCAGCGAGCCATCGGCAGTTTTTAGGCATAAGATAGCATCGCCTGTGGTATCACAACGGATAACGCGTTCGATTTGGCAGCTGACACCATAAGGGCTGTTGATTGCAGGAAAGGCGTTGATAAATGCTTCAGGCTTGCCGTCTTTAATGCTTAGGATTTGTTTGATATGGCATGGGTCATTACTACCCAGCAGGAGTTTATTGTTGCTGCTACTATTTTGAGCAGATAGCCCTTGTGGTAAGGTGGCTGTTTCTAACATTTGCTGTAGCCAATTAGGCACATCGTGGCTGATATTATCGGTCAAAATTGCCCAATGGTCGCCATGCCCAGCGTTTTTGTCGCAAGGCAAATCCACCTTGATTGGTGCTGTTTCGTGAGTGTATTGATAACGAAAAGTATGGTTGCTCATGATTTGGCTCTACTTGTCAGTGTGCAAAATGTCAGTTGGCTTGGTGTGTTGGTTGGCATGATGTATAATATTTAAGAATATTTGCAATAATACTACACAATACCATCACCAAAAAATACCTACCACCTTTATGGAGATGATAAGAAAAATATCAAGATGCAACACAAAAAGTTGCTTGCAGCCACCGCTCGTGGCATGATAACAGGCGATTGGTGCGACTTGATTTGGTATTTATGATAAAAAATGCTAAACTAGATTAATTTTATCGTTTGGATTATGCTTATGTTTCGTCCTTTGGCGTTATTTATTGGGCTTCGTTATATCAAGGCTAAACGCAAAAAAAACGGCTTTATTTCTTTTATTTCGCTTATTTCGACCATTGGGCTGACGCTGGGCGTGGCGGTGCTTATTACTGTATTGTCGGTGATGAACGGTTTTGACCGCGAAATAAAAACCCGCGTGCTGGGCATGGTGCCACAAGCGTCGGTAGCTTCATTTGAAATCCTTAGCGACTGGCAACAGATTGCCGAAAAAATCCGCAAGCAAAATCCACAAGTGCAGGCATATGCACCATATATTCAGCTGCAAGGCATGCTCACCGCCGAAGGGCAGGTGTCGGGGATTATGATTTCAGGCATTGAACCTGAATACGAAAAACAAGTTTCGATTCTTGATGAATATATGGTCGCAGGCAGTCTGGATAATTTAAAGTCGGGCGAGTTTGGGATCATCTTGGGTGAGTCGGTTGCGATGAACTTAGGGCTTAGGCTGGGCGATAAAGTAACTTTGGTTCTGCCAGAGGCATCGCCATCGGCAGCAGGGGTGATTCCGAGGTTTAAGCGGTTTACTTTGGTGGGTGTGTATCGCATTAGTAATGAAATTGATGCCATGATGGGCTTTGTCCAAATGCGTGATGCTGGTGTGATGCTAAGATTGCCAGAGGGTGCACAGGGCATTCGCCTGAAGTTGAATGATATTTTCCAAGCACCACAAGTGGCAAATAATGCTGCAAGCCTTGATATAACACGCTTATACCCGAGCGATTGGACGAGTACGCATGGCAATTTGTTCAGTGCTATCCAGATGGAAAAAGCAATGATAGGTCTGTTGCTGTTTTTGATTGTAGTGGTGGCAGCGTTTAATATCGTCTCAAGCCTTGTGATGCTGGTTACGGACAAAAAAGCAGACATTGCCATTTTAAAGACTTTTGGGGCATCGCCAAAACTTGTCATGCAGGTATTTATGATTCAAGGCATGATTATTGGCGTGATTGGCACGGTGGCAGGCACGATTTTGGGCGTGTCTTTGGCATTGTCTGTGAATGATATTCTTGTGTTTATTAGCCGTGTATTTGGCATTAGCTTGTTTAATGGCAATGTCTATCCTGTGGACTTCTTGCCATCGCAGGTGCAACTGGCGGATGTGTTATTGATTGTTGTTGCGTCATTTTTGCTAAGTTTTTTGATGACAATATATCCTGCATTGCGAGCCTCAAAAATTGAGCCAGCTGAGACTTTGCGTTATGAATAAGAGGTGTGTATGAGTGTGATTTTGCAAGCAACTAATATCAGCAAAGTCTATCAAGAGGGCAAAATCCAAACGACCGTATTGCAGGGGCTTGATTTGACCGTGCAGGTGGGCGAACGCATTGCCATTGTTGGCAGTAGCGGTTCGGGCAAGTCTACTTTGCTGCATTTGTTAGGTGGCTTGGATACGCCAACCACAGGCGAGGTGTGGCTTGGTGATGTTTGCCTGACCAGTTTAAATGAGGCAAAGCGTGCCAAATTACGCAATCAGCATTTGGGTTTTATTTATCAATTTCATCATTTGCTGCCAGAATTTACCGCAACCGAAAATGTCGCCATGCCATTACTGATGCGTGATGGTATCAGTATTAAACAGGCAACCAGCAGAGCCAATGAGCTGCTTGAGCAAGTTGGGCTTAATCATCGATTGCACCACCGCCCAAGCGAGCTGTCAGGCGGTGAGAGACAGCGTGTGGCGATTGCACGAGCATTGGTTACGCGTCCAAAACTGGTGATGGCTGATGAGCCAACGGGTAATCTTGATGATGACAATGCTCAGGCAGTGTTTGAGCTATTAACCCAGTTGCAGTCATCGCTGGGCATGGCGTTATTGATGGTAACACATGACAGACAGCTGGCAAGTCAGGCTGACAGGGTGCTTGTGATGAAAAGTGGTCAATGGGCTTAAGTGATAAGAAAAAAGCAGGTTTAGCCTGCTTTACTGTTTATTTTTGCTGTGCTATTTTGGTATATTGGTCAAAATTTTCAATATACTGGTCAAGATTTTCGGCGAGCATTTGTTGGTATTTTTCGCTATAAAATTTAATAATATCGGCTTTTTCTTTTGCCAAATCACTGCCCTTGACAAAACCAATGCTGGCAGCCGAAATGGCAAATCGAGCGGCAGCATAGTTAAGACTGGCAGCGACTTGACCCGCATGCGAGCTTGGTGATAGCTGACTGTTGGCAAGGTTGATAATGGCATCAGCACGCTCAAAAAATGCGTTCATTTGTGCTTGAAATTGTGCTTCGTCAAATTGGTTGTCGTTATTCATAATCTCTCTCAAATGGCAAAAGTCTTAGAAAGATTCCAAGACTTTTGGGTGGCTGGGGCTGGTGATTGCTTATAAAATTGCACGCAACAGCTCTGCTTTGTCGGTTTGTTCCCAAGTAAAGGCATTTTGTGAACCCATGCGACCAAAATGCCCATAGCTTGCGGTAACTTCATACATTGGCTGTAGCAAGTTTAGCATTCTTGTAATGCCATAAGGACGCAAATCAAAATGCGTGCGGATTAATTTGACAATCTCATCATCGCTGATTTTGCCTGTGTTGAAGGTATTGACCGAAATGGAGGTTGGTTCGGCAACCCCGATGGCATAGCTGACCTGAACTTCGCAACGATCTGCCAAGCCTGCAGCAACGATATTTTTAGCAACATAGCGACCTGCATAGGCGGCACTTCTGTCCACTTTTGAAGGGTCTTTGCCACTGAACGCACCGCCACCATGTCGTGCCATGCCACCATAAGTATCAACAATGATTTTGCGACCAGTTAGACCTGCATCACCCACAGGGCCACCGATGACAAATTTGCCTGTTGGGTTGATATGATACAAAGTGTCTTTGTGCAATAAATCGGCAGGAATTACCTTTTTGATAATTTCTTCCATGACGGCTTCGTGCAAGTCTTTTTGGCTGATGTCAGGGTCGTGCTGGGTTGATAGCACCAGTGCATCAACAGCAAACGGCTGAAATTTATCATCATAATGCAGGGTAACTTGTGCTTTGGCATCAGGGCGTAGCCACGGCAAAGTGCCATCTTTACGCAATTGGGCTTGGCGTTCCATCAGACGGTGCGATAGCTGAATGGGTGCTGGCATAAGTACATCGGTCTCGTTTGTGGCATACCCAAACATCAAGCCCTGATCGCCAGCCCCCTGATCTTCGGGGCGTTGCCTGTCCACACCTTGGGCAATCTCTGGCGACTGCTTGCCAATCATATTGATGACCGCACAAGTTGAGCCATCAAAGCCCAAATCTGAATGGTTGTAGCCAATTTTATTGACGGTATCACGCACAATGCTTTCGACATCAATATTGGCATGTGTACTGATTTCACCAGCCAACACCACCGCCCCTGTTTTTACCAGAGTTTCACACGCCACGCGTGCGTCCTTATCCTGACTTAAGATGGCATCGAGCAGTGCATCGGAGATTTGGTCAGCCATCTTATCTGGGTGGCCTTCACTGACCGATTCTGAGGTAAAGACTGAATAGTTCATAAGAGTTCACTTCTAAAAATAAAAAATTGCACGAATTCTGGTGGCTTTTTTAGGCTTGACAGAATAAATACCGTTCGCACAAGTAGGTAGGTTGTCATGATTTGTCAGACGCAGGTCTGAACAGGTGGGTAATGTTTTGGGTATTTGGGGGAAATTATACGATAAAAAAGAGCAAAATTCTAATGAAAAATTTTCATATCAACATGAAAAAATCCCAAAAGACAATAAAAGCCATGACCGTGATTAAATTGAAAAATCATCTCCTTTCTTAACTTGCGTGGCTGCTTCGCGTGATTTGTGTCCTTTTTGTTCACGAAATTTTGGTGCTTTGGCATTGTAGCCATGTCGCGATTTCCAGTCTCGTACCGTGCGATAATTCCAAAACAGCCGAAATGCCATGCCCAGCAGTACACTGGTGATGATGGCACTTAGCAGCAGGCCAAGCACCATTGCTTGCCATGAGAAAATACGATGACCTGCAAAGGGATTGACTCCGTGCGAGGTGGTAATCCATAAGGTCAAATCTGTCAAAATCACACCAATGGCACGCAGTCCCAAAATCGGCTCACCAAGCAGCAACGCCCCAAGTGAATAAGCCAGCCAAAATACAGGAATGGCGGTTACAGGATTGGTAATCCAAGTCAAAGCAACTGCCATTGGGATATTGGCACGCACAAGCAACGCCCCAATGATGGCAAGTGGCATTTGTCCAGGCAAGGGGAAAAAAGCTGCCAAAACACCGACATACACCGCACGATTAAGCGAGCTGCGGTTCATTTGCCACAGGCGAGGGTCTGCCAAAAATGGCGTAAACATTGCAATCAGGCGATTTTCACGCAATTTTTCAGGAGTTGGCAACCATGCTTTGATTTTGTTTTTTGGCATTGTGGTGTTGGTGTGTTATTTGGTATCAAAAGCTCAATTATAACAAAATTTTTGCGACAAAACGAGTAAGACTGTTTGTTTTTGGTTAATAAGGCTGCCCGCTTCTGTTGCTTGGCAGCTGGTTGATGGTATGGTAGAATTGGTGATTGATAATTGGCAATAGGAAATGACAAATGAGTGATAAAAAAGCAATTGACAAAATCAATATCGGACACGCAAAACCAAGCGGCAAGCCAAAAAAAGCTCTGATTTGGATTGATCTTGAGATGACAGGGCTTGACACCCAGCATGATGAAATCATCGAAATTGCCACCATCGTAACCGATGATGAGTTAAATATCTTGGCAGAAGGTCCAGTGCTTGCCATCAAGGTAAGCGATGTTGTATTAAATGGCATGGACGATTGGTGCAAAAATCAGCACAGACAATCAGGCTTGACCGATAGAGTTCGCCGCAGCAATATCACACTGGCTGATGCCGAGTCGCAGACGATTGAATTTTTGTCAAAATGGGTGGATGCAGGCATTTCACCAATGTGTGGCAATTCAATTTGTCAAGATCGGCGTTTTTTGGCACGCCAAATGCCTAAGCTGGAACGCTATTTTCATTACCGCAATCTTGATGTTTCAAGCATCAAAGAGCTGTGCTATCGCTGGCGACCTGATGTGGCAGCAACTTACCAAAAAGGCGGCGCGCATCTGGCTTTGGACGATATTCGCGATTCGATTCGTGAGCTGCGTCATTACCGTGATCATTTTTTTAAATTGCTGGAAAATTAATCAGTTCATCAAAGGGGATAAAAACCCCTTTATTTTGTCTGGTTTTGGCAAATTCTTTGGTCTTGTATTTTAAATGCTCAACAAGATGTTAAGAGCATGGTTATTTGCCTGATTTTTATGCAAGAAATGCCATCAGCTTGATTTTGCTTGCGATGGGCATTTTGATAAATTGATGATTACTTGAATGGGTGGTTAAATGATAGCGAATAGTTGGTAGTTGATTTCATTTAAGAAAAGCTAAAATTGCCATCGGTATAGAAAGTTTGATAAAAAAGCACCCAAAAAATTGAGTGCTTTTATGCTTATGGTGATCAGAATTTGCTTTGTAAGCCAACAAAACCGCCAACATCAGTATCACCATCTTGTCGTATGGCATTGGCACCAATGCTCAGATTGGTTGCTGCACCAAGTCTGAATTTGGCACCAGCATGGGCGATGGTGGCGGAAGTTTTGTCATTTTGTACAGGCAGAGCAAATCCTCTTCTATAATCAGCAATGGAGCTTACGGTGGTGGTAATCGTGCGTAAGTCATCGTTGAACTCTCGCTGATAGCCAACACCGCCAAACAGCTCGGTTTTGTCATTGATGGCGGCGGTTAGGTTTAGACCAATCTCGCCTTGCAGGGATTTTTGTTTTTGTGTATCAAAGCTAAGAGCGGTTGATAGCTTGGGCTGATTTTCGGTCAGTGCATTGACTTTTAGGGTTTGTGCCAGTACGCCAATATAAGGTCGGTAGGTGATTTTGCCTGTGTTGATACCATAGCCGCCTTGCACACTGGCATAGCTGCGACTGCCTGTCGTTTCGGCTTGATGGCTGCGTGCTGCACCGTCCCATGCGATTTTGCGGTCAGTTTGTAGGCTTAGACGGTCAATGCCGGCTGCAGCGGTTAGGCGAGCATTACCAAAATCACGGCGGTGATAGACACCTGCCCCTGTTTGGCGGCTGTCAGCAGTGGTGGTTTTGCCAAGCGTATAGTCCTGTCTTTGGTGTTGAATATAGGCACCTGTGTGTTGATTGTCGCCAGCAACATCAAGACCGATGATGGCGTTTGGCTTGTTATCGCCACTGGCAGTAACATCTGCCCAGACAGAATGCCTTGGGTTGTCAAGGTTGGATAAGCGGCGATTCAGCTGAGCATTTGCTGATTTGCCATCTTTAATCAGAGCGGTTGGCAGCTGGGCAATTTGAGCTGGGCTGTCAATGATGGAGGCAAAATACTGTGCCAAAATCCGATGTGTACGCCCTGCAGGGTGAATATCATCAGCAAACATATAAGTATCATTGGCATCGGCTGCAACTGCCTGCCAGTCGCTTGCTGTACAGGTGAGTGAGGATAATGCACCATCACAGGCAATGTTGGTGGTATTTTTAAAGCCAAAGGCTTCTTTATCACGAACCGCTTCTTGTAGCAGAGCAAAGGTATTGGCGGCAATGACATTGGCAGTGCCTTGATTTAGATTGCTATACAGAGTTTTATTGTATAAATTTGCAGCGGTGGTCGCAGTGGCAGCTTGGCGAGCGTCGCCGACATTGCGTGGCGTTAGACCAACATCAGGAAGGTTTGGCACCAAAATATAGTTCGCTCCTGCCTGCTGTAGGCGAACAACTTGTGCCGCTTGGTTTTGTGCAGCTTGACTGATGGTAGCGGCAGCGGCGGCAATATCTGGAGTTGTGCTGGCTGCAAGCAAGTCATTGGCACCGACCCAGATGGTGTATAGAGCATTTGGGTTGGTGGTGTTGTTCGTGTTATTTAGATAATCGCTGATTTGTCTATTGACCGATGGGATACGCACCAGTCCACCAAATTGCTCAGCAGTTTCGCTGACTTTGGCACCACCGACAGCATAGTTTGTGCCTTGTGTGTCGCTTGAGGTGTAAGGGTTTGCTGCTGTGCCATAATGCTCGGCAAAAACACGCGTCCATGCTGGATCGGGGTTGGTGGTAAATGACGGTTGCATGGCATTGGCAAAACTGCCAATAAAAAAGTTGCCACTGACAATATCTTTGATGCGTCCTGTATCTGACAGGCTGTCGCCAAAAAATACCGTTTGGTCAAATTGCGGGGTGCTTGCAGCAGCAGGATTGATCAGGGCGATTGCCAATGCCAATGGGCTAAATTTCAGTAATTTATTACCGATACTGTCAGTCATACGACCTCCTTGTGAGTGGATTATTATAAAACTGTCTTGATTGTAACAAAACATAATACAGTTTACAACTGTTTTTATTCGCTCGTTATTCGCTTTATTTTGATATTTTTATAAAGATTAATTAAAAATTATCACAAGCCTTGCTGATTGCGTTTAGCTTGGGCAGGATTTTGCTTGCTGATTTTGTTTGAGGTGGCTAAATTTAGCACAAATACTGCTGTCTTTTTCACGGGTTGTTTGTCGATTATAAATCGCAAGTGATGGATTTTGCTATTAAAAATCACAAAAAGACAGCGGCAAGGGTGATAATCATAGCAAGAAAAGCAGCAGCAAAGCACGCCATCAAAATCAAAAGGTCAATAAACCCCAAGGGTTTTAGCGGCGGCATGGTATTGCGTGCCTGACGCTCGGCGAGACTTTGGCGAAGTTTGGTAAGCCTGTCCAAGTTTTCTCTTAATTCATCTAGGTCTGATGAAGGGTTTGGTTTTTTATTTGTCATACTTTCTTTGTCAATTTATCATCGCATTTGGGCGTAAATGCATTTAAAATCAACCATCAATCGCACAATGATTATACTGGGCAAAACAAACCAGCAAAGTTGATTTGCGTATTTTAACCATCAAAATATCACAGTCGGACTGATAAAGCCAGCCAAATATTGATAATGGTTAAAGCTATATTTTGCTTAATTAATCAAGCAGATATAACGCAAGTGCTAGGGCGTTATTTAGACTATGTAAAGCCATCGCAGCGATTGTCGATTTGGTACGCAGACGCACATAGCACAGTGCCAGCGAGATACCAAAAGTCGTCAGCAAATCGGCACCACTGTAGCCAAAATGCAGCAGGCTAAAAATCGCACTAATGAGTATGCTATTTGCCAG
Source organism: Moraxella cuniculi DSM 21768 (assembly GCF_900156515.1). Classification (GTDB taxonomy): domain Bacteria; phylum Pseudomonadota; class Gammaproteobacteria; order Pseudomonadales; family Moraxellaceae; genus Moraxella; species Moraxella cuniculi. Next base: position 52,746 of record NZ_FTNU01000009.1, on the reverse strand, counting down.
ATGAACGACTGCCATCTGCCGAAAAAACGCCACAAAAATATCTTGACCCAATCGCCAAAACAAACCACGACAAATCCATTCTTCATAAATTGGTGCAACAATCAGCACCAGTATGATAAACAGGGGCAAGGGCGTGCTACCCAACAAATTGCCAACACCTGCTGATGCCGAAGGTGTGGCAAACCATTCATCAAGCATGACGCTTGCCAGTGTTGATAACAAAATAGCAGCTGCCAATACGGTCAAAGCAGGCAGCATGGTGTTTTTTGCTGGTGGCACCAAGCCAAAATATCGCCGCCATAGCTGATATGAGTTGATTGTGCTACCATCATACAGGCGAACATATTGCCAAATCGCAGTTAGGCTTAATAAAAATACTGCCGAAATCATCAGAATAATAACACGGACAGCGGCAGCATTGGGAAGGCTGGCAAAATCCTCCATCGATAAATCTGCCATCAGGGCAAACAAGAATGATACTGCATTTGGCAAAAATACGATGCTGCTTGCGGCTGCTACCATCAGTCCAGCTGCCAACAAGGGGTGATAGCGTGGCAACGGCTGAAGTTTGTCAGTCATGTGTCAAATCTAGCTGATGAATAATCATGGATAAAATCTTTGTCGCCACAGCTTGGGGCTGCTCTAGAACAAACATATGCGAGCCTGTTGTGTATTGTACAGGCAGGGCGAATTTTTCTTGTGCGGCACGATATGAGCCAATGCGAGTAAAATAACTGTCTTTGCCAGCCAGTATGCCAACAGGGCAGGGTAATTGTGGCTTTTTTCGCCAATACCAAGATGGCATGGTGCGAAAAATCGCCACTTCTGCCATCTTGGGTATGGCAAGCGTTACGGCACCATTGCCATCGGCAACAAATCCATGCCGAATATAATGCTCAAAGCAAGACTCATCAAAATCCCTAAACAAAGCCTTGTGGCGTAGTGCCAAATAGGCAGCCTGATGTGATGGGAAGGTGTCTTTGCGATGTTTGGATTTGCCCGCAGGGGAGAATTTGTCGCCAAAATAATGTTCGGTTTTGGTGAAATATTTGCTGCAATTATCCAGTAGTTTGGCGATATCAAACAACAAAGCACGGTGCGTCATTAATAACGCAGGGTCAAGCAAGATGGCTTGGCTGATACGCTTAGATTGTAGTGGCAATGCTTGCAAGGTTGTCATGGCACCGAGCGAATGACCGATGGCGATAAGTTTGGAGACACCATGCGTCTGGCAGCTTGCCTGAATGCTATCGGCAACTTGCCGTGTTAGTGATTGCCAATGGTTGTCAATGGCGTATTCGTCATGCGTGCCGAGCTTATCAAGATGGCTGATGCTAAAAAAATCAGCAAGACAATCCAGCAGTGGTTGATAACTGCCAACAGGTATGCCATTGGCGTGTACAAAGTGCAGCACAGGCTTGCCTGTCAGTTGTGATTTTGGCAGGGTGGATAATGCGGCAGTATCAAGGCAATTGCTGGGGTGAAAATTTGTCATCTCATAAGATTGATTTGTTCGGTTGAAGTTATCATAGCGAATTTTTGTTTATTTTGCCAGATGATTTCTTGTGATAAGCTTAATAATGGTGCAAGGCAGATGCCTGTTAAATTTCTTTCATCGTTGATTTTTTGTTTATTTGGCAATTGTGCTATAATTGGTAAAAATTTGTCTAAACACAATCTATTTTAAGATAAATGCAATAAGGATACACTATGGGATATTTTGGCACTGATGGTATTCGTGGGCAATTTGGTGAATTTCCGATTACGCCTGATTTTTTGTTGCGGTTGGGCTTTGGTGCAGGTAAGGTATTGGCAGCGAAATTCCCAAACAAACGCCCAAGCGTGCTGATTGGTAAAGATACGCGACTGTCAGGCTATGTCATTGAGGCGGCGTTGCAAGCAGGGTTTAATGCTGCTGGCGTTGATGTGTATATGCTTGGGCCTTTGCCAACCCCAGCGATTGCCCATTTGGTAACAAGTTTTCATGCAGACATGGGCGTGGTGATTTCGGCATCGCACAACCCTTATCAGGACAACGGCGTGAAGTTTTTTTCGCACGAAGGCAAAAAAATCTCCGATGAATTCCAAGATGCGATTAATGCCGAGCTTGATGTACTAATTGGTGATAACCAGCAGGGCTTGAAGCGTTTGGTGGGGATTCAGGCAGATGCCATTGGCAAAAATCATCGTGTTGATGATGCCAAAGGGCGTTATATTGAGTATTGCAAGGGTAGTTTTCCTTATCATTTTAATTTATCTCATCTAAAAATTGTCATTGATTGTGCCAATGGGGCAGGTTATAGTGTTGCACCAAGTGTCTTGCAAGAATTGGGTGCAAAAGTCATCGCCATTAACGATTCGCCAGACGGCATTAATATTAATAGCAACTGCGGCTCCACCCATCCACAAACGCTGCAACAAGCCGTGCGTGAGCAAGCTGCCGATGTCGGACTTGCCCTAGATGGTGATGGCGATCGCATTATTATGGTTGATGAAACTGGCAACATTGTTGATGGCGATGGTATTTTGTACATTTTGGCAAATCACCTAAAACCTGTCGGTGTGGTGGGTACTTTGATGAGCAATGTCGCACTGCAATTGGCACTGGCAGAGCGAGGTGTGGAATTTCATCGTGCCAAAGTCGGCGATCGCTATGTCATGCAAGATTTGCAAGAGCGAGGTTGGACGATTGGCGGCGAGCCATCTGGGCATATTTTGTGTCTGGATAAGAGCCGCACAGGCGATGCGATTGTTGCAGGACTACAGGTGCTAAGCTGCATGGTAGAAACTGGCAAAAAATTAAGCGAGCTTGTTGCTGGATACACGCCATTTCCACAGACGCTGATTAATGTGCGTGTCAGCAAAATCAGCGACCCTTATGCCAATACGCAACTGGCAAATATCTTTGCCGATGCCGAGCAACAATTGCAGGGCAAGGGTCGGTTGTTGGTGCGTAAATCAGGCACAGAGCCTGTGATTCGTGTTATGGTTGAGCATCAAGACGCTACTACCTGCCAGCAGATGGCAAATCAGCTTGCCGAAGCGGTGCAACGCATTTTGTCATCATAATTTTGTATACTGCAACAAAATAGCAACCGCTTATTTGGCGGTGGCAGGCTGTGCATGATAACGGTTGATACACTGCCAGCAAATCGTGTTATAATAAATACACAAAAATTTTGTGGACTTTTCTTGGGGGCGTTATGGACTTAAGCGATCACAGACAATCATATCAACAAGGCTCATTGGCGGATTTGGGCTTGCCTGATACGCCATTTCATTTGTTCCAAGCTTGGTTCGATGAAGCGGTGGCAGCAAATCTGCCCGAGCCGTATGCGATGAGCTTGGCAACCTGCGGTGCGGACAATCGCCCAAGCGTGCGGATTGTGCTGATGCGTGAACTGACCGAGCAAGGCGTGGTTTTTTATACCAATTATGGCAGTGCCAAGGGGCAGGATATTGACAGTAACCCTTATGCAGAAGTGTTGTTTTTTTGGCAGGCACAGGAGCGTCAGGTGCGTCTGGCTGGCAAAATAACCAAGGTTGATGTGGCAAAATCAGCAGCTTATTTTGCCAAGCGTCCGCGTGAGAGCCAGCTGGGTGCATGGGTAAGCCAACCACAAAGTGGCGTGGTCGAAAATCGTGCATATATGGAGCAAAAATTTGCCGAACTTGACAAACAATACGCCGATAATGTGCCTTATCCAGAGTTTTGGGGTGGTTATGAATTGGTGGTTGATACTGCCGAATTTTGGCAAGGGCGAGCAGGGCGTATGCATGATCGTATGCGATACCAAAAGCATGGCGACACATGGCAAGTTGAGCGATTGCTGCCTTAATATCACAAGATTTGTTTGATTTGTCTGCCTGTTAATTGTCATTTTTTGTTACAATTATCTTGGTATGCTGATGATTTTGTCAGTTTGTTTACTTAAATTTGCAAGACGCCGTCAAGCGTAACATTTAAGTGCTGCTGGTTGCAATTTTTATGTAGATTGCAATATATATTTTTGGCAAAATATGCCCAAAAGTTGATACAGCTTTGGTTTGGTGTGGATTTGACAAAATATCACAATGCCAATGCGGTATCAAAACCAATAAGAATTTTAACCATGTGGAGTGTACAATGACGAATTTTGCCCCTTTAAAAGCGATGAGCTTGAAGGCAATGCTGGCGATTGCAAGTCTAAGCATGGCAGCTGTGCCGATGGCATTGCCGATAAATGCACAGGCAGCGGCGGCAAGTGAGCAGACAGCAACAAAAAATCTCAATCAGCTGCTGATTGGCATTAAGTCAATGACCGCCAATTTTAGCCAAACCACGCAAGCTGGCAATAAAAAAAGCCAATTTACAGGCGTGATGTCGGCACAGCGTCAAAATCAATTCCGCTGGCAAATCAAATCACCTGCCGAGCAATTGATTGTTGCCAATGGCAATACGCTGTGGGTGTATGATAAAGATTTGCAACAAGCGACTCGCCAAGCGGTTGGTAATCAAGTTGGCGAAACGCCAGCCTTGCTATTGTCTGGCGACCCAGCACAAATTGGACGCAATTTTAGCGTAAGTCAGCCAAATACCGCCAGAAATTATTTTGTATTGACACCCAAATCCAGCAATGCCAGCTTTAAGAGTTTATCGCTTAGCTTTAATGGCGGTCGCCCTGTGATGATGGTGCTGCATGATAATATTGGGCAAATTACCAGCATTCGCTTTAGTAATATTTCGCTCAACAAAAAAATCCCTGCAACAGAGTTTAATTTCACGCCGCCTAGTGGCACAGATGTCATCAGTCAATAACAGCGGCTAAATAAAATCCACATGGGAAGCACCTATGTGGATTTTTTTGTGATAATGTGATAAGTGTCGCTGGCGGCTGGCCGCTTTATTGCCTTAATTGGGGCAAATTGTGATTTTGTTGCCGAAAAATACGCACGGTTGTAATGCTTTTTTGTAAATTGTGTTATAATATCGCTATTTTATTAAAGAACAGACAATCACATAGAGGTGATTATGTTAGCCAATTGGTCAGCGATTGCATTTTTGCTAGCCGCCGCAGGGCTGGTTGTTTTTATGTTGGTGGTGCCACGCTTATTGGGTGGGCGTTCGTCAGGATCTCAAAAGCAAGAGACCTTTGAGGCGGGGGTGGTGTCGGCAGGATCGGCACGCATTCGTCTATCTGCCAAATTCTACTTGGTGGCGATTTTTTTTGTGATTTTTGATTTGGAGGCGTTATTTTTGTACGCCTATGCAGTCAGTGTGCGAGAGGTCAGCTGGTATGGCTTTGTCGCTGCTGGCATTTTTATTGCCATTTTGTTCGTTGGTCTGCTGTATGAGATGAAACTTGGAGCGATGAACTGGGCACCTGCTGACAAGCGAGGGCGTAAGCCACGCATTTTAAGCCGTCCTGCCGATTTTGATTTGGCGAGTATCACTGCCTTTACAACGATTGATGATTTGCACACTGACCCTACAGGCAAAGTGCCTGCACAGTCATCTGGCAAGATTTTTGCAGGGCGTAAGGATTTGCAGGCAGTGCTTGAAAAAGACAAAACCGACATGGCAAACATTGACCACATTAATCAAACGGGGCGAGTTACCACGCAGAAGTTTGATTAAGGAAGTGACAAATGAAATTTGGCAATTATCGAATTGATGCCATGTTGATATTCGCTGTTGTTTTTTGTGGCAATAAAGCTCAAAATCCTGCCTTGATGAACAAAGTCAAAGATATGCCAAGCGATAAATAGCAAAACTTTTTTTAATATTAACAAATACTTATTTATAAAATCCGCTATGAAATACACCTTAACTCGCCCAAATGAAAATGGCAACCAGTATCCACACAATTCTCGCCAAGTGGTTGATGATATCACGCAGGCAGAAGTTGAAAAAAATGTATTCTTGGCAAAACTTGAAGATTTAACACACGCCGCTGCCAACTGGGGACGCAAAAATTCTCTTTGGCCGTTTAACTTTGGTACAAGCTGCTGCTATGTGGAATATGCCACAACCTTGACAGGCGTGCATGATTTATCAAGATTTGGGGCGGAGGTTATTCGTGCATCACCCCGCCAAGCCGATGTGATGATTGTGGCAGGCACCTGTTTTGTTAAGATGGCACCTGTGATTTTGCGGTTGTATGAGCAGATGCTTGAACCAAAATGGGTTATTTCCATGGGAGCGTGTGCCAACTCGGGCGGTATGTATGATATTTATTCGGTGGTGCAGGGCGTGGATAAGATTATCCCTGTCGATGTCTATATTCCAGGCTGTCCGCCTCGCCCCGAGGCTTTGATTCAGGCGTTGATGTTGTTACAAGAATCCATCACGCACGAACGCCGACCGCTAGGCATTCATCTTGACAATCAAGGCATCATTCAGCCTTTGATGACACCAGAGCGAGATCGTAAAAATGCCGAACGCATTGCCGTGAAAAACCTAAGAAGCCAAGATGATGCGTTTTGATAAATAAAATAGGCGAATGATATGAGTGATGATTGCTTGATAGAAATAGAATGTGAAGAACCGCATTATATTACTTGTGTATGCTGTCAAGAAAATATCACTCGTCTTACTCGGTTTGTTTACCATAATAATGATGCGTTTGCTTATTATTATGCTGAAATCCAGCCAAATTCACATGGTCAAAATATTAAATGTTTGATAGTAATGTGTGAATTTGATGAAAATAATGAAATGATTAACAGAGTTGGTTTTCCATTGATGTTATGGGATAATCAAGACCATATTGCAACCACATTATTAAATGCTGATAAAGTTTCTTGGAAGAATATTAAAGATGTAGAAATTCTTAATAGAGAAAACTCGTTAAATCATCATTACAAAGCTGATGTTTTTAGAATTGCTGATGAAATTTTAGAGCAGGATAAAGAAATTATGGATTTCTTCGCCAATAAATAATTTCTTATTTTCTAAAATTTGTCATATCAGTCAATAAAAGGTGAAATTTATGAAAGGTCAATGTTTATGTAAAGCCGTTACCATTGAAACAGCGGATAATCAAGAATTGCACGCTTGCCATTGCAATAATTGCCGTACTTGGGGCGGTTCAGCAGGGTTTACAACGATGGTGCAAGGCATAAAAACCGACAATGCCGACAATATCGCCAGTTTTCAATTAGTAGAATGGGGAACTCGCAATTTTTGTAAAACGTGTGGCACGCATTTGTATTTTCATCAATTAGGCACGGACAATTATTATTTGTCCGCAGGATTATTTGATGATGTAGTTGGAACAAGCAGCAAAAGGGTGGGCGATGAAAACGCATCAGTATACAGTTAGTATTACTTGGCAGGGTAATCTTGGCGTAGGTACTAAAGATTATACCAGTTATGAACGCAATTTTGTCATTTCAGCAGATGATAAGGTGGATATTTTGGCATCATCAGACCCAGCATTTCGCGGTGATAAGCACAAGTGGAATCCAGAAGAGCTGTTGCTTGCCAGCATTTCATCTTGCCACAAACTTTGGTATTTGCATTTATGTGCGATTAATCAAATTGTGGTACAAACATACCAAGATAATGCCACAGCAATAATGAATGAAGGTGATGATAAAAATGCAGGGCAGTTTGTCTGTGCGACATTAAATCCTGTGGTAAAAATTAGCCAGGGCGACCAAAAGTTGGCATTGGCTTTGCATGAACAGGCACATAAATTATGCTTTATTGCTAACTCTATTAAATTTCCTGTGCAGTGTCAAGCAACGGTACTAAAAGCTCCCTAGGTTTATTATTGATTGTTTACAATTATTTTATTGGCGGATTTGGTTTCTATTTTGTGCTAAAACAGCTAATAATTTATTTTTTGGTATAGAATAAATTTTTAAATATTTTAGCTGTTGTAAGACTGTAGAGATTTAAAGTAAGTTGGATATTATGAGCATTAACCACATTCACGATTTTGAAATCTTAACTAAACTTAGTGCAAAGTTTGATAATTTAACCGTCCAAGAGACGCAAGACGGCATTCCGACCGTTTGGGTGGGTAAGCATCAAGTGCTTGAGGTGCTGTTGTATTTACGCACCTTGCCCAAGCCATTTGTTATGCTTGTGGATCTTTCTGCCATTGATGAGCGATTACGCCAGCATAGATATGGCTTGCCGACAAGTGATTTTACTGTATTTTATCACTTGATGAGCCTTGAGCGAAATAGTGATATTCGCATAAAAGTCGCACTGGCAGAGGGCGAGCATATCCCCAGTGCTACCAAGATTTATCCCAATGCCAACTGGTATGAGCGTGAGGTGTGGGATATGTTTGGCGTGGTGTTTGACGACCACCCGCACCTGACACGGATTTTGTTGCCAAAATATTGGGAAGGACATCCGCTTCGCAAGGAATATCACGCTCGTGCGACCGAATTTACGCCGTATTTTTTGAACACTGCCAAGCAGCAGTTTGAGCAAGAAAATTTACGCTTCGTGCCAGAAGAATGGGGTATGAAACGCTCTGGGCGTGATGAGGATTTTATGTTTTTGAACATTGGTCCAAACCACCCATCGGCACACGGGGCGTTTCGTTTGGTGCTGCAATTAGATGGTGAGGAGATTGTTGATTGCATTCCTGATATTGGCTATCATCATCGCGGTGCTGAAAAAATGGCAGAACGCCAAACTTGGCACTCTTTTATCCCTTATACCGACCGCATTGACTATCTGGGTGGGGTGATGAATGAGCTGCCCTATATCATGGCGGTGGAAAAGTTAGCTGGCATTACTGTGCCTGATCGTGCCAATACCATTCGCATTATGATGAGTGAATTGTTTAGAATTACTAATAATTTACTCTACTGGGGGACATTTATCCAAGACGCTGGTGGCATGACCCCTGTGTTTTATATGTTTGCCGATCGCCAAAAGGCATACGATGTCATTGAAGCGGTAACAGGCTATCGTATGCACCCTGCGTGGTTTAGAATTGGTGGCACGGCTCATGATTTGCCAAATGGCTGGCAGCGTCTGGTGCGAGAATTTTTGGACTGGATGCCAAAACGCATTGATGAATATTATAAAGCCACCATGACCAACAGCGTGCTAAAAGGACGCACACAGGCAGTGGCTCAATATGATGCCAAGCACGCCCTGGCTTGGGGGGTAACAGGGGCGGGGCTTCGTGCCACAGGTATTGATTTTGATTTGCGTAAAGCTCGCCCATATCTGGGTTATGAGAATTTTGAGTTTGAAGTTCCTGTGTTTTATAACGGCGATGCTTATGATAGATGCCTTGTCAAAATTGAAGAGATACGCCAGTCACTACGCATCATTGAGCAGTGCTTAAACAATATGCCATCAGGGGCGTATAAAGCCGAACACCCACTTGCCGTGCCACCACCAAAAGACCGCACGCTACAAGACATTGAGACTCTGATTAACCACTTTGTCTCTGTGTCATGGGGGCCTGTGATGCCAGCAGGTGAGTCTGCGTGCATGGTGGAGGGTGTTAAAGGGCTTAATAGCTACTATGTAACCTCGGATAATTCAACAATGAGCTATCGCACTCGTATTCGCACGCCGACCTTTGCTCATCTACAGCAAATGCCTAGCGTGATTAACGGCTCGCTGGTGTCTGATGCGATTATTTATTTGGCAAGTATTGATATTGTGATGGCGGATTGTGATAGGTAAATCATAATCAATGATTCTTAAGAAAGTTTGTCAAGGGGAATGTCAATGTTTGATTTTTTCAAAAAAAAATCTGTTTGTGCTGATATGGAGCTTTATCAAAAAATACAAACCGATGGATTGGAATATACTGCTGCCAAACTTGCATTTTCACTAATACAAAAAGACTTAAGGGATTATGAAATGGCATATCTTTTTGTCTTGCAAGAGTTGGACGGTGCCAGCTATGGAGATGAGAAATCAAGAGATTTTGTAAAGAATAGCGGTATTGATTATTCCGAGTATGGTGGTGCGATGATTAATGATATGCCAGACGAGGTAGAGCGAGCATCTCTATTTTTGATTAAGCTATCTATGGGTCTACAGCCTTTGCAGGATTTAATTGCAAACTTGCGACTTCTTATTCTAAATGAAATAATGATTTTTTATAAAATTGGAAAATACAAATCACGCACCTTGGATAAAGACGGTTTGTTGGATAATATAGAGCCTCTTTCTATCCTAAATATTGTAGAGATTGTTCAACCTTGGAGTTTTAGTTCCATATTTGACAATTTAAATAAGATAACTGAAAAATTACCAAAGAATTATAATGCGTTAATGCCAATATTGTATGCGACAAGATTTACTTATGCTGGTTTATATAATCAAGGTAGGATTGGTTGGGATTTATACAATTCTGTTTATAAAGATCATTTTATGCCAGTTATGATAAACATTGGAAATAGGATAAGTAGAACTGAGCAGGTGTATTTTCAAGAAAAATCAAATGATTTAGCACTGGAGTTTTTAAAAGAATGCGATCCACTAATCAATAAATCGGTTGTAACAGCCATGGTTCTATCGGCAAAGAATAAGTTTTCTTTACAAGAGGCAATAGGTGAGGATTTAATTGTAACATCATACCTATCCGTTTGTTATTATGCAAGATTTGGCTATAGCGGTACAGAAAATACATCCAGTGTTCGTGATAACTTTATAAAAATGTTAAAAGTGATATAATTGGGATTTTCAAATTAAAATGTGCTGATGAAAGCTCGGGATAATCAAATCTGCAGCTAAAACTATCAAGAATTACAGGCTGTATCTTGATAGAGCTTTCAAAAGGTATTGACAAGCAAGTGCATATGTATATCAACCCTAGAGAAGTGTTTGATTTGGTTGCACCAATAGATAGACAAAAAGGCTTGAATATTAGAAGGATAATCAGAAACAGAATATGTGTTTTTAATAAATCTCAAAAGTACCCAAGCGAGTTAGGTTTTTTTGGAGATATTAACAATCTAGAGTGGCGACAGTATCAACTGTATGAAGAGGGTGGTTTGGTTATAGATACATGCCCAATAAAAATGCCCAAGGAGCGTATCGATGTTTGATTATCAACTTTGGTTTGGGTTTGCGCTGTCGGTTGTGGTATTTTTATCCACCCCTGGTCCTGTTACGGTGATGGTTGCTAACCATGGTGCCAGTGATGGTTTGATGGCGAGTTTATGCACCGTTATCGGCACAAATTTGGCTTCATTGGTATTAATCGGCGTATCCTTATTGGTGCTGTTTGGTGTGGTTGGTATTGATGAGCGGTGGCTAAGTGCCTTAACGCTGGTCGGCTCTTTGTACATTATCTATTTTGCTTTTTCAATCCTAACTGAGTTAAAACAGGTCAGTCAGCTTAGCCTGTATAAGCACCAAGCGGACAGACAAGGTCTGATTACACATATCAAACAAGGGTTTTTGGTGGGTATTGCCAACCCAAAAGATGTGTTGTTTTTTATTGGATTTTTTCCGTTGTTTTTTGGCGTTGCTGAGTCCAAAGCTGTCGCTGCCACGGCACTTACCATCACTTGGGTGGTGCTAGACTATGCCATTTTGTTGGTTTATGCTTATTTATTTAGCAAAATTTGCAAGCCAAAATTTATCAAGCTCACCATGCTTATCTCGGCGTTGTTATTACTGGGGTTGGGTGCGGTCGGTGTGATAAAAAGTGTCATGGATTTTTGGTAGGGTAGCCAGTCTTAAAGATGCGTTTTTGTGGCATTTTCCACTGGTTTGGTATCGGCGAGGATTAACCTTGTCATGACGATATAGCTTTATCATGGATAATATCAGACTGTGCGACTTTGTCATTAAAAGTGCGATATTTGCTCAGGATAAAAGTTTGGCTTTATTGCATGAATGTTATCAGGCGTTATTTTGCCGTGCATTGCACTGTTTGGAGTTGAAAAACAGCAAGCATCAAAGATATGGACAGTAAAGGAGGTATTATGCACATTCCCATCAATCCCAAAATGTTTTATTATGGCTTTCCTGTCGTGCTATTAACCAGCGTGGATAATCAGGGCAAAACCAACATCAGTCCGATTTCGTCAAGCTGGTGCTTGGGCGATAATGTCGTCATCGGTTTGGGTGTGCAGGGCAAAGCGTATCAAAATATCCAGCATTGCCCAGAGGTTGTGCTAAATATCGCAAGCGAAAATCTGTGGCAAAATGTTGAGAAAATCGCTCCGTTTACGGGCAATATGCAAGCGGTCAATGAGCAATACCAGTTCTGTGATGATAAATTTGCACTTGCTGGCTTGACTGCCGAGCCGTCTTTCAAGGTGAAACCACAAAAAATCACCGAATGCCCGTTGCAGGCAGAAGCTGGGGTTGTCAATATCATCAACCGAGATGGTTATGCCATCGTTGAGCTAAAAATCTTGCAGGTTCATGCCGCAGAAGGGTTGGTTTTTGATAAAGATAAGATTGACCCAACGCTCTGGCAGCCGCTGATTTATAATTTTCGGCATTATCAAGGGCTTGGCGAGATGCTGGGTAAAAATTTCCGTGCAGAAAAATAAACCGTGATGGCGTGCTTGTTATGATGATATTATCAAATCATTGACACTAAGCAGTCCAAGCAATAACCATCTGTAGGGCAAATGTAATTTGTCAAAACCAACGACTAAGATAAATTACTCACCAGCAATAAACCACCCAGTCCCGCCAAGAGTACGCCAATGATGCGGTTGATGATGACTTGGTGTGCCAGCATTTTCTGTCGCAAATGAGACTGTGAAAACAGCAACGCCACAATCGCAAACCACACAAAATGAGCCAAAGACATAAACGCCCCATAGCCCAAAAGCACGCCCAAAGAGGTGTCAGGTCTCACAATTTGGGTATAGGTGCTAATCACAAATAGCGTGGTTTTGGGGTTTAACGCGTTGGTGAATAGTCCGTATTTTAGGGCTTGGGTGGGTGAGATGGGCAAACTGTCGCCATTTTGGGAAACGGGTTTTTGCACAAAAGTTTGGTAGCCGATGTATATCAGATATGCCGCCCCAATGTATTTTATGATGTCCAAAAAATTCGGCATGAATTTCATCACCGCCCCCACAAACAACAGCGTATAAGCCACATGGATCAGCACGCCCAACGCAATGCCTGTAGCGGTCAAAATTCCCACGCCACGCCCATACAGATAGCTGTTTTTTGTGGTGATGGCAAAATCTGCACCGGGGCTAATCACCGCCAAAATAGTAACCAAGGCAACGGCAAAAAATTCATTCATTGGGTAGTCCTTTTAAAACCAAATATCTGATTTGTCATGGCTAAATATGCCACAAAACGAAGCACGGCTTTAAATTGGCAGTGGTGCGTTTGTGGCTGTTTGCCTTGGCGGCGTGAAAAATTAATAAGACAGGCTTAAGATTATTTTAAAATCTATCAAAGTCAATTCACGGTAATTTATAATATTATTGTCAATGTCAATGCCAATGTCAATGTCAATGTCAATTAAATTGTATTTTTTTTTGTTAATTTTTAAATATAAAACAAAAAATAATTAAATATTTTATAATTAATATCATCAGCCTACAGATATTTTGCCAATTCGTAACAATCGGCAAAATTTGAACAGCTGGTTGATTTTGATAAGTCTAGAAATTTATCATCAAGCCAAATTTGCCTTGTTGATTTTGTATTTTATAACAAAATAAACCGCCAAAATCATCACAAAAATCCCCACCAGCACAGCAAAACCCAAGCGGTCGGTCAAATAGGTGATGAGTGGAAATAACAAAAGCAGTACAAGGCGACTGGCAAAAAATCCCAAAGCGTCCAGCACCGAGCGATGAGCATCAGGTATGATGTCGTGAAATGTTGCTGAGGCTTCAATCATCAAAACCTTAATGGCAAAAAACATCAGCGACAAAGACAGCAAAATGCCGACAGTGGCATACCATGACTTTGTGGCAAAAGAAACACTCATCGCCATAAGTAGCAGGGCGATGGTTAATAAGGCGACAATGGCAATCTTTTTGTGCATGGCGGAGAGCTTGTCATTATCAACAAAGCTGCTTGAGAGAATTTGGGCAATGCTTAGCACCGAAAAGAACAAACCATAAACCCAACCAAACGTGCTGGGATTGACAATATCCACAAGTGGTTGCCACAGCTGAACCAATATCTGAAAATACACCAAAAGAATGCTTATCACCACCAAGGCATAGGCAATCTGTGGCTTGTGCTTGAGAATGTCTGTGAGCTGTTTTGCGTGCCGAGCGACCATCAGCAGTTTGTTGTCTTGGTGATTGGTGGTGCTGGTGGCTTGCGGCGTTTGTTGATCGCTTGGCATGTGTAGCCATGCACCTGCTGCGATGATAAGCAGTAACACACCTGCGATATACCAAATGGCACTGGTCTGCGGACTGATAAACGCGGCTCCAACAAAGGCACAGATTGCCATGCCCAGACTGTTATATTTGTTATCATACGCCAGCAAGGTCTTGGTGCTAAGCTCTGGTGCGGTTTTATTTTTTATGTCAATTAAATAAGAAATATAAGCACCATTAAATAATGACAATGAGACGGCGTTGAATGCTTCGGCAAGATAAAATTGCCACAAACTGCTTGCGGCAGCAGTCATCAAAAGCCAAGCTGCACCAAACACAATGCCCAAAATAGTGGATAATTTGCGACTGTAGCGGTCGGTCAAATAAGAAAGTGGCAAATCCAAAAACATCATCAGGGCAAACTGAAACGACTTAAGCAGTCCCAAGTCGGCAAGCGATACCCCGCGGCTTAATAAATACAAAACCGAAACGCCGCCAATCAACATACGAAAACTGCCAAAAGCAACGCCATAAAATACAATGCTCTTTAGGGCGGTGGGCAGCTTTTTGCGGTAAGCTTGCGGGGTGGTTAGCATGAATATTCCTTGTCTTACTAGATGATTTTGTTGTCATAACAGTATCTGTGATTGGTTTTTTTTGTCAAGTATTTTGTGGTTGCAAAGCAGTGTTTGGCAAAAGATTGGATAAAATTAAGTACAATGATAATGATTTTGACTGGTGAGTGCAAAGATAAATATAACTGCTTGTTGATTTAATTGCTCAATTGTTGATTGCTGTATAGAGTTTCGTAAAATTTTGGAGTATAATAGACAAATTTTAGTATCAGTTGCCATCTGATCTTAAAATGCCAAAGGATAAAATCAGCCAGCCTGCCAGCTAGCTTTCACATACATGGTATTTTCTATGAAAATAGTAACCGATAAAACCCCCAAAGTGGATATCCACCAAATCCTAACGCCTGATGAGATTCAGGGCATTATTGAACATATCCATCATTATCCACAACCAAGAGCCGCTGTGCTTGATGCCCTAAAACTTGTCCAAAAACGAAACGGTTGGGTTGATGATGCCCAAGTCGCCGCCATCGCCAATATGCTGTCCATTGCTGTCAGTGATGTTGAGGGTGTGGCGACTTTTTTTAATCGCATTTATCGCCAGCCTGTGGGTCGTCATGTGATTTTGGTTTGTGATTCGATTGCTTGTTATTTGACAGGATATGAGGCATTGGCAGAGGCATTTCGCCGCAATCTTGGCATTGAATTTGGGCAGACGACAGCAGACGGTAGGTTTACCCTGTTGCCGATTTGTTGTCTGGGCAACTGCGACAAAGGGGCAAGTGTGCTGATTGATGAGGATACTTATGGCCCTGTCCTGCCCGAGGAAGTGGCGATGTTATTGGAGCAATATCTATGAGTGAAGCGACTTTTTGCAAACCGACAGTTACTGCCCAAATTGACGCACGCAAATTGGGCAAAGCACCCAGTCAGCTCAACCGTCAGCGGATTCCTATCTACGGCGTGGGCTTGGCGGAAGGCGAGGCACCAACCAGTCTTTCTCACCCATTGACTTGGCGATTATACCATCATGATGCCGTGTTAAAACTTGCTGATTATTTGGCACTAAAAGGCTTCGAGGGTCTAAAAATCGCCCTTAGCAAAAGCCCAAAAGAAGTCGGCGAGATGATAAAAACTGCCAATGTGCGTGGGCGTGGCGGGGCTGGATTTAATGCAGGGCTAAAATGGACATTTATGACCCCGCCTGATGGTGGCGTGCGTTATTTGATTTGTAATGCTGACGAAATGGAGCCCGGTACATTTAAAGACCGTCTGCTGATGGAGCGACTGCCATTTCAGCTGATTGAGGGTATGCTTATCACTGCTTATGCAATCGGTGCAAGCATTGGCTATATTTTTATCCGTGGCGAATATATCATCGCTGCCGAGCGATTGCAGGCAGCCATTGATGAATGTTTGGCAAATGCACTGCTTGGTGAGAATATCCTAGGCACAGAATTTGGCTTTAAGCTGCATGTACATACTGGTGCAGGGCGTTATATTTGTGGCGAAGAGACAGCACTCATCAACTGTCTGGAGGGTCGCCGTGCCAATCCACGCACCAAGCCACCATTTCCCCAAGTTGCAGGTGCATGGGGCAGACCAACAGTGGTCAATAATGTAGAAACGCTTAATAATATGTCAGCCATTTTATTAAATGGTGTGCAATGGTATCTGGATTTGCCCAAAGCTAAGGGCAAATCAGAAACACCTGGTACCAAAATCATGGGCTGCTCTGGTCGTGTTAAAGATGCAGGGCTGTGGGAGTTGCCCTTTGGTTACACTGCTCGTGAGATTATTGAGCTTGCTGGCGGTATGCAAGATGGTCTGAAACTAAAGGCATGGTTGCCGGGTGGTGCTTCTACTGATTTTTTGACCGCAAGCGATGAGCATTTGGATCTGGTGATGGACTTTGATCCCATCATGAAAGCAGGCTCACGGCTTGGCACTTGTTTGATGATGGTGGTGGACGAAACCCAAGATATGGTTAGCCTATCAAAAAACCTGCAGCAGTTTTTTCAGCGAGAGTCTTGTGGCTGGTGTACGCCATGCCGTGATGGATTGCCATGGGGTGTGAAGATTTTGGACGCAATTGACAACGGTCAGGGCGAGTCGGCAGATATTGACAAGCTCTCTGAGCTGACGCGTGATTTGTGGATTGGCAAGACTTTTTGTGCCCATGCCCCCGGTGCGATGGAGCCGTTGATGAGTGCCTTGAAGTATTTTCGCCATGAATTTGAGCAAAAAATTCAGCCAGTGTCAGAAGATAAGCACGAACAAGGAGGGCTGTGATGGCAGTCATTCATATTGATGGAAAAACGGTAGAGGTGGACGGCAGCGATAATCTACTGGCTGCCTGCCTGTCTTTGGGCATTGATGTGCCATATTTTTGTTATCACCCAGCCTTGGGCTCGGTTGGCTCGTGTCGCCAATGTGCCGTCAAGCAGTATAATAATGAAGAAGATTATCAGGCAGGGCGTGGGCGTTTGGTGATGAGCTGCATGGTTGCTCCAACCAATGATATGTACATCTCGGTCAATGATGAGGAAGCAAAAAACTTCCGCAAGCATATCGTTGAATACCTGATGACCAACCACCCGCACGATTGCCCAACTTGTGAAGAAGGCGGTCATTGCCACCTGCAAGACATGACTTATATGAGTGGGCATCGCCAACGCCGTTATCGCTTCACCAAACGCACGCATCATAATCAGGATTTGGGTTCATTTATCAATCACGAAATGAACCGTTGCATTGCCTGTTATCGCTGTGTGCGTTTTTATAAAGACTATGCAGGCGGCAAGGATTTTGGTGTCTATGCCTCAAACAACCGTGTGTATTTTGGTCGTGAGACAGATGGTCAGTTTGAAAGCGAATTTAGCGGCAACTTGACCGAAGTCTGTCCAACAGGCGTATTTACTGA
Source organism: Moraxella cuniculi DSM 21768 (assembly GCF_900156515.1). Taxonomy (GTDB): domain Bacteria; phylum Pseudomonadota; class Gammaproteobacteria; order Pseudomonadales; family Moraxellaceae; genus Moraxella; species Moraxella cuniculi. The sequence goes on along the minus strand of NZ_FTNU01000009.1, from coordinate 35,010 downwards.
CAAAACACATTCTGATCGTTATAACCGCAAGTGGGATATGCAGTATGCACCCAGCGTTTGTCATGGCTGCTCAACGGGTTGTAGTATTTCTGCTGGTGAGCGTTATGGCGAGTTGCGGCGTATTGAAAACCGCTACAATCCAGATGTCAATGGCTATTTTTTGTGCGATCGTGGTCGCTTTGGTTATGGTTATGTCAATCGTGCCGATCGTCCAACCAGCCCTTATCAAAACACACCAACAGGCAAAATACAGCTGGATGCCGAAGCGGCTTTGGATAAGGTAATCGCTCTGCTTCGCGGCAAAAAACTCATCGGTATTGGCAGTGATATGGCAAGCCTTGAGAGTAATTTTGCCCTAAAAAAACTGGTGGGAGCAGCCAACTACAGCACAGGCTGGAGCATGGCGGTACAAACTTTGGTGGATAAATCGGTTGAGATTTTGCGTAATCACAGTGTGTACAACCCTTCTGTGGCACAGATTGAGCAGGCGGATGCAGTTTTTATCTTGGGTGAGGACATTACCCAGACAGCAGCACGCGTGGCACTGTCGGTACGCCAAGCTGCCAAAAATAAAGCACGGCAAATGGCAACGGCATTACGCACAGACCATTGGCTTGCCGAACCTGTGCAGCGAATCGGTCAGGGGGATTTTAGCCCAATCTATGTGGTCGATGTGGTTGATACCAAACTTGATGACATTGCCAAAACTTCTGTCGTGGCAAGCATTGAGGACATTGCTCGCTTTGGCTATTTGGTGGCTGAGGTGATTGATTGTTTTGATGTGCATTTGGACAATCTTGTTAAGCCTAACCTTGATGCCGATGAGCAAATGCTAACTTTGGCATATCAAATCGCTGTTGATTTGGTTTCGGCAAATCAGCCACTGGTTATTTCAGGGACTTCGCTTGGCTCACAAGCAGTGATTGAGGCGGCAGCGTGCATTGCACAAAGTTTGAGCAAAAAACGCCAAGCCATCAAAGCGACAAACGAGGCGGAGATTGCCCACTATCAAGCTGAACAAAATACCGATGTGTCAGCCGATTTGCCAAGCCATGATCCGCAGCTGATTGCCAAGCCTGAGCATCCCCAAACTGACACCCAAAAGACAGATCAGGCAAAAATTGTGCGTCCAGAGCCCAAGCCGCTTGATACGCATTTTGCACCGATTGCAGCGATATATCTTGCACTGCCAGCGGCAAACAGTGCTGGCATCAGTCTGCTTGGTGGGCGAGCAATTGAAGAGGTGCTGGCACAGGAGTATGAGGCGGTGATTGTGCTTGAAAATGACCTAAGTCAGCTTGGCACGGTAAATGCACTTGCCCAAATAGCAAACAAAACCCTGATTGTTCTGGATCATCAGCATTATCCTTGGCACAATCAAGCCGATGTGGTGCTATCGGCGGCAAGTTTTGCCGAAGCTGATGGCACGCTGGTGTCAAGCGAAGGGCGAGCACAGCGGTTTTTTCAGGCTTATGATAAAAAATACTATGAGCCAAATAGCAACATTAAAGACAGTTGGCGGTGGCTGTATGCCTTATCGCATGAGCTAAATCAAACAGCTCTGGCTGCCCATTTGGACGAAGTGATTGATGATATTGCCGAGCAAGTGCATGGCTTGGCAGCAATCAAGGACGCTGCCCCAACTGCCGATTATCGCATTCGCGGTCTAAAAATCGCTCGTGAGCCACGCCGTTACTCGGGTCGCACTGCCATACGAGCGACCTTATCGGTGCATGAACCGATGCAGCCTAAGGATCTGGATACGGCATTGACCTTCTCAATGGAAGGTTATGTTGGCGATAAAACCAGTGCTGCCAGCATTCCTTTTGCATGGGCGGCAGGGTGGAACTCACCGCAAGCATGGAACAAATACCAAAGCAAAATCGGCGGCAGGCTAAAAGGCGGCGATATTGGTGTGCGTTTATTTGATTATTTACCAAAACTTGAACACTGCTATGCCAGCCAGCGTCAGGAAATCAGTGATCCTGCCAATACCAGCGTATTTCATGGTGTGGTACGCTTATTCCCTGTGCATCAGTTATTTGCCTCAAGCCCCTTGGCATCTCGAAGCCCTGTCGTTGCTGAGCAAATCCAAGCAATCGGTTGGTATATGAACGAAAATGATGCCAATCTCTGGCAGGTAAGGGCAGGCGATTTATTGGCGATAGACTCATTGTATGGTGAAATCGTCCTGCCTGTGGTGATTGTGGAATATGTGCCAGATGGCTGCGTGGGCTATGCTGCAGGACAAGTGCCATTATCGCCCAAGCTATTAACCAGCATCAGGCGTGCCGATTCGGTGGCGAGTGTGTTTGAGCCAAGCCATGTCCAAAGCCTAAAAAACTTACCAAGACAGCATCGTAGTCAGTTATTTCTGGCAAGTGCGGTGCAGCCAGTATCGCCACAGACAGGCACTACAATTAGGGAGAATGCATAATGTCGGTTCGTGTCATTCCACAGATGCCATCGGTGCTGAACAATGCTTTAAGTTTTGATGCGTGGTCGATATTATTTTTGGTGGCTCAGGCATTGATGATTTTTTTGGGCTTGGTGATCGTTGCTGCACTGATGATTGTCTATGAGCGGCGTATGTTGGCACTGTGGCAAGATCGTTACGGCCCAAACCGTGTCGGCTGGCAGGGCAGTTTGCAGTTAGTTGCAGATATGCTAAAGATTTTCTTTAAAGAAGACTGGACACCAAATTTTGCCGACAAAAAAATATTCACTCTGGCACCTGCCATTGCAATGTTTACCGCATTGGCAAGTTTTGCCATCATTCCGCTGTCGCCAACTTTGGGGGCTGCTGACTGGAATATTGGTCTGTTGTTTTTCTTTGCGATGGCAGGCCTTGCAGTGTATGCGGTAATGTTCGGTGGCTGGGCATCTGCCAACAAATTCTCACTGCTTGGCGGCTTGCGTTCATCAGCCCAAACCATCAGTTATGAGGTGTTTTTGGGATTGTCGCTTATGGGCGTGGTGGCACAGGCGGGTTCATTTAATATCCGTGATATTGTCGAGGCTCAAAGCACGATTTGGAATGTGATTCCGCAGTTTTTTGGCTTTTTGACCTTTGTGGTGGCAGGGGTTGCGGTAACGCATAGGCATCCTTTTGACCAGCCAGAGGCTGAGCAGGAGCTGGCAGAGGGCTATCATGTTGAGTATTCTGGCATGAAATTCGGTATGTTTTTCATTGGCGAATATGTCAATGTGGTGCTGATTTCGGCATTGATGACTTGCTTGTTTTTTGGTGGTTGGCTGGCACCGTTTAATCTTGATATTCCCTTTATTCCGCCTATTTTTTGGTTCATGATAAAAACCTTGTTTTTTATGACAATGTTTGTACTGGCTCGTGGTTCATTGATGCGACCCAGATATGATCAGGTGATGAATTTTGGCTGGAAAATTTGCCTGCCAGTAACTTTGGTTAATTTATTGGCAACCGCCTTTGTAATTTTGGCGTGGGGGGCAAAATGATAGCCCAAAAAATCATACCAAATACTCATCTGCAACACACTTTTAAAAATCCTATTTCGTTTGTGTTTGTGGCATTGAAAGAGAAAGAGCGGAAATTACAACCTGTTATAAAGGCGTTGATTTTACCTGCAATTTTGATTGATATCGTTACTTTGCCCATACAAATTGCTGGTGAGTATTTATAAATCATTCTTAATATTGATTGATAAAATTTTGATTAAGAGTGAACATTATAAAGGATAAATAATTATGTTAGTAGCATTAAAAAACACCGCAGTCGGTATCATGAGCATTATCCGCTCAATGTGGATGGTGAATGCTCACGCTCTGCGTCCACGAGATACCATTCTTTATCCTGAGCAGCCTGTGCCTGTGCCGCCCCGTTTTCGTGGACGCATTGTCTTGACACGAGACCCAGACGGTGATGAACGCTGTGTGGCGTGTAATTTGTGTGCAGTTGCTTGCCCTGTGGGCTGTATTTCGCTACAAAAGGCCGAGCGTGAAGATGGTCGCTGGTATCCTGAATTTTTCCGCATTAATTTTAGCCGTTGTGTATTTTGTGGTATGTGCGAAGAGGCTTGCCCAACCACAGCAATTCAATTGACCCCTGATTTTGAGCTGGGTGAGTACAATCGCCAAAATCTGGTTTATGAAAAAGAGCATTTGCTTATCAGCGGTACGGGCAAATATCCTGAATATAACTATTATCGAGTTACTGGTATGGCGACCAAAGACAACCCCAAAGGCTCGCACCAAAATGAAGCAACGCCAATCGATGTGCGGAGTTTATTGCCATGATGACTGTATTATCACAACTGTTAAGTGATGCCAATGTGGTTGGATTTTATGCACTGGCGGCGGTGGCGATTTTTGCCAGTTTGCGAGTGATAACGCACGCCAACCCTGTGCATGCCATTTTATCAATGATTGTTTCACTGCTTGCGGTGGCGGGGATATTTTTTATCCTCGGTGCGTCATTTGCAGGGATTTTGGAGATTATCGTCTATGCAGGGGCGATTTTGGTGCTGTTTGTTTTTGTCATTATGATGCTAAATTTGGGCAGTGATGTTGGCGAAGAAAAATCATGGCTAAGTTCAACTGCTTGGGCGGTGCCAATGTGCCTGATGCTGATTATTGCAGGTGTATTGACAGCATTGATTTTAAGCTCGCCAAGCTCAGCACAAAGCCTATCAGCTGCCAGTATTGATGCCAAGCAGGTGGGCATTCGCTTATTTAGCCATTATGTGCTTTTGGTTGAAGTGGCGGCATTTTTGCTGCTTGGGGCGTTGGTGGCGGCATATCATTTAGGCAAAAAAGCTCTTGATGATGAAAATTTCAGCCATTATCAAGACACAGAACACGCCCAAAATAATCCCAATAATCAGCCTGATATGCCAGTATTTAGCAACAGCAAACGACAAGGAGGTCTGTGATGAGTGTACAGACAACAGTCAATCAGATTTCTATGCAGACAGCCGAGCAGGTTGCCAGTCTTGGGGTGAATAGCTCCCATGCGTTGATTTTGGCGGCGATATTGTTTGCCATTGGATTGGCAGGTGTGATGGCACGGCGTAATGTCTTGTTTATGCTGATGAGCCTTGAGATTATGATGAACGCAGCAGCGTTAGCCTTTGTGGTTGCGGGCAATATGTGGGGCAGTGCTGATGGGCAGGTGATGTTTATCTTTGTGCTGACCTTGGCGGCAGCAGAGGCGGCGATTGGGCTTGCGATCTTATTGCAATTTTATCATCGATTTGGCAGTCTTGATGTCAATAAAGCCAATAAATTAAAGGGGTAGGATATGAGTATGCTGGCGTGGACTTTTATTTGCCCACTGATTGGATTTTTGATATTGGCAACTTTGCGTGATCGTCTATCACAAACAATGGCTGCTGTTATTGGTACGGGTTCGATGTTGCTATCAGCAGCTGCCACCTTGTATGTTGGGTTGGATTATTTGCAAAATTTTGCCAATCAGCGTATCGAGGTGCCGCTATGGACTTGGCTAAAAATAGGGGATTTTGCCCCAAGTTTTGGCTTGGCATTTGATGGCTTGACCTTGACCATGACTGCCATCATCACGGGCATTGGTTTTTTGATTCACCTGTTTGCTGCATGGTATATGAATGGCGAGCAGGGATTTGCCAGATTTTTTAGTTATTTAAATTTGTTTGTTGCCAGTATGTTGCTGTTGGTGCAAGCGGATAATCTACTATTATTATACCTAGGCTGGGAAGGTGTTGGCATTTGTTCCTATCTTTTGATTGGATTTTATTTTGCCAACCGTGCCAATGGCCGTGCTGCCATCAAGGCTTTTACGGTAACGCGTGTTGGTGATGTGTTTTTGGCAATCGGCTTATTTTTGTTATTTAGAGAATTTGGCACGCTTAATATCAATGAAATCATCACCAAAGCACCAGCGGTATTTGATATCAACAATCCTACCATGATATTGACAACCATGATGCTTGTCGGTGGGGCATGGGGTAAGTCAGCACAGATTCCATTGCATACTTGGCTTGCTGATGCAATGGCAGGCCCTACGCCTGTTTCGGCATTGATTCATGCAGCAACCATGGTAACTGCTGGCGTGTATTTGATTGCACGCTTGCATCCGCTATTTATACTAAGCCCTGATGTCTTGCTGTACTGGGTGGGCGGTGTTGGTGCTGTTTCAATGCTGGTGGCAGGGTTTTGTGCATTGGCACAGACGGATATTAAGCGAATTTTGGCATACTCAACCATGAGCCAGCTGGGCTATATGTTTATTGCACTGGGCGTGGGTGCATGGCAAGCGGCAATTTTTCATTTGATGACGCACGCATTTTTTAAGGCATTGCTGTTCTTGGCATCAGGGGCGGTGATTGTGTCGGTTCATCATGAACAAAATATCTTTAAGATGGGTGGACTTGCCAAAAAAATTCCTTTGGTATTTGCCTGTTTTGTGGTTGGTGGCGGTGCTTTGGTTGCTTTGCCATTTATTACTGTTGGTTTTTATTCCAAAGAAGCAATCCTGTGGGAGGCGTATGCAGGCGGCTACCAAGTGCTGTTCTGGGCAGGGGTTGTCGGTGCATTTTTGACCTCATTGTACACTTTCCGTTTGGTTTGGATTGCTTTTTTTGGCAAAGAAAAAACCCATGCCGAGCCTTTGTCTGGCATCGCATACTGGTTGCCACTTAGTGTGCTTTTGCTACTATCCACAGGCTTGGGGGCGTTGATTACGCCACCGTTAAACGAAGTGTTGCCTTTGGGAGCGGGGCAGCTGCTTGAGCAAGCAGGTGAAGTTGCGGGTAAATATCGTGCCGAATATATCGCCATGGCATTTATGGCGACAGGTTTACTTGTGGCTGTGTTTTTGTATGTTATTAACCAAGGTCGCCTGTTGGATAAATTTAAAAATACCACCCTTGGTGCCGCCTTGTATCATTGGTGTTATCACGGGTTGGGGTTCGATGCCTTGTACGATTGGTTATTTGTCAAGCCATTTTTGGCAATTGCCAAACTGCTAAAAAATGACCCTGTTGATAAACTGATAAATATTTTCCCAGCCTTGGCATCGGCTGGCAATAAAGTAATGGTTAAGACTCAGACAGGTCTGCTGCGCACGCATATGCTAAGTTTTGGCATGGCTGTGGCAGTTGTGTTGATTTTGGCAATGATGATGGTGGTGTAAAATGATTATGGAACAAAATTGGGTGCTGCCAACATTGATTGCAATTCCGTTTGTTGCAGGGTTGCTTTGCTGGCTGGTAGAAAAAATCAGCGACCGTTTGCCACGCTGGATTGCCTTGCTTGGCATGATGGCTACTTTTGCTTTGACGATACTGCTGTGGCAGCAGGGTGATTTTGGTACTTTGCTTGCCAGCAATGCTGTGGCAACTGGCGAAAATTTGCCATGGGCGGCACAGTTCGTCTTGCCTTGGATTCCAAGTTTTGGCATTCAGTTTTATTTGGCGATGGATGGTTTGTCGCTATTGATGATTGCTTTGACGGCATTTTTGGGCATTATGGCAGTGGGTTGTTCGTGGGGTGAGATTCAGCGTCGTGTTGGATTTTTCCATTTGAACTTACTGTGGTCATTGGGCGGTGTCATTGGGGTATTTTTGGCAGTTGATTTGTTCTTGTTTTTCTTCTTTTGGGAAATGATGCTGCTGCCGATTTATTTTCTGATTGCTCTGTGGGGGCATAATGCCACAGCGGGCAAAACCAAAGAATATGCTGCAACCAAGTTTTTTATTTATACCCAAGCCTCAGGATTGGTGATGCTGATTGGCATTTTGTTGCTGGTTGTTATTAATTTTAGCCAAACTGGGGTACTAACCTTTGATTATAACCAACTGCTCGGACGCAATCTGGGTGCTTGGGAATATATCATCATGCTGTGCTTTTTTATTGGATTTGCGGTGAAATTGCCCGTATTTCCGCTGCATGGCTGGTTGCCTGATGCCCATGCTCAAGCACCGACTGCAGGTTCGGTGGATTTGGCAGGTATTTTGATTAAGACCGCAGCCTTTGGCTTGTTGCGTTTTGTGTTGCCATTATTCCCTAATGCCTCTGAGGCCTTTGCACCGATTGCCATCGCTTTGGGCTTGTTTGGTGTTTTTTATGGAGCATTTTTGGCATTTGCCCAGACTGATATTAAGCGTTTGCTTGCTTATACCAGCGTCTCGCACATGGGTTTTGTGGTATTGGCGATTTATGATGGCGGTATCATCTCACTACAAGGTCTGATGGTGCAAATGGTAGCACATGGCCTATCAAGTGCAGCATTATTTATCATGGCAGGGCAGTTATATGAGCGATTGCACACTCGTGATATGACGCTGATGGGCGGTATGTGGGGACAATTTCGCTATATTGCACCGCTACTGATGTTCTTTAGTGCAGCATTGCTGGGCATTCCCGGCACTGGCAACTTTATCGGTGAGTTTTTGATTTTGTTGGGTGCATTTGCCAATTATCCAATTGCGGTAATTCTGGCAACGGCAAGCCTTGTGCTGGCTGGATTATATGCATTAATCATGGTATATCAAGCACTGTTTGGCAACAATACCACCTTGTCATTGGTTGAAAAAAATCGTGGCAAGCTCAAAGATTTGGGCAAGCGTGAATTGGCATTGCTCTTATCTTTGGCGATAGGATTGGTGTGGTTGGGATTGTATCCACAGCCTGTGCTAAACAAGTCAGAGGCAGCGATGCAGTGGATTGCCAAAGCCTATCAACAAGATGGCACCACCGCACAAACCACCCAAATCCAGCAAACAACACAGGGAGAGTGATATGAACCCTATGATTATGACATCACTTTGGTCGTTATTGCCGATACTGGTCGTGGCACTGACAGCATTGGTGGTGATGATTGCCATCGCCATGAAGCGTTCGCATTTTTGGTCAGCCAGTTTGAGTGTGGCAGGATTAAATATCGCCTTGCTTGCCTTATTGGCACAGGCGATGGGCTTAATTGAGTCAGGCGAGGCATTCGGTCTGTTTGTGTTTGATGGTTTTGCCAAATTTAACATGGCTGTGATTTTAATCTCGGCATTGGCATGTTGTACGCTGGCTTATGGATTTTTTGAGACGCTCAAGGACAATAAAGATGAGCTGTATTTATTGATGCTTATCTCAACCATGGGTGCGATGTTGATGGTATCAGCGGAGCATTTGGCGGCGTTCTTTATGAGTCTTGAACTGCTATCAATACCAATGTATGGTATGTTGGCATATACTTTTTTGCGAGCCAGATCACTGGAGGCAGGGCTGAAATATTTGGTAATGTCGGCAGCGGCATCAGCAACTTTGCTGATGGGTATGGCGTTTATTTTTGCTGATACGGGTACTTTGGCATTTGCCGATTTGGCAAAAGCCTTGTTATCAGGACAGTTGTCCGTATTGGCGATAACAGGCGTGGTGATGATGCTGATTGCCATTGCCTTTAAGTTATCGGCAGCACCGTTTCATGGCTGGGTGTCAGATGTCTACGAAGGGGCACCAGCACCTGTGGCGGCGTTTTTGGCAAGTGTCAGCAAAGTGGCGATGATGGCATTGGCACTGCGGTTTTTTATCGGCAGCATGGTGCCTGTTTTGACAGTTTTTGATACCATGTTAAGTGTGATTATCGTTTTGTCAATCGTAGTTGGTAACTTGCTGGCAATCAATCAAAACAACCTAAAGCGAATGTTGGCATATTCATCCATTGCACACATTGGCTATGCATTGATTGGCTTATTGTCAGTTGGAGCTTCTGGTGCAGGCTTGGTAAGTATGTATATGGCGATTTATGCCCTGACCTCAATCGGGGCGTTTGGCGTGATTGCTTTGATGTCCAGCCCATATCGTGAGCGAGGTCATACCTCTCTTAGCGGTGAGGCGGACGATGTGCGTTTTTATCAGGGGTTATTTTGGCGTCGTCCGATTTTAACAGCAGTGCTGACGGTGATGCTGCTATCGTTGGCTGGCATTCCGCTGACGGCAGGTTTTATTACCAAGTTTACCATTTTCTTTGCTGCGGTAGAGGGTGTGCGTTTTTGGGCGGCAGCGATGATTATTATCGGCAGTGCCATTGGCTTGTATTATTATCTGAAGGTTTTGGTGAATTTGTACAAAAAACCAAAACTTGCCCTTGAATTTGATGCACATGATCACTGGGGTATTAAAGCAGGTGGCGTGATGGTAATGATTGTAACTGCATTGGTCATTATCTTTGGTGTATTGCCAGAGGGGCTGATGCAGCTTGCGATGCTGGCAACCATTGGCTAATAAGCAGGCACCTTTTGGTGCTTGTTTTGTTTTGCAGGCTTTGGTATAGTTAGTAATTTACTCGATAAATCCAAAAATAAGCGATTGTTGAGTGCTTGGTTTCATGTCTTAATAATAAAAAGAGTTCTCATGAGTGATGATAATGCAGTTGCCATAACGGTACTATCAAAAACCCTGTGGTCTGATAACTTATTTAGTTTTACCACCACACGGCCAACGGGGTTTCGTTTTGAGGCTGGGCAATTTGTCCGCTTGGGGCTAAAGGTATCGCAGCTACAAGCCAATCAAGATAAGCAGCTGACACAGATGCCACCGATTTTTCGTGCGTATTCACTCCTATCCTCACCTTATGAGGAGGTGCTGGAATTTTTTTCGGTGGTGGTGCCAACAGGGGCGTTTACTTCACAATTGCAGCACCTACAAGCAGGCGATACGCTGTACCTTAACAGCACGCCATTTGGTTTTTTGACCCTGTCTCGCTATCAGCAGCCCAGCCCAAAAACTTTGTGGTTATTGGCAACAGGCACAGGTCTTGCACCATTTTTATCCATGTTGCAGGATTTGTACGCTTGGCAGCAGTATCAAGATATTGTCTTGGTCTATAGTGCCAGAACTACTGCCGAATTGGCATATCAGGATAAGATACATAGCCTGCCTGATAATTTTGCCAGTTTGACCGACAATCCTGCAAATTTCCACTATCTGCCAATTGTTACCAGAGAGTTGCTGCCAAACTGTCTTAATCAACGCATTCCAGCCTTGATTGCGACAGGCGAGCTTAGCAGAGCTGCTGGTGTGCCACTTGATTCCAGCTCTCATGTGATGCTGTGTGGCAATCCGCAGATGGTTGAGGATACTAAGAAAGCCTTGCAAGCACAAGGCTTGGTGATGAATCGCAGGGGGGTGGGCAATATCGCTGTAGAGAACTATTGGTAAATATTTTATTAATAAAATATCATCAATTGCCATCATTATGCGACAGATTGCCTTGATGAATATGTATTATAAATAAATATACAATTTATTATTAATAAAGGTGAAATTGTGCAAAATTTATCAATCGAACAAAATCGCACGGCATTGATTGTTGTTGATGTACAAAATGGTTTTATCACTGGTAATTTGGCGGTGCTTGGTGCTGACAAGATTATTCCGCTGATTAATCAGCTGGCACGGCAGTTTCACCATGTGATTTTGACGCAAGATTATCACCCTGCCAATCATATTTCATTTTTTGATAATCATGTGGATAAGCAGCCATTTGAGAGCATTCGCCTGCCTTATGGTGAACAGATATTATGGCCAAGACACTGTGTGCAGGGTACGGCGGATGCTGATTTTCATCAGGATTTGGATATCACACATGCCGAGCTGATTATTCGCAAAGGTTATCAGCAGGCGGTGGATAGTTATTCTGCCTTTGTTGAGGCAGATGGCACATATACAGGTCTGGCAGGGTATTTGCAGCAGCGGGGTATTGATACGCTATATTTGGTGGGTATTGCAACTGATTATTGTGTCGCTTGGACAGCGATGGATGCGGTAAAATTGGGCTTTGATTGCACGGTTGTTCAAGAGGCAACTGCTGCCATTGATAAAGATGGTTCGCTTCAAGTGGCAATGCGGCAAATGCAGCATTTGGGGGTTAAGATTATTTGAGCGTGTAATATTATAAATCTGTACCCAGACAATGTTTGTACGCCATAAATATTCGCCAATGTTGATTGAATTTTTTAAGAAAAGTTCTTGCTAAAAATAAGATGTCTTGATTTGGCACCTTTGCATTAATCCATAATTACCGAGCTGGTTTCGGTCAAGCTATTCGTTATCAGCGGTCATGCCACACCACTTAGCTTCACCATCTCTATGGTGGGAGGTCTTTTCAATACTGTCAGTATTATTATCGTTTTTCATGAAAAATGTAGCTTGTTCAGGGTTAATGGCTGTGATTTGGAGTTTGGGTTTATAAAGAATCTTTTGGCTTATAAAACCATACCAATAAAAGACTTTGATTAAAAACTTTTTAAAATTATGGACAAATGGTTTGTTTTATATTTGCTGTGAAAATTTTCCAACTTAAATATATCTTTAAGATACAAACATTTCTTTGGGTATCTAGTCAAATACACTTCAAAACTTCTAAATCCTTACGATATGTTTAGCAATCAAAAGTTGCAATTATTGGTGTTGTAGGTGCGGAATCTAATTTAGCTATTTTAAAATCATACTAAATTAAACAAACTTATCAAACAAAATCACCACCCAAACCAACACAAGGGCAGTCAGTGCAATCATCTGTGCAGCACTGCCCATGTCTTTGGCACGCCCTGACAGTGGGTGATGTTCGGTAGAAATGCGATCAACCACCGCTTCAATGGCAGAGTTAAATAACTCAACAATCAGGCAAAACAAGCAAACAAAAATCATCAAAGCACGCTCGCCGCCAGTAACGGGCAGTATCCAACTAAGCGGTATCAGTACAATATTTAGCCAAAGAATTTGGCGAAATGCTGCTTCATTGTGATAGGCGGCGGTGAGTCCCGCCAAAGAATAATTTGCAGCATTAATGATACGCTGAATGCCAGTTTTGCCTTTTTGGGGTGAGTGCATGATTCTACCTATGATTACATTTTTTCAACTGTTTTAATGCCCAGCAGATCCAAGCCCTGTTTTAGGGTTTTGGCGGTAAAATCTGCAAGCAATAGACGGCTGGTCTTGGTGGTATCATCGGCGGATAAAATTGGGCAGGCTTCATAAAATCCTGAAAAAATCCCTGCCAATTCAAATAGATACTGACACAATAAATGTGGCAAGCCATCTTTTATCACTTGCAATAACACCTCTTCAAATTGCAGTAATTTTACGATTAATGCACGCTCTTTGTCCGTGCCGATGGCAATATCACCAACTGGCAGCTGGCGGATGTCCGCACGAGCAAAGATTGAACGAATGCGAGTGTAGGCGTATTGCACATAAGGGGCGGTATTGCCCTCAAAAGAGAGCATATTATCCCAGTCAAAAACATAGTCGGTATTGCGATTTTTTGACAAATCGGCATATTTCACCGCACCGATGGCAATGGCATCAATGATGGCGGATTTTTCGTCATCGTTGAGTGTGGGATTTTTGGCATCAATGATGGCGGTGGCACGCATGACGGCTTCGTCAAGCAAGTCGGAGAGCTTCACTGTGCCGCCTGTGCGAGTTTTAAAAGGCTTACCATCTTTGCCCAGCATCATGCCAAAGGTAAAATGCTCAAGACCAAATTCGTCAGGAACCAAGCCTGCCTTGCGAGTAATCAGCCATGCTTGGGCGATGTGTTGTGCTTGTCGCGCATCGGTAAATAGCACCACGCGATCTGCTTTGAGCGTTTCGTAGCGATATTTGGCAGCGGCAATGTCAGTGGTGGTATACAGATAGCCACCGTCCTTTTTTTGCACAATGACACCCATCGGGTCGCCGTCTTTATTTTTAAATTCATCTAAAAAAACAACGACAGCACCATCATCTTCAACAGCAAGCCCTTTGTCTTTGAGCGTTTGCACAACTTCTGGCAAGAGTGGATTGTACAGGCTTTCACCCATCACATCATTGGGCGTTAGGGTAACATTAAGTCTGTCGTAAGTTTGCTGGCACTGATTCATGGTGATGGCGACCAGTTTTTGCCACATATCCAAGCAGTAGGCATCGCCACTTTGTAGTTTGACGACATAATTTCTGGATTTTTCGGCGAAATTTTCATCGCTATCATAATTTAGCTTGGCTTGACGATAAAATTCCTCAATGTCAGCCAGCTGCATTTCGCTGGCGTTTTCGGCTTGCATTTTTTCAAGATAAGCAATCAGCATACCAAATTGCGTTCCCCAGTCACCAACATGATTGGCACGGATAACGCTATTGCCCAAAAATTCAAGCACTCGGACAATGCTATCGCCAATGATGGTGGAACGCAAATGCCCAACATGCATTTCTTTGGCGACATTGGGTGCAGAATAATCCACCACTACACGCTGATTTTGCTTGGTTAAAACGCCCAGTTTTTCATCACGCTGAGCAGCGGTGGCTTGTTTGGATAGCCAGTCATTTTTTAAGAAAATATTAATAAATCCTGCACCTGCAATCTCAACTTTTTCAGCAAGGTCATCAAGGGCTAGGTTGTCTACCACACTTTGGGCAAATTCGCGTGGATTTTTGCCCATTTTTTTGGCGGCTGCCATGATGCCATTGGCTTGATAATCCCCAAATTGTGGTTTGCCTGATTGACGCACCAGAGCCTCACTGTCATCTGAAGCACCTGCGATAATCATGGCTTGCTTGATTTTATCATTAAGAATTTGTTGAATATTCATTGGCTGCCTATTATTTATTTTAAAATCTATTGCTACATATGGTAAAAATTACCAAATGCTTGTAATGATAGCAAATTTTGCCAAAAAAATCTTGTCTTTTTATCATAATAAGTGCAATTTACCGAGTGAGTTTGGTTTGATTGAATCAAGGGCTAACTGACACAGTTTGGTTGTTGTCTTGGTATGTTGCGCTTTATTTGCTGGCGTGATTGCGGTGGGGTTTAATAAAAATCATCAGGGGTGTTGTTGGATTTGTAGCCTTGATAAACATTCTAAATTTTAAAAATATGTCAATTAACGCCAATATGGGATAATTTAACCACTGATTGTATACATACAAGAAGTGGCAATTTGTAATCACCAAAAATACGCCATATGCACATTATTAAATTTCATTGTGCATTAACCCTGTAGATATGCTTAAACTTTTATGGCACATTATGCCATACTACCAAGCCTACAAGTTGCCAAAAATCCCACCAAACAAAATACGAACCATCAATACAGTCAAGTTGCCAATTAAGAGGTGTGTTTTATTTGGATCATTTCACTGGTTTAAATGGCATGGGTGCGACCATTAATCCCAAGCTTAATTCACGGTGAGCTTGGGTTATTTGAGATTGCAAGTATCACTTCTTGGCAATCTTGTGGATATGTATATATAGGAGCGTTGTGGTATGTTTTGGGCTTGGCTGCTGTGGCAAAACAACAGGGCTTATCAATAAAAAAACAGCTGTATTTGATACAGCTGTTTTGGTGTGCAAATAGATGGATTAAAATACTGATTTAATACCAATTGCACCGCCGTGGCTTTCATAGTTATCACGCCATTGACCTTGATAATTCAGGCTCAAGGTTGTAGCAGGGCTGATGGCGTAGTTTAATCCCACGCCTGCTGTGCCGATGGTGCGACCAATGTCGGTATCGGTGGTGGCAAAGCGAAGCGATGTTCCCTCAAAGCCTGCATTGATGATGTTTTGTTTATCACCACTTTCATAGCTTACCGCCAGATTGCCAGCCAACTGTAAACGAGGGCTGATAGCGGTAGCGGCTTTGATGCCAAGTGTTGGGCGTAGGCTTGTGTAGGTTTGCTTATCCACAACAAGATTATAGACTCCTGCCCCTGTTTCGCGATAACCATCAGCACGCACTTGGGCATAATCCAGACGAGCAAACGGTGCGATGTGGCGGTTTGTTTCGCCCATCATATGACTTACTCCAAGCCCTGCCATGACGGTATCGGCAGTGTAGTCCGATTTGGCGATTTGATTGCTGATGGCGATATGACGCTCACCTTGGATATCGCTTCTGGCTACGCCGATATGGGCATAGGCTGTTGTGTTGTCATGGGCTTGATAGTTACCATAAATGACAGCTTCGCCTGTTTTGGCGGCAACATTGTGATTGACTGTATCACTGTTGGTATTGCTGTCAATATAGCTCAAAGCAAAGCCGATTTTGCCGTTGCCCAAGCTGGTATCTGCTCCAACAACCGCCCCAAAATCACGCTGGTCATAACCCAAAGCACCATCAGTACCTGTTGCCGAGTTGTTCACTCCGATTGCTTTTGCCCATAGGCTGCGTTGACGGTCATCACTACCTTGAGCAATTGGCGTAAAATTAAGGCGTTTGTCATAAATAGCATCAACCGCATGACGGCTGGCAGTCAAGATGGTGCGATTGACCGAACCTGTAAGCAGCGGCTGCAAACTTGTAACAACGCGTGATAGCTGTGCGTCTGTGATTGATGATGGCAAGTCGCGTCCCAACTGCTGTATTAGCCCATAACTGTCGGCTTTGGGCATGGTATTGTTGTTGGCGGCGATATAATCGTCCAACGCATTTTCTAGACTTGTGGCAAGAGGTAGGGAAGCAAAGTTATTTTTACTCTTGACAGCCTTAACAAATCGCGTACCATCGTTTGGCGTTGGCGTTGGCGTTGGCGTTGGCGTTGGCGTTGGCGTTGGCGTTGGCGTTGGCGTTGGCGTTGGCGTTGGCGTTGGCGTTGGCGTTGGCGTTGAGCCTTGTTTCACCATGGTAAGATGAACTTTATTGGCTTCAGAATAATCGGCAGTAAAATCCACCAAAGCATGATTGTCGCTGATTTGTTTAAACTGACCGACCAATGTGCCTGCACTCACAACTTCATTGACTGCTGTGCCAGATACCAAGCCTTGGTTGATATTTTCATCAACATAAACTTTTAGGTTGCCATTACTAATATCAGCCTTACCTGTAACGACAAATTTGCCATATTCGCTTTGATTATCAAAAGATCCATCTTCATTGCTGTCAATCAAACCAATCACAAGATTTTCGCCATTCATGACATAATTACCATCAATCTTAAGCGTGCCTTCTGCTACAGCCAAATCACCTGTAAACTGCTTGCTGTCTTCAGAAATGGTCAGCGTGCCTTTACCAGTTTTCATAAATCCAGAAGTTTTATCAAGATTATTTAAATCAATCGTACCAACATTGCCTGTGATGACGGCATTTGGATTGATAATAACATCAGTTCCAGTTTTGGCTTGATAATTGTCGGTCTGGAAAATCACGCCTTTGCTACCAAGCTCAATTTTATTGTCTTTGGTAAAATTGGCAAACAAATTAGGTTGGTCGGCAGTAATGCCAATTTCTGCTCCATTGATATAAATTTCAGACAACTTGGAGTTGGCATTGCGGCTGATTTGGTTGGTGTATAATCCTGTTAGGTAGGTATTAGGATCAAGCGAATTTAAGCGAAGTGTGCCACTTCCTGTATTACCCACCATAATTTCATTGGTACGCAATGTGCTGTCATTTAGAGTCAGCGTGCCTGTACCACCTTGTGTACCAGCGGTACCGCTTGCACCACCGCCACCGATATAGATGCCATTGCCCACATAAGTGTGTCCTACATTATATTCAGAGTTTTGATTTAAGGTTAATGTACCCGTACCACCCGAGCCAATGTGTAGCTCATTTTCAATTTGTAAACGAGCTTTTGTGCCATTGATGGTTGCTTCACCGTTTGAGCCGTTTCGCACTGCAAGCACAAAATCTTTTGCTCTTATAATGCTGTCTGTAAAGTTTGCCACCCCTTTGGAGCCTGACTCTTGTCCAACGGTAAGATTCTTTGTGATTTTATAGGTGTCGTTTGTGCTATTTAAGGTTGCTGCATTACTGGCTCCAACAACCATTATACCTTCTATATTAAAGGAATTATTTTTGCTATCAACCTTGGCAATTGAGCCTGTGCCATCTGCCAAAGAATAGGCGTCATTAAGATTGAAAGTACTGCTTGCTAGATTGGCGATACCATTGCCTTCTACGCCAACTATCAAACTATTACTATTAATGGTGGCGTTGTCAGTGTTTAGTGTACCTGTTGAGCCAGTACTGCGTCCGACCGCTATTTGTCCTGCATCAACCTTGGCTTTGTCTTTTACGCTCAAGGTGCCGATGGCGTTGTTTTCTAGGGCGATATTGATGATGTTATTGTTATCGGTTTGGACGGTCAAAGTGGTGCCATCACCTGATAACTCCACACTTGCCGTGCCACCATCAGCATAGCCGATATTAACAATGCCGTTGGCATTGATTTTTGCACCGTTTTCACCAATTAATTTTGCGGTATAATTAGGATTGAAACCCACAATTAATGATTTTCCACTATCAAGTGTGGCATTATTGACAGTTACCAAGGTGTTGCTATTGTTGGAAATAATCGTTTCAATGGTGCTGACGGTGCTGGCACCATTGCTGATTTCAATGGTGGTGTCGGTAGTATTGGCAGGATTATTAGGATTTGAGCCAAAAATAACTTGGTTGCCACTTGTCAGCTTCGTACCAGCATTAGTGATTAAAATATCACCAATTAAGCTAACACTGGTATCATAATGATGCACCTGCCCATCGCTCAGCTCAATATCAGCCGCCATAGCTTCACTGCCCATCGTCATCATAATGGCAACAGATAACGCCTTGAATGACTTAGTTTTGCCTTTACTGCGAGCCAATTCACTCACACATTGCCACACGCCTGTGGCATGATTAAAAATAACACGATAAGCACGGTTCATACAATTTTCCTTATAAGATACAAAAGATGAATAAGTAAAGCTCAATCAAGCCAAATGACATCAAGTGGCACATCGCCAGACATCATTCTAAAAATAGCAATAAAAGCGAATCAATCTTTGCAAAAAATACAAATACGCAAGCTATCTTAACCTGATTATAACAAAAAATCTCAGGGGGGGGGGGAGTGATATATTTTTATATTTTGTAAATAAAGTCTATGATTGTGATTAAAAATTTTAGGTTGGTTGTTGAATAAACTTTGAAAATTGGCATTGTATGAATCTAAATTGCCAGATTAAGGTCAATGTTTGGTGCATTTATTTGGAGTAAAGGGCAGGGTGCTTGTGCTGATTGTGTCAATGACAGATGGGAAAATGCAGTTTGGGGCAGGGTGTATTTTCATTAAAAAACCCCAGCAAAACTGGGGCATTTAATAATGGCGGAAGCTGAGAGATTCGAACTCTCGGTGGGCTATAAACCCACGCCGGTTTTCAAGACCGGTGCATTCAACCGCTCTGCCAAGCTTCCGTAAGCGGTTATTGTACCATACGGCACTGTTTAATAATGGCGGAAGCTGAGAGATTCGAACTCTCGGTGGGCTATAAACCCACGCCGGTTTTCAAGACCGGTGCATTCAACCGCTCTGCCAAGCTTCCAATGCCGTGTATTATAGCTTAATTTTTTGTAAATGCAAGCGTTTTTTGTAATATTTATAAAATTTTTTGGCTTAAGATGGGTGATTTAATCAGGCATAATCACGATAATAAAAATAGCAAGGCAGTGTCATGTGGGCAATTATTATTGATATTTTCTAAATAATATAAAATCAAACTTGGTGAGAGATGGTGGCACCAATCAAAACAGCTTTGCTTGCCTTCTGGGGGTGTGCAATTGCTCAATGCTGACCTGTTCACTGCTGCGGCAATTGACCTGTGGTGCGATGATGTCTCGTGCCAATGCAACAATTTCATAGATGGTGCGGCGAGTATGCACAAGATTGTTGCGAGGCGTTAGCCAGTTTAAGGGGATTGCCAAATCAGCAGGCGTGGCAACGGTGGCAATGCCTGCTTGGGCAAACTGACGGCGAGCACGTGCCATGTGGTAGCGGTCAGTGATCAAATAGGCGGTTTTTGGCAGTTGATAATGTGTCAATAATTTGGCACTGAATCTGGCATTTTCACAGGTATTCATGCTGGCATTTTCGGTGATGATTTGTGCCTGATTATTTAGTTTTTCTTGTAAATAGTCATTAATCCAAGGTGATTCTACACCACTGGTGATGATGGTGGCTGGCTGATTTTGGTAGCTGATGATTGTTTGATTTGCACGGCTTTGACTATAATGGTTAAGTGCGATTGCTCCTTTGGAATCTCGTGTCAGACCACCACCTAGCACAATAATGCTATCCGCTTTATCAATATTATCCAAGCTTAAGGTTGAGTACAGCGAGAGCAGAGCTGCCCCAACATTGGCAAAAATTGGTGTGATTGCACTGACGGCACCCAGTATCAGGACGGTGCTGCCTATGATGACTATTTTTTTGGCGAGCAGTAGGCGTGATTTGGTCTTATTGATAGCTGCCATCAGCATTCACCCAAACAGGTTCACGCACCAAAGTGATGCCAAATTTTTGCTGCACGCTGACAATGATGTGATTTTGAGTGATTGCAATATCATGTTGCGTGGCACTTTGCGGAGCATGATTGGTCAGTACCAGTGCTTGTTTTGTGTGAGTTAGGATAGGGGTGATACCGCCACCTTTAAGACCTGCCTGCTCAATCAGCCAACCAGCTGGCAGTTTTACCAAAGCATCATTAATAGGATAGTGAGGCATGGTCGGATATTGGCAAATCAATTGCTGAAACTGCCCATGGCTAATGATTGGATTTTGAAAAAACGATCCGCAGTTGGGCAGAATTGCAGGGTCGGGCAATTTACTCTGACGAATGGCAATAACTGCATGATAGATATCAATGGCATGAATGTCATCACGACCAGCGGCGGTGGCAAGTGTTAGGGCTTGGTTGTGCAAATCGCCATAATTGCTTTGTATGCGTGTTGCGGTTTTGTGCAGTCGCAAAGTAATGGCGGTAATCAGATAGCGATTTGGTTGTTCTTTAAAGATGCTGTGCCGATAGGAAAATTGGCATTCTTCGCGGCTTAGTGTAAGAAATTGTGAATTTTCCCAGTCGTAGACCTTGACGCAGACCAGCACATCTTCAAGCTGCACGCCGTAAGCACCGATATTTTGCACAGGGGCGGCACCAGCCAAACCGGGAATCAGTGCCAAATTTTCAATGCCGTACCAGCCTTGCAGGGCGCAATGGCTAACCAAGTCGTGCCAATTTTCGCCAGCTTTTACCTCAAGCAAAATCTCATCATCGTTTTCGCTTAGGATATGTTTGCCAAGCATGCGTGGCAAAATGACGGTGGCATTTAGCACGCTTGGCAGCAGCACATTGCTACCACCAGCAAGCACAAACCATCTGCCAGTAGGGCGAATGCTCGGCAGGGCTGCCTCATCATGCACCACGATAGCAGTGTCTGCACATGAGTTGAGTGCCATCGTATTCATGGCGGATAAGTCGTAATTGTGATAAGTTTGAATCATGTGCATCATCGTGTTAAGTTTCAGGCATTATAATCGTTGCTGGGCTTATAAGTCAATCGCAAAAGGCTATCAGGCTTGCCATGTGGCAAGATAGCCATCAGCAATACTCTCCAAATGCTCAAACATCGCCAAAAAATCCTTGATATCGCCATAATAAGGGTCGGCAACGGCTTTACCTTGTGGGTCAAATAACCCAAGTGTGGCAACTTTGCGGTTGTCTGCGTATAGTACAGCACGAGCGTGCAGGGTCTTTAGATCTTTTAAGTTATTCTTATCCATCGCAAAAATCATCTCAAACTCATAAAAATCCTCCACAGACACCTGCCGAGCTTTGAGCGTACTTAAATCATAACCCAAGCCGCGTCCCACTTGAATGGCACGATCATCAGGGCTTTCGTTGATATGAAAAGCTGCGGTGCCTGCTGAATCTAGGCGGATATCAAGCTGTGCCTCTTGGCATTTTTGACGCATGATGGCTTCGGCAGATGGGCTTCTGCAAATATTACCAAGACAAACAAACAGGGCGGATTTTGGTTTCATTATTTTTCCTAATAACAGTTTTTGATAAATAATATAAATCAACTGGGATTTGTGCAAAAATACTTAAAAATTGTTTTTTAATTTTTGCAACTCTCGTCTGTCTTTTTTGCTGGGGCGAGTATCAGGTCGAGCCAAATTATCCAGCTTTCGCTGCTGCGCCATAAATTCACGGCGGACGCGACTTTCTTCGGTTTCTTCATATAAGGTGGCAGCGATGGTGGCATTGCCTCGATTTTCTGATAACTGTTTGATAATAATGGTTTTTTCTTCTAGGCGTGTGGCATGACCTTGACGAATGGTGAGCGTATCGCCGATTTGCAGCTCGCGACTGACTTTAATTTTGGCATTGTTTATCTGCACTTTGCCAGATTCAATGGCTTCTTTGGCAAGGCTGCGAGTGCGGAAAAATCGTGCCGCCCACAGCCATTTATCGGCACGCACTTTGGTGAGTTCAGATGGGTTCATTGTTTGCCTTTTTGTGGTTTGTGCTGTCATCAACTATCGTCAAAAACTCGCTGGAGAGTATAAATGTTTATTCCTCACTTATGGGCCGATTGTCGCTTGCCTGTTTGATTTTTTCTTGCAGGTGATGGATATAATCGGTGGTGGCTTGGTTTTTTATCCGAAAGATTTGTGATTCTTGGTTATAATTGCACGCATCTTCCCAAGTTACAAAAAAGATTTTTCTGCCAAATTTATTAGGCTGTTTGAAATAAAATTCAACGATATAATTTCGGCTATCTATTAAATATCGGAATTTGTATTCAACTTTTTTTATATCACAAAAGCGAATTTCTTCATAATCATTATTAATAATGACGATAAAGCCATCAGGCGTTTCCCAAACTTCATCAGCATGATGCTTGTTTATTTGAAAACGCCAATATAAATTGCTAATGAAAATTATCACGCTTAAAATAATAAAACCAATATCACCTTTATACCAACCAATTGCCAAGAACATACAAAAAATAATTGACATTAGGTAGATGGATAAGGGTTTTGATAAAGCGGTGAAATCAACGGCGATATTTTTGGCACCACGCTGTCTTAAAAATTGGCGGTCTAGCATAAGTGTTTGACCGTCAATTTGTCTATCATCATAGTCATCATATCACTTCAAAAACAACTGATAGCCGACATTGTCCGTCAAACTTTCGCACTCATAGCCAATCTCGGTGAGGGCATCCATGATTTGTCGTGATGAGCCAGCCGATGCCTGTAAGCCCACCAAAATCCGCCCCTCAGCCGCTCCATGATTGCGATAGTGGAATAAAGTAATGTTAAAGTCCTGACCTAATTTTTCAAGAAAATTTAACAATGCACCAGGGCGTTCTGGGAAAATTACCCGAAACAGTTGCTCGTCTTGGATATTGGCATGACCACCAATCAAATAGCGAATATGCGTTTTGGCAGTTTCATCATCGGTCAGGTCATAAGCATGGTAATTTTCGGTCAAAAGTTTGGCGATGGTGCTACGTTCTTTTTGACCTTCTTTAAGGCCAATACCAACAAAAATATGGGCTGGATCGGTAGGATTGCTGGTATCAACGCGATAGTTAAATTCGGTGATATTGCGTCCTTGTAGCGTGCGACAAAATTCCAAAAACGCCCCTGTTTTTTCGGGAATGGCAACAGCAAAAATCGCCTCTTTTTGCTCGCCAATCTCGGTGCGTTCAGCAATATAACGCAAGCGATCAAAGTTCATGTTTGCCCCAGAGATGATGGCAACACAGTTTTTGTTTTTTAAGCCATGCTTATTAATGTATTTTTTCATGCCAGCGATGGACAAAGCACCTGCGGTCTCAACAATGGCACGATTTTCCTCAAAAATATCTTTGATTGCAGCACAGATTTCGTCATTGGTACAGGTGATGACCTCTGGTTCGACCACTGTGCCCGTGCCGTCAGATTTTGTCATTTTGGCGATTTCAAGGGGTTTTTCGCCGATTTGGGCAACTGCCACACCGTCAGCAAATAACGATACTTGCGGCAGGCGAACTCGTTCTTTGGTTTCAAGAGCAGCTTTTAGGCAGGCTGCTCCTTCAGGCTCGACAGCGACCACTTTAATGTGCGGAGCAACTTCGCCCAAAAATGCCGCCACACCCGCCATTAAGCCACCGCCACCAACTGCCACAAAGACATAATCAATATCTCGCCATTGCTGAGTAAGCTCAAGCCCAATCGTACCTTGACCTGCGATGACCAGCTCATCATCATAAGGGGCAATGTAGGTCAAGCCATCGGTTTGTGATTTTTCGATGGCGAAACGATTGGCCTCATCAAAGCTATCACCATGCAAATGCACATTGCCACCAAAGGATTTGACTGCTTGCACCTTAATATCTGGCGTGGTGGTTGGCATGACAATTAGGTTATTTATCCCTAGACGATTTGCCGAATATGCCACCCCTTGTGCGTGATTGCCAGCAGAGGCACAAATCACGCCACGCTTTTTCTCATCATTACTAAGCTGGCTGATTTTGTTATAAGCACCTCGCAGCTTAAAACTAAACACAGGCTGCAAATCCTCGCGTTTGATGCGAATGTCATTGGCAAACCGCAAGGATAATTTTTTGGCAGGCTCAAGCGGTGTGCGAATGGCAACATCATAGACGGTGGCTTGCAAGATGGCACGGATATAAGGGGTGAGCATGGGGTGTCCTTTAATAATAGTAAGTCATTGATATCATTGATGTATTTTTTGATATTTGTTCATCAGGTCTTGGTCTGGGTTTGATGATTTAAATGATGCGTGATTGCCGTTGCCAAGACAGCAGCTCAATGATAAAGCAAGTGCCTAATAAATAATTAATACCACTCATCACGCAATGCCTGTTGAATTACCAAGCCATCGCCCAGCTGGTTGCGGTTTGGCAGAGTTTTGATAAAATCGGTCAGTAGTTCATCGTGTTTTGGCGTGGCAAAAGATTGCAGAGTTTGTGGCGACAGGTCTAGTGCAATCATTTGATTTTCCTAAATTTACCACCGTTTTTATTAAAAAATTGGATATGATTATCAGTTATCATACCCAATTTGCTTTATAAATTCAATGACAAATCAAGCATCGAGCTGAGCCATCACTTCATCGCTAAAATTAACATTGGTATAGACTTCTTGAACATCGTCCAAATCTTCTAGCATATCAATCATTTTTAGTACTTTTTGGGCATCGTCAATATTGTCAATGTCGGCAGTTGTGCTTGGCGATAGGGTAACTTCCATATTGTCAGGCTTAAGCTCGGCATTTAATAAGGCATCAACCACAGCACCAAAGTCGTTCGGCTCGGTGATGACCAGCAGGCTTTCGCCGTCATTTTCAATGTCGCTTGCTCCCGCCTCTAGGGCAACTTCCATCACTTTATCCTCAAGCGATGTATCATTAAAGACAATCTCGCCTCGCTTGGTGAATAGATAGGCAACTGAGCCTGAGGTGCCAAGATTGCCGCCATGCTTGCTAAAGACATGACGCACCTCGCCCACCGTGCGATTGACATTGTCAGTCATGGTCTCAACGATGACCGCCACACCGCCTACGCCATAGCCTTCGTAGGTGATTTCTTGGACATTATCACCCTCGCCACCACCTTGACCACGCTCAATGGCACGCTTGATGACATCTTTGGTCATGTTGGCGGCGTTGGCTTTTTCAAGGACGGCACGCAGGCGAGGGTTGTTGGCAGGATCAGGATCGCCGCCTTTGCTGGCAGAGACGATTTCACGGATAATTTTGGTGAAAATCTTGCCTTTTGCGGCATCTTGCTTGGCTTTGCGATGCTTAATATTCGCCCATTTACTATGACCTGCCATAATACACCTTAATAATAACTTAATAAATTAATAAGAAAATTAACAAATAATTTGTTTGTAATTAAAATAACAATTTTAGCAAATTTTTGCTGGCTTGATAAGTCTTTATCATGAAAAAATATCAAAATGCCGAATTGCTTTGATGAATTTATAACTTATTTTTTTGTTGAATATAAATTTTTGTTGTGATATGCTTGGTTTGGTAGTGAGCAATGCCAAAAATTGACCAACAAATACCACAATCATCACAAAAAGGAGTTGTTATGTCTGATGTATTATTAATGAAATTAGGAAAACTTGACAAACAGGCAATTTGTGCTGTACAGCCCTCATTTGATGAATTAAAATCAAGCAATTATAAAGATGGTGCGTATCGATTTCGCAAATATTCCAAATTGGCTTTTGCCAAGGGTCAGCTGACTGTGCTGCCCAGTGATGGCTTTGTGCAGACGGGCAAACTTAATGAATTTCAGGGTGATGTGTTGCGTTGCTATGAGAATTTGAGCGAACAAACCGTGCAATCTGATGGCTTTGGGCAGATTTGCCATGCTTTTGTCAAAGCGTGCAATCTGCCAAGCAACTGTCAGCTTGAGGTGCATCAGATGCGAATCATTGCCCAAGATAACAGCACGCCTGCCGAAGCTACCCCTGAGGGCGTGCATCAGGACGGCTTTGATTTTGTGGGTGTGTTTACCATCGCTCGCCACAATCAACAAGGCGGTGCATTAATGCTGTGGCAGCATAAAACCGATGATACGCCACTTGCTTGCGTATCGCCAGAGCCTGCAGATTATTGTATCATCAATGATCGCACGCTGTGGCACAGTGCTTCTAGTGTGAGTATTGCTAATAAAGATGATGTTGGTTATTGGGATTTGTTTGTGGTTACAGCAAATCGTCCCAATTGATGAATTTTTGATTATTTTAAATTAATAGATTTATTAGGTAATTAAATGATTACACAACAGCTATTGATGGATATTCGCAAGCAGTTTCCTGCATTGATGCAGACAGATGATGCGGGCAATGTGCCGATTTATTTTGATGGGCCGGGTGGCTCGCAAGTTCCGCACTGCGTCATGCAAGCGATGGTGGCGTATCTTTGCTTGGGCAATAGCAACATGGGCGGTTATAATCAGGCTTCTGTTCGGACGATGGCGGTGAATGATTTGGCACGCCAACAAGCTCGTGTGTGGCTGGGCGGCGGAACAAAGGCACAGATTGTTTTTGGGCAAAATGCAACCAGTTTGATGTTTATGATATCAAGGGTGATTGCACGCACTTGGCAGGCAGGTGATAATATTGTGCTAAGTTCGCTCGATCACTATTCTCATGTTTCGTCATGGCAACAGGCAGCGGATGATGCTGGCGTAGAGGTGCGAATGATACCGCTGAACGATACGCTGAACGATTTGGATTATCAGGCGGCAGAGGAGTTGATTGATGGGCGAACGCGTTTGGTGGCGATAACCGCTGCTTCTAATTTAATTGGCACAATGACAGACATAGCACGCATTAGCCAGATGGCAAAGGCAGTCGGAGCATTGCTAAGTATCGATGCGGTACACGCTGCGGTGCATATTGCCAGCGAATTTGAGGCTTGGGGTGCGGATTTATTATTTGCCTCTGCCTATAAAATCGGTGGGCCGCATTTGGGTATGATGTTTGCCAAGCACGCTTTATTGACACAGCTTCGCCCATATAAGGTTGAACCTGCAACCAATGTGGTGCCGATGTCGTATGAGCAAGGCACGCAGTCCTTTGAGTCGCAGGCAGGGTTTGTGGCAATGATGCGATATTGGTCGGCACTGGGGCTTGATGACGGCTTGCCTTCTTTTGATGAAGTGGGTACGCAGTCGCAATATGACTTGACGACAACAAGCAGGCAGAAAACTTATCACAAGGTGATGGCATATGAGCAGACACAAAGTCAGTATCTGCTGGAGAAATTTAAACAGCGTCCGTTTTTACAACTTTATGGCAAGCAATCTGCCAGCAATCGCACGCCAACTTTTGCCTTTAATGTCATTAAGGCAGGTGTTATCCAAGATGGTGCAAAGCTAAGCCAATGGTTGGCTGGCTATAACATTGCTTTGGGTTTTGGGAATTTTTATGCCAAAAATTTAAGCGAGCGACTTGCCGACACAGGGACAGTGCTGCGACTGGGCTGTTTGCATTATACGACTTTTGCCGAGATTGACAGATTGTTTGAATTGATTGATCAGGCTGTTTGTGAGATGTATCAGATTACACTGCCTTAGGTTTGTTAAGATATTTATTGTGCTGACAGTCGACACAATTTGGTTGAGTGCATAATGGCAACTTGTATTTTTAAATGTTAAATTATATTTATCTTAAATAAAATCAATCTATTTTTGTTTTATTCGCCATGCAGATAATGACTGGTTGTGGATTTTTATATTTTAATTTTGTTAAAAAATAGTTAATAGAGTTGCAGACAGGATAAAATTTAGCATGATTTGTCCTTTGTGGCACGGCTAATCGTTAATAAGTGATACAAGGTTGATGGTTAGAATTTTGTGGATTTATTTGATAGATGTTTTATTGATTCTCCAAAATACACAAACATAAAAACACTTGCTGCCAATAGGGTAATAAGGGCGGCAACATAGCCAATATTACCCAGAGAATATGCAGCAATACTAAGACTGCCAATCATCGCACCTGCACCAATGCCAACATTAAAAATCCCTGAAAAAATTGACATGGCAACATCGGTGGCGTTTGGGGCAAGTTTTAGCACACGCAGTTGCAAGGATAATGCCAAAGCGGTAAATGCCACACCCCAGACAAAAATCAGCAGTGTCCAGATGGTGAGAGTTTGGGCAAATATCAACAAAGTCAGCAAGCTGACAATCATAGCAACAAAGCCAATAAGGATAAATTTATTAAGTAAAATTTCATAATAACGCCCAAAAAGCACACTGGCGACAATGCCCGCCACACCAAAAATTAACAAAGCCACGCCAATAAAACGATTGCCAAAATTGCTGATGTGCAGAATAAATGGCTCAATGTAGCTGTAGGCGGTAAAGTGTGCGGTAACTGTCAAGACAATCATGGCATAGACCAGCAGCAGGGCTTTGTTTTTGGCGATGGCAGGCAGGCTTGCCAAATTACCTGTGTTTTTGGCAGGCAGTGTTGGTAAAACCACTGCAAGCGTAAGCATAATCACAAGACCGACCACACCAATCACAGCAAAAGTTGTCTGCCAGCCAAATGCCTGTCCAAGCAGCCTGCCTATTGGCAGACCAAGCACGGTTGCCAACGCACCCCCTGTGGCAAGCAAGCCTAAAGCACGAGTCTGCATACCCTCTGGGGCAAGCCGAACCGCAAGGCTTGCTGTGATTGACCAAAACAGTGCATGACAAATTGCCACCATAGTGCGGCTGATGAGCAAAGTGCCAAAACTGTTTGCAAGATAGGACACGCCATGACTGATGGCAAACAGGGCAAAGATGGCAATCAGCAGTTTTTTGCGTTCCATCTTTGCTGTCATTAGCATCATCGGCAGTGATAGCAGTGCCACAATCCATGCATAGATGGTCATCATCACCCCTGTGGCATCGGCACTCATGCCAAAACTTGTACCGATGTCAGTCAGCAGGGCGATGGGGATAAATTCTGTGGTATTAAAAATAAATGCTGACAAAGCCAAAATCACCACAGGCAGCAGACTGGTCGGCTGTTTATTATCGAGCGAAAATTGATTCATGGTGTTCATTGGCTTATTGTTTGTGGCAGGAAATTATTTGTTAGCAGAGCCATCAAGATGTGCCGTGCGATGGCTTTGGCAAATATACAATCTATCATTATGCAAGATAAGTACGGCAGAAACAAAGTCGCCGCAAGCAAATAAGCCGTAGCGACTTATTAAACATCAAACTGGCACAGCAGAGCCAAAGTCAGCGAATAAATCATAGTCGCTTGCTTCATCAATCAGTACTGTGAACATATCGCCAGCCTTGACAGTGTGGTTGATATTATCAAGATAAACATGACCGTCAATCTCTGGTGCGTCAGCATAGCTGCGACAGATGGCGATATTTTCCTCTGTGTCGATCTCATCAACCAGCACCACAAGTTGTTTGCCGACTTTTTCGGCGAGTTTTTCGGCACTGATTTGTTGCTGCAATGCCATCAGTGCTTCATAGCGTTGCTGTTTGATATGCTCTGGCACTGGGTTGGGCAAATCATTGGCGACAGCACCCTCGATTTCAGAATAAGTAAAGCAGCCCACACGATCTAGGCGAGCTTGTTTTAACCAGTCAAGTAAATAGGCAAAATCCTCGTCAGTTTCGCCTGGGAAGCCAACCACAAAAGTTGAGCGAATGACAATATCAGGGCAAATCGCACGCCATGCACGGATACGCTCAAGAGTATCTTCGCTCATCGCAGGGCGTTTCATCGCCTTTAAGACATTGGGGCTTGCATGCTGAAAGGGAATGTCAAGATAGGGCAGCAGGCCGCCTGTGCCAGCAGAATTTGCCATGCTCTGTGCCATAATCTCTACCACGGCATCAACATGTGGATAGGGGTATACATAATGCAGACGCACCCAAATACCCAGCTTGGACATGGCTTGGCACATATCAAAAAATTTTGACTTGAGTGGCTGACCGTCCCAAAAACTGGTTTTGTATTTTAAATCCACGCCATAGGCCGAGGTGTCTTGTGAGATGATAAGCAGCTCCTTTGCCCCTGAATTTTTTAGGGCAGCCGCTTCTTTCATGACCGAATCAATCGGTCGGCTAACCAAGTCACCACGCAGCGATGGAATGATACAAAAAGTGCATCGATGGTTGCAGCCTTCAGAAATTTTTAGATAAGCATAATGTTTGGGCGTAAGTTTAATGCCAGCATCATCAATGAGATCAATTTTGGGGTCGTAGTTTTTGCTTTTGGTGGGCTTGGGCACATGATGAGTTACTGCCGTTACCACTTCTTGATAAGCATGAGCCCCTGTAACTGCAAGCACTGCAGGGTGCATGGTGCGAATTTTTTCGGCATCTTTGCCTAGACAGCCTGTTACAATCACTTTGCCATTTTTGTTAATTGCTTCGCCGATGGCATCTAGGCTTTCTTGCACAGCTGATTCAATAAAGCCACAAGTATTGACCACCACCAAATCCGCACCATCATAATCTTTGGCGACTTGATATCCTTCACGAGTCAGCTCTGTAATAATGCGTTCACTATCAACGAGTGCCTTTGGGCAACCCAGCGAAACAAAGCCGATTTTGGGATTGTTGCTTGATGATGGTTTGACGGCATTTGCTGTCTGGGCGACAGTGCGATTTTGGTTATGATTGGCTTGATGATGGTAGGCCGATTCTGTGTTTTTTTGTGCTTTTGGATTAAATACGGTTGGCGTGCTGGACATGGCTGGCTCAATTTGCTGGTTATTGCTAAGTGCTTTATAAATGCTTATTTTAGCATAGAATTTATTACAAAACATCCTTGATGAGATGGTGTAAATTGGCAGTTGCTGCTTGCCAAAAACCGATGTTTTGACAAGAAAAAATCCCCAAGACAGGGGAGACTTGGGGAGAAAGTGAAAAGCTAATAAAAGCCACACTAAAAATGGCGCAGCGGACGGGGCTCGAACCCGCGACCCCCGGCGTGACAGGCCGGTATTCTAACCAACTGAACTACCGCTGCTAAGTGGTGGGTGGTAACGGGATCGAACCGCTGACCCTCTGCTTGTAAGGCAGATGCTCTACCAACTGAGCTAACCACCCTAAAATGCTTTTTTATGATACTGTGTCAAGGTATCGCATTTTAAGTAACATTTTCAAAAACTTTAAAGAACTTGATTTTCGCCTTGTTCATCGTCTTTGTGGTGCGTATTATATACGAAATTTATCAACTGTCAAACTTTTTTTGGGGAAAATTTGGTATTTTTGTTGATAAAGTTTGTAACTTATTGAAATTTAAAGGATTTAATTATCTTAATTTTATGCCAAATAAACGCAATAAAGCAGCACATAAAATTACCAAGCTGGAAAAATCCAGTTTGGCAATAAGGTTGGTGCAATAATCACTCTGCATAATCATACAAAACCGACCAGATGGTTTTTACCCAAGCGAAAGTATTGTGCTTGAGCGGTCGCCAAACATGGTACGATTAAGTGGGTGGTTATGCTTGGGCTTGATGAAAAATTTGACGCAATGTTGCCTTATAAAATTCAAAAGCATCGATCGCACCAGCGATGGCTTCATTTTGGGCATTTTCATCAAGATTTAGATTATTTAAGTGTTCGCGAAACGCCTTCCAGTGCTTGCCACGACCGTCAGGGTGTGCGTCCAGATGGCGGGCGGCAAATTTTTCGTCAAATCCGAGCTTTTCTTTGGCATCTTTGAACAAAAATGCCGCACCGATATTTGAACCTTCGGCACAGTACAACCAGCCGATGGCTTGATTGCCAGTGGGTTTTGGCAAAGGCTCGGCAAACTGATATTTCGCCTGTCCCAAATCCGCCAAATCCGCCAGCACGGCATCATAGCGAGCCATTTGTGCCAAATCGTTGATGGCTTGGTTTAGGGTAGTGTCTTTATAAATATCATCAACAATGCGATGAAAGACAGATTGTAGTTTTAAAAAATTAATGTAGTTTTCTTTGCTGTCAAAAGGCTTAACTGACATTACCAAATTATCCACACTGTCATGCACGGTGCGGGTTTGTTCTTTTAGCTTATCAGCAAAAGTTAAATCACTCATGTATGCTCTCCTTTGGTGAGTGGGTTTGGGCAGGCTTGTGGCTTGGGCTGCAAGCACTGCCACTGCGGGTTAAAATTTATATTCAAGCGATACGGCAAAGTTGCGACCAGGTGCATAGAAGCGTTCTAAGCCTTTGCCCTGTCTATCAACCGTGTTGGTTGTGCCGTAGCTGTTAATGCCACGCAATGCGTCCCAAGTATGATATTTGCGGTCAAATACATTATAAACACCAGCACGAACAGTGGCACGCTCTGTTGGTTTATAAAAACCAAAAATATCAAATACTTGAGCGGATTTGTTCAAATAAGGTGCGGTAATGGTCTCTTTGTACAATTCGGTACGATTGCAGACATTTTCGCCAGTCCACCAGTCAAATTCATAAGCAAGGCAGCGGCTTTTGATGTCCTCAACTTTGGCATCATTTGCTTTTTTTGCACCCAAATAAC
The DNA here is from genome assembly GCF_900156515.1 of Moraxella cuniculi DSM 21768. Classification (GTDB taxonomy): domain Bacteria; phylum Pseudomonadota; class Gammaproteobacteria; order Pseudomonadales; family Moraxellaceae; genus Moraxella; species Moraxella cuniculi. Next base: position 2,217 of record NZ_FTNU01000009.1, on the reverse strand, counting down.
TAAGGCGACTAAAGACACCCCATTTGCCTGTTGGTGCTTCGTAATCAATGCCGACGATACCTTTTATGGGTTGGATTGACAATAAGCTATTGCCTGTGGATAGTTTACCACGACTGTAGCCTAATGAGCCATAAAATTTCCAGCCTTTGGCTACAGGAAAGATTTGATCCAGGTTCAGCTTAGTTTGCAATTCCAGTCCAGAGATGCGAGCTTTGTCAATATTGACTGTTTGATTCATCGGAGTTTGATAGGTACGACCATATTCTTGTTGCACAATCAAACTGGTCTGTTCGGACAAAAAGTCTCGATATGAAGAGGTGTACAGTCCCAAATCAAGCAACCCCTTGTTATTATAACCTTGCAAAGATAAACTGTGGCTTAGGCTTTTTTCGGGCTTAAGCTCTGGGTTTGATTTCCAAGTGCCGTATGGATTTTTGAAGGTAAAATACATCTCTGAGGCGGTTGGCACACGGTAGCCTGTGCTGATTTGATAGCCTGTTTTCCAAGCTGGGCTAAATTGCCAATTAACCCCTGCAAAACCACTGGCAACCTTAAAAGTCTTGCCATCAGGTTTGCCTTCACTGGTGCAAGCCTGACTGCATGCAGCATTTAGCTCTTGGGGTTTGATGGTCTCTTGGTCGTATCGTAAGCCTGCAGCGGCTGACAGCCGTTCAGTAAGACGCACACTGTCTTTGATAGAGATGCCAAGCTGCTCAGTACGCATCGGATACTGAATGGTATAGGTATTTTGGTAGGCGTAATTTGTGCCAACACCGCCACGGTCATTGTTGATGTTTTTAAAGTCGCGGCGTGCCACATAGGCTTTGGCAGAGAGGGTATGCTCACCAATGGTGCTGCCAAAGGGCTGAAAATCAGCACGCAGGCTTAGGCGATCAAAGTCGGTTTGCATACGGCGGTCAAAAATTTCGTCTAAATTTTTCTCGGCAGATTGGGTGTTGGTTCGCCAATCATAAGGGTGCGTGCCTTTATAATTAATCGCCGATAAATCGGTTTTTTGTTTGTCGTAATCAACACGCAACTTGGCAAGCCAATCGCTTGGTGGGCTGTATTCATAAAACAGGTTGCTGTTGGTGCGTTTTTGTCTATCATCAGCCTCACGCCACATAGAGGACAGCAGCATATAAGAGCGTTCATCGGTGTAGTTTTTGCCATTTTGTCCATTAATGCTGGCACCAATTCGATGATTTGGTGTGATTTGCCATGCCAGTTTTGCCAGATAACTGCGGTTTTTGTGCGTGGCAGGGTCTGGGCGTTGGCTTTCGCTGCCCAGTGTCAAGTTGCCTTTGCCGCGGCTTTTTAGCTCATGACCTTGACGCTGTGAGTACAGTGCCAGTGCTTCGAAGTTGTCGTTTTGGTAGGCGGTGCCGATGGTGTGCGTCCATTCACGATTTTTGCTGGCATATCCTGTGCGAACGATGCCTCCGAGTGTATCATCGCCAGTTAAAATATCGCCAGCATCAAGCGTGCGGTATTGTACCGTGCCGCCCAATGAACCGCTGCCTGAATTAAAAGAATTCGCTCCTTTTTCAAGGCTGATATTACGCACAAGCTCTGTATCAATGCTTAGCCGAGATGGATTAAAATTGCCATAGCGAGCATACAGGGTGTTTTCTTCGGAATCTGGCAGATTGACACCATCAATGCTAATGCCGACTCGGTTGCCCTCAACGCCACGCATGGCAAAGCCTTTTAGGTGGCGACCATTGTCAGCAATGCCGACATCGGTGGAGTAGCGTACCAAATCACGCACATCACGCACCATGTTATTATCAAGCTCATCACGACCAAGCGATTCTGTGTTGGCGGCTTTGTTGCGTTTGGCGATGACGACGGTTTTGCTAAGCTGCACGCTTGGCACGGTGCTAGGTTGGGTGGTGTTGGCAAAACCCGTTGTGGCGGTTAATATACCAAGCACAAGCGGCGAGAGTTTTAGCGATGATTTTTTCATAATAATTTATCAATCCTTGAATTAAAATTTAACTATAAAGATAAAAATAGTAATGATAAAGATTATCATTTATTTTCAAATAATAACAAATCTTATTTATTTTGGCAACATTTTTTCGTTTAATTTTCTGATAAAAATAAAAAACCCCTGAATTGAACCGCACCCCAAAAGTTAGACATTCCACTACTAACTCTTGGGGTGCTTTCTATGGCAAAATACACACTTGATTTCAAGCTGTCTGTGATGGC
>NZ_FTNU01000012.1 GCF_900156515.1 Moraxella cuniculi DSM 21768 | reverse complement strand
GTCCTGTCAGATACAGAAGCTTAGTCCTTGGTCAAACCACTTAGCTTTATCAACCTAACCTTTAATCTTGTGTCTAAGATTTGGGGGTCGGTTCAAATGGGCGGTTATTATAAGAGCGATTAGTTTTTCTCTTTGTCAATAATCTTATTGCCACCAATCCAAGGCATCATCGCACGCAGCTTGGCACCTGTGGTTTCAATTGGGTGAGCAGCATTATTGCGGCGGCGAGCGGTCATTGATGGGTAGTTAAGCTGACCTTCAGCAATAAACATCTTGGCATATTCGCCAGACTGGATACGCTTCAACGCGTTACGCATCGCTTCACGAGATTGGTCGTTGATAACCTCAACACCTGTTACATATTCGCCAAATTCTGCATTGTTAGAAATTGAGTAGTTCATGTCAGCGATACCGCCTTCGTACATCAAATCAACAATCAATTTCAACTCATGCAAGCACTCAAAATACGCCATCTCTGGAGCATAACCTGCCTCAACCAAAGTCTCAAAGCCCATCTTGACAAGCTCAACCGCACCGCCGCACAATACGGCTTGTTCACCAAATAGGTCGGTTTCGGTTTCGTCCTTGAAGGTGGTTTCGATGATGCCCGAGCGGCCACCGCCCACGCCTGAGGCATAAGATAGAGCAACTTGCTTGGCTGTGCCTGACACATCACGCCATACAGCGATAAGATCAGGGATACCGCCACCTTTGACAAATTCCGAACGCACGGTATGGCCTGGGGCTTTTGGGGCAACCATAATTACATCAAGGTCGGCTCGTGGCTCAACCTGGTTATAATGAATGGCAAAACCGTGAGCAAAGGCAAGCGTTGCACCCTGCTTGATATTTGGTTCGATGGTTTCTTTATAAAGCTGACGCTGAAACTCATCAGGGGTCAAAATCATCACCACATCAGCACCAGCGACCGCCTCGGCAGTTTCGGCAACTTTTAGACCAGCGTTTTCAGCCTTTTTCCAAGAGTGAGAGCCAGCACGCAAGCCCACGGTTACATCAACGCCACTGTCTTTTAGGTTCAAGGCGTGGGCATGGCCTTGCGAACCATAGCCGATGATGGCAACTTTTTTGCCTTGAATGATAGACAAATCACAATCTTTGTCATAATAGATATTTAAGCTCATACGAGTTTCCTTAATGGTTTGCCCTGTTGGGCGGGTTTAAAAAAGCAGTCTCATCAACCAATGAGCATTGCCATGCTTAATAATATGTCATTTTTTAACGGATAGTAACAAACCAAACAAAATAAAACCAGTTCCAAGATACCCAAACCACCCTAATGTATCACCAAAAACAACGAATGCAAATAAGGTTGCAAACATCGGGTCTGATGTCTCAATGATTTGTACTTTGCTAGCCTGTCCGTATTGCACCGCCTTGGTTGTAAAATAAAACCCACCAATAGTTGGTAACAGTACAAGGCAAGCGATCATCAGCCAAGCCATGCCGCTTGGCAGTTGCATTCCTTGAGCATACCAAGGCAAAAACAAATAAACACTACCAAAGGCAAATAACCAAAAAAGCTGTGCCAAACCACTGCCAATGCTTAAGACCTTTGATAAAAAAATAAATAGCGAGTAGCCAAGGCCGCCCAACAAAGCCAGTACCATACCCCAAATAGAACCACTAACGCCTTGCTCAAATAAAAAAAGAAGGCACACACCAGAAATAATACTGGCAAACGCAATCATTTTATGGCTGGTTATTTTTTCATTTAAAAATAGCATCGCCAATAATAAAGTTACCACACCTGATGCATAGGTCAAAAACGAAACCAAGGAAATGGACGCTTTGCTAAAAGCCCAAGTTTCAAAAAAATACAAACAAAAAATACCCAAAAAGCTCAGCAAGGCAAATTTATACCACTGTTTTGCCAGCAAAGCTACTTTGTTAATACGCTTTGGCTGAATAACACAGACTACAGCGACCAACAAAAAGGCAAAAAAACATTTAAAAAAAGCCAAGGCACTTGGTGACAATTCATCATCAAACTCAAACGCTAGCCTAGTGAATACCCCAATTAGTCCATTTAAGATGGCGGCAATCAAAGCATACATTTCGGCTTTTTTAATAAAGCTTGTATCAAACATCATAGGTTAATCTGATATCAAAACTTATTTATGCCATTTGAAGAATTGGCTTTTGCTTTTTGGTTAAATTTGGTTTTAAGAATTTTGTCATTACTATACGCTCACAAACTCAAAGTTCGCTCGCCCCGTGCAATACCAATCACGCCACTACGCACAACTTCTAGGATTTTATCACGACCAATCACATCAATAAAGCCGTCCAACTTGTCTGCATCACCTGTGATTAAGATGGTGTACAAATTGGGGCTGACATCAACAATTTGGGCACGGAAAATATCAGCACTGCGTTTGACCTCTTCTCGGTGCGACCCCATCGCACGCACTTTAATCAGCATTAGCTCACGCTCAATGTGATTGCCACCGCTTAAATCGGATAGGTTTTGTACTTTTACCACCTCAATCAATTTGTGCAACTGCTTGGTGATTTGCTCAATCTTGTCATGCGTAGTGATTGTTGTTAGCGTCAAGCGAGAAATGGTTGGATCATCGGTTGCGGCAACATTGAGCGTATCAATGTTATAGCCACGCTGACTGAACAGCCCCACCACACGAGACAGCGACCCTGCTTCGTTTTCCATCAATACAGAAATAAGATGCTTTTGTAATTGACCTGACATTAGGTACGCTCCCCTTTTGATAACCACATATCACGCATAGACTGACCAGCAACCTGCATTGGATACACATGCTCGCCTCTGTCCACATAAACATCAATAAATACCAATCCGTCCATCTCAAGAGCGGCTTTTAGCTCGCTTTCCATTGTTGCAGGATTGGTGATTTTGACGCCCTTATGCCCATAACTTTCGGCAAGTTTGACAAAATCTGGCAGAGATTTCATGTAACTTTGGGCATGGCGACCCTCGTACAGCATATCTTGCCACTGCTTAACCATGCCCAATTGGGCATTGTTAAGATTCAAAATCTTCACAGGCAAGTTATACTGCAGGCAAGTGGATAGCTCTTGGATATTCATCTGAATTGAACCTTCGCCTGTGATACAGACCACTGTCTTTTCAGGGCAAGCCAATTTTGCCGCCATTGCATAAGGCAGGCCTACGCCCATCGTACCAAGACCGCCTGAATTTAGCCATTGGCGAGGTTCATCATATTTATAATATAAAGCGGCAAACATTTGATGCTGACCGACATCACTGGTGATAATCGCCTTGCCATCGGTGAGCTTGTACAAAGTCTCAACCACATGCTGCGGTTTGATGCCATGCAGCTCAGCTGCAGCGTCATCATCGCCATAACGCAGACCGTGCCGCTTACGCCATTCATGAATTTGCTGCCACCAGTCTTTTAGTGCGTGTTCATCAAGTCGCTGATCGCTTTGTTGCAGCAAAGCAAGCATCTCGTTCAGCACTGGTTTCACATCACCAACAATCGGAATATGTGCTGTGATGGTCTTTGAGATGCTGGCAGGATCAACATCAATATGAATGATGGTTGCATTTGGGCAGAATTTTTTGACATTATTTGTTACACGGTCATCAAATCTTGCCCCCACTGCCAAAATCACATCGGCATGGTGCATAGTCATATTCGCCTCATAAGTGCCATGCATACCAAGCATACCAAGAAACTGCTCGCCAGAACCAGGATATGCCCCCAGCCCCATCAATGTATTTGTTACTGGCAGTCGCAATAAATCAGCAAGCTGGCGTAATTCTTCACTGGCATTGCCAAGCACCACACCGCCTCCTGAGTACAATACAGGACGCTTGGCAGCAAGCAAAGTATCAATGGCTTTTTTGATTTGACCGCCATGCCCTTTGTGTGTTGGTTGGTATGAGCGAATATTGACCGTATCTGGCATATGATAGACGAACTTATCGCTTGGATTGGTCATGTCTTTTGGAATATCAACCACCACAGGGCCAGGTCGTCCAGAAGCTGCGATAAAGAAGGCTTTTTTGATAACTGCTGGAATCTCTTCGGCATGGCGAATTTGAAAACTGTGCTTAACAATTGGGCGAGAGATACCAACCATATCACACTCTTGGAATGCGTCATCACCAATCAAGCTGCTTGGCACTTGCCCTGACAACACCACCATCGGAATAGAGTCCATAAAAGCTGTGGCAATTGCTGTTACTGTGTTGGTTGCACCCGGCCCTGATGTGGCAAGCACCACGCCTGTTTTGCCCGTTGTGCGGCTATAAGCATCTGCCATGTGTCCAGCTGCTTGCTCATGGCGTACCAAAATATGCTCAATCTTATCCTGCTTAAATAAGGCATCATAAATATGCAAAACCGCCCCACCAGGGTAGCCAAAAATATATTCAACCCCTTCATCAATCAATGCCTGAACCAACATTTCGGCACCAGACATCATCACTGTCTTGCCATCTGCCAGTGCTTGTTGCAATGCACGAAAATGTGCAGCAGCGTCTTTGGTTTGGGTATGCCCTGTCATATTTGGGGCTTGGGTGGTTTGACTCATAAGTTATTATCCTTTTGCTAACAAGCTGTAACAAAATGAATGCAGCATCAATGCCGCTCTACTGGTGCAATAACTTATGGCAAGGCAAGAGAATTGGAGCTAGTCCAAACAAGAAAGCATGGAGAAATTTCTTGTGTCTTGCAGACCGATAAGTCTTATTGCAATGTATGATTTTGCGTCATCAAACGGTAATTTGATAGCACCAATCACACAAACGCAGCCTTTGATAAATGCTACGCCGACCAACGATGTTGTTATACATCCAAAATATACCCCTATCTTACCTGAAAAGCAATCGATTGCCAAGCCATTTTTTCTTGCTTTTTTGTTTGGCTATAGCAAAATATTTGTTATGGTTTATAAAATTATCATAACTAATATTTATATCTTGGCATTGGCTCATCACCGCACATTGCCCATCTGATGATAAAGTATCAAACAACGATGATTTTCGCCCAAGACGATGGTACAATATTGACAGATTGACTCGGTAGGTATGTTGGCATGGTTATTTGGCAGGCAAGCACCAAAAATAATAGGCACACTCAAGCATCAGTTACCATGCTTGCCGTGCTTTTTTTGGCTGGTGTTTGTCATGCAGGCAACGCCTACAAAAGCACAGGGCAGTTCGGCGAGGTGCGTTATAGCCAGTTGCCACCAATTAATGCGGCGTTTGAGCAAGTTCGCGTGCATCATCTTAATCCTGCCCAGCCAGATCGCCGCAGCGTTTGCCAATATTTGACAAGCAATTTACAAACGCTACAAACAGGTGGCGAAGTCTACGAAGTGAGTGCCACAGGCGATAGGGTTCTCCTGAGCAGCGAGCAAATTCATAATAAAATCATACAGATACGCCAAGCCATCACCGAGCATTGTTATGACTGATTTGATTGCCATGCAACCAAGTGATGACATCGCCGAAGTAAGAGCATGGATTCGCCAAAAAGCACAAGAGCTTGGTTTTGCTGATTGTGGATTTTTGAGTGTGCATCACCCACTGTTTGCCCAACAAACCCAAGCTCTCAAACAATGGCTAAATCAAGGGCTAAACGGCACTTTGGATTTTTTGCACGAAAATCATGAACTGCGCGCCAATCCGCACAAACTGGTTGAGCACGCCAAAACCATCATCAGCGTCCGCATGGACTATCTGCACACAACGCCCACACCTCGCTGCGTTGAGGATAATCACCGTCCCAACCATGCCATCATCGCTCGTTATGCCAGAGGGCGTGATTATCACAAAACCGTGCGTCAGCAGCTAAAAAAACTTGCCATCGCCATAGAGAATGAACTGCCCAATTGGCAACATTTACACATTGGGGCTGACAAGCCTTTTGTTTTTCGCCCATTTAGTGATTCGGCACCGATTTTTGAACGCCCCATTGCTGATGCCGCTGGCCTTGGCTGGACAGGCAAGCATACTTTGCTCATCAATCGTCAAGCAGGCTCATTTTTTAATCTCGGCGAGTTGTTTATTAGCTTGGATTTGGCAGAAAAAAATCAACCGCACGCAACCAAATCGCACTGTGGCAGTTGCAGTGCCTGTATTGACATCTGCCCAACAGGGGCGATTATTGCACCGCATACACTTGATGCCGCCGCGTGCATTTCATACCTGACCATCGAGCACAAAGGCAGTATTGATCATAAATATCGCAAAGCCATTGGCAATCGTATTTTTGGCTGTGATGATTGCCAGCTGATTTGCCCATGGAATCGCTACGCCAAAATCAGCACAGTGGCTGATTATGCTCCACGGCATGGGCTTGATGATATTTGGCTGCTTGATGTTTGGCAATGGAGCGAGGCGGAATTTTTGACAAAAACCGAAGGGTCGCCACTAAGACGCACGGGATATTTGCACTTGTTGCGTAACACCGCCATCGCTTTGGGCAATTGTCAGCCAACCGATCGGCATGCATTAAACACAGTGCTAAACGCCCTCACCCAGCGACTTGGCGACAATGAAATGCTTGATGAGCATATTCTATGGGCAATTGAGCAGCTACACGCCCTATCGGTTGTATAAAGCCTGTTTATCTGGCAATCTTCTTGGCTTTGTGTGCTGATAAGCCTTATTTGACAACGCATACCTTGGCATTGGGTAGCTTGGTGATGATAAATTTCTTGTCAAGTAAACAAAAATCCCAAGCCATCGCCTAGGATTTTTATCATGAGCAAGCCAATCAATCACTCAGGAATACGCAATACCTGTCCGACATAGATTTTGTCAGGGTGAGATAGCATAGGCTTGTTGGCATCAAAGATTTTCATATAATCATTGGCATTGCCGTACATTTCTTTGGCGATTTTTGACAAAGTGTCGCCAGATTTTACGGTATAAAAACGAGATTCTGCTGCTGGCTCTTTGACCTCAATTTCATCAACCACCGTTGCCACATGCTGTACATTGCCCACGGCCAGACGCGCACGCTCACGATCTGCCTGCGTTTCGGCAACGCCAGACAGTGTTGCTGTGTCTGTATCGCTGTTATAATTGACAACCAAGCCACTGATATTTACATTTTGTGCCTGAATGCGTGCCAAAAGCAAATTGGCAATCTCCTGTGCGGTTGGCTCAGCCGCAGGTGCTGCCTGCTCGGTTTGTGCTGCTGGCTTGTTGCGATTGAACAATTTATCGCCAATTTCTTTTGCAAAACTAAATACGCTCATAATAACTCCCAATGGTTTTTACTTGGTGGATATTTAATGGATTTAGTATAAGCCAATTTTGCGTAACTTGTATGTGAGTTTGATGATAAATGCGTTACAAGATGTATCCTAACTGTGCTAAGCGTACAACAAAAAACCACTCTCAAGGAGTGGCTTTGTGCAAAATTGATTATTATGCAACTTTTGCAGAAACATAATCAATGGCTTTTTGTACAGTGGTCAGCTCGGCTGAATCTTCATCAGGAATGGTGATGCCAAAGCTGCTTTCAAAAGCCATAACCAGCTCAACCAAATCCAATGAATCAGCACCCAAATCGTCCATGAAAGAGGCTTCGTTTTTGATCTCTTCAACGCTCAGACCAAGTTGCTCAGCTACTGCATCTTTTACTTTAGCTTCGATATCGCTCATAATAGTTTCCTTCATAAATATAAGCCGACAGCACCGTGCTGCATTTGGCTTGTTTAAAACTTGTGGCTATCATAAAGCATTTGCACAAAAAGTGCAAGCATTTATGGCTACATTTGTTCACTTTTTATAATAACGACAATCTGAAAATTTGTCAATCATTTTTCGCCGTGTCGGCTGATGGTTACATATACATGCCGCCATTGACCGCCAAGACGGCTCCTGTGATATAGCTGGCATCATCACTGGCAAGAAATGATACCGCTGCTGCAATCTCTTCTGGTTGAGCCATGCGTCCAAGTGGAACAGCGTCAAGCATGGAGCTGATGAGTCGCTCGTCCAACTCTTCGGTCATGTCTGTTTCTACAAAGCCCGGTGCGACACAGTTTACCGTTACCCCACGAGAGCCTATCTCGCGTGCCAAAGCACGGCTAAAGCCTTCGGCACCTGCCTTGGTTGCTGCATAATTACTCTGACCTGCATTGCCCATCTGCCCAACCACAGAGGTAATGTTGATAATGCGACCTTGTCTGGCCTTCATCATGCCACGCACGGCACGGCGACTCATGCGATAAATTGAACTAAGATTGGTATCAATCACACTTGCCCAATCCTCGTCTTTCATACGCATCAGCAGTCCATCTTTGGTAATGCCTGCATTATTCACCAACACATTAATGCCGCCATAGACACTGTCAATCTCTTCAAATAATTTATCAATCGCCTCATCGCTGCATACATCAAGCACACGCCCAATGCCGCCCGACTCACTCAGATATTCGGCAATGGCTTCTGCACCCTTTTCACTGGTTGCGGTGCCGATGACAAAATGCCCTTCGGCAGCAAAACGCTGAGCAATCGCCTTGCCAATACCACGGCTTGCACCCGTTACCAATACAATCTTTCTACTCATGCCAAATTCTCCAGCTTTTCTAATCGTGCCAATTTATCCGTTGGCAAGGCGGTAATGGGGGTTTGCTGACGCTTTGCCAAGTTTGACAAAACATTGCCCGGCCCACATTCAATAATCAATTCAACCTGCCCATCGGCAAGTTTTTGCATGGTTTTTGCCCATTGTACAGGCATCGATAGCTGCTCGGTCAATGCCAGTTTAATGTCCGCAATTTCGGTATGCACTTTGGCATGGCGGTTTTGAATCACGGGAATGTTTGCAGGATAAAACTTGGTGCCATCAAGCAATTTTGCCAATGCTTCATTTGCAGGGTTCATCAAAGCACAATGCGATGGCACGGATACTTTTAGCGGCACTGCCTTTTTGCCCAGCCCTTCAACTGCTGACAACACTGCCTCAACGCCAATTTGTGTGCCTGCAATCACCACCTGACCTACGCTATTAAAATTGGCAGCATTTACCACGCCTACACTGCTGCTGATTTCTTCGCACAAGCTTAGCACCTGCTCATCATCCAGCCCCAGCACCGCTGCCATTTGGGTATCTATCCCTGATACCGCTGCCGTCATCAGCTTACCTCGCTCATGCACAAGTCTGACCGCATCTGCCAAGCTAAGTACGCCAGAGGCAACCAATGCACTGTATTCACCCAATGAATGCCCCGCCAAATACACAGGCTTCAACGACTGCTTGGCAAGCATCGGCTCAATAATCCGCCAGATGGCAATGCTGGCAGTAAGCAGAGCAGGCTGGGTGAATTCTGTTTGATTGAGGCGAGTTTCGTCTTGGGTAATTTCCCACAAATCAAAACCCAAAGCTGCACTTGCTTCAGCAAAGGTTGTCCTCACCACCTCATGTACTTCGCCCAGTTCATTCATCATGCCAACGGTTTGCGAGCCTTGACCCGGAAAAACCACCGCCAAGCGTTTTGTCAAACTGGTGTTATCTTGTGTCATGTTATATCCTTTGGCTTGGCTATTTACACCAAGCAACCGATTATCTTATTTGTTCAAATTTTCACCAAATTTGACGCAGTAGTTCCTGTGCCGTTTGGTCATTTGCCAATTTTACCACAAAAATAAACGATTGTTTACCCAAATTAGCAAACAACTGGTAATAAAAAACCAAGCCTTCTTGTGGCTTGGTTTTATCAGCAAAGCAAAATTAGCTGTCTTGGCTAACTTTGAACAATTGGCGACCACGATAAAAACCATCTTTGGTTGCGTGGTGGCGAAGATGTTTTTCGCCAGTTGTAGAATCAATGCTTAGCTCAGCAATGGCGATATGGTCGTGAGAACGACGCATATCACGGCGTGAGCGGCTCTTGCGGTTTTGTTGAACTGCCATGATAGCTCCTAATCTAAATTCATCAGTCAGGCAAAATGCCTAAACAAACAAGGTTCGTGCGTCTTTGTCAATTTGTACCAATGCGATTTGGCATCAATTAATCGCCGTGCATCATAGACCATTGCACAATAAACGCTGTATTATACGCAAAAATCTTGCAAATTTCAAAGCCTAATCGCAAAAAATTACAAATCTTTTCATAAAAAAGCCGTCTGTGCCAAATTTGCTTGATTTAGGATAGTTTTCCTTTTAAGCCAGCAAGTATCGCAAAGGGGTTATCCTCAGGCTCTTGCTCTTGAGTATCATCATCATTGATTAGCATCTGACAATCGTCATGTCGTGGCGACAGCGGCAAGCCGAGCAACAATTCATCTTCCATTAACTGCTTGATGGGCAATTTGTGTACATTGCCAGCACCCAGCTCATCAAGCAACAAATAATCAGCATCATCAATCAAGGCAGTTTGTGCCTCATCTGCCAGCACAGCCAAGCGATATTGCTCCTGTGTCTGTAATGACAGCGGCTCAAGGCAGCGTTGGCACTGTAATAACAAAGTACCACTTAATTGATAGTTTAGCCAAATTATACCATCAGTTTTTGCTAATGCCACCGATGCAGCAAGCACGCCATCAATCTCTGCCTGCTCTGCCAGTCGTGGCAACTCGGCAATGGTCAATGCCCCTTGCCAAAAAAAACCAATGTCCGCCCATTTCTCCAGCATGATATTGGCAGGTAATTGCTTGTCTGTTGTTGTCATAAGTCCATCAATCTTATTGGTGATGATGCTATTATTTCACAAAATCAGTAAGAATTCACGCAAAATTTCGTAATTATGGAATTTGTCATCGGCTGACAATCAGTCTGCTTGACTTGGCAACGCTTGGCTTATAATATATTATTTTTATGCTTTGCAAATCCACCTTAGTAATCCCCAACCACCTTCTGTAGCCAATAGCAACCGATGTACATTGATTTTAACCACCTATCACCCAATCTGCTACGCAACAATGCTGACAATCGTGATGAAATTGTCGCTTTGTGGCACAATTTTTATCATGATGATGGCATTATCTCAGACATACGGTCTGCAACTTGTCATTTTCAGCAAAAAAACTGGGCATGGCTAAACAACTGGCAAGCACTTGATAAGACAGATGATAAGGCATTGACCGACTGGTTGATTGAGTTATTTAATAGCATTTATGCCCACAGCCCCATGCCGACACAGCTTGTGCGTGGCGTGAATGAACCTGAATATTTTGCACCCAAGCACGGTAGTCCTGCCCGCATTGAGTTTGCTCATGGGTTTTTTCAAAGTGCCTTGCACGAAATCAGTCATTGGTGCATTGCAGGTGCCAAGCGGCGGCAGCTTGATGATTTTGGCTATTGGTATTGTCCTGATGGGCGAGATGAGGGCAGCCAGCGACTCTTTGAGCAAGTTGAAATCAAGCCACAAGCCATTGAATGCCTGCTAAGCCTTGCCATCAATCGCACATTTTTTGTTTCTCAAGACAATCTGAATGCTGATTTTGATGCCAGTGGCAGCACTTTTGCCAGTGATGTCTTTGCCCAAGCCTATCAATATCTACAAACCCCAAACCGTCTACCCGCCGATGCCAGACGGCTAATTTGGTTGTTTTACCATTTCAACCAACCCTCACACGGAGTTTTATGAGAGATTGCTTTATAGACCTTGATAATCTCATTGCATGCCAAATCTGCTTTTGAGAAACTTTGTTGCATCACTCGACATCAACCTTTGGCTCGGCTTGTCTGTCGCGATTTATCACACATCGCCCAGTATACCAGCATCAGTAATTCTGCTCATCGTATCTTGAATACAAATCTTGGCTCTGGTATTGATTTTATGTTACCTGTCGCCAGCAGTGTGGCATTTGTTAGTTTTCCTGTTGTTATCTCTGATGCAGTTGTCTCTAATCACGACGGTTTGTATTTGTGGTGGGAATTGTTCAATCTCATGGATTATGGAGATTTCTGTGATCTTGTCGATCTCTATGTGGATTTGGATGAAATACCCGCCTTTATAAGCACGGTGGTTAATCTTAGCAATGATAAAATTGAGCTCATTCACCAAGGTGGTGTCAACATTCGGCAATTTATTATAAATACCCAATAAAAAACCCTGATGTCAAATCAGGGTTTTTTATTAATTGCCAAAATTATGGACGATCCACAAGCTCAACATAAGCCATTGGTGCATTATCACCATCACGGAAACCGCACTTGATGATACGCAAATAACCACCTGGACGAGTTTGATAGCGTGGTCCAAGTTCGCCAAACAGCTTACCAACCATAGCTTTATTACGCATACGGCTGAATGCCAAACGGCGATTAGCTACGCTATCTTCTTTCGCCAAAGTAATCAGAGGCTCTGCCACACGGCGAAGCTCTTTTGCTTTTGGCAATGTGGTTTTGATTAGCTCATGTTCAAACAATGAATTAGTCATGTTCTGGAACATGGCCTTACGATGACTGCTGGTGCGACCCAGCTTGACTCCGCTTTTACGATGTCGCATGGTCAATATCCTTTAAATTAGCGGCTGCGGTAAGAAAAACGATCATCAACTCGCAAATCGCTTGGTGGCCAATTGTCTAGACGCATGCCAAGCTCAAGATTTTTTGATGCAAGTACATCTTTAATCTCGGTCAATGATTTTTTACCCAAATTTGGTGTTTTTAGCAATTCAGTTTCTGAACGCTGCACCAAGTCGCCGATGTAATAAATGTTTTCAGCTTTTAAGCAGTTTGCCGAACGAACCGTTAGCTCAAGATCGTCCACTGGGCGTAATAGCACAGGGTCGATCTCTTCTTTTTCTTTGATAGGTTCAGGGGTTTCTTCTGCTTCCAAATCCACAAAAATAGCAATCTGCTGCTGCAAAATGGTTGCAGCCTTGCGAATTGCCTCTTCAGGATCGATCGTACCGTTGGTTTCTAGCTCGATAATCAGTTTATCAAGGTCGGTACGCTGTTCAACACGAGCATTTTCAACATCGTATGCCACACGAATAATTGGGCTAAAACTTGCATCAAGTTTTAGGCGACCAATGATTTTTGAATTGGCATCTTCACGACGCTGATTGGCAGGATCATAACCACGACCAGTTACCACACGCAGACGCATT
Organism: Moraxella cuniculi DSM 21768; assembly: GCF_900156515.1. GTDB lineage: Bacteria > Pseudomonadota > Gammaproteobacteria > Pseudomonadales > Moraxellaceae > Moraxella > Moraxella cuniculi. The sequence continues at coordinate 57,582 of NZ_FTNU01000012.1, read as the reverse complement.
TTTAGATGACCGCGTTCGCTTAATGTACCCAATACCAATTCTGGATTGGCAATTTCAACATTATGTGGTAATTGTAGATCAGCTGCAGTTACAACACCTGCACCCTGTTTATCCAAAGTTAAATATGCTTCGTTTTGATCGTGCAAAATGATGGCAAGTGATTTTAGATTTAGTAATAAATCCAACACATCTTCTTGCAAGCCTTCAAGCGTTGAATACTCATGATCAACGCCTTCAATTTCGGCTTCTACAACAGCAGCACCTGATAACGAAGACAATAGAATGCGACGCAGAGCATTACCCAATGTATGCCCAAAACCGCGTTCTAACGGCTCGAGCGTGACCTTTGCAGTCGTTTCATTAACCGTATCCACATTAATTGTGCTCGGTGTTAGAAACTCAGTTGCATTTGTCATAGTGTCACCTCGATTTAGTTCGGATTATTTAGAATATAGCTCAACAATCAAGTTTTCATTGATTTCAGCTGGCAATTCGCTGCGATCTGGTGCAGTTTTGAATGTGCCTTGTAATTTGCTGTGATCAACTTCTAACCATGCTGGAATGCCGCGTTGTGTCGCAAGCTCAACTGCGTTTTTAATGCGCAATTGCTCTTTTGACTTTTCATGCACAGCAATTACATCGCCATCTTGTACTTGGATAGATGGAATATTGACACGCACAAATTCATCACGACCAGCTTTTTTAAGCAAGATTGCACGATGGCTTACCAACTGGCGTGCTTCTGCACGAGTTGCACCAAAGCCCATGCGGTATACAACATTGTCAAGACGACGCTCAAGCATGCTTAGCAAGTTTTCGCCTGTTGCACCACGCTGACGAGCAGCTTCTTTATAGTAGTTAGAGAATTGACGCTCCAACACACCGTACATGCGTTTTACTTTTTGCTTTTCACGAAGCTGTGATGCGTATTCAGAAGTTTTGCTTTGGCTATTGCCATGCTGACCAGGTACGCGACCTGCTTTTTTTGTTTTCACATCAAAAGGCTTAACACCTGACTTCAATTGCAAGTCAGTGCCTTCACGACGCGATAGTTTTAATTTTGGACCAATATAACGGGCCATGTGTCTCTCTCCTTAAACGCGGCGCTTCTTAGGTGGGCGGCAGCCGTTGTGTGGAATTGGTGTTACATCACTGATGCTGTTAATTTTATAACCCAATGCACCTAATGCACGAACCGCAGACTCACGACCAGGTCCTGGACCTTTTACCAAGACATCGATATTCTTGACACCATAAGTTTCCTGTGCAGTTTTGCCTGCAACTTCAGCTGCTACCTGAGCAGCAAATGGTGTAGATTTGCGTGAACCACGGAAGCCTTGTCCACCAGAGGTGGCCCAAGCCAATGCATTACCTTGACGATCAGTGATCGTTACAATGGTGTTATTAAAAGACGCATGAATGTGGGCGATACCTTCAGATACCGAACGACGAGCCACTTTTTTGCGGCTACGAGTGTCTTTTGCCATCTTTTAGCTTCCTAAGTTAGTTACTTTTTAATTGCTTTGCGTGGACCTTTGCGGGTACGCGCGTTAGTTTTTGTGCGTTGTCCATTTACTGGCAAACCACGACGGTGGCGAAGACCACGGTAGCAGCCAAGATCAACCAAACGCTTAATATTCATTGAAACTTCACGACGAAGATCGCCTTCTACTGTGTAGTTTGCAACTTCTGCACGGACAGCATCCAGTTGTGAATCGTCTAACGAACCAATTTTGGTAGTTTCGTTGATACCAACCTTAGCAAGAATTTGCTTGGCAGTGGTACGACCGATACCAAAAATGTAAGTTAGTGAAATCACAGCATGTTTGTTATCCGGAATGTTTACACCGGCAATACGAGCCATTGATTCTCTCCATTAGCACAAATACAATGTATTTGCTAAGTTTAACCACTATCAAATAAACAAATGATAGCATGGCAAGAAGCGGATAATACATTATCCGCTGCAAAATATCAAGTATTAATTTGTAAAATTAACCTTGACGCTGTTTATGGCGTGGTTCTGAACTGCAAATCACAAGAACTTTGCCCTTGCGACGAACAATTTTGCAGCTGCCACAGATTTTTTTTACAGATGCTTGAACTTTCATTTCATGCTCCTAACTTCACCGATTTGGTGATTTAACTAATGTTTGATTATGATATTGATGCGTCATCAAATGTGCTTGTATCTGTGCAATAAAGTCCATCAACACAACCACCATAATCAATAAAGATGCACCGCCTAAAGGAATTGGCACATTAAACACTGACTGAATAATCATTGGCATCAAGCAAATGATCGTCATATACATCGCACCAATAAATGTTAAGCGATTTAAAACAAAATCCAAATATCGCTTGGTTTGTTGTCCCGGTCTAATGCCTGGAATATACGCACCGCTGCGTTTTAAATTTTCAGCAACTTCTTTTGGGTTAAACATCAACGCTGTATAAAAATAGCAGAAGAAGATAATCATCACGCCAAAGAGTAGCAAATACAGCGGCTGCCCCGGTTGCAAAACCAAAGAAATATTTTGTAAGATTTCTTGGCTAAGTGTCGGATTTTCACTGACCGTTACCCATTGCCCAAGGCTTGCTGGAAGCAACAACAATGAGCTGGCAAAAATTGCTGGAATCACCCCTGCCATATTAATCTTCAGAGGCAAATGCGACTGTTGCTGTGCATAGACCTTGCGACCTTGTTGCTGCTTTTGGGCATAATTAACAGGCACTCGTCGCTGAGCTCGTTCAATATAAACAATACCAGCTGTAACGGCCACGCCCAATACAACAAATAACATCATCACAATCAGATTCATGTCTTGACTAAATGCTTGGGAAATCATACCCGGTGCACTTGCAATAATACTTGCAAGGATTAGCATGGAAATACCATTACCAACGCCACGCTCAGTAATCTGTTCACCAAGCCACATCAAAAACATCGAACCTGCAACCAATGATGTTACTGCAGGAATGTAAAAACTAAGCCCTGTTGTCAGAGTCAGTCCACCAGCAATCAAGCCTGTAGACATGCCCACAGCTTGCACAAATGCCAAAGCCAGTGTACCCTGTCTGGTGTACTTGTTTAATGTTCTACGACCAGACTCACCTTCTTTTTTTAAGGCCTCAAGCGAAGGGATAATCGCCGACATCATCTGCACCACAATCGATGCAGAGATATACGGCATAATTCCCAATGCCATAATTGACATACGCTCCAAAGCACCCCCAGAGAACATATTAAACATACCCAAAAAGGTATTATCATTTCTCTGGAAAAAATCAGCAAGGCTGACAGGATTCATACCGGGAACTGGAATATGCGAACCAAGTCGATAAACAATCAACGCCCCCAACAAAAACAACATACGAGTCCATAGCTCATCATACTTACGAATGAAAGCCAGTGGATTCAAGGGTATGCCTGAACGAGACGCAGACTGTTTCATAGATTACTCCTCGATGCTGCCGCCAGCAGCTTCGATTGCTTGTTTTGCACCTTTGGTAACTTTTACGCCTTTAAAGGTTAATGCACGAGTTACTTCACCAGATAAGATGATGCGGGCACGCTTCATATCACCACGGATAATATTGGCTGCTTTTAGCGTTTCTACGCTTACCACATCGCCTTCAATTTTATTCAACTCTGACAGGCGTACTTCTGCGGTTGTCATCGCCAATTTTGAAGTAAAGCCAAATTTTGGCAAACGACGATAAATCGGCATTTGACCGCCTTCAAAGCCCGCTGGAATGCTTGAGCCAGAGCGAGAAGTTTGACCTTTAATACCACGACCACCAGTTTTGCCCAAGCCTGAGCCGATACCACGACCGCGACGAAGTGCTTTTTTCTTGGCACCTAATGCTGGTGATAGTTCATTGAGCTTAAGACCCATTACACTTCCTCCACTTTAACCATGTAAATCACACGGTTTACCATACCACGAGTTGATGGAGTGTCTTCAACTTCAACAGTATGACCGATGCGACGCAGTCCCAAACCTTTTAGGCAAGCCTTATGGCTCGCTAGGCGATGGGCACTCGATTTTACTTGAGTAACTTTCATTTTTTTCATCGTAACTCACCTATTTCTTAGCCCAAAATTTCTTCAACAGTTTTGCCACGCTTGGCTGCAACTTGCTCTGGAGATACCATATCACGCAAGCCTTTGAAAGTAGCTTGTACAACATTGGCTGCATTGGTTGAGCCGTAGCATTTTGCCAATACATTCTGAACGCCAGCAACTTCAAGCACAGCACGCATCGCACCACCAGCAATAACACCTGTACCTTCTGAGGCAGGCTGCATATATACTTTAGAAGCACCATGACGAGCGTTAATTGGGTGTTGCAAAGTATGACCTGCCAAATCCACAGTAATCATATTGCGTTTGGCTGCCTCTAGTGCTTTTTGGATAGCGGCTGGTACTTCGCGTGCTTTGCCACGACCAAAGCCAACACGACCATTGCCATCACCAACAACCGTTAGGGCGGTGAAAGAGAAAATACGACCACCTTTGACCACTTTTGCAACGCGATCAACGGCAACCAAGCGTTCTACCAAACCGTCTGTTTGTTCTACTTTTGCCATGATTAAAACTCCAATCCGTTTTCGCGAGCTGCGTCAGCCAAAGCTTTAACGCGGCCATGATATTTAAAACCACTACGGTCAAATGCAACTTTTGTAACGCCAGCGGCTTTTGCACGCTCTGCAATCAAAGCACCAACGGCTTTAGCTGCTTCAACATTACCAGTAGTGCCAGAACGCAAACTTGCATCAAGTGTTGATGCTTGAGCCACAACCACGCCACCAGTTGGTGAGATGATTTGGGCATAAATATGACGCGGAGTGCGAGTAACGGTCAAACGATTAACACCCAAATGGCGGATGTGTGCACGAGTTTTTTTCGCTCGACGAAGACGAGCTGCTTTTTTATCGAACATTATGGCTCACCTTATTTTTTCTTAGCTTCTTTACGAAGAACAACTTCATCGCTATAACGAACACCTTTGCCTTTGTATGGCTCTGGTGGACGGAAGCTGCGAATCTTGGCAGCCGCTTGACCAAGTTTTTGTTTGTCGCTAGATTTTAGGACAATTTCAGTTTGGCTAGGGCTTTCTGCTGATACGCCTTCTGGCAGCGTATATTCAATTGGGTGTGAAAAACCTAGGCTTAGGTTTACTTTGTTACCTGCAACTTGTGCACGATAACCAACGCCAATCAACTGCAAGCGACGCTCAAAGCCTTCGCTTACGCCCTTAACCATATTATTTAACAATGCACGCACTGTACCTGTGTGCATCCACGCTTCTTTGGTATCTGCAACAGGAGATAAAGTGATAACACCATCTTCTTGTTTTAGCTCGACCAATTCATGCAGGCTCAAAGACAAAGTACCGTTTTTGCCTTTGACTTCAACCTGCCGATCGTTCAAAGTAACACTAGTGCCAGCAGGCAGTGTTACTGGGGCTTTAGCCACACGAGACATAGGATTTTCCTTTAAATAAATCAAACTACCAAAGTTGGTAGCAACAAAAAAACTAACAGGCATATAAGCCTGCTAGTTTATCATAATCAAATCTATATGTAAAGATAAAAGATTTGAATTTTGCAGTAAATTGCAAATAGCTGCTAATTATGCAACCAAAGCAATAACTTCACCACCAATACCTGCTTCACGAGCAGCACGATCGCTCATGATACCCTTGCTGGTAGAGATGATAGCAACACCAAGACCTTTTTTAACACTTGGCAATTCATCTTTGCCACGGTATTGACGCAAGCCAGGACGACTATAGCGTTTTAGTTGCTCAATAACGCCTTTGCCTTGGTAGTATTTTAGCTCAATGGTCAATAGTTTTTTGCCATTTTCAGCATCACTAACTTCGGCAGAAGTCAAATAACCTTCAGCAACCAACAAATCAGCGATTGATTTGCGTAGTTTTGAAGCTGGCATCTGTACAGATGGCTTATTTCTTGATTGTGCGTTGCGAATGCGAGTTAGCATGTCAGCAACTGGATCTTGCATACTCATAGCTTAACTCCTTACCAGCTAGCTTTACGAACACCAGGCACATCGCCTTGCATTACATGGACACGCAACATATTGCGTGATAGGCCAAATTTACGGAAATAACCGTGTGGACGACCAGTCAAGCCACAGCGGTTACGCAAACGCACTGGAGAGGCGTTGCGTGGCAAAGCCTGCAATGCAAGCATTGCGTCCAAACGCTCTTCTTCGCTTGCATTGATGTCGCTAATGATAGCTTTTAGGTTGGCACGCTTTTGTGCATATTTGGCAACTGTTTTTTCGCGTTTTAGTTCGCGATTAATCATGCTTTTTTTAGCCATAACATTTTACCTTATCTAAATGGGAAACCAAATGCTTTTAGCAATGCACGACCCTGATCATCGTTTGCTGCGGTTGTAGTGATGGTAACATCCAAACCACGGATACGATCGATTTTATCAAAATCAACTTCAGGGAAAACGATCTGCTCTTTGATACCCAGTGAGTAATTGCCACGACCATCAAATGCTTTTGAAGAAAAACCACGGAAATCACGGATACGAGGAATTGCGATGGCAATCAAACGATCCAAGAATTCGTACATTTGCTCGCCACGCAGAGTAACTTTACAACCAATTGGCCACTCTTCACGGATTTTAAAGCCTGCAACTGATTTGCGTGCCTTAGTTACAACAGGTTTTTGACCAGCGATGGCGGTCATGTCTGCCAAAGCACCTTCTAGTAATTTTTTGTCTTGTGCTGCACCACCAACACCCATATTTAGAGTGATTTTGGTAATTTTTGGCACTTGCATGACATTTTCTAAGCCCAGCTCTTCTTTGATTTGCTGTTTTAGCTTGTCATTATATAATGATTTTAATCTTGCCATTACTATATACCCTTAGTTTCTTATGCAGTCGCCACTACTTCACCAGTTGAACGGTAGATGCGTTCTTTTTTGCCCTCTGCGTTCACTTGGTAAGCAATACGATCTGCTTTTTGGGTTTTTGCGTTATAAATCGCAACATTTGAAATATGTAAAAATGCTTCTTGCTTAACAATACCACCTTCTTTGCCCAACATTTGGTTAGGTTTTTGGTGCTTGGTAACAATGTTAATGCCTTCAACTTTTACACGATCTGCTTTCACCGCCAAAATTGTGCCTTGCTTGCCTTTGTCTTTGCCAGCAATCACAACCACGGTGTCGCCTTTACGTAACTTTGCCATAATAAGCCTCTAAACAATTACAGTACTTCTGGTGCAAGTGAAACAATTTTCATGAATTGCTCACCGCGTAGTTCACGAGTAACAGGTCCAAAAATACGCGTAGCAATCGGTGCTTTGTTATTGTTCAACAATACAGCCGCATTGTCGTCAAAACGCAACACAGAACCATCAGGACGGCGAACGCCTTTTTTGGTACGCACAACAACTGCATTCATCACGTCGCCCTTTTTAACACGGCCACGAGGAATTGCTTCTTTTACTGTTACTTTGATGATGTCGCCAACAGATGCATAACGACGATGTGAACCGCCCAGTACTTTGATGCACTGAACGCGTCTTGCACCACTGTTGTCTGCAACTTCCAGCATTGTTTCAGTCTGAATCATCGCATTACTCCAATAATAAATAAAAGCATAAAAGCCATTTACCACTAAATTTGGCAAATGTAGCTCAAAAGAACTACATTATACTAGCAAATGGCTTTTAATGCAAATAGCTTAAATTTTTACAGCGGTCTCAACCACATCCACCAAAGCCCAAGTTTTGGTCTTTGAGAATGGACGGGTTTCTTTGATACGCACGATATCACCTTCTTGGCAAACATTGTGTTCATCATGAGCTTTTAGCTTAGTAGAACGGCGAACTTGCTTGCCATACATTGGGTGACGAATTTGGCGTTCGACCAGCACAACAATAGATTTATCCATTTTGTTGCTGATGACTTTACCAGTTACAACGCCAACTTCTTGAGTTTGAGTATTCTCGCTCATGCGTCACCTCTTTGTTTTTCGTTGATCAAAGTCAAAATCTTAGCAATTGTGCGACGATTGGCTTTGATTTCGTGAGTGTTGCTTAGCTGACCCGTTGCTTTTGCCATACGCAGACGAAATGCGTCAAGTTGCTTTTCGTCAAGCAATTGAGCCAACTCCTCTACTGATTTTTCGCGTAATTCGTTGGTTTTCATTACATAATCGTCCGTTTAACAATGGTGGTCTTGAATGGAAGTTTTGCCGCAGCAAGGGTCAAAGCCTCGCGTGCAAGCTCTTCGCTAACACCTTGGATTTCATAAAGCATTTTGCCCGGCTTGATTTCTGCTACCCAGTATTCAACAGGACCTTTACCCTTACCCATACGAACTTCTAATGGTTTTTCGGTAATTGGTTTGTCTGGGAATACACGGATCCAGATTTTACCGCCACGCTTAATGCGGCGAGTGATGGTACGACGAGCTGCTTCAATTTGACGAGCAGTCATGCGACCACGACCGATAGATTTTAGACCAATTTCACCAAAAGCAACGGTGTTACCACGCTGGGCAAGTCCAGTGTTACGCCCTTTGTGCATTTTGCGAAACTTGGTACGTTTTGGTTGTAACATAGCTTAACCTCTGTCTGTGTTGCGGCGGTTAGTACGGCCACGGCGTTTTGGTGCACGTGCTTTGTCTTCAACAACTGGGTTGTAAGCACTGTTCATACCATCTAGGATTTCACCACGGAAAATCCAAACTTTAACACCGATAGTACCGTAAGTAGTTTCGGCACGAACTGATGCATAGTCAATATCAGCACGCAATGTATGCAAAGGCACACGACCTTCACGATACCATTCGGTACGAGCAATCTCTGCACCGCCTAGACGGCCTGACAACTCAACCTTAATGCCTTGAGCACCAGCACGCATACTGTTTTGAACAGCACGCTTCATGGCACGGCGGAACATCACACGACGCTCCAATTGACTCGAAATACCTTCAGCAACCAAACGAGCATCCAAATCAGGAGAGGTAATCTCTTGGATATTCACTTGAGCAGGAACGCCCATCAATTTGGTCAGTTCTTTTTGTAGGCTTTCGATATCTTCGCCTTTTTTGCCAATGATCGTACCTGGGCGTGCACTATGAATGGTGATTTTTGCAGCACCTGTAGGACGCTCGATATTGATATGGCTAACCATTGCACCTTCTAGTTTTTTGCGTAAAAAAGCACGCACTTGAAAGTCATTTAGCAAATATTCTGAATATTGCTTTGGACTTGCATACCAATTTGCATTGTGCTTTTTGATAACGCCTAGACGGATACCAATTGGATGTACTTTTTGACCCATGATTATTCCCCTACTTTAACAGTGATATGACAAGTGCGTTTGCTGATACGGTCAGCACGACCCTTGGCACGGGGCATAATACGCTTCAAGGTAATGCCTTCATCAACATAAATGGTGGTAACACGCAATTTGTCGATGTCAAGACCATTGTTGTGTTCAGCGTTTGCAATTGCTGAATCTAGGCATTTCTTAACCAATTTAGCACCTTTTTTGTTGCTAAAAGTCAAGATATCCAAAGCGCGTTCAATTGGCTTACCACGAACTTCGTCCGCAACCAATCTTACTTTTTGTGCCGAAATGGCGGCACCACGTAATTTTGCAGTTACTTCCATGGTAGCACCTTATCTCTTAGACTTCTTATCAACGCCATGACCACGATATGAACGGGTCGGAGCGAATTCACCTAGTTTATGACCAACCATTTGCTCGCTAACGATAACAGGCACATGAGTGCGACCATTATGTACAGAAATGGTTAGACCTACCATTTGTGGTAGAATCATCGAGCGGCGTGACCAAGTTTTGATCGGTTTGCGGCTGTTGCTTTCTAGGGCATTTTCAACCTTGGCAAACAAATGCGCATCGATAAATGGACCTTTTTTCAATGAACGAGGCATGAAACTTTTCCTTTACTTCTTGGCACGACGGCGACGGATAATCATACTGTCAGTACGCTTATTAGAACGAGTCTTAAGACCCTTAGCTTTCTGACCCCATGGGCTTGTTGGGTGCTTACCGAAGTTACGGCCTTCACCACCACCGTGTGGGTGGTCAATCGGGTTCATCGCAGTACCACGAACGGTAGGACGAACACCACGCCAGCGTGCTGCACCTGCTTTACCCAATGATTTTAGGTTGTTTTCAGTGTTTGATACTTCACCGATAACTGCACGGCAGTTTGCATGAATGCGGCGAGTCTCGCCAGAACGCAAACGCACGATAACATAAGCACCATCACGACCCAACAACTGAACAGCAGCACCAGCAGAACGAGCAATTTGAGCACCTTTGCCGATTTTTAGTTCAATGTTGTGAATGGTGGTACCGACAGGGATATTTTTTAGTGGCAAGCAGTTACCAGGACGGATTGGTGCTGCCTCACCTGATAGCACTTGATCGCCAACGCTTAATTTCTTAGGAGCGATAATATAACGACGCTCACCATCAGCATACTTAAGTAGTGCAATGTGTGCAGTGCGGTTTGGATCGTATTCGATACGCTCTACCACAGCTGGGATACCATCTTTGGTACGCTTAAAGTCGATCAAACGATAATGTTGCTTATGGCCACCACCGATATGACGAGTGGTAATGCGGCCATTATTGTTACGACCACCAGTTTTGGCTTTTGATTCGACAAGCGGTGCATATGGACGACCCTTATAAAGGTGTGGATGCACTACTTTCTCAACAAAGCGGCGACCTGGTGATGTAGGTTTTGCTTTTACGATAGGCATTTTTTGAATCCTTATTCGTTAGTCGCTGTTTCGCCAGTGGCTTCTTCACCAGCACCGATTTGTACGTCTGAACCAGCTTTTAAGGTTACATACGCTTTTTTTACGTCAGAACGCTTGCCAACAACACGGCCAAAACGCTTGGTTTTACCTTTGGTGTTTAGCGTGTTTACTTTTACAACTTCAACACCTTCAAACATCAGCTCAACAGCTTGTTTGATTTCACGCTTGGTAGCCTTGCTATCAACTTTAAAAACCTGCACGCCCAAAGAATCACCCAGACGCTGAGATTTTTCTGAAAATACAGGTGCTTTTAGTACCTGATATAGTCTTGCGTTGCTCATGCCAGTGTCTCCTCAAATTGCTTCGCTGCTTCTACCGACATGATTACTTTGTCATAAGAAACCAAACTTACTGGATCAACTTCACGAGTACCCAATACATTAACATACGGGATATTGCGTGCAGCCAAGTACAAGTTTTCATCAACTTCGTGAGTTACAATCAAGGCACGAGGAGCGTTAAGTTCAGCCAATTTGGCAATAAGCTCTTTTGTTTTTGGTGCTGAAACTGAAATTTCATCAACCAAAATCAGACGCTCTTGACGCACCAATTCGGCCAAGATGCACTGCATTGCACCACGATACATTTTGCGGTTCACTTTTTGTGACCAGTCTTGTGGTTTGGCAGCAAATGCACGGCCACCACCAACCCAAATTGGGCTACGGATTGAGCCTGCACGAGCACGGCCAGTACCTTTTTGACGCCATGGCTTTTTGCCACCGCCAGAAACTTCACCACGCGTTTTTTGTGCACGAGTACCTTGACGAGCACCAGCTAGGTAAGCAGTTACTACTTGGTGTACCAAGGCTTCATTAAACTCACGGCCAAAAGTTGTTTCCGAAAGTTCAACCGCTGCACCTGTAACAGTTTTTAAATTCACGTTAATCCCCTTTACTAGGCTTTGACTGACGGACGTACGATAACATCGCCACCATTAGCACCTGGAACAGCACCTTTGATGACTAGTACACCTTTTTCGGCATCAACAGAAACAATTTCTAGGCCTTGAACGGTAACGCGTTTATTACCCATTTGACCTGGCATTTTTTTGCCTTTGAATACACGACCCGGGGTTTGGTTTTGACCTGTAGAACCCAATACACGGTGAGAAACAGAGTTACCGTGTGTTGCGTCTTGGGTGCGGAAGTTATGACGCTTCACACCACCTTGGAAACCTTTACCTTTACTTTGACCAGTAACATCAACCAATTGACCTACTTCAAAGATATCAGCTAGGATATTACCGCCAACTTCACGACCTTCAAGATCGCTTTCTTCTGCACGGAATTCCCAAACACCACGACCAGCAGCTACGCCAGCTTTTGCGAAGTGTCCTTTTTGAGCAGCAGTTACGCGGCTGTCACGACGCTCACCTGTTGTGATTTGGATTGCGTTATAGCCATCGGTGTCTACTGTTTTGATTTGCGAGATGCGGTTGGCATCAACCTCGACTACTGTTACAGGGATAGAAACACCTGCTTCAGTAAAGACTCGGGTCATGCCGCATTTTTTACCGACTAAACCAATCGCCATTTTAGACCTCTTTATATTAAATAGTTTAATAGTTTAAACCAGACTTATGTTCATCAACCCAAAGCGATCTGAACATCTACACCAGCTGCTAGATCTAGCTTCATCAGTGCATCAACAGTTTTGTCTGTTGGTTGTACGATGTCGATCATGCGTTTGTGGGTGCGAATTTCGTACTGGTCACGAGCGTCTTTGTTGACGTGTGGTGATGTCAATACATTAAACCGCTCAATACGAGTCGGCAATGGTACAGGACCGCAAACTTGTGCACCTGTACGCTTTGCAGTATCGACAATCTCTTGTGCCGACTGATCAATCAGACGATGGTCGAACGATTTTAGTCGGATACGGATTCTCTGGTTAGCCATGCCAACAAGCTCCTAATTTAAGTGCTTACAAACTGCCATCTAAAAGATTTCAGTTAAACCGTTAAAATTCGCTTTCAAAAAGTCAGTGAAAGCAAAATAATCCTATCCCTGCCAACCATATACAACTGTGCAAGGTAGCAGGGTGTTTGTTCAATAGTGCCAAAAACGATGCTTCGGCTGTGGCGTTGCTTAGTACTTCCTAATATTTTGAACAAGGTTCATTGTTGAAGTAAACTTTTTGTCAGTTAATTTAATCACAAAAAGCACAACGCAAAATAATGATGGTGCATATTATACACGAAAAATTAGCCAGTGCAAGGGTTTTGTTGGGTTTTTTGTTAAATTTTTGGTAGGTTTGCAACACACTCGAGAGCCAACAAGGCAACCAATGGCAAATTGGCAGCTTTGGTTAAATATTTATTCAAAGGTGATACTGTACTCTTCTTGCTGATAACAACCTTCCACCAAAAAACGAATTGGCTTGGCAATCAGCTGCTCCAAATCTGCCACTGTGGACGCTTCGGTAGACAGCATCAAATCAATCACCGATTCATGCCCAATGACGGTAAACTGGCGAGCGGTGTGATAAGTGCGAGCATAACGCATGATTTCACGAAATATCTCAAAACAAACGGTTTCGGCAGTCTTAATATAACCCTTACCTTGGCACACAGGACATGGCTCGCACAGCTGCTGTGGCAGTGATTCACGCACTCGCTTGCGTGTCATCTCAACCAAGCCAAGCTCACTGACTTGAGTAATGTTGGTCTTGGCGGGGTCTGTCGCCAGCTGCTGCTGTAGCGTGCTCAGCACATCGCTACGATGCAGCGGCTCTGCCATGTCAATAAAATCCAAAATAATAATACCGCCAAGATTTCTTAAGCGAATTTGACGGGCGATGACATGAGCTGCCTCCAAGTTGGTTTTGTAAACCGTCTCCTCCAGCGAACGCGTACCAACATACGAGCCTGTATTCACATCAATGGTGGTCATCGCTTCGGTCTGATCAATCATCAAATAACCACCAGATTTCAGATCCACACGCCGCTTTAGGGCGTTTTGCAAATCCTCTTCGACACGATACAAATCAAACAGTGGTACTTCGCCTGTATAATGAGCAACCAGCGGTGCAATGGACGGCACAAATTCTTGGGCAAAATAAGCAACTTCATGATAAATTTGGCGATGATCCACCAATACCTTACTGGTTTTTTCATTCACCAAATCACGAATGCAACGCAAAGGCAGTGGCAGCTCTTGATAAATCAACTCGGCACGCTTGGCAGGCTGCATTTTGGCAGCGGCGGTGCGTGCGATGATGGTCTGCCACAACTGCATAAGGTAATGAATATCCTCTTTGAGCTTGGCATCGCTTATCTTTTCGGCGGCAGTGCGTGCAATCAGACCGCCCTGCAAATTGGCCTCTGCCATCAGCCTAGTTAAGCTTTCTTTGAGTCGCACACGCTCTTCACGCTCTTCGATGCGTGTAGAGACTCCCACATAAGGCTCACTGTCTGGCAAATACACCAAATAGCGTGAAGGCAATGAAATATTGGTTGTCAGCCTCGCCCCTTTTGTGCCAAGTTCATCTTTGATAACTCGCACCAATACCCTATCACCCTCTCGCAATCGATGCTCAATCAAGGGCTGGGCGGGCATTTCGGCCAATTTAACTGCGACATTTGCCACATCGACACTGGCACTATGCCCTTGCTTGTCATTTGCCTTGGCAGGGGTTGCCATCGGCAGATGCGTAATCACAGGGCGAGGCGGCTCATCAAGACCATCACTGCTGCGTTTTGGCTTTTGCATATCATTGGCGTGCAAAAAAGCAGTACGCATCTGCCCAATATCAACAAATGCCGCCTGCATTCCCGGCAAAACACGCACCACAGTACCCAAATAAATATTGCCAACCAGCCCTAATTTTTGATGGCGTTCGATGACAATCTCACTGGTTGCACCGTCAGTTAAGACTGCCACGCGAGATTCCATTGGCGTATAATTAATTAACAATTCTTCTGACATTTTTGCTCTTTTTATAATTGTAATTTAACCAATTATGGTAAGCGATATTTGCCAAATGTGCAAGCACCGACAACGCAAAGCAAATAACAACAATTGCCAGTCTGTCTGACAAAAACGGTCATTGATTGGACTTTAACAAAGCTAAGCACTTGGCTTATCAACTTGAGGGCTGGTAGCTCAATGATTTTTATGAATAAATCCCAAACTCATCAAGCAAAGCCAGCGTCTGAGCCAACGGCAGTCCCACCACATTGCTATAACTGCCACGGATACTACGCACCCAAGCAGCTGCACCTGCCTGAATGGCATAAGCACCTGCCTTGTCCATAGGCTCGCCACTGTCCCAATAACGCTGCTTCATCGCCTCGGTCAATGGTACAAAATCCACTTCGGTATGCTCACAAATCTGTCGCTGTCTGACAATCTGCTGTTTGTTAATTTGGCTAACACAAACCGCCGTATAGATACTATGCGTGGTATCTGACAACATTGCCCACATACGATACGCATCTGCCTTATCAGCAGGCTTAGTCAGTACCATGCCATCTTTTACCCCAATGGTGTCTGCCGTGATGACAAGACAAGACGATGGCAAATCAGCCAGCAATGCCGCCTGTGCTGCCTTTTGTTGCACCATGCGGTTGATATAATCATCAGCAGTCTCACAAGCTTGCCAAGATTCGTCAATCTGCACCGCAACTGTATCAAATTGCACGCCTGCCATTGTCAGCAACTCATGACGGCGAAGTGAGGTTGATGCCAGAATCAATGGTAAGGTATTCATAATAATCCCTTGATTATCTCAAAGCAAATTGGCAATATTGCCCTTTTTTAAAACATAAGTCAATGGCATTAATGACAACCATAATAGCACGACAAACATCACCGCTTGGTTTTTATGATTGCAGTGCTTTTTATATAAACTTGGTTTTAGACCGTGCCAAGCTATGCTATAATGAAAAGTTTATATGATTTATTGTCCATTAAGGAAATTATATGAGCGAACAACTAAGCACCGAAGATATTTTGGCGGCTGCCAAATTATCGCGACTTGCCATCGATGATGCCACCGCTGTCGCCTATGCTGGCAGTCTACAAAAAATCCTAGCAATGATGAATGTGCTTGACTCGGTCGATACCGACAACATCAAGCCACTTGCCAACATTCACGAAAACCAACAATCTCTACGCACCGACACCGCCACAACTGACATTGATCGCAGTGCCAACCAATCGGTCGCACCCAGTGTCGCTGATGGCTTGTATCTGGTGCCACAAGTGATTGAATAAGCAGCATAAGTGGTTGATTTGATGATAACAACAAGATAAATCAGCCCAGCATTCACCCCAATCACAAACAATATGATATTTTTAGTTGAAAGGCAAACCATGACACAATTTCACCATTTATCCGTTCATGAGATGGTAACGGGTTTACAAAATAAACAATTTAGCAGCAGCGATTTGGTGGCACACTTTGCCAGTCGCATTGAGAGCTTGGATACACAGACCAACAGCTTTATCACACAAACGCTCGATACCGCCAAACAACACGCTAAAACCGCTGATGCTCTGCGTGCTGATGGCGATACTCGCCCACTGCTTGGCGTACCGATGGCACACAAGGACAATCTTTGCACCCAAGGCGTGCTTAGCACCTGCGGCTCAAAAATGCTGCATAATTTTGTCTCGCCTTATGATGCCACTGTGGTAAAAAATGTTGCTGATGCTGGCTTTATCAGCCTTGGCAAGCTAAACATGGACGAATTTGCCATGGGGTCGGACAACGAAAAATCCCACTACGGTGCGGTGCATAACCCATGGGATTTATCACGCGTGCCCGGTGGTTCATCAGGCGGTAGTGCGGCAGCTGTGGCAGCAGGATTTGTGCCTGTGGCGACAGGTTCGGACACGGGTGGCTCGATTCGTCAGCCAGCAAGTTTTTGTGGCGTAACAGGCATCAAGCCTACCTACGGTCGTGTTTCTCGCTATGGTATGATTGCCTATGCCTCAAGCCTCGATCAGGCAGGTGCATTTGGCAAATCCGCCCTAGACTGTGCTTATTTGTTGCAGCCCATGTCAGGTCATGACAATAAGGACTCTACCAGTATTGCCAAAGATGTGCCAAACTGGGTAGATGAAATCTTGACCGCTCGCACCAATGACAAACCACTGCAAGGCTTAAGAATCGGCGTGCCAAGCGAATATTTTGGTGCAGGGCTAAATGATGAAGTCGCCACAACTGTCAAGTCTGCCTTAAAGCACTATGAAGAACTTGGTGCAACTTTGGTTGATATCCACCTAACCCACCCCGAAATCACCCTTGCCACCTACTATCTGCTCGCCCCTGCCGAAGCCAGCTCCAACCTGTCTCGCTTTGATGGTGTGCGGTTTGGCTATCGCTGCGAAAATCCAAAAGATTTACACGATTTATACACACGCAGCCGCTCTGAAGGCTTCGGAGCAGAAGTACAACGCCGTATCATCATGGGAACTTATGCCCTTTCGGCAGGCTATTTTGATGCGTATTATGTCAAGGCTCAAAAAGTACGCCGCTTGATTGCCCAAGACTTCGCCAAAGCCTTTGAAAGCTGTGATGTCATCGCTACACCGACCGCACCAACCACCGCCTACAAAATCGGTGCCAGCCTGACCCCTGCCGAGATTTATATGGGCGATGTTTATACCATTGGGGTAAACTTGGCAGGACTGCCAGCCATCAGCCACCCGATTGGCTTTGATAAACAAGGCTTGCCAGTGGGCTTGCAATTGATTGGCAATCATTGGCAAGAAGGCAAACTGCTAAGCGTCACCGATGCATATCAGCAAGTGACTGACTTTCATAAAGCAGCACCAAGCATCGGCTAATCGATAAGCAAGGATAAGGACATGGGCAAAGCAATCAGCACAAACATCGTGGTTCGACCAACCGAACCCTACGACCATCAAGGACTGTATGACTTATACAGACAACCTGAAGTCTATCGTCAGACGCTTGCTTTGCCTAGTCAGTCCTTACATAGTTGGGAGAAGCGGCTATCTGACATCCCAAGCCATGTGCATTCATTCGTGGCACTGTTTGATAATGATGACGAATATCGCATCATGGGTAATGCTGCCTTGACCATCGAGACCGCCGTGCGTCGCCGTCATGCAGGCTCCATCGTCATCGCCGTAAGCACAGACAGTCACGGACAAGGCATCGGCACGATGCTGATGCAGACCATCGTTGATTTGGCGGATAATTGGCTTGGCTTATCCCGACTGGAATTACAAGTTTATACCGATAACACGCCTGCGATTACTTTGTATGAAAAATTTGGCTTTATCAACGAAGGCACACTACGAAACTACGCCTATCGTGATGGCAAGCTGTGCGATTTATATATGATGGCAAGAACCAAAAATCCATCAGACACCAATTGAAAAGAGAATCACTATGACCAATCAAGCTCCACTTATCGACGGCTATGAAGTCGTCATCGGTATTGAAATTCACTGCCAATTAAACACCGAAAGTAAAATTTTCTCAAACGCACCGACAGCTTTTGGTAGCGATGCCAATACCCAAGCAACCATCGTTGATTTGGGTTTTCCGGGTGCATTGCCTGTGCTAAACGAAGGCGTGATTGAGCGAGCCTTAAAATTTGGCTTGGGTGTTAATGCCGAGCTTGGACTTTATAATACCTTTGATCGCAAGAACTATTTTTATCCTGATTTGCCAAAAGGCTACCAAACCACACAGATGGCAAATCCAATCGTTGGTAAAGGATATATTGACATTCTTGTTAATGCTGGTGAAAAAAACGAATACAGCAAACGCATCGGCATCACCCGTGCCCACCTAGAAGAAGATGCAGGCAAATCAGTGCATGATGCTGTGCCACAGATGACAGGGGTGGATCTGAACCGTGCTGGCACACCATTGATTGAAATCGTCTCCGAGCCTGATATGCGTTCGGTTGCTGAAGCGGTCGCCTATGTCAAAACCATTCACGAATTAGTAACTTGGCTTGGTATCAGTGATGCCATCATGGCAGAGGGCTCATTCCGTGCCGATATCAATGTCTCGGTGCATAAGCCAAACACGCCATTTGGCACACGCTGTGAACTAAAAAATCTCAACTCATTCCGCTTTATTGAGCGTGCAATCAAGGCAGAAATCGAACGCCAAATTGACATCATCGAAGATGGCGGTAAGGTTGAACAAGCCACACGCCTGTATGACCCTGAGCGTGATGAAACTCGTGCCATGCGAACCAAAGAAGAAGCGAACGATTACCGCTATTTCCCCTGCCCTGACTTGCTGCCTGTTATCATCAGCGATGAAACTTTGGCAAAAATCAAAGCCGAAATGCCAGAGCTGCCTAGCGTACGCAAAGAGCGTTTTGTCAATGAGTTTGGTCTGACCAGTTATGATGCCGCCGTGCTAAATGGCAGCCGTGCATTGTCGGATTATTTTGAAAAACTGGTGGCCATTGTTGGCAAAACGCATGCCAAAATCTGTGCCAACTGGGTGATGGGTGAGCTGCTTGGTTCATTAAACAAAAACGAGCTAAGCATTGACAAATCACCCATCAACGCCGAACGCCTTGCAGGGCTAATCGCACGCATTTTGGACAATACCATCAGCGGTAAAATTGCCAAAGAAGTGTTTGGCTACCTATGGGAATCTGACAAAACCGCCGATGAAATCATCAACGAAAAAGGGCTAAAACAAGAAACCGACACAGGTGCCATCGAAGCAATCATCAAACAGGTGCTTGCCGATAACGAAAAAATGGTCGAAGAGTACAAGTCTGGCAAAGAAAAAGCCTTTAACGGCTTGGTCGGTCAAGTCATGAAAGCCAGTCGTGGCAAGGCAAATCCTGCCCAAGTCAATGAACTGCTAAAACAGCTGATTGGTTGATGATGACAAACAAGCCCTGAATGAAAATTTGGGGCTTGTTGCTAAATATCGGAATAATAAATGCACAAAACCAAACCGTTTATTTTTAAATTCATTTGGTTGATTTTCATCAATGTATTGATTATCATTCAAATTAGCTTTGCTTATTAAATCATAAAATTCCCATGTGCCTTTTATGATTTTAGCAAATTCAACAAACTGCTATTTTTGGGTAAATTTATCATCTCCAACAAATCCACCCAAAAATCAGCCCATTTGTCATAACAAATCACGCTAATCTATCAATGAATTACACCCATACACCCACAGCTACAACAAATTTTCTACAAAACACTTGTAAAATCCCAAAAATCCGCTACAATATAAGCCTATCGGAATGTAGCGCAGCTTGGTAGCGCACTTGCATGGGGTGCAAGGGGTCGTAGGTTCAAATCCTATCATTCCGACCAGTTCATTTAATAAAGGGTGTTGTATAAACAACGCCCTTTTTGTTGGTTTGTGCTTTATTGTATAGTCTGCCAGCTGTGTACAAAGCCAATTAACGATACACAATTCGTCCGCCTCTACCCATCTTGGCAATCGATTTTCGCCAGTCGTTCAGATTTTGTTTGATATGAGTATTTGTCAGCTTGTCAATCGTGCAGATGGCGACCGACATCGGCTGGCTATTTATTCTGCTCAAGAATATAATTAACCGCCGCATAGACCTGTGCTTCGCTGACATCGCCTGTGGCTTGTGCAGGCATTTTATTAAATCCCTGTGCCGAATGCTGCTGCAAAGTCTCTAGGCCTTTTTCTGACAGGCGTTTTTGCCAGTCGGCTTTGGCAGATAACTTGGGTGCATCAAGCAGTCCTGCATCATGACAGACTTTGCAGGTTTTGTCATACAACGCTCGCCCCTCTTCCAGCGATGCCGCCACTACCGCTGCTTTTGGCTCTGACGGCTCGGGTGCCTGCACCGCTTCTTGTTGTGTATCTTTATCGGTGGCTTCCTGCTGTGCCGACTGTGTATCGCTACTTTGTTCATTGTTGTTTTGTTCGCCAGCCGCCTCGCGGCTTACAGGCTGGCTGCTTTGATTGTTGCTGGCAGTTTTGGCTGGTGGCTCATCACCACAAGCAACAACCATCATTGGTAGACATAATAACAAAACCCATCGCATGATTGACATTGCATTTCTCCAAAATCGTGTGGCGACAGCTACACGCTCCATGATTGGCTAATTTTCACCCACTTAATCTGACATTCCAAGTGGCTATATGGTTATTGTAGCACACTGTATGTCAAAGTACAGTATTTTATTCATTTTAAATGAATGTTTTATAACTTGGCAATAAATAGGAGTTTACCTCCACCAATCTTATGAATATGGCACAAATTACCACATCAGCAGCCCGATGGTCTTGGTAGCATGATTATTTTGCTCAAATTACAAAAAACCAATAAAAAAGCCATGATTATGAAGTAAAATATGAACATCTTAATAACCATATCGGTTATTGCAATTTATCTTATCATTGAATTTAGGAGTTATTATGAAAGCCATCGCATTTGCCATTGTTGCCGCTGTTGCTCTAACTGGCTGTAACGCCATGACCGCTACCGCTGACAAAATCATGGACAAAAAAAGCAATTTTTCATTGGTTGAAAGCACCAGCTATCCTATCGGCGAAGGCCCAAACTACAACGCCGACACCAAACGCGAGGCTGCATTGGTTGATATGAAAGCCACCCAAGCTGTCAATGGTCAGTACCCAACTGCCGCCAGCACCGCCCCTGTACTTGATGAACAAACTCAGCAAGTTATCCAAAAATACACAAATGGTAACTGATTATTAATGTTTACCAGCAGGCAATTTTGCCTGCTTTTTCTTGGGCAAATCTCTGATTATGCACATTTAACCGCCCTTGATGGGTTTGGCATCATGCCCTTTTGCTGTTAAAGACAGCGGCTCTTTTTCTCCGTAAGCCGCCCTACCCAGTCCCAAATAAAGCTTATAACAATCGATGAATTTATAATGCCAGCTTCGCTTACTGTGATTGACAGTGCCTATTGAATACCAAACCGCCAAAAAAATCCCCTACCGATGGCAGAGGATTTTCAAATTAGTATTTGCGAGTATGACGCACTTGCTCACGATATACTTTTTTCTTGTAGCGTTTTACAGCGGCGGCTTTTTTGCGTTTACGCTCTTGGGTTGGCTTTTCAAAAAATTCTTTTTTGCGAACATCAGCCAATACGCCTGCTTTTTCGCACGCACGCTTAAAACGGCGGATTGCGATATCAACTGGTTCGTTTTCTTTAACCTTAACTAAAGGCATAGGAGACTCCATAATAAGACAGGTTGCATCGATCTGACTGTATTATCTCTTATAAGCTCTGCTGTCTTGGGGCAGGCATCAGCTCAGATCGGAAATACGCCAATGGCAAGCCATCAGCAACGAATTCCAAACGGAAAAATAAAGCCAAATTATATATCAAAAATCCAAAAAAAACAAGACCTGATATGCGATCAGGCCTTGTTTTTTGGCAATGGGATTATTTGCCTTCATTGAAGTTCTGATAATCCTTGCCTTGCTGAATCTCTTGCAGGCCTTCGGCGGTGCGTGCATACACCTGAACCAAAACCTCCACACGGCGGTTTGGTTGTAGACACTTGATTTGTGTATCGCGAGGTGCGTTAATATCACAAACCACATCTGGCAGAGGTTGCAATTCGCCTGCACCAGCAGCGGTGATGGTTGCAGCATTAATACCCTTACTTACCAAGTAACCACGCACCGTTTGGGCACGGCGTTCTGACAATAGCTGGTTGTACTCTTCGGTGCCATAACGGTCAGTATGACCAACCAACTGGATACGGCTATCGCCACGGCTTTGCCATTCGAGCAATTTCACCGCCAATTCATCAAGTTTGGCACGCCCTGCTGGCAACATATCTTCTAGCTTGTATTTGTCAAACTTGAACAAAGCATCAGCCTCTAGCGTGATGCGTTCATTAACCAGCATAACAGGGGCTGGGGCTGGTGGCTGATTAATAATGACTGTGCTGCCTGCTTGTGGTGGACGGGCATATTCTGCACAATCAGCTGGCAACCAATAAAACTCTTGACCACGGAATTTTTCGTCAAAAATAACCTTATATTGGCATACTTTGACGCTGTCATCTGCTTGGTAGAACTTTAGGATATAGTCCCATTCACGAGCACGATTTGACTCGTTAAAATGTGGGCGACCAATCAGCTGGTACAGCTCATCTTTGGCAACACCTGGACGAATTTTTGATAAATTTTCACGATTTGGGAATTGACCATCTTTTTGCCATGCTTTGTTTAGCTCTGGAAAATAAATGTCCTCAGCGGCAATCGTACCTTGATTTGAGATATTTTGGCTGACTTGCTTGGTTCCCATACAACCTGTGATGGCAAGCACTGACAGTGCCAAAACACCCATGCTAAATTTTTTCATAATATTTACCTATTGGTTTATGCCAAGTTTGGCAATAATTTCATCAATAATTTGGGAAATTCCGCACCCTTTGGCACGGAATTTCGTTTTGGACATTGGCTTAGAAGTGGAAGCCTGCACCAACTGCACCACCAGCATTGCCTTGTGTATCGGCAGAGCCTTGTACTTTCAGTACCCAGCGACCGTTATCAGACAGTTTCGAGAAACCGACTGCAACTGCACCTTGACCGTTGTAGCTGGCGATACCACCTGTCAGCATTGACTTGCCCGGTAGGTATGCTTGTGGCAGAGCTGCCATCGCCATCGCTGACGACACACCTGCGTTAGCATCATTTGCCACATCGCCGATGCGGTTGTTGATGGCTTGAGCAGCACCTTGCAACTGGCTCATATTCACCGCATCAGTTGCATTCACACCTGAAGCAACATTGGTGATACGAGTCGGCGTCTGGACTGTGCCAACGCTTAGCTCAGTAGTGCCATCTTGGGCAACACTGCTTGTTAATGCCACTTGGTTTGTACCAGTGCCGACATTAACTGTGTTTGCAGTTACGCTATCAACCTTCACATCTTTGTTCAACTGAACAGTCAGCTTGTTTGAACCATCAGCAACTACATTAATATTACCTTGAGCTGACTTAAAGGTCTTAGCCGCTTCTTTATCTACGCCTTCACCTTCGATGGTAACTAGGCTGTTTAGCTTATGACGGTTTAGGGTGTCAGAGTTGTTGCCTGTGAAGATTAGACCATCGTTTAGGTTAGCCACTTCTTGAGTAACTGTCTTCGTTGGATCTTGTGGATCTTTGGTCTCATAGACTAGGCGGGTTACACCGTCTTTGCCTGGTAGACCATTTGCACCATTGGTACCATCAACACCTTGAGCACCGTCAGCACCTTTTAGGGTTAGACCGTTTTCACCGTCTTTACCGTTTAGACCGATAGAGCCGTCTTTGCCGTTGATAACAACTGCAGAACCGTCTTTACCATTAACACCGATGGTGCCGTCTTTACCGTCTTTGCCTGGCTCGCCTTTTTCACCCACTTGGATAGTATTGTTCAAACCAAAGCGGATTTCGTTGTCAGCAACGGTGGTAACAATGTTCTTATCTGGGTCAGTGAATTTCACTGTTTGACCAAGATGAACATTGTCTTCGGTTTCATTGTTGTCCAGTGCAGAATTATCCGCAGTGATGTTAAAGCCTTTTTCGGTTAGGTCTTTGTTTAGGTTATCAGAAGCTGATTTCAGATCACCTACATTCACCACATTGTTAAGCACATCACCTGTTGCATTGGCAAGTGTAACAACATTGCCCTTGTCGTCTTTTAGACCACTATCCACATTTTGGATTTGGATAGGTGATACCGTGTCGCCATCCACAGAGCCAACTTTTAAGTTGTTGCCATTGCTAACCAACATTGGACCATTGTTGATGATCAGACCGTCTTTGGTTAGAGCGGTTTCGCCAATTCTCAATGAACCATCTTTGGTCAAATCAACATCTTTGTTTAGACCGTAAGTGATGTTTGCACCATCACGGCTAACATTTAGGTTGTCTTTAGCTTTAAAGGTAACAGTGTCAGCAGGGTTGATTAGCTCAGTACCTGCTGTGCCGTCAGCTGCTAGTTTCCAACCAGAGTTGTTGATCGCTTTTGCTACATCACCCGCCGTTACTAGGCTAGATGGTGTGGTTGCTGTTGAGCTACCATCAGTATTTGTGGTGATATCGCTGGTAACCGCTGCAATGTTGCCGTTGCCATCAACTTTCACGGTTGTGCCGTCAGTTTTGGCAGCAACAGTGTAAGTGGTTGAGCCATCTTTGTTAGTTTCTGGGGTAACAGTAACACCTTTATCACCTTCAACTTTGGTGGTTGCAGCAGCTTGAGCAGCTTTTAGCTGTGATACATTGACTGCATCATTGTCTGCTTCACCAGCTTTTAGGTTGGTGATTTTCACAGGTTCGCCACTGTTGATGTCGCCTAGCTTGAAGTTACCTTGGTTGTCGTGTGTGATGGCAGGACCACCGTTAATCACGATACCATCTGGGGTCATTGCGGTGTTGCCAGTAGAGATACCGTTGGTATTTACAACTGTATCGCCGATAGTCAATGAACCAGTATCAGTTAGGTTGACATCTTTATTCAAGCTAACATTGAAATTCTTACCCTTAGTAGAATTCAACTTATCTTGAGTAACGGTGATATTGCTATCGCCATCAACGCTTTCTTCTTTGGCAAGCTGTTCTTTGGCTTCAGCAGACAAATCAAGCTCATATTCGGTAACTTCTGCACTACCTTCTTTCACGGCAGTTTTCGCATTCACCGTTACTTTATCAGTCGCTGAAGTTACTTTGGCTGAAGTGTCTTTGGCATTGACGGTGTAAATGGTTTGCTTGTCATCACCTTCTACCGAAGTAACGGTTACATTTTCACCTGCTTTCACTTCAGTCTTCGCCGCAGCTGCTGCGGTTTTTAGCTGATCTTCGGTGGCTGCTTGACCTGTAGTGATATTGTCAGGGTTCCAAGTGGTATTGGTTAGACCACCAACAGTGCCTTTGTTGCCATCAATGGTAACAGGGTTATTACCGCCAACTTTTAGGCTGTTGCCATCTAGCTTGGTATCGCCAATGGTTAGTGAGCCATCTTTAGTCAAATCAACATCTTTATTCAAGCTAACATTGAAATTCTTACCCTTAGTAGAATTCAACTTATCTTGAGTAACGGTGATATTGCTATCGCCATCAACGCTTTCTTCTTTGGCAAGCTGATCTTTGGTCTCTTGAGAAAGATCGATCACATAATCACGCGTTTTGTTAGTGTCATTGCTTGCGGCATCTGTTGCGGTAACCGTAAGAGCAGTTGAACCAGCAGTTGCTTTGGTAAGATTGGCACAGCTAACCAAATCCAATCCTTGTGATAATCCGTACAAAAACGCCCCTGCATAGTTATCGCCTGCACCGTTGGTGTCGATGACTTGGGCGACAGGCTGGCTGGCAACTTGGTGGCTCTCAATGCCACGCTCGCCACGGCAGGCAATGGTGGTAGGCTTGTCTGAATTGGTGATGACGACCAGCTCGCTGTATTTTAATAAGGCATTGACAGGGTCAGCGGCACCATCAGCTTCGGCGAACAAGTTTGCTTCCTCAAAATTACAAAACACCGCATCAACACCACGCTCAAGCATGGCAAGCAAACCATCTTTGGCAAATTTTACCACAGCAGGGTCGGCAAAACTGACGGCGATTTTTGCTCCTGCTTGACGAGCCTGTTTGTGCAACTCTGCCAAGGCTGGCATGACAGAGGGCGACATTGCCAGATAGCCCTCCAGATACAGCCATTTGGCTTGGGCAAGGGTGTCAAATTTGACATTTTCAGCACTGATTTGGCTGCTGGTGCCAAGATGGGTTTGCATGGTGCGTTCGCCATCTGGGCTAACCAATACAGCACAAGAGCCTGTAATGCCATCAACGCTGACTGCAAAATCAGCATCGGTTGCCACGCCAGCATTTGCCAAATCTGCCAAATAAAAATCACCCATATCATCACCACCGACACGGCAGTTATAAAATGCCGAACCGCCCAATGATGCAAAGGCAAACATACTGTTGGCTGCCGAGCCACCGCCTGCTTGTTTGGCTGGCGTGATGCCTTGCTTGCTTAAGGTGGCAAACAACGCAGCTTGGGCATCGGCATCAGCAAGCGTCATGTTGCCACGCACAAGGTTGGTGGCAGCAAGTGCAGCATCAGACAGGGTAAATTCGGTATCAACTAGGGCATTGCCGATGGCAACTACATCATACATGGGCGTTCTCTTTTGTTTGGCTTAGCGGATTTGGCTAAGCGGTTAAGGGGCTGGCGAATAGTGGCAGGCGTGCAACAAAGGTAATTGATGTATGCCAAAAGGTTGCCACTGTGTGATTTATTTTGTACAAATTATAACCAAATCTGCTGGGTTTGATTGCTTGCAAATTTGCTGTATTAATCAAATCGTTAATCGCTTGTTAGCTGCACAACCAACAAATCGCTGTCAATATTTGGCAAGACATTGTCAGCGGTTGCTCCTGTAATCCAAGCTGACAAGCCTGTGCGTTTGTGGCGACCGATTACCAACAAGTCCACCGAATGTGCTTGGCAATAATCGACAATGCCTTTGCTGCTTGAGATGGCGGTGCTGATTTTTATGTGATCTGTGGGTAGCTGATTGCGAGTTAGTATGGCAGCAAGTCTTTCTTTGGCAAGTTTGTGGCGTTCATCATCAGCCTGATTATTCAGTGCTGCGGCAGGAATCAGCTCATAGCCAAAGCCAATTACCACAGTTTCTTCAACAATGTGCAGTACCGACAACTGGGCATCAGGATTGGTTTGTAAAATCCATTTGGCTTTTTGGGCGACCAAATCGGTATCGTCTTTTAGGTCGGTTACGAGCAAAATATGCTGATACATCGTCCACTCCTTGTTTGATTTGTAAGATTGCTGTTTTGGTCATTATAACAAATTTTTATCGTCAAGTCAGAACTTTTGCTTTGTTATGCCTTGTGGTTATTTACTAATTCAATTTTTTTGCTTTTGTTTATAAGCCTGTCCAATTAACATAGTAAACAATTAATTGGGCAACCATTTGCCAACCACCCGAACAATTAGAGGGATTTATTATGACGACTCAACTTCAATGCCAACCCATCAAAGACAGTATCGGTGCCATCATCACAGGCGTGGATCTTAATGAGCTAAACGATGAGATTTTGGCGGATATTAAGCAGGCTTTGCTTAAGCATCAGGTGATATTTTTTCGCAACCAAAACCTGCAAACGCCATCACAGGTAGCTCTTGCCAAATCATTTGGCAGCTTGCACATTCATCCTGTATTTCCAACCATTGACGGCATACCAGAGGTCATCGTGCTAGACAGCCATGAGACTGATTTGCGTGATAATGAGCTGTGGCATACTGATGTTACTTTTAGCAAAACGCCACCTTTGGGCTGCGTGCTGCGTGCGGTAAAAATCCCTCCAACAGGCGGTGATACTTTTTGGGCATCAGGTACGGCGGCATTTGCTGCTTTGCCAAGCGATATTCAAGAAAAAATCAAGCCATTGACAGCAATGCATGACATTCGCCTGTCATTTCCAAAAGAGCGATTTGGCGGTGTGAGCGAAGAAGAACGCCAAAAATTGGAAGAAATTTATCGCAAAAATCCACCAGTATCTCACCCAGTGGTACGCACGCACCCAGAGACGGGCGAGCCGATTTTGTTTGTCAGCGAAGGATTTACCTCGCATATTAATGAGCTGCCCGAAGATGAAGGCAAAAAACTGCTGGATTTTTTGACCCAGCACGCCACCAAAGAAGAATTTCATCTGCGTTGGCAGTGGCAAGAGGGCGATGTGGCGATTTGGGACAATCGTTGCACGCAGCACAAGGCATTGTTTGACTATGGCGATGCCCATCGCATCATGCACCGAGCGACCATTAATGGTGATGAGCCGTATTTTGCGGCGTGATTTTGCCACATTTTGCTTGATTGCTTGTGGTCAAAGTTAAATTTGCTTTTGCCACACAAGCCATCGGTTGGTGGACAATCGATGGTTTTTTATTGGCTATTGACCAATTTTATAACAAACTGCCGCCAAGTCAGCAGTGTCGCTGATGGTAGCCACAGACTATGATAGGGAATGATTATGCAACGATCACAAAAGTCAGCACAGACCTTGCAACAAAATCTAAAAATCAGCTGGGTATATGCCATGGCAGTCGGCTCGGCAGTCGGCTGGGGGGCGTTTGTTTTGCCGTATGAGTGGCTGTCTTCGTCAGGGCTGTGGGCAGTTATCACAGGCTTTGTGATTGGTACGATGCTGATTGCGGTGATTGGGCTAAATTACGGCTATGCCACGCGTGCCTTGCCAGTAACAGGTGGTGGCATCGCTTTTGCTTTGGCAAGATTTGGGCGAGTGCATGGGTTTATTGCAGGTTGGTCGCTCATGCTGGGCTATGTCAGTATCGTGTCGCTCAATGCCTCTGCTGTGCCATTGGTCTTGCGGCTGATTGTGCCAGAGGTGATGATGCAGTTGCCACTGTACAGTGTATCAGGCTGGGTGATATACGCTCCAGAGGTGGCAGTTTCTTCGTTGTTTTTGTTGGCATTTGCTTATTTGAATGTCAAAAATACCGCTTTGTCAGGCTGGGTGCAGTTTATGGCGGTGGTATTGATGTTGTTGTCAGTGGCGGTGATTTTGTTTGGCACGACCAGCCATTATGTTAATTTTGGTGATACGCTGGCATTGACCACGCCACAAGGGGTAAATTTTTGGGCGGCGGTTGCGACCATTGTTGCCTTTGCACCGTGGGCGTATGTGGGCTTTGATGGCATTCCGCAGGTGGCGGGCGAATTTTTCTTTGATGCCAAAAAAATCACCAAGCTGATTTTGGCAAGTATTTTTAGTGCAGGTTTTTTGTACATTGCGTTGATTGTGGCGGCAAGTTTTGCACTGGGCGGTGATTTGACGAAATTTGCAGGCAATTCGTGGGAAATTGGCTCGGCGATTGCACAGGTTATGGGCAAATTTGGTCTGTCGCTGATGGTGCTGGCGGTGGCTGCAGGGGTTTTGACGGGGCTAAATGGCTTTTATGTTGCAGCAAGCCGCGTGGTCTTGACCATGGGCAAAAGCCAAATGTTGCCAAATGCTGCCGCCAAGCTACATGAGCGTTATCGCACACCACATTTGGCGATTTATGCGATTATGGCGGTGTGCTTGATTAGCCCTTGGTTTGGGCGAGCGGCATTGCTGTGGATTGTTGATATGGCAAGTGTGGGCATTGCGATTACCTTCTTTTATGTGTGTGCCTGCTCGCACAAATTGGCCACCACAGGTGAGATATTTGGCATGAAAAGACAACAGCCAAATCAAGTACAAGCATGGATTGGCGTACTGGGCATGGCGATTGCACTGGGGTTTTTATTATTGCTATTTGTGCCGCAGTCGGCTGCTTTTTTAAGTTTGCCTGCACGCATTGCATTGAGCGTATGGGCGGTGGTTGGCGTGCTGTTTTATTTCTTCAAAAGACGCGATATTTTCAGCTTGTCTGATGAGGCATTAAGGCAGGTTTTATTTGCCAAGATTTTATAAAAAACAATGCCAGTTCATCAGACTGGCATTGTTTTTTGGGCTGATTTATTTGTTATAATACAAACTGATGTTAATAATATTAATCATCATCAAGCAATCAATCGGCGTGCAATGATGGCTCATTGGCTGTTTTTGGTGGTGTGCTGCCATCGTACACTTTGCCGATGAGAGCATGATTATCATCATCTATGCTAAGCAAATAAACGGCACAGTTGTTTGGATAAAGATGGCGTTTATAACTGGCAAAACTTGCCTTGTCTTGCACTTTGGCATCATCTTGGTGCATCAGTTGCCAAATCAACATACTAATCCAAATGCCATGACCAAACATCACATAAGTGCCATCAGCCATTTGCTCAAAGTGTTGTCGGGCGGCCTGCACCCGCTTGACAAAATCATCAAAGCTGTCGGTATTTTCGCCATCTCGGTAATGGTTGTCTTGTTGCCAAAATTTTTCTGCCAATGCACCAATTTCGGCAAAAGACAGCGAAGCAATATTCTCAAAAGCAAGCATATCAAGCTCTTGTAGGCATGGCAGGACGCTTGGTATAAGGTCTGTTTTGGTCAGATATGGCTGGGCGGTCTGCTGGGTGCGTAGATAGGGCGAGACAAAGACGGCATCAACATCTTGTATCGTGGTATGTAGCCACTGTGCCAGATGCCACGCTTGCACAGAACCAAGACGGCTAAGGGGAATGGTCTCATTGGGATATACGGTAGTGCCTGCATTGGCTTCGCTTTGTCCGTGGCGGATTAGATAGATTTTTTTCATATCAGCGTCTGCATTTGTCTGGTGAAATTGTGCTAAAATATTGCACCAATTTGGATTGATTATAGTAAATTTGTGATAATCATTCAAGGCTGTGCGAGCTGGTGTACGGCTTGTTGGTTTATCCACAAGAATAATGGAAAGATTATGACGACATTGCATACAAGTTTTCAACTGTTAGACACGCAGTCCATTGAAGCATTGGGCATTACAGTATTAACTTCACGCCATCGCACCACAGGGGCAATGCACTATCATTTGGCTTGTGATAACAGCGAAAATGCCCTGATGATTGGCTTTGCAACCCAGCCGATGAGTTCGCGTGGCGAGGCACATATCCTAGAGCATGTGGTGCTGTGTGGCTCACAAAAATACCCTGTCAGAGATCCATTTTTTAGCATGGTGAAACGCTCGCTAAATACCTTTATGAATGCCATGACAGCAAGCGATTGGACAGTGTACCCATTTGCCACGCAGAACAAAAAGGATTTTTTTAATTTATTGTCAGTGTACACGGATGCGGTGTTTTTTCCCAACATTCATCCGCTGGATTTTGCCCAAGAGGGTATCCGTGTTGAGCTGGACGATGAGGGCAAGCCACATTATCATGGCATTGTGTTTAATGAAATGAAAGGGGCGATGAGTGGCGAGATAGATCAGTTGTATTATGCACTGGCATCGCAATTATTTCGGCACACCACTTATCATTATAATTCTGGCGGCGATCCTGCTGATATTATCAAGCTGACCTATGAGGATTTGGTGGCGTTTCATCAAAAGCATTATCACCCAAGCAATGCCATCATCATGAGCTTTGGCGATATTGATGTTGCTGAGATTCAGGCGAGATTGCACGATGAGGCACTGGCTCGTTTTGATGGGGTGAATTATCCAGAAAAAGGCAGGCGGCTGCACTCTGTTGCCGAGATGCGGCGTGATGAACCGCTGGCGGTGTATGACACTTATAGCAGCGACAGTGAGGGCGAGCAAATGACCCATCATGTGTTGGCGTGGCTATTGCCAACCATCACTGACCCAAAATTACGCCTGTCTTTGCGATTGATGGAAGGGGTGCTGATTGAGCATAGTGGTTCGCCGCTGCGTGCTTATCTTGAGAGTCATACGCTTGGCACCGCTCCTAGTCCATTGTTGGGCTTGGACGACAGTCATTATCAGATGGTGTTTTATGCAGGGCTTCGTGGCTCTGATGCCAAGTATGCTGACGAGGTTGAGCAGGGGATTTTGGCATTATTGCAACAAGTGGCAGACAATCCGATTGCCGATGAGGTGATTGAGACGGTGCTGCACCAGATTGAGCTTGATCAAAGACACATCGGCGGCGATAGTATGCCGTATGGATTGACCTTAATGCTGGAGGGCTTTAGCACAGCGATTCATGGTGGCAATCCTGTTGATGTGTGGCAAATTGACGAGCATTTGACTTGGCTAAAACAGCAAGCCAAACAGCCAAACTGGGTGCAGAATCTGATTTATACGCATTTGCTTAACAATCAGCATCGTGTACGCCTAACCATGACCCCTGATGACAAAAAGGCAGCCAGATTGATCGAAGCTGAGCAGGCGACACTGGACGAGTTGTATCATCGCCTAAGTGATGAAGATAAGCAGGTAATCAATCGCCAAACGAGCGACCTTAGACAGCGACAAGCCACACCAGATGATATCAATCTGTTGCCCAAAGTAGGACTTGATGATGTGCCAAGCGAGGTGGCGTTTACACAAGGCAGCCACACAATGCTACAGGCAGATGGGGTGAGTTATCCTGTGCATTTGTACCATGCAGGCACCAATGGCTTGTATTATTATCAGGTGATTATACCGCTACAAGGTAAGATTGCTGAACGGCTGCTTAACGACCCATTGCTGCCACTGTATTTATTTTTGTTATCTGAGCTTGGCACGGTGCAGTACGATGCACGCAGTTTTCAGGCGGTGCAGGCATCACAATCATCAGGGGTAACAGCACGCATCAGTCAGCGAACCGATTTGTATAATGCTGATGATTTGAGCAGTTATTTTGTGCTGGCGACACGGGCGTTAAACAGCAAGCCATCAGCGATTGGCTTGGTCAATGAGGTGCTAAACGAGACCATATTTAGCGAAACGGATCGCATCAAGGAGCTGCTGCAACAAAAACAAAGCGGCTGGCAATCACGACTTGCAGGTGCAGGTCATGCTTATGCCATGCAAACAGCCTCACGCAACCTAAGTCGCCAAGCTGCCATTGAGTACGCCTATTCAGGATTGCCTGCTTTGGCGGCATTAAAGGAGTTTTTGGCACAGGCTTTGCAGGATAATTCTCTGTGGCAGCAGTTGTCAGACAGACTGGCACAGCTGCATCAATGCCTGATTAATCTGCCCAAGCAGGTATTGCTGGTGTGTGAAGAGCAAGCAAGCGATGGACTGCTTAATGAGATTGCCAAGCAATTATCTGCCAAGCCAGCTGCCATGCCACAGTCGGAGCATAGGCTTATTTTTGATGACTTGACTCAATTATTGACAAAAAAAGACAGTGAAGATATCGCATGGCTTATCTCAACCAATGTCTATCACAATGCCGCCGCCTATGCCGCCACAACTGCTGCCGATGAGGACACGCCAGCGTTGATGGTGCTGGCACCGTTTTTACGCAATGGCTATCTGCACGGTGCGATTCGTGAGCAGGGCGGTGCTTATGGTGGCGGTGCAAGTTTTGACAGCAATGCAGCGGCGTTTCGTTTCTATAGTTATCGCGACCCGCATTGTGCCGAGACTTTTGAGCATTTTAAGAGCAGTATTGATTGGCTGCTTGACAATGAGCATGACAATGAACAGCTGACCGAGGCGATTTTGGGCATTATTTCTGGTATGGACAAGCCAGCCTCGCCAGCAGGTGAAGCGGTCAAATCCTGCCTAAGTCAGCTGCACCAAAGAGACAAAGCATGGCAACAGCAGCTGCGTGCAAAAATTCTGGCAGTCAACATTGATGATTTAAAGCGTGTGGCAAGAAAATACCTAAAAAATCAGCCACATACCCGTGCCGTGCTGGCACCTATGGGGCAAGAGGAGGCTCTGGGCAAGCTTGGCTTTGCCATCAAAAAACTTGGCTAATGACTATTCTACTCAAGTGTGCAATCAACAGACATGAGTCTTGTCGTGATTGCCATTTGGGGTTGGTGTGTAGGGTGTGAATGACGCTGATGGCTGCGGTATTTGTCGCTCTTTCTCAGCCACGCATGGCGATACTTTCGGCACAGACATAGCCACTTGCCCAGCTCCATGCAAAATTATAACCGCCCAGCCAGCCTGTAACATCAAGCACTTCGCCGATGAAATATAGGTTCGGTTGCAGGCGAGATTCCATGGTTTTGCCAGAGACTTGGCGAGTGTCCACCCCGCCTTTGGTAACTTCGGCAACACGGTAGCCCTCTGTGCCGCTTGGTTTGATGTGCCATGCGTTCAAAGTATTGCCAAGTTGGCGAAGCGTGTCATTTTTTAGATTGGCAAGCTCGGTATCTTTGTGTTGTTGCCATAGGTGGTTTTCGAGTGCGGCGATGAGCTTTTTTGGCAAAATGCCAGCAAGGGCGGTACGCAGCAGTTGTTTGGGCTGTTTGGTTTTTTGCTTTAGCAAATATTCACCAGCATCAAGCGTTGGTAGCAGGTTGATGGTGATTATCTCGCCCAGTTGCCAATGGTTTGACAGTTGCAACATGGCAGGCCCCGACAGTCCTCGATGGGTAAATAGCATCGGCAACTGAAAACTTGCCCGATTGTTATAAGCAATGACATCGATACTAAGCCCTGATAGGGATTTTATCATCTCGCCCAATTTATCAGTAAAAGTAAATGGCACAAGCCCTGCACTGGTGGGGATAATCGTATGGCCAAACTGTGTGGCAACTTGGTAGCCAAATCCTGTCGCCCCCAGCGTGGGGATTGACAATCCACCTGTGGCAATGACCAAGGATTTGGCGGCAATGCTGGCAGAGCGGTTGTCTTTTTTGTGCTTGGTGCGAATCACAAAGCCTGAATCGCTTGGGATAATTTGTTCAATGGCAGTGTTAAGCGCGATGGTGGCTTTTGCAGCCTGACACTCATCAAGCAGCATTTTGACAATATCTTTGGCACTGTCATCACAAAACAGCTGCCCATGCTCACGCTCATGATAGCCGATACGATGGCGTTCAACGAGTGCAATAAAATCCTCACTGCCGTAGCGAGAGAGAGCGGATTTGACAAAATGTGGATTTTGGCTGACAAAATGATGCGTCTGCACCTGACGGTTGATAAAATTGCAACGACCACCGCCTGACATGAGGATTTTTTTGCCTGCTTTGTTGGCATGATCAAGCACCAGCACCGATTTGCCAAAATTTGCCAAATGAAAAGCACAAAACAGCCCTGACGCTCCTGCACCGATGATGAGTGTATCAACTTGTTCCACAAAATGCCCGCTTGATTGTTGTATGATTGCCTGCTTGATTGCTCGTGATGTTTGTATTTTTTGTGCCGTCTATGGTAGCATTTTTTTGCTACAAAAGCACGCCGCCAGCACCATTATTAAGTAAAATTGATGGCAAAATTTGCCAAAATTGGGTATTATAAAGTAAATTTTTGTGAGTAGAGTTCATGAGCTTGGATTTGCAAACGCACAAGGGCAAGGCTTCGGTATTTAATTTGCCCAATAACCTAACCATTGCACGCATCGTGATGATTCCGTTGTTTGTGGCGGTTGCTTATTGGCCACCTGCACTGGGTATTGGCGTTCCTGCAATTCCTGATAATGCCATCGCTCGCCTTGGTATGCTTGAGTACAGCAACAGTATGCTGCGGCATTTTGCCTTGACGCTGATTTTTGTGTTGGCGGCACTGACGGATTGGCTTGATGGTTATTTGGCACGCCGCATGAATATCACTTCGGCATTTGGTCGATTCTTAGACCCTGTGGCGGATAAATTGATGGTGGCAGCGGCGTTGATTGTGCTTGTGCAGTGGCACCCAAATATCGTGATGGCGACCTGTGCCATTGTCATCATCTCACGAGAGATTGCGGTATCGGCACTGCGAGAATGGATGGCGGAGCTGGGTGCACGCACCAGTGTTGCGGTGTCTTATGTTGGTAAATTAAAAACAACTTTTCAGATGATTGCCATCACGGTTTTGTTGCTCAATTGGCAGTCGCTTGAGATGGTAGGCTATGTCTTGATGGTAATTGCGGTGGTATTGACTCTGTGGTCAATGATGATATACCTAAAGGCGGCTTGGCCGTATCTGAAGCAGCCCTAAGCACTCGCCGATGGCAAGAAGTTAATAGTTAAATTGCACCACTTGACTACCAATTCAGAGCATTCAAGACAGCACGCTGTGTCAAAATATCCACTACCAAAGCAGACAGCATAGCAACCAGCATGGAGATAGGGCTGGTGATTTGGTTTGCTCGTGCTTGATTTGGCTGATTGTTAATTCTGCGTAAATCTTCGCCAAATATCACACGCTACCCACGCAGGGCCGATGAGCAAAAATTGCAAATCCTCCAAAAAAGACGGCTTTGCCCCTTCAATTTTATGCCCAATAAATTGACCAATCCATGCAACCACAAAGACAGCAACCCAAAACCAAATATCAACCGCCAAAAAATGCACAATCGCCCAACAAATTGCCATAAATGCTGCCATCAAGGCAAACAGACCCAGCGACAACCGTGCATAAAACCACAACACGCCAACAGCAACGATGGCAAAGACATAGGGGCTAATGGCGTATAACAATGCCACAATGCACAAAAAAATCACAGGAACGCACAGCCAATGAATGCGTTTGTTGGTGGGGTTTTGGTGGCTTGTGGCATATTCGCTAAGCCAAGTTTGCAGTGGCTTTTGACTGACAAATAATGACATGACAACACTCCATTTGCTTGCCCAGTTTTGTCAAACTATAGCGAAATTTTTGTAACTTTGCAAGAGCTGGCGGCTTATGAATTATTCGCCAGTTGCTCGCTGCGATACCAACCATACAGACCAACAAAGGCATTGACTTGGTAGATGACTGTCTGAATGGCAAAAATGGTATTGCCTGTCATCAGATTGACAATGAGCCATACGGCATTGACAATAATCCAAAGCCACCAGTTAAACGAATACCGCAAAATCATCGCTGTCTGGGCGGTGATTGACAGGACAAATGCCAGCACATTAATCCAAAAAAAATCAACCATGCCCAAAAAACGACTGCCATCATCGGCAATGACACCAAAGCCCATCTCGGCAAGTTTGGCATTAACCAGTGGAAACAACGCCAAGCCAATGCCGATAAATGCCACAGTAACAAGCCAAATGTATTTGTTGGCGGTTTTTGGTATCATCTCGCCATCGGCATTGGTGTGATAAGACCAATAGCGAACACCGTATAAATGAGTAAAAAAGTTAAACAAGGGGGCGAGCATCAGCCCGACAGCACCAGCGGTGGCTTGGACGACAATCTCACCTGCGGTAGCGAGCATTCCAAGCCCGTTGCCAGCGATGTTTTTGCGAAAACTTAGCCCAACCACGCACAGCAGTCCAATGATTGAGACCAGCAAATAAAAAGTATCCAATGCCGTCTGCTGAGTGGTTGTCCAAAAGCCAATAAACAACGCCACCACGCCTGCCATGAACCAGATGATTACCCATACTGCTTGCCAGTCATGCTTGCCAAATCCTGTGATGTTATCCAAAATATCAATTTTCATCATACGATCCCAAGGTTGAAACCAGCAAGCCTTTGATACATTACCAAATCTGTATCATGCAAGCCGATATGAATAAAAATAGCTGCTGATTGTGCAGTTAATCCATGCCAGTTTTGGCTAAAATTTTGCCAAGATTTGACGGTCAATCCATGCCACTGCCTGCAAATAACGCTGGCGATAGTCAGGATTGTCAATGCTATGATAATCAATGCGATAGCGTGCCAAAATCTCAAGCAGTTTTTGGGCGAACTGACTGCGTGCTGCACCGCCAAGCCTACGCATGCCATCGGCAACCCAAGCGACATTATTATCCAAATACAGCGTAAAATCCATGCGATAATCCAGTGCCAGACTTGCCACCACAGGGTTGCTGGCGTTTTCGTAAGTTTCACAAAATGCCTGCGTTGTCGCAAAGTCAGTATCAATAAGCGTAATGGCGGCTGTGGCATTGTGGCAGGCGTGTTCGATGGCTTTGGCGTGATGAATGGCGATGGGTGTATAATCGCTGTATTGCAGGGCAAGCTCACTGCCACCCAAGTGCGAATGCGTGTACAGTCGCCCCATCTCAAGGGCAACACTTGCCCCATAGTGATTGGCAAGTTTGTGCACCAAAGTGGTCTTGCCTGAGCTTTCACCTCCGACAATGCAGACGGTCTGGGTATAAAAATAACGACAGGCTGGCGAGAGCTTGGCAAAATGGCTAAGCGGCTGCGTGGCGATTGGTAGGTTATCTACAATGGTGCTGGGCAGCTGGGCAAGATTTGCCGTGCTGGCATTTGTGGTATCAGTGGGCAGATTGCCTTGCTTGGCTTTGGTGATGATGACGACATCGCTGGTATCTAGCTGCAAGGCTTGACACAGTGCTGGCAATTCTGCGGGTGGCGTGTGTGCTGTTTGATAATCAAAATTACAAAGATTGTTTAGCTTGTCAAGACCAAGACTTGCTGTGGTATGCACACGAACAAAGCCAAACTGCTGACAGGCATTTTGTACCCAGCGTGCCACATCGGCAAGGGTAGGGCAGCGACCGCTGGGCAGGGGATTGGCTTTTGGTGGCGTGATGATGATGTGCAGCGTCGTTGCCATTTGGGCGGCATGGTTAATGTCCTGCATATGCCCCAAGTGCAGCGGTGCAAAATCACCAATCAAAAGTGCGTGTTGTGCTTGTGTCATGTCGTCCCTGCTGGTAAGTTTTGTTGGTTGTTTGTGTGGTTTTGTAGTGCTTGGTAATTTTGTGCAAACAGCTCTTGTAATTTGTCAAGAGCGTAACCATCATTGATTCATCGGAGCAAATTGCCAACTTGGTGGCGGATTTGCCCAAAAGCAAAGATGACTATTTTATTACAAACCAACAAGGTATGCAAATCGTACCACTGCCAATTGCTACAGGGTGATATTGTTGGATTGATTGAGATTTAGGAGCTGTTATGCCAAGACTTGTCAAATTACACCGTTCGCACAATCATCGCATCATCGCAGGCGTGATGGGTGGTGTGGCTGAGTATTTGGGCTGGTCGCCAAATATGGTGCGACTGTTATTCGTGGTCATCTCTAGCCTATCTGTGGCAGTGCCGGGCATTTTGATTTATCTGCTGCTGTGGCTTGTCATGCCAAATGCTACTGCTGATTCTTACATTGAATAATGCTGAAAAATAAAACCGCCCAAATGTATTTTTGAGCGGTTTTATTATCAATTA
Organism: Moraxella cuniculi DSM 21768; assembly: GCF_900156515.1. Lineage (GTDB taxonomy): Bacteria > Pseudomonadota > Gammaproteobacteria > Pseudomonadales > Moraxellaceae > Moraxella > Moraxella cuniculi. The sequence goes on along the minus strand of NZ_FTNU01000012.1, from coordinate 18,106 downwards.
CAATTAAGCATTGCCCATCATGATTTGTAGATAACCGACAGGTGAGACCATATAGGCAAGGTTTTCCATTGTCCAAATAAAGCCTACAATGCCTATGGTGTAAATTATTGCTTTAATGAGCTTCATGCGAGCGACCATCAGCAGGAATACAATGGCAAAAATTGCCGTTCCAGCAAGCATGCCAACCGCGAACACAAGCCAAATAAAACCAAGCACCCATGCACTTGAGGCAGCAACTGTCAAGACAGTGTGTCGCCATTTGGCAATGGATTCACTAGTATCTTTGTGGGCTTTGTTTTTGGCAATGTCAAGCACAACTGATAAAATGCCAAGCCCAATACCGACAATACCGACTGTTTTTGGGAACAAGCTACCGTTGCCAGAATAGCCAAGTGATAGGACGAATTGGAATACAAAGAATCCCAAAAATGCTACTGAAGTTAAAAGTCTGACTTTGCCTGTAGCTTCACCGCCTTCGGCTTCGGTAATCATTGCTTCGGCAGTGGCATTAAATTGAGTATTTTTCTTAGCCAAGTGTTTTTTGATGATTGGAATTATTACTGCACCGACCAAAATTGCAATTACCACCATCACAAAGGGGCGAGTTAGCCATTCAGACGGCTCATAAACTTTAACGGTTAAGAAAAAGTAGCGTTCTAGCGGTTCGGCCAAGACAAAGGCAATCAAAAACGGAGCTCTTGGAATGTTGGTTGTCTTGCACAGCCAACCAATCAAACCAAAAGCAAGCATCATATAAAATGCCGAGCCGTCAATTGGTTTTTGAAAACCGCTCATAAATAAGATGGGAATTAACGCTGCTGCCAAAATTGGAAAAGGAACGAATGACAAACGAGCAAGCGGACGAGCCAAAACAAATGACAATACTGCCCCTGCGATACTGGCTAGAGCAAAAGTCCAGACAATAAAATAAACCAAATCAAGGTGCTTGGTCATCATCTGTGGACCAGGCTGAATGCCAAATACTAAAAGTACGCCCAAAAGCAGAGCAAACGGTGCTGCCCCGGGTACGCCAAAAATCAAGGTTGGGATTAATGCTCCAGACTCAATACCATTACTGGCGGCACTTGGAGCGATCACGCCACGAATGTCGCCATTGCCAAATTGTGAATCACCCTTACGAGAGGCAAAGGCTTGAGCTTGACCATACGCCAGCCAAGAGCCTGCAGTAGAACCAACCCCGGGCAAGAAACCCACCGCTGTGCCGACCGCAGAACCACGAAGGATATCAAAGGGGTATTTTAAAATGTCATACAAGCCTTTTTTCCAGCCTGCACCCAAATTAATTTTTTGATTGGCAATGGCAGTTTTTTGGGCGATTAGGCTAATCATTTCGGCAAGACCAAAAATGCCCAAAGCTACCACAACCAAATCCAAACCATCTGCCAAGCTCTCCGCCCCAAAGGTAAAGCGGTATTCGGCACTGATTGGCGATACGCCGACAAAGCCGAGTGCCAAGCCAAATACCGCCACCAGTAAACCTTTGGCCATATTGCCTTTGGAGAGCATTGCGGTCAAAAATACCCCTGCGATAATCAGTGAAAAAATTTCAGGCGAGCCAAATGAAGTAACAATCGGCTTAGCGATTGGCACAACGAGAGTCAAGGCAACGATGCCAAAGAGACCGCCTATCGTGGAGGCGATAAAGCTTGCTGATAATGCCCTTGCTCCTTCGCCCTGTTGAGCCATTTTATAGCCGTCTAACAAAAATACGGACGCAGACGCAGAACCTGGAATCCCTAGCACTACCGAAGTAATAACATCAGAAGTATGGACGACCGCCACCGCCCCGATAATCATGGCAATGGCTTGATTGGGCTCAAGCATAAAGATAAAAGGCATGAGCACAGCCACTGCCCCCGTACCGCCAAGACCTGGGATTACACCAATGATAATTCCAATTGCCACCCCTGCCAGTAAATATATCAGCATTGTAGGGTCGGCAAGTTGCCCTAATGCCAAAAAAATAATGTCAATCATAACTTAATCCTTAGTGAATTGCCGTACCATATTTATCAAGCAATAACTGGGCAATAAAATCCATCGTTTCAGGCTTAACTTTGAGTGCCTTTTGGAAATCAGCTTTCGCCTCTTTGCCAGAAATCAGTTGATAGCCACCCAATGCTTTTTCTGCTTTGCTCATAAATTCTTTATCAGCATTTAGCTCTTTGACCATTTGATCGTATTGATCAATCACCGCAGGGTCAGTCCCTTCCACCGCCCACAAGCCTTTTTGATAAAATAAGCCCGTTGTTACAAATGCTTGAAATGCATCATAAGCCAGTTTTTGATGCTCTGTTTTATTTGGCGTTGCTTGGTATAATTCCTCAAAAGTGGGAATGTCTGGCAAGTTGGGGTCTCGCTCAATCTTACCGTTCGCAGGAATACCCATGCTAAATAACGGCACTACTTTGCCGCTTGGCACATCGTCCGCCAGTTGCGACAAATAAGCCGAAGTTGTTTGGAAATCAAGGTCGGTTTCGCCTCGCTGTAGTGCAAGACGGCTAGGGCCTCGCCCTTCAAAACCAAACACGCCTTTATTTGGCACGCCTAAAGCCTCTAGGGCAAGCAATGCAATCAAATCAAGCCCTGACGCACTCATGCCACCATAAAGGAGTGGCTCTTTGGCGTTTTTTAGATCTTGAATGTTTTTAAAACCAGTTTTTCCACTTGTCCAAACCACTGCCCCTGTGCCGTTGAATGCCAAAGGTTCCATTTTAGCAAAATCAAATCGCACTGCCTTGTGATTAAGCATATCTTGAAAATAAGTGGTTGCTGAGCCAACCATTACATATTGCCCTGTTTTTACATCGCTTTTAACAAAGGCATTCGTCCCTGTAATAGTTTCACCGCCTGGCACATTGACGACTTGATAGCGTTTGACCGAATCATTTCGCTCGGCAAAAGCATTTGTGATAAATCTTGCCCAAGTATCTGTACCACCGCCAGATCCGTAAGGCACCATCACATCCACCACATCAGGACCTGTGGGCTTATAATTGGATTGGGGCGGGGCACATGCTGCAAGCATAAAGAGAGAAACTGTACCAAATAATTTGGATAATTGATTCATCTTTCTTGATTTCATTTTCCTAACTCCGTAGGTCTGGGGCTGGTTGGTACATTGATGACTGCCTGACAAATTGTGCGAGCGGTACGGGCAACACCAACCACAGGTAAGCCGTCCAATTCGGTCGCAAAGGTTTGCAAGACTCCTGACGGTGTATCAAGAGAAATCCCTGTCTTTGTGGTTTTGCCAAGCAAGTTACTTGGTACAGAGTTGTCATATTGAGTGGACAAAGTCAGGGCAACTGAACCTGTTACAGGCATTGCAGGGTGCCTTTCGCCCATGGAGAGCATTTGAACTCTCAAATCAGCCCCATTGCTGCCCTTGCCAATCACGCCCAATTTTGGAATGGCTTTGGCAGCAAGCTCCTTGCTTTTGCTAAGTCCCATTAAAACGGATGCTTGTCTTCTGATGTCATCAAGTTCGGATAATCTTGTATCAATAACCGCTGTCCATTCATCACGAGATTTGCCATCCAAACCAAGCGATTTGGCATCCACATAGACACACGGTGCACCTGCATCCACCAGTGTTGTGGCATAGGTATTACCATTGGTGCTAAGTTCGGTTAAATATTGCTCGGTTGGGAATAGCTTGCCTGTGGTTTTGCCAGCAGGATCAAGAAAACCAATATTAACCAATGCTCCTGCATAAACACTGCCCACCATCTCGGCATCAAACACGGGTTTGCTGTCTGGTGTGGGAATTTGTTGAATGATGATTTGACCTGTGTTTTCGTTGTACACTCGCACGGTTGTTGTGCCATCAACAGGTGTAACCCAGCCTTTTTCAATGGCGTACAAAGCAACAACTGCTGAACAATTTCCGCAATTACTGCCCCAATCCACGGTAGGCTCTTTAATACCAACTTGGGCAAATAGATAATTAACATCGCAGTCGTCGCCGTCATAAGGATTTAGGATAACTGCTTTGCTTGTGGTGGAAGTGCCACCACCCACGCCATCTAATTGACGAGTATCAGGCGAACCAAAGGCACGCAGTAAAATATCCTCCATTGGTAATTCACGGTTTTCAAGTTCTGAGCGTTCAAATACCCAGCATTTGCTCGTTCCGCCACGCATACAAGTGGCTTTAATAGATAGAATTGACATTACAAAACTCCTTGAAAATCAGCAACTAAGGAGGTTGTAATGCGTTGAGAAAGGGTATGAAGGGGAGAATTGGAATGAATTTTTGACAAAAAATTCCGCCCAAACCAAAAAAGACTTGACGGACTTTTTAAATGAGCGGTATGATTAGTGAGCTGTGAGCTGTGAGCTGTGAGCTGTGAGCTGTGAGCTGTGAGCTGTGAGCTGTGAGCTGTTAATGAACATTTGTTTCATAAAATTTCCCTATTTTGCCAAGATTAATAATCAATATTGATAAAACCTAACGATAACAAGGTTTGTAAAAATTTTGATTTGTCTTGTTGAGTGCTTCAACCCAATTGCCAAACTTACAAAGTGTTTTTGCAAGTGGGTTTTGGGCTAAATTGCTACTATTATAACAATATTCTATCAAAATATCAAGATTCTAAACAAATGGTTTGCAAAATTATGTGACAATCTCAATCTGCCTTAAAAAATATAGAACCTTATCAATAATCCGCCAAAATTTGCTCAAAAATTGCATTTGGTAAGACTTCTTAAATGTGTTAAAATGGGATATTTATTTTATTTTTAAGTAATTGCAATGACAACCAAGACTTTAACCTTCCAAGAAATAATCCTAACATTACAGAACTATTGGGCGTCTCGTGGCTGTGTGATTTTACAGCCTTATGACATGCCGATGGGGGCGGGGACATTTCACACAGCGACTTTTTTGCGTGCTTTGACACCTGAGAAGTGGAATGCTGCCTATGTGCAACCATCTCGCCGTCCGACTGATGGTCGCTATGGCGATAACCCCAATCGCCTGCAACATTATTATCAATTCCAAGTGGTGCTAAAGCCCAATCCTGCCAATATCCAAGAGCTGTATCTAGGCTCGCTTGAGGCGTTGGGTCTTGATCCTTTAACCCATGATATTCGCTTTGTAGAGGATAATTGGGAATCGCCAACGCTTGGTGCTTGGGGGCTTGGTTGGGAAGTGTGGCTAAACGGCATGGAAGTTACCCAATTTACTTATTTTCAGCAAGTTGGTGGCATTGAGTGCTTCCCTGTAACAGGCGAGATTACTTATGGGCTTGAACGCCTTGCCATGTACATTCAGGGCGTGGACAGCGTCTATGATTTGGTATGGGCGGACGGCGAGTTCGGGCGTGTAACCTACGGCGATGTGTTTCACCAAAATGAAGTTGAGCAATCTACTTATAATTTTGAACATGCCGATGTTAATAAACTGTTTGAGCTGTTTGATTTTTATGAGCAGCAAGCTGATAAATTGGTTGCGGTCAATCTGCCCTTGCCAGCCTATGAGATGGTGCTAAGTGCCAGCCATAGCTTTAATTTATTAGATGCACGCGGGGCGATTAGCGTTACCGAACGCCAACGCTTTATCTTGCGTGTGCGGACGCTGGCTCGCAAAGTGGCGGTCAGCTACACCGAAGCTCGTGCCAAACTTGGCTTTCCATTGGCGGACGAAGCTCATAAGGCAGAGGCACTGGAGAAGTGGTTGCCGAAAGAGAGTGGTGAGTGAACCGAAAAGCACCACTACCTGATAGATTTGCCAGTTTTCCTTATGATGGCAAAATTTTGGCATATTTTGCAGGGGTATTTGAAGCGGTGTTTGTGGTTATGCAACCCTTTTGCAAAATCGAAAAAGAGCATCAGTGGATTTTAAATCGAAACATTGATGTTTCTAAGCAAGCGTTTATTCGTTATGCCAAAGCTATTTCTTGGCAAGAAATTATGCAAAAACTGAACATTGGCGAGTATCAAGACCTTGAAACAGGCATTCAAAGCCGTGAAAATCGCCTTTATGAGCATTTGCAAAGGATGGATATTAAACATCAGCTTCTTACTTTGGAGAATGAATGCGATATTTTTGCACCTGAAACCAATGAAATTGCCCCTTATTTTGAGAATGATATATTTAATGTCATCAAAAAATTAGGCTATGACTGGGTGTGGGTAGGTGATGAATTTGCCACAGAACGAAAATTGCATTTTATTGACGATTTGATTTTGAGTGAGCAAGATATTGGGGTAGGAACGATATTTACGCCAGATTATCAATTGTTGATTGGTTCAATTTACGGGGTGTCGAGCGTGTTTATTTGTTCATCAAAACAAATGATTGAGAAAATTCGCCAGTTTTATGACTTTGAAGGGTTTTATTGTACGCCACAAACAGAAGTGGTGTGGAATATCAACTGATTGTTTTTAGAGAGCGTATTTATGAAAAACCTTATTTTAATCGCTATTTTAGCCACTTTTTTAACCGCTTGTGGTATGGTTGGCAATAACGATAATAACGAGCGTGAAAACGACCGCACCAAACAGTCCGACTGCCAAGAGCGTGAAAACGACAATGACGACGATCGTGACAGCGACCGCGACAATGATGACGATCAAGGCGATAATGATCAGGATAATGACAACGACCGTGATGCTGGCGATCAAAAAGACGATTAAGACTTGATGATAAAGGCAAATTATCAAGACGCAAACATGGAGTAATCATGAATAGCCCCATGGAAATTTACCAAACCACCACGGGCGATGCCAAGGTGAAAATGTGTTTTGATAATGATACCGTTTGCCCATCTTTATAGCAAATGGCAGATATTTTGGGTGTGATAAATCGGTGATTTCACGCCACTTAAAAAAGATATTTGACACAGAAGAGTTGGATAGCTTTCAACTGCTGCAAAAATGCAACAGTTGAAATTGAGGGCGAACACATTGTTGGGCGTAATATTGATTTACAATCTTGATGTCATTATCTCGGTCGGATATCGTGTAAATTCTAAGGCGGGTGTCGCTTTTCACCGTTGGGCAACTGCTCGTTTGTATTATTTGCCAAAGAGCGTGGTGATGGACTGTCTGCATTTTGGGTAATTTGCAGCAAATGGTATTTGGCGAGCCTGCCTATCTAAGTATCGAAGAAAAGGCAGCACATTTACTGTGTTTTGTCATCAAAAATCATTCTTTTGCTGATGGCAATAAACGCAGCGGGACATTTTATTTGTAGATTTTTACATAGCAATGGACGGTTATTGACCGCCGATAATGCACCGATTATTAATGACACAGGTTTGACCACTTTGGTACTATTGATTGCCAAATTTCATCTCGATAACAAAGAGACATTGATTAAATTGGTTGTGCATATGCGACACAAGCACCAATCTTTAAATAATTTAAATAAATTTAGCTATTAAATTAAGGTATTCTATGACCACCATTTTATTTGAACTTGGCACCGAAGAGTTGCCGCCAAAATCCTTAAAAACCTTACAAGACGCATTGTGCGAGCAGGTCAAAAAATCCCTGCTTGAGCAAAATATCGCCTTTGACGGTATCAAAAGCTATGCAGCACCACGCCGTCTGGCATTGCAAATTACCAACATCAGCGACAAGCAACCTGACAGAGTGGAGCAAAAACGAGGGCCAAATCTCAAGGCAAGTTTTGATGAACATGGTGAATTAACTCGTGCAGGGCAGGGGTTTTTGCAGGGGTTGAATGCCACAGGCTTAAATCTTAGTAAAGATGATTTGATTACCTTATCTGACAAAAAAGGCGAATATATCGGCTACGAGCTGACGATACAGGGCAAGCCAACCAGCGAGCTTATGCCACAGATTTTCCAAAAGGCTTTGGATGACTTGCCGATTGCCAAGCGTATGCGATCAGGTGCAAGCAAAGAGGAATTTGTCCGCCCTGTGCAGTGGGTGGTATTGATGGCAAACGAGCAGGTCATTGACGCTGTGATTTTGGGGCATCGTACAGGCAATCAGACACGAGGGCATCGCTTCCATGCTCCTGATTTTATTACAATTTCTCATGCGGATGACTATGAGAATATCCTAAGCAATGCCAAGGTTATTGCTGATTTTGACCGTCGCCAAGCGATGATTGTCGAGCAGGTATCAAGCCTTGCCGCCCAAGCATCGGCACAGGCGGTCATGCCTGCCGAACTGCTTGATGAGGTAACAGCTCTGGTTGATTTGCCAGTGGCGTTGATGGCAGGTTTTCCTGAGCGGTTTTTGGCAGTGCCACAGGAGGCACTCATCAGCACCATGCAGGCTGACCAAAAGTATTTTTGTTTAATTGATAATTCAGGAAAACTTAAACCAAACTTTATTTTTATCAGCAACATTGACAGCAAAGACCCACAAGCGGTCATTTTGGGCAACGAAAAAGTCGTGCGTCCACGCTTGTCAGATGCTGAATTTTTCTTTTTACAAGACCAAAAACAGCCGCTGTCTGCCCTTGCTGAGAATCTCAAAACTCGCATTTTCCAAGAAAAACTTGGCACCATTTGGCAAAAATGCGAACGCATGGCAACACTGGCAGCACAGATTGCCAGCCAAATCGGTGCCAATCAAGACGAGGCAAAGCGTGCCGCATATCTATCCAAGTGCGACCTTGCCAGTACTTTGGTTGGTGAATTCCCTGAACTGCAGGGCGTTGCTGGGACTTATTATGCACGGCTAAATGGCGAGCCTGTTGGCGTGGCTCTGGCAATCGCAGAGCAATATCTGCCGAAGTTCAGCGGCGATAAATTGCCTGCCACAGACATTGGCACGGCACTGGCGTTGGCAGACCGCATTGATACTTTGGTGGGGATTTTTGGTATCGGCGAGATTCCCACAGGCTCAAAAGACCCGTTTAGCCTGCGTCGTGCTTCCATTGGTATTTTGCGGATTTTAATTGAGAAAAAATTACCTCTTAATTTATCAGAACTTATCAAAAATGCCATAGCAGCTTATGCAGACAAAATCAGCGACCCTGTCCGTACATTTGACGAGGTCAGCGAGTTTATCAATGCCCGCTATCGTGCGATGTATGCCGAGCAGGGCGTGGCGGTTGATACAATCCAAGCAGTGCAAGCGGTTCAAGTATTGACACCGCTGGATTTTGACGAACGCATTCGTGCGGTGGAGGTATTTCGCACCATGCCAGAGGCGAGCGTTTTGGCGGCAAATAATAAGCGAGTTGCCAACATTTTGGCAAAGGCTGATGTGGCGGTGGCGGATACGGTTGATGAGACCGCGTTGGTTCATCAAGCAGAAAAGCAGCTTTATCAAGCCATCTTGGATGCCAAAGATGCGGTCAAGCCGTTGCAGCAGACGGCTGATTATCAGGGCGTGCTGACTGCCTTGGTGGCACTGGCTGCACCGCTTAACCAGTTTTTTGCTGAAGTGATGGTCAATGCTGATGATGAGCGTCTAAAAAATAACCGCTTGGCGATATTGCAGCAGGTGCGTGCATTGTTCTTGAGCGTGGCGGATATTGGTTTGCTACAAAATTAAAATTAGCAAATCAAGGCTGTCTGTGGCGTGCGACAAGAGTAGCCATCTTGGCACGCCGATGCCATTTGACAGCCTGTGTAAATGTTTGGTAAAAATTAAGAAAACTCATGACAATCGGTTGATTTTTGAGTATAATAGCATTTTTGGTGAAGTGGCTGAGTGGTCGAAAGCGCACGCCTGGAAAGTGTGTATACGTTAATAGCGTATCGAGGGTTCGAATCCCTCCTTCACCGCCAAATTCCCTTGTCAGACACAAACCCAAAGCCTTATTCTTAAGGCTTTTTATTTTGTCTGTTGGTTGGCTTTGCAGTTAACAAGCTGGTTGTGATGATTGTGCCTTGCATTTATTTGAGCTATTTGATTGGCAAAAAGCATGCTGGGCTGATAACCATCATTTATCTGTAGCGGAACTTAGATGATTTGGACGATGGTGTCATAAATCTAGCAAATGGCGAATTTGCTCGGTTGGGCAATTTGTCGTTGATACGAAAGGGTGTAAATTGCCACCGAAAGCCGTGCAATCGGTGGCAGATGTGGATGGTTTGATTTAGCTGGCTTGATACTCTTGTAACTGCCGAAGCAATTTTTCGTAGCCTGCCAATACCTCCTGCTTGTCCTGCAGGTCGGTCTTGAGCTGCTCTATCTCTCGGGTGATGTCATCTGTCAGCTGGTTGGCAAGGTTGCCCTTTGTGTGGTTTAGCTGTTTGATGACCTGATTTGTCGCACTGTCAAACTCTCGGCAGACCGCTCGGTACACTTCCGTTAGCGATTGCTCAAGCTGTCTTTTTAGTGCTGCTTGCTCGCTGTAGCTTGTTACCTCACCTTGGAATTGACTGCTGATTTCGCTGCCGACATCGCCCAGTGATAGGCGTAGACTTGGCAGGTTCAGGCGATCGATGCTTTGGTCAATGAGATTGCGAAATTGTCTGGCGTCAAAATCGCCATCAGTACTGCTTACGACTTCAAACAAGGCTTTGCGTAATTGCAGCTTGATGGTGCGTTCATTGACCAATTGACCAAATGCCAACTCAAGATCGCTGATACAGCCATGGGCATAATTGGTAAGATTCTCCACTGCCTCGCTGGCGGAGATGTATTCGTAGCTCTGGGTATAAGTGCGATAACGAGTCTCCTTTTTAAACCATGTCCATGGTTTAAACAACTTTGCAGCACTGACCTCATAAGATTCCTCTCTGATTCTTGTGCCTGTATGCGTGCTGATTTGGCTGTGGCTTGCCATTTCTTGTTTTAACGACTGGACAATCTCTTGTTGCTGGGTGCGAGCCTGATCGATTGTCGCAGATATTACCGCCTCAAGCTTAGATGCGATACTTTGTACTTTGCCCTCGTATTCGGACTGCTTTTGGTTCAGCGAAGTGATGTCGCTGTTTTGGAGCGTTGCAATCCGAGTGCTTAGCTGCTCTGTTAGGCGTTTTAGCCATTCGCTTAAGTTTTGCTGTGCCTCAGGCAATAATCCTGCCTTTTGGCTTTCGATGATGGCTATTTTGTCTTGGCGTGCTTGTTCGTAGGCGTTTTTTAGTGCCTCAAAGCCGCTGATACGCACCCAATCGGCTTGGCTGAACTCGTATTGCCATTCGTCTCTTGCCAGCTCTGTCAGAGACTGATGGGCGTGAGCCATGCCCTTGCCCCAGTTGTCAGGCGACCAGTTGGCAAAGCCATGTGCATAGGTGCTGGAGAGAATCGGTTCGCCCATTGCCTGTAGCAGCTCGGCAACGGTATGCTGTCCTGCACGGTGTTTTTGTTCGGCGATTCTGCCGATGTCTGTTTTGGCACGATTGATGATTCGCTTGGTGAGGTTCGCCTCAGTGTCGGCGAGGCTTTTTCTGTCGTAGCCATCTTGGTCGATTGCCGAATCATATTGTCCTGCCACCAGTACCAGACGCTTGACACCTGCTTCTGGCAATTGACTGGTCAATAGCTCGGCATCTGACGCGTCCAAAAAATTACTGGCACGAGAGAGAAAAAACACCACATCGCTATTTGCCATCTCTTCTTTGGTGCGTTGGGTGCGACTGATGACAGGGTCATTCATGCCGGGGGTGTCAATGATATTATAGCCAGCCAGCTCGGCAATCGGTAGGTATAGGCGTATCATCTTGACAAGGGCGGTGTATTTGCCATCATTGCCTGCATAGTCGTTTAGCACCAGCATGATTTCATCGATGTTGTCGCTTTGCTTGCGGTAGCTACCCTGTTGTAGTACGGCGATAGGGTCTATCCCTGCTGCCTGTACCATCGCCAGCTGTTCTTTGGCGACTTTTATCTCGCTGTGCGTGCCGTCAGTTTTTGCCAGTGCTACGACACTTTGCCACTCTTTTTCGCCAAAAAACTCCACCTCCAGAGTGGGCGTGTCAGCATAGCCAATCCGTGTCAGATTGGCGGTTTTTGGGGTGGCGGCTTCGGGCAATATCGGCTTGCCGTCAAACAATAAGGCATTCAAAAAACTGCTCTTACCTGCTTTGACCTGCCCCATGATGGCGATGTTGAGGGTTTGCTCGTCTTGGGAGAAGCGGTCTAGCTTATCTGCGAACGCCTTTTGTAGCTGTTTTAGCTGACTTATCTCATCACAGAGACTGTCCTGCCATGGGGTAAGGCTTGTTACCAGTGTCTGTAGCCTGTGTTGATGTGTTTGTGTGTCCATCGGAGTTCCTTAACTGTGCATATTAGTCCAGTATGATTGCTCTGGCTTCATCGGCAAGGCTTGGGTTGGCAAGCAGATTGTCGATGACATCGGTATCAAGACCATTTGCCAGTATCTTTTGGGCTGATAGGGCGATGCCGATATTACTTGCCAATTTGGCTCTGATGTCGCTGTCTTCGTCATTGGCAAGTATCAGTTGCACCTCTTCGATGATATTGATATTTTCTGCCAATAGTTCTTTGCTGTTTTTGTATTCATCATTGACAAGCACCAGCTGACTGCTTGGGGTGATGGTGAGATTTTTGGCAAGTTGATCTCTGACCTTCTGGTCTTCTGACTGGCACAGCAGCAGTTGCACCTCTTCCAGCAGATGCTCATTGGCTGCCAGTATCTGTGGGATATCATCACTCTCATTAGCCAGTGCGGTCTGTAGCTTTAGGTTAAGGTGTTTATTTCTTGCCAAGCTTTTTTTAACTTCCACCTCATCTGCCAGCAATCTATCTTCAATCTCACTACAGATCATAACATTCTTAGCCATCGTGGCACGGATATCGATTTCGCTGTCGTCTATTAGGATAAGCTGTGCTCGTCTATGTAGTGTTGTTAAAGAGGCGAGGCTCTTTTTGATCTCAGAGGACTTTCTGGCGAGTTTTATTTGCAATTCAGGAATGGTTGCTTTGTTACGAGCCAAATTTTGAAAAATACCACCAAAATCACCATCATCTACTATTATTCTCTGGGCTTCATCTGATAAATTATTGTTACGGGCAAGGTGTTTTTTGAGCTGATAGCCACCATTCCGTACCCAGTCGAGTTGCAACTGCTTGTCAAGATTTGGATTTTTTGCTAGGGTGCATAACACACTATTTGATCCATCTTTACTAAGCTCTTGTTGCACTTCTTCGGTTAATGAAGGATTTTCTGCCAAGCATGTACGAACTTCTTCATTATATGTATATTTAGTTGAGGTGTAGTTACCAAACATAGAAGAGGTTTTAGATTCTGATTTCTCGTTAAACAAAACTTGATTTTTATTGGTTAGCTTGGGGTTTTTGGCAAGACCTTGGAGTTGTGATTGGTTAGTGTTGGCATTAGCAATAATCTCAGCTTGCTCTGCTTCATCAAATGGATAGCTGGCATAAAGATTGATAATCAGGTTTGTCAGATTCGCAGTTTCGAACTTGCTTTCAAGAACTGAAAAGGCTGTTTTTGCCAAAGAGGGGTTGTTACAAAGTGCTTCCAAGATTGTTGGGTCTGGCTTTTTTTTGTTCTAGCAACAACATCTGTGCCGCTTCGCATAGCTTTGGATTGCTTGCCAATGCTCGATGTACCACGATGGAGTAGTCTTTGGCAAGGGCGATTTGCTGCTCGTCAGACAGCGACTCACTGCTGGCGATTTGTTTTCTGGACTGGATATCCATCTCTTGGATAGATTTGGCGATGGTGGTTGGTTCGTTTGTTGCTAGGTCGCTCATTGCTGACTCCTTGTTTGCGTTGTTGGTTGGGGATTGTATGCCAAAAGCTATGGCAAGCTGGTTAAAAGTGGCAAAAAATTCTTGTTTTAGTTGCTCAAGCTGTGCTAGGGTGGTTTGCCAGTCGGTGATTTGTCTTGCGATGTTGTTTTTGATGGTTGTTGCTATCGTGTCCATCTCGCCATCATCACTGATGGCTATCATCTGATTGGCTAGGGAGAGTTGTTTGCTGTGCTTCTCGATGGCTGACTCAAGGTGCTGCTGATAACTGCCGAATTGCTTGGCAAAATTCTTGGCAAATCTCGGCTCGGTGGCTGTCTGATTCCACTGGTCAAAATATCCCATGATGGCATCTAGTGGGTAGTCTTGTTTTTTGCGTGAGACAGGCAGCACATCGATCACATTGATGCCATGTCCTTTTAGGGTTTGTTTGGTGAGTGTGGTGATTTGCTCGACTTCTTCGGGGGTCTTTTTGTCCGCCTTGTTTATCAGCACAAGTTTTGGGATAGTGGCATTTAGCCCTGACAAGAATGCCAGATCGTCCTCTTTTATCACGCCATCTTCTGCCGATACCAACCAAATGATAAAGTTGGCGGCGTTGAGCTGTAGGCGAGCGATGTCCTCATCTGTACGCTGATTGTTGAGTGCTTCATCAGGCTTGGTGTAGCCCGGTGTGTCCAGCAGGGCAAGGTTTTGCCATGGGAATTGACCATCACTGATAAAGACGGCTGACAGCACGCTGCCGACTTGGCTGCCGTATTTGTCCTTTTCGTCATGCGTCAGGCTCAAAAACTCATCATGACTCAGCGAGATTTTGTTATGAAACAGGTTGATTGCGATGATGTTGTCGCTATCGCCTTTTAGGAGATAAGTGGGCAGGGAAGTTGTTGGGTCAATCTCCACGACCAGTTGTTTTTTGCCAAGCAGTGTGTTTAAAAAGCTTGATTTGCCCGCACTGAATCTGCCACCGACAGCAACCACTGCCTTGGTTGCCAAATCAGGAAATTCACAAAACTCACGCAAGCGTATCAGCTCGCTGTTGAGATTTTTTAGAATGTCTGTAAAGCCATCAGGCGAGTCTTGGCGAGCAAGTGCCACAAGGTCGTGATTGATGTGGTGATTTAGCTTGTTGAGCTGTTCATCGGCGTGATAAGCAAGCGTGTCTGCGTCGCTATCTTTGGTCAGAGCTCGACAAAGAAAGTCATAACGAGCTGCAACATCAAAATTTTGCTCGTTCATTGAGCTTGTTCCTTAAGGTTGGGTGTTGATGTTAGATTTGCTAATAAATTTTGTAAGACAGTCTGGTCTGCTTGGTAGCCCTGTCTGCGTGCTTCTTGCTCGGCTTGGCTTAGCTGAATATCTGCCTGAATGCGAGACAGCTGAGCGTCAATCTGGTCGTTGCGTTCTTGTATCTGTAGCTCAATCTGTGCTTTTACTGCTCGGATATTCTCACCGATGATTTCGTTTAAGCTGCTTTGTGCCTGCGTCTGCACATTAGGAATGACTTCGTACAGTATCTTTTCGCGTGCCAATTGCAGCTGTTGTTCTTTGAGCTGTTCTTTTTTGCCTATAGAGAGCAAGCCGTCCAGCAAGCCTACAATGGTTGGTAACAATGACACAATGCGTGCCACAGGGTGGATTTTTATTAATGCCAAAATAGGGCTTAGCGTACTGAGCAAATCACCAAAGCTAAAATTATCTTGGCTTTGGTTATTCAGGCTGATATCAGGGTTTTGTACATTTAGGGCATTGGGTATGGAGTCCTGAATGTGTCCTACATGGGCATTGATGATGGGCAAAAGCTGGCTCTGGATACCTTGGCTGATGGTAAGACGCACATTATTCTCAACCATGCGACTGATGTCTTGTCCATTGACAAGATGGTGGGCTAGGGTGTCCAGTTGGGAGCTTAGGCTGCTTTTGACATTTTCGCTGATTCGGTTGGCGATCTTGGCTGATTGTGATTCTAGCTCTCGAATTTCTTTGTTTAGATTTGCACGAAACTGGCTAAGGCTTTCTTGCAGTTCTGCTTTGTCATGGAGCAGTTGAGCGACGGTCAAATTCTCTGTATTAATCCGCTTGTCCAGATTCTGTACCAAAAACTGTAGCTCTGAGACAATCGGATTTGCCACCACTTCATCAAACCGCAGCTCGGCTTGGCTTTCTACCAGAGCCAATGCCTCGATGATTTCGTCAAGATTGATTTCTTTACGAGCTGACACTGTCGCGACTTTTAGCGGCTCACGCCCCAAAAGACTGGTGATGGATTGGGTGATTTTGGCACTGATGGCGGCGACTTCGTCATCAGGTTTTCTGTCGCTTTTGGTGATGATCAAAATCACTGGCATGGCGTTGATTCTGAGAGCCTGTAAGAAATCCTGTGTCGAGGCTTTTAGCTCACCATCTTCGATAGAGACAACGATACAATAAGCTAGGCTGCGTTGAACATAGTGGTCAATCATCTGATTGTGGCTGACAAGGTTTGAGTCCAGCCCTGGCAAATCCACCAAGCAAACATGAGGAAACTGCTCCAGCACTGGTGATGGCAGATATGCAGATAGCCAGCCTTGTTTACCGGCTGTATTGTGTGGCGTGATGCGGTCGATGTTCTCATTTGATACATCATCACGAGACAGTGAGATGGTCGTGCCATCTGCCAAATGCCCAATGAACCGCTCTTCGGTGCCATAATGTAGTTCGGTGGCGATGGAGGTTCTGGGGTCGATGTCGGTAGCCAGCAGTTTGTCGCCAAGTAAGCGGTTTAGCAGAGTTGATTTGCCAGCACTGAACACCCCTACCAGCGGCACACGCATGATGAAGTTATCCACCTGTGGTTTATAACGCTGTAGGGCTTGGTTTGCCTCATAACGCTCGGCGATGTCCATTATCTGCGACCAGTGATCGCTAAGAATTTGTTGTTTGTAAAATTTCATGATACATTCCTAGTTAGTTTGTTGGGTTGTTGGATTTTTTGAGTGTCTGATGGATTTCCTGAGAAAGTGGGTGCAGTCCGATATTGAGCAGTTCGGTTTCGAGATTCTGCAAATCTTCGGTGCTAACCAATGTTCGCCAGTGTGGCAGTTGTTCGAACAAGATACGCGGCGTGATTTTGTCCGTTTGGGTACGGCGAAGGTGCGACTTCATCTGACGCAACCATTTGTACAGTATGCCCGCTGGAGAGGTGTAGGGGTTGATGAATCCTTGTGTGCCTTTTTTCTTGATTGATTGACCGCTCGGAGTGTCCGTGCTGTCTGTGTTTAGGTGCATATCCAAGTCCTGTCCTATCATTGCCAAAGTCAGCCGTGAGCGAGACAACAACGGCTCTAGACGCTCCATTAAATCGGCAGGCAACACGCCCCTTAATTGAGTATCAACCTGATGAAAAACCAGCATCTCAGACAGGCTAAGATCGACACGCTCAACATTCTCAAGCCGCTGCCAACGCCAGCTGTATGGCTTGTCATCTTTGCGGCATTCTAGAGGTAGGGCAGTTGCAAGCGTAGCCATATCACGCTGAATGGTGCGTATCTCGGCAGGAATCTGCTTGGTGTCCAGATAGGATTTGATGTCATTGGTTGAGACATAACCGCTACTTCTTAGCAAGAATTGGATAATGTGCCATTGGCGAACGATAATACTTTGTTGTGATGCACTCATAAAAAATCATTCAAAAAACCGTTTTGTATAAGGTAACAAAATTTTATCCAGAAAGATAGTAGCTTGCTTGCAGGGTGCGTCTTATCATGACGCAGCAATTTTTGGCGATATGGGTGTTGGTTCAAAATTATGCTAGACTAAGTCTAAAATTTAGATTTGGCACGCAAATACCGACCTATAAGAACTTAAAGTTATATTATATAACTTAAACAATCTGTACTTCAAGCATTAAATGCCTACACTAGACATGAAAAGTGAGGGCGATATGACACAAAGAACAGATAAGAACTTAAGTAAGTCGATCGGCAAGGCAATAGCAAGCAAACGCCAGCTGGCAGGATATACTCAAGCACAAGTGGCAGAGCATATCGGTATTAGTAATGATGCGATTTCTAGAATGGAGCGTGGAGGGATTATGCCGACAATCAAGCGACTGTCAGAGTTTGCATTATTATTCAACTGTGAGACGACAGATTTTTTGACAAATGCCAATCCAACAATTAACGATGAGGCAAGGCGTGTTATGAATGCCATTGCCGAGCTTGAGCCTAGCGAGCGAGCAGCACTGATTGATTTGATTGAGCAGTTGGTAGCATGGAAAAAAAGCGGTCAAGATGGCTGTTAAGTTAAATTGTAGCTTTGTTTTATAAATTGATAAAAAACTTGACTGTATATTTATTATTGCTAATTTTTTAAATAAAATAACACCTTGGCAGTGAACCGCACCCCAAAAGTTAGACATTCCACTACTAACTCTTGGGGTGCTTTCTATGGCAAAATACACACTTGATTTCAAGCTGTCTGTGAT
>NZ_FTNU01000007.1 GCF_900156515.1 Moraxella cuniculi DSM 21768 | reverse complement strand
TTTGCCAAGAAGAACTTGTTGTACAGCGTTAAGTTTAAAGGTGGTGTCATAGATGGCTTTGGTTCTTCGTCTTTTAATACCATCAATACCGTGTGCTTGGTAGAGTTTGACCCAAAGCTCTACTGTTTTGTGGTCTAAACCAAAATGTTTTGCTGTGCGTTTGTAGCTGTGATTGTTTTGATAATAGGCCATCACAGACAGCTTGAAATCAAGTGTGTATTTTGCCATAGAAAGCACCCCAAGAGTTAGTAGTGGAATGTCTAACTTTTGGGGTGCGGTTCACTGTTGGGTCATGGTTATGTTTGCCAAACTTATGCTATAATGATGAGTATTTATCATAATTGCAAGTTAAGTTTTTGTATGAATGAATCCATCAATCTCATCGGCCTTGTGTTGCAAGCCAGCCTTGTTGTCAAACTGGTGATGGCATTACTGCTTATTTTATCCGTTGTCAGCTGGGTGATTATTTTTCAGCTGTTTATCAGAATTGGCGGCGTGGCACGCTTTGATGAACGCTTTGAGGCGTGGTTTTGGACGGACAGTCTTGATAAGCAGTTGGCTGTGGTACAAAGAGAAAATGAGCGGACGGGGCTTGAGGCGATTTTTTATGACATCATGAGCCAGCGTGATAATAGCCTGCCGCCCAATACCCATGTTGAGGTGCTGCAAAGACGATTGCACCAACAACTGGGCAATCAGCAGGCATTGCTTGAGTCTGGCTTGGCAACCCTTGCCAGCATCGCTTCGGTGTCGCCATATATTGGCTTATTTGGCACGGTTTGGGGGATTATGAACGCCTTTATTGGATTAGGTCAGGCAGATTCGCTCAGTCTTGCCATTGTCGCACCAAGCATTGCTGAGGCATTGATTGCAACTGCACTTGGTTTATTTGCCGCCATTCCTGCCAGTCTTGCATTTAACCATTTTACCGCCAAAGCCAATGCCATCTACGAACGCCGTAGTTTATTTGCCGAAGGTTTGTTGGCGACACTGCTGGCAGCTTTTACCAAAGCGGCACGATATACCGACACCGCCCAAGAGTCAAGCACACAAGGGTCTTATCATGGCTAGGCATCGCTTCACTCGCACACAAAAATCGCTCAATAGCCAGATGAATGTTGTGCCGTATATTGATGTCATGCTGGTGCTGCTTGTGATTTTTATGGTAACGGCACCGATGATGACCACAGGGGTTGAAATCTCTTTGCCTGCTGAGAATACCAAATCCATTAAGCAGTCGGATTTGCCCGTCATCATCAGTCTACAAGCCGATGGCACATTGTATGTCAGCCACAAAAACGCCATTGACGAGCCGATGGATCTTGTGGCACTTGATGGATTATTGCGTCAATTATATGCCGAAAATAACGAGCTGCAAGTCATGCTAAATGCTGATGCACGCAACCCTTACAGTCAAATCATGGCTGTCATGGCACGCATTCAGCAGGCAGGCATTAGCCAAGTGAGCTTATTAAGCGAAACAAAACCCACCAAGTAGATTGTCATGAAGCCGTATTTGTCTACGCCCGCCAATGAACAAAAACGCACTGTGGCACTGCCCATTGTGGCAAGTGTGCTGGTGCATGGGCTTGCTATCTTTGCACTCAGCTTATCATCGATAATGCCGCCACAGCAGCCAGCCGCCATGACAACCGTGCTGGCAAGTCAGGCTGATTTTGCCGCTGCCAAAGACGCTCTATTACAAGCCCAGCCCAAAAAAACCAGCCAAACCACGCAAATAACCCCTTCTGACATGGCACTGATGACTGCCCAAACTTATCATCGCCAAGCCTACCAATCCACCAAGCCAGCTGAAGCGTATCAAGAGCTGGCAAGTTCCACGCCAAGTTTTGATGATTATCCTACACTTGACACCAACAATCCTCCAAGCGATACCAGTGAGTTGGCGACAATTGGCAGCACAACAACAACCAGTACACCAGACAAGGCTCAAATCAATGCCGCATTGACCGCTGTCAAAAACCGCATCGAAACCATCTGGAAAAGATATCCAGCCCAGCCCAATCAAAGCATCAGCTTTCAGGTGAATATTGATGGCAATGGCAATGTAACAGCCATCATTTATGGGGGCGGACATCCTGATTTAAAAGAATCCATTGAAGCTGCGGTATACGCCGCTGCACCCTTTAGTGAGCTTGCAGGACTAAGGGATAATATCAAGCTGCAATTTGTTACCGAGCAATTAATCAGCACGCCCAATGAGCCATGAATTTAACAATTGATAGGAAAGCCAATATGCCAACAATTCGTATTTTGCCACTGACACTATTTATCAGCCTGATACCATCAGTTGCCATGGCACAAGATGAAGTGATTGTGGTTACTCGCCAAGTACAAGAAAGTCGCTACCCTGTGGCGGTCATGCCATTTGCTGATGCAGGACGCATTACCGACAATCTGACGCTTGCAGGGCTTGGGGCAACAGCACAAAATCTGCCACAAAACACCACCAATGCTACCGATATTGTCAATAATCTTAGCACTTGGCGTAATCAAGGATTTCGTCAAGTGGTGCTGGTGCAAACGCACACCATGCCAGCCAATAAACTTGCCATCAGCTATCAGTTGGTTGATACCACCACAGGCTCGGTTGGTGCCAAACAAACCCAAGTCAGTGAGAATAACAGCACTGCCTTGGCAGCCTCTTATGCCCAAATCAGCGATAAAATTTATCAAAGCATCACAGGCAAGCCATCAGATTTGGTCGGTAAAATTGCCTTCGTTGAAGAAACAGGCTTGCCAAGCAACAAAACCTCCATGTTAAAACTTGTGGACATGAGTGGCAAAAATTTGGCAACGCTTGATACGGTCAATGGCTCAATCATGACGCCAAGTTTTTCGCCAGATGGTCGTTATATCGCCTATAGCGTACAAAGCAAAAACGCCCTGCCTGTGATTTATGTGCGTTCACTGGATAACAATCAGGTGCAAATGGTTACGCCATTTTGGGGGCATAATTTAGCACCGAGTTTTTCGCCAGATGGGGGCAGTTTGATTTTTTCGGGCAGTCATGAGGCAAACAATCCCAACATTTATCGGCTGAATTTGGCAGCAAACAGTCTTGAGAAACTGACCAGCTTGTCAGGAGCAGAAAACTCTCCCAGTTATTTGCCCGATGGTACAGGGTTTGTTTATACCGCAGATCATGGCACTCGCAGCCAAAGTTTGCAAAAATACGACTTTGCCACAGGCAAAAGCACCCAGCTTGTCGCCCGTGGCAGCAACCCCCGCGTTAGTGCTGATGGCTCAAAAATCATCTACACTGCCGCAGGCCGTATCATCATTGTCAATCAACAAGGCAAGACGCTGCAAAGCTTTGCTGTCGCAGGCACAGAAACCGCCGCCAGTTTTTCGCCATCGGGCAGCCGCATTGTCTACGCTGTCAATCAAGGCAACCAAAGTCAGCTGATGATTCGTTCATTGTCCAACAATGCCGTGCAGACACTGCCAACCACAGGCGTTGTGCGTGATCCAGTGTGGTCAAAATAACCCATGCAATATCAGCATTTATGGTTGCGACTTGGGCTGATTTTGGCGGCACTGTCTTTGACTGCTTGTCAAAATATCCAATTAGCACCAAGCCCATTGCCGATTAAACTCAATGAGCCACAGCCAGTCATTACGCCTTCGCAATCACAAGGTAGCAACCAGCTGCCACAAAAAAACCGCCCTGCCAAGACCAAGCCACCGCAGGTCAGAGGGCGTGTTTTTTTGCTGGAGGATTGGTTCTAAGAGTATCTGCTTTATGGTTGCTTGCTCGCCTTAAGTCTGTACTTGAGTTTTTATAATAATTAATAATATATTTTAATTAAACACAGCTATCTGCCTAAGCTTGACACCGCCCTTTTTAACTGGCTAAGCGAACAGTATTTGCCTCAAAATACAAAAGCAGCTCATGGATTTTGTCAAGGCGTGCTTGCGTGTCCATCACCGATGGGCTTTGATGGCGGATTGTCGTTTCGCCAAGCATACGATAGCCATCGCCAGATTGAATCAGCTTAATAATCGCCAGACCATCAACCAAAGTATCAGGGCGAAACAAGATGGTAATAACCCTGTCTGTTGCGTCAATCTTAGCAATGCCCAACGCCTTACTGCGAATACGAATGCGATGCACAGCAAATAAATTCTGGGTAGCAACAGGCAAGGCACCAAATCGGTCAATCATCTCGGTACGCACAGCAATCAGTGCTGCAATATCATCTAAGCTGCTGATTTTTTTATAAAATAACAACCGCTCATGCACATCAGCCAAATAGCTCTCGGGAATCAGTGCCGAAGCATGAATGTCAATTTCGCTGATTAAGTCCAGTGGCGTGGCAAGGCTTGGTGTTTTGCCCTGCTTGATGGCCTTGGTTGCACGCTCAAGCATATCCATGTATAGCCCAAAGCCAATGGTTTGCATATTGCCACTTTGTTCCTTGCCCAAGATTTCGCCAGCACCACGAATTTCCAAATCCTCTGAAGCCAGCATAAATCCTGCACCCAGAGTATTGGCACGAGTGATGGCATCAAGGCGTTTTTTGGCATCTGCACTTAGTCCTTTTAGCGAAGGCACAAGCAGATAGCAGTAGGCTTGATGATGACTGCGTCCGACACGACCTCGCAACTGATGCAGCTGAGCGATACCAAATTTATCCGCTCGGTGAATGATGATGGTGTTGGCATTTGGTACATCAATGCCAGTTTCGATGATGGTGCTTGCAACCAAGACATTGAATTTTTTGTGATAAAAATCGCTCATCACCATCGACAGCTCTGTCTCATTCATCTGTCCATGTGCCACCGCAACGCGAGCCTGCCCCACCAGCTCTCGCAAGCTATCCGCTGCCGCCTCGATGCTGGCAACATCATTGTGCAGATAATACACTTGCCCACCACGCAAAATCTCACGCAAAATCGCATCAACAATTGTACTGTCTGATTTTGGCAACAAAAAAGTCTTGATGGGCAAGCGTCTGGCAGGCGGTGTGGCAATGATAGAAATATCCTGCATACCAGACAATGCCATATTCAGCGTGCGAGGAATGGGCGTTGCTGTCATAGCCAGGCTGTCAATATTGCTTTGCAATGCCTTGATTCGCTCTTTGTGCCGCACGCCAAAACGATGCTCTTCATCAATAATCATCAAGCCTAGACGCTTAAATTTAACATCGTCCTGAATCAACTTATGTGTGCCGATGACAATATCCACCACGCCTTCTGCCAGACCTTTGATGACTTTTTCGTGGTGTTTTTTATTACCAAATCGCGAAAGACTTTCAATTTTAATTGGCCAATCAGCAAATCTGCTCAAAAAACTGTCCTCATGCTGCCCTGCAAGCAGCGTGGTAGGCACAAGCACCGCCACTTGATAGCCTGCTTGCACGGCAATAAACGCCGCACGCATTGCCACCTCTGTCTTACCAAAGCCAACATCGCCGCAGATAAGCCTATCCATTGGTTTGGATTGCTTCATATCATGAATTACTGCCTGTATCGCTTCGGCTTGATCTGGCGTTTCTTCAAAGGCAAAACCGCTGGCAAACAACTCGTATTGAGCCATGTCAATGTCAAAACTAATACCAGCTCTGGCATTGCGTCTGGCTTGGGTGTTTAACAGTTCAGCGGCAACATCATAAATCTGCTCTAAGGTTTTTTGTTTGGATTTCTCCCATTTACCCGAGCCGATTTTTGACAAAGCAACCGCTTGCGAATCTGTACCGCTATAACGCCCAATCAATGCCAAATTGGTAATTGGCACATAAATATTGGCATCATCGGCGTATTTTAGATGAATAAATTCTTGCTCACCCTCGCCAACATCAAGCACCACCAGCCCCTGATAACGACCGATGCCATGCTCCAAATGCACCACCAAAGCACCTTCGGTCAGCTCGGTTACTGATTTGACCAAAAAATCTTGCGAAACACTGGATTGGCGGCGACGGCGTGCCTGCAATACCTGCCGACCAAAAATTTGCGTCTCACTAATGATGCAGATGCTATCATCACCTTGCAACCACAAACCTCGCTCAATGGCAGAAACGCTGATGGCAACTTTATTTGTATAAAATCTATCTTTTTTATTAATAAAATCTTGATAATTATCAACCAGTTCGGTATCGATTTTACCTTTTAGTAACTCTAAAATAATCTCACGGCGACCAGCACTTTCGGCAACAATCAATGTGGCTGCCTGATTGGTCTTAATAAAGTCAAGCAGCTCTACAAGTGGCTCTACCGCCTGATGATTGATAAGCAAAGTTGGTGGCGGCACAATCTGCATATCGCCAAGTTTTGGTTGGTCACTTTGTGCGTAGTCGGCTTGCTCTATGGCAGCTTGTTGCGATGTATCAATGACAATGCGTGCATAAGATTTTAATGCTTGATGAAATTCATTATTTGGCAAAAATAAATAATCAGGTGGCAAAATTGGCAGCTGTTTATCATGAGCTCGTGCATGATAGCGAGATTGGATTTGTTGCCAAAAACGCTCATGTTGCTCTGCCGTATTGGCATGGCTGACGATCAGTGCATCTTGTGGCAAATAAGAGAACAAACTGCCCGTGCTTAGCCATTGATCAATATCAAAAAACAGCGGTGCATAATATTCCACCCCCTGTGCTGCAATGCCAGCCATCACATCATTAAACAGTTCAACTTTTCTGGCACTGACTGCCTCAAAGATACTGGCAAAATTCTGACGAAATAATTCACGCCCTTCGATTAGTGGAAATTCTCGTGCAGGCAACAGACGCATTCGCTCAACGCTTGCAGTCTTGGGCAGTTGCCAGTTGGCTGTTTCGCTATTTTCCCAAGATTGTTTTTTTAGTTCTGCTAATTTATTATCATCAATGGTTCGCTGTGTTTGCGGATCAAAAAACTTGATGGATTCAATTTCATCATCAAATAAATCAAGGCGAAACGGCAAACTTTGCCCAATTGCAAAAATATCAACAATGCTGCCACGCACAGCAAATTCACCAGGCTCAAAGACATTATCCGTGTGGATATAACCTGCCTTACTTAGCCGTTGTTTTTGCTTGTCAATATCAAATCGCTCGCCAACTTGCAAATCAAAGTGCCTGCCAATTAGCCAAGCAGGTGGTGCAATTCGTTGCATCAGCGTCTGTATACTCACCAACAAAATACCCGTTGTTGGCATTTGGGTCAGCAGTGCAATCCGCTCGGAGCTGATGTCTTGATGCACGGATAACTGATCGTATGCCAAAATCTCCCAATCGCTAAAAACTTTGGCAGTGATGCCAAAAAATGCCAATTCTGTTTCTAGCTGATTTAGCTCATGCTGATCTTTGGTAATCATCACGGTTAGCCGCTGCTTACCAAGATGAGACAGCCAAAAACTCAAATCAGCACCACCCAATAAAGGCAAAGTGGTCTTATGGGCAGGCTTTGTGGGCAAATCAGCGGTGAGATTTTGTATCATATAAATTTACCAATTATTTAGTTTTTCTTGCCATGCACGGCATTTATTAGCAATGGTGTCTACCGAATGCCCCATGATATCGGCGGTAACGGCAATGTATTCTACAGGCCTGCCAGCCAACTCATCACGCAGCTGGTGGATATTCTCAAGAGCAATACCGCCAATAATACACAGCGGAAAATCAACCTCAATCGCTTTTAGCAAAATATCGCGTGAGATGATATTGGCACGAGGTTTGGTGATGGAGGCAAATGCCGTACCCATCGCACCATAGCTTGCCCCTTCTCGCTTGGCTTGCTTAAATAAGGCAATGTCAGTATGGCAGGTGCGACCAATCACCACATCATCGCCCAAGATTTCTCTTGCTACACGCACACTACCATCACGCTGACCTAAGTGCAGCCCTGTGCCAAAATGCGATGCCAATTCCAAGTCATCATTCATTACCACATCAATATCGTAGTCATTGGCAAGGCTGACGATCATCTCTGCCTCTCGATAAACGGTTGCCAAGTCGTATAATTTTAAAGTAGACTTGCGGCGAATTTGCAGCAAAGATACCGCACCTGTATCAAACACTCGTTGCAGTTTGTCAAGCAGTGTTGTTAGCTCGTCATCATTGGTCAGCAAATACAACTTCGGTGCTTTGTCAGTGCTTTGTGTATTCATGGCAAATTCTCCTTATCATCGCAATGAACCATGCTTGTCCAAAGCAGCATTATAACGCAGATGATGAATTTGTGCCATCTGCTTATTACCTAAAGCACAGACAGAGATGCCAAAATTTCAGCAAATACAATTAGTTTATTGTTTAATAATTATTAAGTATTGATAAATGGTAAAATTTTGCCAAAAAAAATCCCAAACCTTGCGATTTGGGAATAAACAACTGTTTTAAAATATGGCGCAGCGGACGGGGCTCGAACCCGCGACCCCCGGCGTGACAGGCCGGTATTCTAACCAACTGAACTACCGCTGCTAAGTGGTGGGTGGTAACGGGATCGAACCGCTGACCCTCTGCTTGTAAGGCAGATGCTCTACCAACTGAGCTAACCACCCTAAAATGCTTTTTATGATACTGTGTCAAGGTATCGCATTTTAAGTAACATTTTCAAAAACTTTGAAGAACTTGATTTTCGTCTTGTTCATCGTCTTTGTGGTGCGTATTATATACGAAATTTATCAACTGTCAAACTTTTTTTGGGGAAAATTTGGTATTTTTGTTGATAAAGTTTGTAACTTGTTGATATTACATAAATTTATTTTTTATTGATTGCCATCAAGATATTGCTCAAGACTGGCAAGTCGCTCAAGCGTACCGACATCAACCCATTTGTTATGCATTTTTTCGCCAGTTACTTTGCTCTGTGTCATCGCAGTGCTTAGATAAGGTGCCAAAGGTGCGATTTGTCCCACAGCGACCTCATCGAGCAGCTTGTCTGACAAAACACTAATGCCTGCAAAGGTCAGTGGTGAGCCATTAGCCGCTTTGGTTGAAACCTTGCCTTCGTGCAATACAAAATCCCCTGCCAAATTATGATCAGGATTATCCACCAAAATCAGATGTGCCAAATAATCGCCAAGCTTGTGATCGCGAAGGCTGGTAAAGTCATACTCTGTCCAGACATCACCATTGACCAAGATAAATGGGGCGTGATTTAACAAACCTTGATGCAGTGCGTATTTTATGCCACCTGCTGTCTCCAGTGGCTCGCCCTGCTCAACAGAAATATGCAATGATATGTTTAATTTTTCTTCAAGGTTTAAATCAGCCAATCCTGCAATTAGCACATCAGCCAGATAGCCTGCATTTAGCGTGATATGACGAATGCCTGCTTGTGCCAATCGTTCAATATGCCAGACAATTAGCGGCTTGCCAGCCACTGGAACAAGTGGTTTTGGTGTATGAAGTGTCAAAGGTTGCATACGCGTCCCCTTGCCCGCCGCCAGAATCATCGCCTGCGTTATTGCCATCGTATCGCCCCTAGATTTGATGATATTATTTAGATTTATTAATAAATTTATGCTGATAAGCTGGCAAGACTTGATTATTAATCCATGTCAAAAACTCGCCATAAACTGCCTCATTGCTATGTGCATTCAGCCAGTTTAGCTCTGTTAATAAATCACGCATCACCTTAGGAATGTCATGCAAATAGCGATGCTTGCCATCTCGTTGTGATAGGCGAATAAAAATACCCAAGACCTTCAAATGACGCTGCACGCCCATAATGTTGGTCTGTCCGATAAAACTGCCCAAATCAACCGCTGGGCGTATCAGCTGATAAAATTCCTGAATGCGTTTTTCTACCCATTGTTCATCATAATCAATATAAGCATCACGCACAAGGCTAACCAAATCATAAGTATAAGCACCAATCAGTGCGTCCTGAAAATCAATCACCCCCAAACCATCACTACCCTTATCCATCATCAGGTTACGACTGTGATAGTCTCGATGCACCACAACGGCTGGTTGGCTGCTTATATCTTTGATGAGTTTTTCGGTGAGTGTTTGCCACAGTTGTTGTGCAGGCAAATCCAAAGTAACACCCAAATATGGCAAAAACCACTGACAAAACAGCTCCATTTCTTCACGAAGTTTGTCATCGCTGTAGGCAGGCAAATCAATATCGGTATCAATTTTTTGCAAATCCGCCAAGGTGGACAATGCCAAAGTATAATAACGATCTTTGTTATCTACATCAGAAGCGATGGCATCAGCAAACTGCACTGTACCAAAGTCTTGCAGCAACAAAAACCCCTGTTTTTCATCTTTTGCGATAATATTTGGCACATTCACAGCCTCGCTCATCAGCTCGGCAACATGAATAAATTGCCCAATATCCTCCTTGTCAGGTGGTGCGTCCATCAGCAAATAGCTCATCTCATGCTTGCCCTGCTCGCCAATAATCGGCAAATGAATGCGGTGATAGCAACGAAAACTGGCATCAGCTGCCAAACTCTCCACGCGAAATCCTGCCGCCAAATGGCTGTGCAAAAAATCCATCATCTGCTGCTTGCGTAAGGTACTCATCGGATTATCCTTTTGTGATTTGGTATTGGGCTGTTTTGTGGCGATAGCAACATTTATCATGGTGCAATACTGGTTTTGGATTTTGGCTATTTTATAGCCCTTAAAATGAAGTTCTTTGGTTGTTTAAACCATCAAGCCACAATCTTGCGTACTGTCATGCGTTAGTTTAGCTGATTTTTCTGATTTTCACCAGTAAAATTGTTTGTGTGTATGATAGCTTTGTTGCACGGCGTGTTATCCAATAGATTGCAATCAAGGCGGTAATTTTGTCAATGGTGATAAATACAGTCGCACCAAACGCAATAATGGTGTAAAATAAGTAAAATTTTTCTTTGCAAGGTTTGGTTGTGATTCATCTTCATCATTCTTCTGCCAGTTGTACTGCTGTTTGCCACAAATCTTCTTATCTGTCTGTCGCCATTCGTTGTGCGTTATTTGGCATGGTAAGTTTGCCAATCATGATGTCAGCCCATGCCAATGATGATAGCACCAAGACTCAAACAGATGCTTGGCAGGTTAATGCCACCAAGCAAGTTGCAGATAACACGGCAGATTCGGTTGGTTTGGCTGCAAGCAATCAGCCAAATGCGTTTGATGGCGTGGATTTTGCAACCATCAATCAGCAGGCACAAACTTTATCTTCTAGCGAATCGTCAAGTGTAGCACAGAATACGGACACTGCCACAACTTGGCAAAGCGATGAAAATGCAGCAACAACCAAAAGCGATAAAGATACCAGCCAAGATGCTCGCAGTCGCAGCCTTGCCAAACTTGCCGAAAATTATCACACCAAGCCCAATGAACAGGCTCGCTGCCAAGGGGTTTGGTTGCAGCCCACAACCCAAGCCACGCAGCGTTTTGATGGCGATGGCAATCCGTTGGCTGCCGATGGGATTTTTGCACAAGCGGATTATGGATATTATGACGCCGCCCGATATGCTGAATTATCAGGCAATGTCATCGTTGAACAAAACGGTCAGCGTGTCAGTGCCGACAAAGTAGAGCTTGATACCATTACAGGGCGTGCTGTGGCTTCAGGTCAGGTGCTATTTAGCGATGCTGGTGCCACGCCCAGCAAAACAGGCTTGATTGGCGTTGCCGAAAATCTAGAATACAGCACTGATGGCAAGACAGGCACGGCAAAAGATGTGGCATTTGCCAGCACCGCCATCAATGCACATGGCTATGCAGGTCAGATGGATAAATTAAGCGATAACAAATATCGCCTGCAAGAGGTGATGTTTAGCACCTGCCCTCCAACCGAACGCAAATGGTATCTGGACGCTGATAGCATCGATATTGATAACAACACAGGGCGTGCCATCGCAAAAAACACCACCTTACGCATCAAAGATGTGCCAGTGCTTTATTTGCCGTATTTTAACTTCCCAATTGACTCTCGCCGTGCGTCAGGGTTTTTGTTGCCAAATATTGGCTTTGGGGCGACAAACAGCTTTGAGATCAGCACGCCGTATTATTTTAACCTTGCACCCAATTATGATGCCACCCTTACGCCAACGATTTTTAGCAATCGCAATCCGATGCTGACGGGTGAATTTCGTTATCTGACCGAAAATTTCGGTGCAGGAACCTTAAATGCCTCTTATCTGCCAAGCGACAAACGCTATAACTATCAAGATCGTAGCCGTGTCCGCTTTGATCATACATGGCAGCCGAAAAATTTTAATAAAATCAATACCTATGCACAGTACCAATATGTCTCTGATGCCAAATATCTCTCCGATTTTAATACCCTAGGGATTGATACCATTGCTCTGAATTTGCCACGGCGTATCGGAGCAAGTTTTGCAGGCGAGTATGTGTCGGCAGATTTGCGTGCAGAGGATTTTCAGCGACTTGATGGTGTTAATATTGACGGCACGCCAATTTTGGACAAAGACCGTCCTTATGCACGCCTGCCACAATTATCAGTGGCTTATCAATTGCCAAAAACCTCATTGGGGCTACCAGATGGGATAAAAATTGACGGCATTCATAATTCTGCTTATTTTAAGAAAACCATCAAAGACAATTCCGAAGCCGAAAAAAGCGGCGTGCGTATGTTTAACCAAATCAGTGCCAGTTATCCCATACTACGTTCTTGGGGCTATGTAACGCCAAAATTAAGCCTATCGCATTTATACGCCAGTTATGATGAGGACAGTTTGGCTGATCAGAAACTGACCAAAGAAGAAGGCAGTTACTCGATTTTTGCACCGACGCTTAGCATTGACAGTGGGCTGTTTTTTGAAAAACAGGGCTCACCATTTGGCTGGTATGATGACAGTCTAGGTGGCTATCAGCTGCTGACACCTCGCTTGCATTATACTTATACACCATTTAAAGATCAGCAAAAACTGCCAAATTTTGAAACCAGCATTGCCAAACTAAGCTATGAGCAACTGCTAAATAACAGCTGGTTTTTGGGTTATGACCGCATTCAAGACTTGCACGCCATCACGCCAGCGGTGAATTATCGTTATATTGATAGCACAGGCGTTACTCGCTTTGAAGGTGGCATTGCCGAGCAATTATTATTAAGCGACACTCGAGTCGGCATTGACAAGAGTGAGAATTTTAGCGGCAGAGCTTCGGGCATGGCGTGGCAAGCCTCACTACAACCAAAAAACAATCTATGGATTGAGGCGGCAGGTAGTTTTGACACTCGCTATCGCCCAAGCAGCGTCATTGCCCAAGTGCGTTATCAGCCAAGCGACAGTAAATTGTTTAACATTGGGGTGATTGAACGCAAAGAGCACAAGGCAACCAATCAATACGCCCTGTCTGCCTACACTGCTTCGGCAATTTTCCCTGTGAATAATCGTTGGCGATTGATGGGTCAGGTGCAGTATGATTATCAACAAGGCTATCTGATGGATTCACTGTTTGGGGTGAATTATGAGGATTGTTGCTATGGACTGTCCGTCTATGCACGCCGTTATCGTGATGCCATCAACCCAAGCCTGTCGCCAAATACCGCCATCATGGCAGAAATTCGCCTAAGTGGCATCACCAGCGTAGGTCGCCTCAATCGTCTGCTTAGCGAGAAAATCTTGGGCTATGATCAGGTACAAAATGCTTGGCAGCAAGCCTACTAAACAAAAAAGTTACTTGTTATTGGCAAGGCTGTAACAGATTGTCAATAGCATTCTTAATCATCAGATGTTGTTTGACGATTGCTATACTAAGTGCTACACTTAGATAAATTAATACAGCTTGCGACAGTAAGCAGTTTTTGTTAATTAACATGATAATTATAAGGATTATCCATGCAGACCAAATTTCTTATAAAAAAATTAGCCGTTGCCATCGTAGGCTTAGGCTTAAGCATAACAGTCGCCCAAGCCTCCATCAGTAGCAACAGTACCGATGGCATTGTTGCTGTTGTGAATGATGAAATTATTCTAAAAAGTGAATTAAATCAAGCCAAACAAATCGTTGCTGCCGAAATACAAAAATCAGGGGCGAGTGCCACAGCTGAACAAATTCAGATGCTGGCACTTGATAATTTAATCAACGAAAAGCTACAGCTTGGGCTGATTAAACGAGCAGGTGTTGTGCCAAATGACACCATCATTAACCAACAACTCCTTGCCATCGCCCAGTCAGAGGGCTTGTCAAGTTTGGCTGAGCTACAGTCGGTACTTGATGCCCAGCAAGCAGGCAGCTATGCCGCCATGCGTCAGCGTCTGATTCAAGAAGCTGCCATCGCTGCCTTGTGGCAAAATCAAGTACAAAACCGTGTTCGCATTAGCGATGATGAAATTGAAGCTTTTTTACAAAGTCCAGAATCAGCACGGATAAACCAAACCAAATACCAACTGCTGCATATCCGTGTGCCATATCTGAGCAGCAATCCAGATGCCAATGCACGCCAACAAGCAGGTATGACGGCATTACGCGTCAAGTCAGCTTTGGATAGCGGCTTGGGGCTTGATCAGGCAATGAAAACGGCTCGTGCCGACTATGCTGCCGAATTACAAGGTGCAGACACAGGGCTGATTGACGCGGTCGCCCTGCCTGCAACGATTGCTGGCGAAGTAGATAAGCTAAACATTGGGCAAACTTCAGCACCAATCATCACTACAAATGGTATCGATGTTATCAAACTGGTCAATAAACAACAAACAAACCAAGTTATTATTCCAGAGTGGCAGACCAGCCATATTCTTGCTCGCATCGATGACAATCAAGGTGCTGATATGGCAGAACAAAAAATCAACGCACTATATCAAGCATTGCAACAAGGGGCGGATTTTGCATCTCTGGCAGCAACCTATTCTGATGACACAGGCTCAGCGGCAGCCAAGGGCAGCTTGGGCTGGGTTGGCGAAGGTCAGATGGTCAGCGAATTTGAAGCCATGATGAAAAATACCGCTCAAGGTGATTTTTCGGTGCCATTTCGCTCACAATTTGGCTGGCATATCTTAAAAGTGGATAATATTCGCCAGCGTGATATTACCGAGCAGTATCGCCGCAATGTTGCACGAGAATATCTGTTTGCACGCCAAGCACCACAAGCCCAAGAGGACTGGTTGCAAGAATTGCGTGCTGGTGCATACATAAAAATTTATGAATAAGCCCAAGATACCGCCTGTGATGGCGGTATTTTTATGTACAGAATTTATGGCAATTTATGCCAGCAATGCAAGATTTGACAAATTCGCCAAAACACGGTCAAATAGCCTGATGGCGAATAGGCAGCACGAGCAATTTTTATAAAAAACTTTGCTGATGATTTGGTCGGATTATCAAGACGATAAATTTTGTATTAAAAATATTTTAAAATAAACAATAGTACAGTATTTGCCAAAATACATTTAACAAACCATTATTAAATATTTTTAATCAATTAAGCTTTTATTATTTTTAGCACCTTGACATTCTGATGACCCTGCTCAAGCAGTCGCCCTGCTTGCAATTTACTCATCACACCCTGCTGGCAATACAGCAAATAAGTCTTGGCTGAATCAAGCGTTGCAAAGCGTGTGGATAATTGATAAAACGGCACGGCAATCACCTCACCATCAACTGCTAGTGGCAACTCATCACACTCATCAGGCGTGCGAATGTCCAGTACTACTTGCCCTGCCTGCACTTCATGCACCACTTCAGGCCTGAGTAAAGTACTGCCGTCCGCCTCTGCCAGCGTGCGAATATCGCTAATAATCGCCGTATCAATTGCGTGTTGTAAAATGCCAAAATCAAACTTTTCCTCTTCGGCACAAATTTTTTGCTCAACAGCCTTCACCGTTGGAGATTTGGAAATCACCCCACAAAATTCTGGCATGGATTTGGCAATATCCATGGTGCCGATTTGTTCGGATAACTTAATAATCTGCTCTTTGTCGCTGGTAATAAGTGGTCTTAGTACCAAGCGTGTCGCTGCCTTGTCAATGACATGCAGATTGGTCAATGTCTGACTTGCCACCTGCCCCAATGCCTCGCCTGTAACCAATGCCTGAATTCCCAGACGCTCGGCAATGACGCTTGCAGCTTTTAGCATTAGGCGTTTTAAGACCACGCCCATTTGTCCATCATCAATACTGCGTAAAATTTCGGCAACCACTGGCTCAAAATCCACCGTAACGAACTTTACTTTATGCGATGAAGAGTAGCGAGACCACAGATGATAAGCCATTTGTTTTACGCCAATTTCATGTGCCTTGCCGCCCAGATTAAAAAAGCAATAATGCACACGACTGCCTCGCCGCATAAACATATAGCTTGACACGCTCGAATCAAAGCCCCCAGAAATCAGCGACAACACATCTTCTTGGGTACTCATCGGAAAGCCACCCATACCCTCAAAACGCTCCTTGATTAAGAGCAGTTTGTCTTGGTCAATCTCAAGCAAAACGGTAACATCAGGGTTTTTTAGCTGTACTTTGGCGGATTTAATGTGCTGATTTAGCCCACCGCCAACATATTGCATCACCGCCATAGAGTCAAAATCGTGCTTGCCGCGTCGCTTGACACGCACACAGAAACTTTTATTGATAAGTTTATCTTGATATTCTGCCAAAGTTTGTAGAAAAATATCATGCAAATCTTGGTAACTGCTCTCTTGCACTTCCAAAAAATGATGAATGCCAGAGATTCTTTGCAACGCCTCACGCAATGCCTTGTGGTATTGCTCATTGTGGCTACGCACTTCAATAAAATCCCAATGGCGAATCACCACAACAGAGCTGTCGATTTTTTGTAGTATTTCTTTAATATTCCCTGTCAAAACTTTAATAAAACGCTTGCGAACTGATTCGCTTTTCATGATGATTTCAGGAAAGAGTTTGACAATAAATTTCATGTGAGAACCAAATTTTGACAAAAAGCCTATTTTACACGATTTTTTGACTTTTTGATATTGCTTCTAACATTCATCAAATGCCATCAAGCTCACCGCCCGACAAACCTATGCCAAGCAAATCACTTGCCAACGTGGAAGTGGCAGAGTGAACAGTTGCAGGATTCCACCCATAAGCCGCTTGTGCGGTGTTTGCCATGTAAACTGATGGCAAACAAAGTAACACGGCTGAGAATAAAGCACTTTTACGCATTTTTAAGTATCTCTAATAACAAATCATCTCTGGTAAAAAATCATTTCTGGCTCATCACCAAAGGTTTTGCCGAAGCTCAATTCCAAAGG
This sequence comes from Moraxella cuniculi DSM 21768, assembly GCF_900156515.1. Lineage (GTDB taxonomy): Bacteria > Pseudomonadota > Gammaproteobacteria > Pseudomonadales > Moraxellaceae > Moraxella > Moraxella cuniculi. The sequence goes on along the minus strand of NZ_FTNU01000007.1, from coordinate 88,457 downwards.
ATAGTCTTTATCCCCTGATTTAAATCTAAATTCAGGGTATACCCAACTGCCACCAGCGACAATGTTGCCGTAAAATAAAATCCTATCCGATTTAAACTCAACTTTATCTTCAATGCCAGTTTCATGGTCTGATGGATATACAATCTTATTGTTTAAATCAACCAATACTGGGGTTTTGGTTCTCTTATCTGGGGCAATAACCATCACCGCCTTGTATTTTTTACCATCTTCATCTTTAAAATCTTTGGCAGCTTTAGACTTGGCTGCATTAAGAATATTCTTGGCAGTGGTGGGGTTGCAATAATCAAATCTGTTATTCTCCCAAGCACAACTTGTAAAATAAAACCCTTGTACTGTCATAGGCTCTTTGCTGTAATTAAGCAAATTGAGCCCTATACCCTCATTATTAGATTTTTCATACATGGCTTCAACATCAGCAGAGTAACCAGTTGTGCTTAATAGCAATGTACTTGTCAAAATCCCCGCTTTTAAAATTGGTGAAAACTTCATAATTACCTCACGATTGCTTGCTAAAACAGTGTCATTATACCAAGAATCTTAAATGCTAACAATTGGTGGTTAAGTTAATTCCAAAACCATACCCAAACCTCTTATTTACCTCGTTTTGCCTGTAAAATTATGCTTAAATTTGTCTCAATCCAATCTACCAAATCATGCACTTTTTCGGCAGCTTGCACGCCCAAATCAGTCAGATAGTATTCCACATGAGGCGGCACGGTATCAAATGATTGACGGATAAGCATGCCGTCTTGCTCAAGCTGCTTTAGGGTTTCAGATAGCATTCGCTCACTCACCCCTTCGATTTGTTTGCGGATTTCGCCAAAACGCTTCCTACCCTCTAGCAACACAATCAGCACCAGCACGCCCCAGCGACTGGTTAAGTGATTCAAAATCTCACGGCTGGGACAGTCTTTTGCCAGCACATAGCCTTTGTTGTCGTCTGTGTGGTTCGTCATAAATTCTCCGTTGCCACTTGGCTGATAATTGGTATAATTTATACTTACTTTTTTGTAAGTACTTACAAAAGTAAATTTCGTGTATTATAATATGCTTCATGGTTGTTTGGCAATGCTTTTTATCTGATGGCCGTGTTTGCTGGTTATCAGGTTAGTAGCCTGCAGCCTAACGATTTGACATGTAATAATTTGAGGTATTTATGAAAAAATTAATCCTAAGCACCATCTTGGCAAGCATTGCCCTGACAGGTTGCCAAAGTATCGCAGGCTCAAGCAGTAAGCCAAGCGTCATCACCGCCCAAGCCCAAAGCAAAGCCGAACGCAATAAAGCCAATGCCATCGCTTTTTACGATTTGGCATTTAACCAGCACAAAGTCCAAGAAGCCGCCGATAAATACATTGGTGATGTTTATTTACAGCACAATCCAATGGTGGCGGACGGCAAAGAAGCCTTTGTCAAAGGCATTGGCGGATTTGTCAGCCAAGCCCCACAAGCTCGCTCACACATCAAGCGTGCGATTGCCGAGGGCGATTTGGTGGTGTTGCACATTCATAGCCAACCAACGCCAGACAGCTTGGGCAGTGCGGTGGTGGACATTTTCCGTTTTGATGAAAATGGTAAAATCGTAGAGCATTGGGACGTTCTGCAAAATGTGCCAGCCAAAACCGCCAGCGGTCGCAGTATGTTTTGATAGCAATCTGCACCATTTGGCTGATATTTATTGTTAATTAGGCAGTGCCAATCGCCATCGCTTTAGGCTGCCTGAACATGATATTTTAATACAAAAATCCATTTTTACTTTTATGAGGAAAATTTTATGACTGTATTAACCACTGTCGAAAATTATTTAACCGCCCTTGATAAAGGCGATATTGAAGCCGCTTTTTCTGCCTTTGCCGAAGAGGTAAAATGGCACCAACCTGGTAACAACAAATTTTCAGGTTTGAAAATCGGTGCAGGGCAAATCGGCGAAATGATTGGGCAAATGATGGCAGACACCCAAGGCTCATTCACCCTTGCACCAAATGGCAATTTAATGGTCAATGGCAATTTGGTCGCCTGCCCCGTGCGTTTTTCGGGCAAAAAAGCGGACGGCTCGCAAATGGATATGACAGGCATTGATTTGTTTGAAGTGGTGGACGGTAAAATTCAAACCGTTTGGCTGTTTTCAGACGACCAAACCGCCGAAGATGCGTTTTGGGGCAACTAAACCAGATTGATAAATTTGGGAGTTTAATGATGAAATTTTTACAACCTTTTCAATCGCAAATCTTATCCATCGTGCGAATAGCAACTGCCTATGCTTTTTTGTTGCACGGCACGGCAAAATTTTTTGAATTTCCTGTCTCGATGACGGACGGCAATGGTTCGGTGCCATTGTTTTCACTGTTTGGAGCGGCAGGTATTTTGGAAATCGTTGGCGGCATTTTGCTGATTTTGGGATTATTCACTCGCCCAACTGCATTTATTTTGTCAGGGCAAATGGCGGTGGCGTATTTTATGATGCACTTTTCGCTATTTCCTTTTACCAACGGCGGCGAGTCGGCGATGTTGTTTAGCTTTATTTTTCTATATTTGGCAGCGGCAGGCGGCGGTGCTTGGTCGCTGGACAAGGTTTTGGCAAAGAAATAATCTGACATTGTCATCACAATGCACCCAGCCAAGCCTCACGGCAGACGAGCCATCTTATAAAAGCGGCATTTGTCGCTTTTTGCTATTTTGGCAAATAAAAGTCGCAGCTAAAATGGCAAATTAATCTATGGGTTAAATTATACAATGATGCTTAATATATTTTAAATTTTTTAATAAAATTATCAATATTATTTTTACAAAAATAACCATCAGTCTGTCATTGCAAAATACCCCTATCCGCCCAGCTTTATAAAACCGCCTTGGTGTCGTTGATGGGCTGGGCGTGCTGCTCTTTAGAGAATTGGGCAAATCAGCATAAGCCATCAGACAGCCTGAAAATGCGTCTTGATATGCGTTTGCCAATTTGCCAAATCTTGCTTGATTTGCGGATTTTTACCACAGGGGTGCCAATTGGGATTTCAATACACCAAATGGCTTGTGATGATAAATACAATCTTAAAAGCTGGCTATTATCCAATAAATAAGGTAGAAAATAATGATTTTGTGGCTTGGCGTAAAACTAAGTGGAGATGAAAAGCCAATTTGCTGGCTTGGATTGTTGATAAATGCAACCAAGTGGCAAATATATGAATATTTGAAAATTTAATCAACGAAAAATCAATAACTTATGCAATTATTTTATACTTACTTTTTTGTAAGTACTTACAAATAAAAATTTTATTATATAAAATAACAACATTGCTGGATAACTTCACTCATTCAGCAAAATCGTCAATCAATACAATCAAATATAGGAGTTGTGATGAAAAAATTTGCAGTAATTGGTGCAACAGGTTATGTTGGTGCTGCCGTGGTGCGGGAGCTGGCAAGTCGTGGTCATCAAGTGGTGGCTTTTGCTCGCAATATTGACAAGGTTCAGGTTGCAGGTAATATTCAAGCGGTGCAAGCCGATGTGTTGTCGGCTGATTTTGCCGAACAGTTACAAGGCTTTGATGGCGTGGTAAGTGCTTTTAATCCAGGCTGGACGAATCCCAATATCGGTGCAGAGTTCACGCAGGGTGCGAATGCGATTGTATCAGCCGCCAAGACCGCCAAAGTGCCATATTTACTTATCGTGGGTGGTGCAGGCAGCCTGTATGTCGGCGATGGCGTGCAGCTGATTGATACGCCTGATTTTCCCAAAGAAATTTATGACGGTGCCAATGCCGCGCGTCATTTGTTGAATGACTTGCAAGACCGCCGTGATGTGAATTGGGCGTTTATTTCGCCGCCTGCGATGTTGGGAGCGGACGCAGGTTACAGCGAGGAGCGTACGGGTGAATATCGCTTGGGCAAAGACAATTTGTTGATGAATGGCGATCTGCCTGCTGGCATTAGCGTGGCGGATTTGGCGATTGCGATTGCCGATGATGTAGAAAATTACGCACATTTACACCAGCGTTTTACCGCTGCTGCCTAATCTTGGTCGTGCCTTTGTCCCAGCTTCCAAGTCATACAAAGGCACACAGATTGTCAAAATAACATTCATGCAAAATCTAAAATGCCGGCACAAACGGTGCATTGCTGAAAATCTATCATTTAAACAAAACCAATTTGTTTGTTAATTAAAAATTTATTTAAAATTTATCAAAGCAAATAAAATTAATACCACAAAGGTAATTTATGAAAAAACGACTACTTGCCACCCTATTGGCAGTTGCTGCCAATTCTGCCAACGCCCTAGAGATTCAAACTTACTCGGCAGATGCCAACAGCTTTTTGGTGCAATCAACGCTGATTTTGGGCGAAAAAGAAGCCATCTTAATTGACAGTGGCTTTACTCGTGCTGACGCTCTACGCATCGCTGCACAGATTTTGGATAGCCAAAAACAGCTTTCGACAATCTTTATCAGTCAAGCTGACCCTGATTATTATTTTGGTGCTGCCACACTAAAAGAAATTTTCCCTGATGCCAAAGTCATCACCACCCCTGCGGTGCTGGAGAAAATTAACGCCAAAGTTGCAACCAAGCTTGCAGTCTGGTCACCAAAAATGGGTGCAAACGCCCCAAAAAATATCGTTCTGCCAGAGCCATTTGTGGGCAAGCAACTAAGTTTGGACGGTGAGACTATCGAAATTCGTGGCACCAGCGGATTGTTGGCACACCGCCCTTATGTTTGGATTCCTTCACAAAAAACCATCGCAGGCAATGTGGCAGTATTTGGCAATATGCACCTGTGGACAGCTGACACCCAAAGCCCTGCCGAGCGTCAGGCATGGTCTGCTCAATTGGCAGAAATGGCAAGCCTAAAACCTGCCGTTGTTATCGCAGGACACGCCGCCAAAGGCAGTAAAACTGATGCGTCATTATTAAAATTTAATCAAGAATATCTCAAAAAGTACGAGCAAGTTTTGGCAAACAGCAAAACAAGCGGTGAGGTAATTAGCAAAATGCAACAAGCCTACCCCAAATTGACCGCCATCAGCAATCTGGAGCTGGGTGCAAAAGTCAATAAGGGCGAGATGAAATGGTAGCCGCAGCGATAAATTTGGCGTATTGCCATCATTTATCAAAAATCGATAAATTAGCGGTGGTTTGTGTATCAGACCACCACAGGAGATTAAGATGAAATTTCTTTATCTATTTGACCCCTTGTGTGGTTGGTGTTATGCTGCCTCACCTGCCATTACAACTCTTGCCAGCCAGCACAAGGTTGATGCGATAGCAACGGGCTTATTTGCCAATACTGGCAAGGTGCTGGATACTGCCTTTGCACAGCACGCTTGGCAAAATGACCAACGCATAGCCCAGCTGACAGGCTTGCCATTTAGCGAGAAATACCACCAAAATGTCTTGCTGGCAGGTGGTGAGTTTAATTCTTTTTATCTAAGCATGGCGTGCCATTTGCTCAAGCAGACGATGCCAAGCCAGCTTTTGCCAACCTTGGCACAATTACAAGCCGTGCGTTATGTGGACGGCTCTGACACCAGCCAAAAGCAGCAGGTGCAAGAGGCTCTGATTGCCCTTGGCAAGGCTGACATTGCCAAACAAATGGACAACCCAGACAGCCACAGCCAAACCAATCAATGGCTGCAACACGGACAGCATCTCGCTCAGCAGCTTGGCGTACATGGCACTCCCAATCTACTGGCACAAGTTGATGACAACTGGGTGGTTGTTCCAAGCCAGTTCTTATATCAGCATGACGAGCATATAAGCACAAAAATCCAAGCATTTTTGGCAGAATTCGCCAAATAAATCTCACCCAGCCAACAGGTTGGGTTTTTGGCATTTGCGATATGCTTTTTGGACAAAATCAACCCCAGACAACCACCAATAAAGAATCACACTCACAGTCAAGGCATCTATGGCGTTGTACAGCCTGCGTGCGATTTACAATGCTTTTTGTAAAATACCCAACAAAACCTTGGTTGATTACCAAACCATCAAACCCAAAAACTTAGAGAATCAGGCAAGAGTTTTGGATAAATAAGATACCAGTTGTTAGATAAACTTGCTAAAATGGTTTTGGATTTTTGGCATGGTGTCAGAATTTGTGGGTGATTCACCCTGATGTTTTATTTTATTTGATGGAGTTTTTATGAAAATTTTTTATCACACAAGTGCAACAGCAACAGGCGGTCGTGATGGACGTACCCAAGTTGATGATGGTTCAATTGGGTTTGATTTAGTCGGTTTTCAAAATGACAGTGGAAAAGTTGGCACAAATCCAGAACAGCTTTTTGCGATGGGCTATGCGGCGTGCTTTGACAGTGCGATGAATCATGTTGCTCCAACCTTAGGTATTAAACCTAGTAAATCTAGTACTACTGTGAGTGTTGGTATTGGGCAAAAACCAGACGGTGCGTTCAGCCTTGATTTAGACATCACCATCACGGTGGAAGGATTGAGCGAAGACGAGGCAAAAACCTTAATCAAAAAAGCCCACGAAGTTTGTCCATATTCTAATGCAGTGCGTGGCAATGTGGAAGTGCGTTTGCATGTTAAGGTGGTTAATTCATTCGATCTTTAAGGGGGCAGACAATGCCGTTGGGCGTGGCGAGAGAAACCATGTCCGCTGTACGGCAGATACTGCGGTGTCGTCTTACAAAACCGCCCTGAGCCACCATCTTTAACCTAACAAGCGGTAGGATTCTTAAAAATTTTTGAATCCTGCTCTTGGCGGTAAATCTTACATATTTATAACTTTTCGTTATAAACCATTCACTTCTCGCCTTTTCATTTTGTGGTTTTTCTCACACAATCGTGAAAAAGAAGAAAAACCACAAAATCGGCAAACAAAAAATAAATTTTAATTAATAAGATAATAACGTCCAAGAATTTTATCTCAAGGTCTGCAAGTTCAAACACGAGTAATTTAAATAACCATTCTTATCAAAATGGCAATTTGCCTTTTATTGCCATTAATAAAAGATACCAGCGATCGCTCATGGGTGGCAGATAACCATAATTAACCAAAACGGCATAAATAATCGCCAAAACAACTACCACACCCATCGTCATCAGATAATAACGCAGCATTAAGCGATTGTTTGCTGCTTGATGATATTCTTTGGGGATTTTTTGATTAATAGCCCAGACAAACAGACGGCTCAATAACCACGATACACCTGCACATATCAAAATCACAAGCATACTTTGCCAGATGGTTTTTATCATTTTGGTAGCAGCATCAAACACACCGCTGACTGTTTGTAAATGATAAACAGCAACCACACCCAGCCAAAAACACGCAGGCACCACACCAAAAACCCAAGCCAATTTTGAATGCGTGGGCGACACCTTATCCAAAATATACCACAAAGACCGTCCGATATTATTTGCCATTTCGTCAGAAATGTAATTTTGACAAGCGATTTTTACAGCTGTTCTTGGTGCATGATTATTTTTGGCAATGTCCTTTAAGGCACTGTCCAAAACAGGCTGATTCATGTATTTGAAAAAGAAAGCTTGAGCGTTATTTTTTGCAATATTGCCTTTTTTGTCTTGAGCATTTTTTAAAAATTGCCATTCATCAAAAAACAACTCATCAAACAAATAAGGACGCACATAAGCATAAGGTGGCGATGAAAAAGCCGCACAATAAAATTGCTTTTGTTTCATCATAAGCAAAATATCAAACGCAATACTCTGCCCTTGGTACACAAACTGATGGGTATCTTGCTCAATTGCACATTCATCTGTCAAAGCCAAATCAATATGCTTGGCAAAAAATTCCGCACCTTTATCAACGAACAGCTGATTGAACTCATCAGGCTCGAAAGGATTGGTGTGGCTTAAGTGAAAAGTTGGTTGTGCTTGAGCTTTGATTTGGTAAATATGGGTAAAAAATCCATGACCAGCACAGTCATTGCAAGCAACTCGACCGCTACCGCTACAAGTGCCGCAACGCTGTCTGCCACTGCCAAAACACGCCGAACAAGAGCGATACTGGGTCTGATAGCCACGAATTTGATTTTTGTTGTCATAGATGGGTACCTGATAACTCTCCTGCCCGCCGCCACCGCAGTCCCAGCAGCTTTTATTACCTCGTCCGCCACAATCCGTGCATGAAACCTTGCCCACAGCATGACAAGTACCACAATCCTCAAAAATTGAAAAAGGCTCAAACTGATGAAAAGTATATGGTTGTTGATATTCAAGCAATGCTTGTTTGTTTAATGAACGAATGTTTTGCAAAAAGTTTTGACGCAAAGATTGACCAAAACTTGCCTCATTCATCAGATTATGATAATGCTTATCAAGCTCTTGCGTATTAGCAAAACAAATATCCTGTTTGTGATTGCCTGCTTTGGTTTGTTTATCGCTATAGCCAGAAAACAGCCAATTGACCGATAATGTCAAAGAAAAAGTGCTGGCACTCCAATCGCTCACACTCAAATCATCAGCAACTGCTTGATTGCCATCAATCAAAGCTTGCAAACCTTTAAGCAAAATATCAATATCAGCTTGTGGGTGATAGCCATCTGCTTGATACATAAGCACTTTTTCCTTGTTGTTATCAAAACAATCTTATCCATGGTAATGCTTATTTGCATTATCTACAGGAATTTTTAAGGCGTGATAATGAATTAATGCCAAGCAATTTTGACACTGCCATTTCTTAATACCTTGGGCGACAAAGCCACGACTTTATCACCCAAGCGACATCATTAACACCAACAGTTAATACTGCGTCAATTCCTTTGAGATAATTTAACGCTTTTTATCTCGTTTTTTAAATTCAGCAATGCGTTTTTTGTTACGCATGGCACGGGCTTTGTTTTGCACTTTGGGATTTTTCTTGCCTTCATACGGATTGGCGTTTTGTTTAAATTCCACTTGCAAAGGCGTGCCTTCGAGCTTGTACACCGTGCGATAAATATTTTCCAAATATCGCTGATAGGATTTTGGCAAGGCAGTGGTCTGATTGCCATGAATAACGATGACAGGGGGGTTATGACCGCCCAAATGAGCATAACGCAGCTTGATACGGCGACCACCAACCATCGGTGGTGGGTGGTTGGCAACAGCATCTTCCAAGATACGCGTCAGCTGGCTTGTTGATACCTTAAACATCGAAGCGTCATACGCCTTGTGAATTGATGGATACAGATTGCCCACGCCATTGCCGTACAATGCCGAGATAAGGTGGATTTTTACCCATGGCACAAAATTAAACCTGCGGTCAATTTCAATTTTTACCATCTGTTTTTGTTCTGGGCTTAGTCCGTCCCATTTATTAATCGCCACCACAATGGCACGCCCTGCATCGAGTGCATACCCAAGCATGTGCAAATCCTGATCAACGACCCCCTCTTTGGCATCGATTACAACCACCACGACATTGGCGTCTTTGATGGCTTGCAGGGTTTTTACAACAGAGAATTTCTCAACTTTTTCATCAATGCGACCACGACGACGCACGCCAGCCGTGTCAATCAGTACATACTCTCGACCTTCTCGTTCAAAGGGGATATAAATACTGTCTCGAGTTGTGCCGGGCATATCAAATACCACCACCCGCTCTTCACCCAGCAGACGATTGACCAATGTTGATTTGCCAACATTAGGTCTGCCGATAATGGCAAGTTTTAGGGCTTGACTATCCAGCTCCACCTCTTCATCTTCTGCCATATCAGCAGTCAATGCCTCAAGCAAGTTCGCCACCCCCTTGCCATGACTTGCCGCCATCGCAAAAGGCTCGCCAAAACCCAAAGCAAAAAACTCCGCCGATGATGCTTCATGCACGCCGTCCATCTTGTTGGCGACCAAAAATACAGGTTTGCCAAGTCCGTGCAAAAATTGAGCAATTTCACTGTCTGCACCAATCAGCCCCGCTCGTGCATCAACCACAAACACCACAATATCAGCTTCATGAATGGCTGTATATGACTGAGTTGCCATATAGTCATCGATACTGCCCGAGCCATCGTCCATTTCGCCGATACCGCCTGTATCAATCACAATAAATGACTTATTTTCATAGCGAGCATCACCATACTGACGGTCTCTGGTCAGCCCAGCCAAATCAGCAACCAATGCCTGACGACTTTTGGTTAATTGATTAAACAGCGTGGACTTGCCAACATTCGGACGACCAATCAGGGCAACAACAGGCTTAATACTCATACACTTCTCTTAATTTGTATTTTTGTGTGATAATTCATCGGTAGAATAAATGGATTTTTCATCGCCTAAAAATAGCAAAACCCTTGCTGCATAAGCAACAAAGGTTAAGCAGATTTTTATTAAAATTGCCAAACATGAACTGTGTCATTGACCGATTGTGCATAAAGGCGATTTTGCACCACTTGCAGATTTGTCAAACCGCTTTTGGCATCAACACGGCTGATGATTTTGCCTTGTGCATTCAAAATATGAACAACCCCTTGTTTATCAGCCACTGCAATATACTGCCCCAAGCTAACAGGATTGCTCAGCCCACGATATTTTAGCTCATTATTATCCCACAGCTTAGCACCCGTTATGCGATCAAAGGCAACCAGCTCGCCATTGACACTGCTGCCGATGATGGCATTTGACACAACGGTGAGCTTGGTGGTGCTTGGCAGAGTGCTACTAAACATCGTGCGGCCAGTTGTCATATCAAAACCCATCAGCTGTCCGCTGTAACTGCTGGCATACAGATGATTGCCGACAACAATCGGCGTACCATCAACATCTCTTAATTTTGCCAACTCACTGGTTCCCATCGCAAGTCCAATGCGGCGTGCCCAAACTGGCGTACCAGTTGCAGCATCCAGTGCATGAATGCGACCATCAGCACCACCGATTAATATCGTGCCTGCATCCAATGCCAATGGCTTGGCGATACCACGCACACTGGTGTTTGGTGCTTGAGTGGCATATTGCCAAATAGTCTTGCCAGTTTGATTATCCAAAGCATATACCATGCCATTATTGGTGCTAACAACCGTCTTATCGGCAATCACCAAAGCAGGCGAAAGGCTCGCTGAAGGTAAATTTACCGTCCATCGCTGCACCCCTGTCTTGGCATCAACAGCAACGATTTGTCCCGAACGCAGCCCAACCACCGCCAATGTCTCGGCAGAATCCAAACCAACACCGCCAGTAACGCTATCAGCCAGTTGCACTTGCCACAGTTTTGCTCCGCCAGCAAATGCCGCCAAAACACCACCGCGACTTGCAGCAATCCAGCCTGTAGCAGTTACCGCTGGTTGTAACTCGCTGGTTGATTGGGTTTTTTTGTTTGTTTTTGCCTTGCCTGAATCAAGTCGCACGCTGGACACTTGGCTCAATACATTCATCGGTGCTTCAATGGCGGCAAGTTTGGCAGCCTTGCGTTCGGTAGGCTTGATTGTTTTGGTGTCACAGCCAGCCATAGCCATTGCCAACCCAGCAACCAGTGCTGTTTTTATAAAAGTCTGATACATTGCACAATCCTTCTTTACTGTATGTCGATAATCAATGACAGCATGCCAATGATTAATTAATTTACAAATAATATGTTAATGCACTTAACATTTGTGGCTTATCATTGACAAATTATCATTGCTGATTTGTTTGATTTTGAGCTGCTGGAGCTGCGGATAATACCTTGATTGGTTCAGCTCTTACGCCCAAAGACTGTAGTTTCAACGCCAAAACTGCACGATTTTCTTGACGCTCACGCATCAACTCCCAAGCAGTGCTGTAAGCTTTTTTGGCAGATTCTGAATCATTTTTTGCCATATAAACATCACCAAGCAGTTCTTGGCGTGATGCTTCAAATGCTTCAGGCAGTGATTCGTTTGCAATTGACAAGGCACCTTCAACATCGTTATTGGCTAGCATCGCTCGACCATAACGAATCTTACTCATTGCAAGCAATCCATCATCACCAACCAATTGTGCGACCGATACCGCCTGATTGAGCGTTGTAACAGCAGCAGGCAAATCATTGACCGCCACCTGACGGCGAGCTTTAATCATCAACGCCTGCCAAGCATAGGCTGTTTTGTCATGCTCCAAAACCAGCTTATCAATATCAGCAAACAACGCCTCTTGCTTGCCAGCAAGTTCTGCCTTGGCGGTCTTGTCGCCCTCTTGGGCTACTTGCAACAACTGCTCATCGGTAGTTGCAATATTGGTATACATATCTGCCGCTACGGTATCAACTTTGGCATAGTTTTTTTGGTAATATTGCCAACCAAAAAATATCAGAAGCACCGCAAGCACAGCATAAACAATCTTTTCGCCATGTGCCTTGATGGCACTAATGGACTGCTTATCTGCAAATGCTGTATCCGCTGAGTTTTCGTTATTTTTTTGTGTCATGGTTAAGCTCGATGATTTGTCAATATATAATATGCCATATTATAGCACATCGTGGCAATTCATGCAGAAATTTGCAATCTATTCGCCAGCAAGGCTACAATTCAAACTTGTGCGTCATTGCCACACGCACCTGCTCTGCTGTCGCCATCGTCTTGATGGTCAGCTGCCCATTTGCCACCTCGTCTTCGGCAATAATAACGGTGTATTTTGCCCCTGATTTATCCGCCTTTTTCATTTGGGCTTTTAGACCTGTGGCACTTGCCATTTTGACACGCAAGGTTGGCTGATTCAGACGCAAATTATGAGCATATTTTAGCCCATCTGCATAATAATCAGGGTGTGCGATAACAAATACATCGCACTGACTCTGTGGCGTGATGACTTGTGTTGCCTCAAGCAATAGCATCAATCGCTCAAGCCCCATCGCAAAGCCCACCGCAGGTTCGGACTGGTTGGGATTTGCCTTAATCACCCCTACCAAGCCATCATAACGACCGCCACCACAGACAGTAGCTTGCGAACCCAGCTTGTCCGTTACCCATTCAAATACGGTTTTGTTATAATAATCCAAGCCGCGTACCAATTTTTCATTAATCTGAAATTTAATTCCCAGTGCCGTCAAATACTCTTGCACCTTATTAAAATGTGCCAGCGTCTCTGCACCCAAAAAATCGCTAAGTTTTGGGGCATTGTTTAGAATTTCTTGAGTTTTGGCATCTTTGGAATCCAAAATACGCAATGGATTACTCTCAAGGCGACGCTGAGAATCCTCGTCCAATTGTGCATAATGCTCCGTCAAATAAGCAACCAATGCTGCCTTATACGCCGCTCTTTCCTCTGCCTCGCCCAGTGTATTTAACTGTAGTGTCAGCACATCAGCAATGCCAAGTTTTTGCCACATGGCATAAGTCATGGCAATCAGCTCCGCATCAGCATCAGGCAGACCGCTACCAAAGCATTCAACGCCCAGCTGATGAAATTGGCGATAGCGTCCTTTTTGTGGGCGTTCATAACGAAACATCGGTCCAATGTACCAAAGTTTTGGCGTATCACCTCTGGTCAAATTATGCTCAATAATCGCTCGCACACAACCTGCCGTCCCTTCAGGTCGCAAGGTCAATGATGTATTATCATCACCCTTGTTGCCACCATGCACCACGCCAAACATCTCTTTTTCAACAATGTCTGTCGCCTCGCCAACGCCTCGTGCGAATAATTGCGTCTGCTCAATCAGCGGCAGGCGAATTTGGCTAAAGCCGTAGCTGTCCAGCACCTCTGTCAATGCCTGCTCCATGTCTCGCCATGCGGCAGTTTGACTGGGTAAAATATCATTAAAGCCACGAATGGCGGTGATTGTACTCATAATATTCTCAATTTTTTTTGTTAATATATCTAAAATTTACCAAAGCCTATGCTTAGGCAGGTGGATAGGTGTATTCACAGCGAATGCTGTTCTTTTTGTTATCAAAAGTCAAATTAATACTACGCCAATTTCCACCATCGATTGTAATATTCTCTGGCATATATGCCAGCCCCATGCCATTGGCTTCATAATAGACGCTCAGCGTATCTGTGTCGCCATCGCCTGTGGTTACAATCTCAGAGAACCGATCTTTTTGTGCATAATCAATATCTTCTGCACCCAGATATTCAACATCATCCTCAAGCTCGTCATGATAATCCAAATCAGAAAATCCATTGCCACCTTGAGAATAATAATACTCCATCCATGCTTGTTTTTCGTTAGCATAAACGGTTTGTGCATTATCTCCTCGATCTTTGACGGCATAAAATTCAGAGCGTAATTTTAAAAAGTCATTATTTGCAAAAAATATTTCAACACGATCAAGCATTCCATTGCCACCATTGTCCAGCTCAAATCTTGTAATCGGCAAACCAAAAGCGGTTGCATTTTTTAGATGATGCACCTGTTTGCCAAATCGCACGGTTGATTTGACGACCGATGGCGAGAGCATACTCCCAAGTATGCGTTTGTCCTTGTAATACGGGACATTTGCTGCAGTCCACCAGTCAATATCACTGTCATAGATCGCTTCTTGGTTGCACATATTTTTTAAACTTTCTAGGGCGGGTGTCCAATCGATAGTTTCAGCCAATGCCGCTGTGCCAAATAGCAAGCCTGTAGTCAAAATAGCAGCTTTTAACATTATCAAATCTCCTTATTGGTGTAAATTTTGGCAACTGTCAAAACTTACACGCATAAACTAACCAACTCGGATAATCTCATTGGCACGGGCTTCTTGGATATTTTTGACACGCTCACGCACCATCATTTCAATCTCATCAACCAACTGCTTAGTATCAATCAGATGGCTTTTGTTGCCATTTTTGTACACAAGGCTGTTGGGATTGGCTCCCACCACGCCAATATCTGCTTCTTTTGCCTCGCCCGGCCCATTTACTTTGCAGCCAATCACTGACAAATCCAAAGGTTCTCGGATATCCTCAAGTCTCGCCTCCAGCTCATTCATCACCTTAATCACATCAAATTCTTGGCGACTGCAACTTGGACAGGCGATAAAATTCACCCCATTTGAGCGAATGCCCAGCGATTTTAAAATATCAAAACCAATCTTAATCTCTTCTTCGGGCTCGGCGGCCAAAGAAATACGCATGGTATCGCCAATGCCATCAAGCAACAAGCCTCCTAGGGCAATTGCGGATTTTACCGTGCCTGTGCGATACACACCAGCCTCGGTAACGCCCAAGTGTAGCGGATTATCAATTTGTGCAGAGATTAAGCGATAAGCATCTAAAGTTAAGAAAACATTTGATGCCTTGACCGAAATTTTATAATTTTGAAAATTTAGCTTTTCTAAAATATCAATATGACGCAAAGCAGATTCTAACATTGCCTCACCTGTTGGTTCGCCATATTTTTTTTGCAAATCTTTTTCAAGCGAACCTGCATTCACGCCGATACGAATGGGTACATTGTGATGGCGTGCAGCTGCAACAACTTCCCGAACTTTGGCATCATTGCCGATATTTCCCGGATTGATACGCAGACAATCCGCCCCAGCATCTGCCACCGCCAGAGCAATTTTATAATCAAAATGAATATCAGCAATCAAGGGTACCGAAACTTGTTTTTTTATCTCGGCAAAGGCAGCCACGCTGTCCATCGTTGGTGTCGAAACACGCATCAAATCCGCCCCAGCAGCGACACACCGCTGAATCTGTGCAACGGTCGCCTGTACATCGCAGGTATCTGTATTGGTCATGCTCTGTACACTGATGGGTGCATCACCACCGATGGCAACGGTGCCAACATGGATTTTTTTGGTCAGGCGGCGTTTGATGGGCGTATGGATTGACATAAAAATAACCAACTGTAATTAAATTTTTAATAAATTAAACAAAACTTGCCAAGATTATTGCACAAAATAATCAATCAAGCAGACCAACATTGCTCACGGATTGATACGCTGCCAATAATGCAGGATTTTGACTGCCTGCTTGCACCGCACGGTATAAGGCGGTTTTGGCTCGGTTAAGCTGCTCAGCTGTGGCAAGCGTTTGCAATTTTTTGTATTCAATAAATGCCATGTTTTCAATCGCCATCAGCCGTGCTGCATAACCAATTTCTTTGCTTGGTTTGGCAAATTGCTGCAACGCCTCGTCATATTCACCAAGCTGCACCAAATACAAGCCGTAGTCCATGTAATTTTGCATATCCGTTTCATTAAGAGCAATCGCCTTTTTATACAATGTGCGTGCTTGCTGCTTATATGCATCATCTTGTGTGGCTTGATAAATATTTGCCAAGACACGATAGGCAGCGGCATGGTTTTTATTCAGCTTAAACACTCTGTCCAGCTGATTTTTGGCAGCATCAATCTCACCTGCTACAAGCAGCTGCTCGGCAATCTCGGTATAAATCACTGCAAGCGATTGATTGTTGTGATTTGTGCCACTGGGTGTGCTTTGGCAGGCGGATAGGCTCATAAGAATCACCAAAACCATGACAATCTTTTGCACCCACCACCTCGCTTAGCATGAATTTATTCTGTTTGGCATTCTAGCAATCTTTTGATTATTTGGCAATATCAGCACCATCTAGCAGCATCGCTTGCTGGCGTTTTTCGATACTTTCTTGCCATTTTTTGGCACGACGCGTACGATCTGCCACCTGCCCGACCAATTGCCCACAAGCAGCATCAATATCATCACCGCGAGTCTGGCGAATGGTACAAACAAACCCTGCTTGGTTTAAGATATTGCTAAAAGCATGAATGCGATTATTGCTTGAACGCTGATAAGGAGCGTGAGCAAATGGATTAAATGGAATCAGATTGATTTTGCTTGGCAAGTCCTTGAGCAATGCCGCCAATTGGTGTGCGTGTTCATCGCTGTCATTCACGCCAGCCAGCATAACATATTCAATGGTTACATGCTTTTTGTGGCGTGGATTTTCATCATAAATATAGGCTTTGGCAGCCTTGATAAGCTCATTTAGGGGATATTTTTTATTAATCGGCACCAATTCGTCTCGCAGCGTATCATTGGGTGCGTGCAGACTGATTGCCAATGCCACATCAATATCTTTTGCCAAGTCGTACATTTTTGGCACAATGCCCGAAGTTGATAGCGTTACACGGCGTTTGGATAACCCAAATGCATGATCATCAAGCATCAATGACATTGCCGCCACCACTGGTTCATAGTTTAACAATGGCTCGCCCATGCCCATCATCACCACATTGGTAACCAAATTCTGCCGCTTGGTCGCTGGCACATCGTCCATATAAGACTGATTGGCAACCCACAATTGACCAATAATCTCGCTCAGTGTTAAATCACGCTCAAATCCTTGTTTGCCAGTACTACAAAATGAGCAATCTAAGGCACAGCCCACTTGCGATGATATGCACAAAGTCTTGCGTCCAAATTGCTTATTATCTTCGGCAGGAATCAACACGGTTTCGACCAACGAACCTCCTGCCACTTCAAATACCCATTTTCGCGTACCATCTTGGCTAAATTCCTTATAACGCACCACAGGTGGCAGCACGCACGCCAATTCATGCAAGCGTTGTTGAAGTTTTTTTGAAATATTTGACATCTCAAAAAAATCCGTTACACCAAACTGATAAATCCACTTCATCACCTGCGTGGCACGAAACGGTTTTTCACCAATACTGACAAAAAATGCCGCAAGCTCATCTTTTGACATACCCAAAAGATTGATTTTATCAGTAATTTCGGCAGATTTGGCAATGTCCATGACAGGGATTTTATTCACTTGCATACTCTTGGCTAAATTTGGCTAATGGAAATTTCATAAAAACAAACAATTATACTAAAATCTCACCCCAAAGTCATGATACAAATGAAAATTTACCGCTCTGCCATTGGTCTGCCTGCCAATTCGTTCGTTGATACTGGTAATTTATGATGACAAATGGTTATTTGCTTAAGACAATAACACTTTTATAAATCCATTATCACTGATAGCGATTTAAGCTCAATAAAAAACCGCATGAAGACATACGGTTTTTGCAAAATGCTTTTGGCGGTTTAACTGCTTAATGATGCTGCCCTTGGACGCGTGCCACTTGACGAGCAAAATCTTCACGATACTCAAGCAATTCTTCACGGGTAATGGCAAATACGCCGCTGCCACCCTTTTGAAAATCCAGCCAGTCAAACTGTATCTCAGGATAAGCCTGACGCAATGCCCATTCACTGTCGCCAACTTCGCAGACCAGCAAGCCATCACGGGTTAAATAATCAGCAGCATGGTATAGGATTTGATGCACCAAATCCAAGCCGTCTTGACCTGCTGCCAGTGCGTGCTCAGGCTCATGCAAAAACTCAGGAGGCAAGTCCGCCATCACCGCTGCATCAACATACGGTGGATTGCTGACAATCAACTCATACTGATTCTCGGCAGGCAATTTGGCGAATAAATCCGACTCAAGCAGATTGACCTGATGGGCAAGCTCATGATGCTCAACATTAATCCACGCCACTTCCAGTGCGTCTTTGTCAATATCGGTTGCATCAATGTTGGCATCGGGGAAGGCTTTGGCAAGGGCGATGGCGATACAGCCCGACCCTGTGCACAAATCCAAAATCCGCTCAGGGGCTGCCAATTGCGACTCGCTCAAGCCATGGCTGAAAAACTTATTTTTGCGGACATCATCAACATCAAAATACGGATAAAATTGCTGGTTAATCAGCTCGGCAATTGGCGAACGCGGAATCAGCACCCGCTCATCAACATAGAACGGCAAGCCACAAAAATATGCCAAATTAATCAGATAAGACAAAGGCTTGCGTTGAATGATACGCTCTGACAGCAAAGTCAGCACTTCTTGTTTTTCGCTGGGGGTGAGTTTGCAATCCAAAATCTGCTCATCTGCCGACCATTGCAGCGACAAAGAATGTAGCACAATCGCCGCCGCTTCAGCAAACTCGTCATTTGTCCCTTGTGCCACCACCACATCGTATTGACGCAGTTTGGTAACAACAAAGCGGATAAAATCACGAATCGTTACCAATGCTTGCTCAGCTTCGGCAAGCTCGGCATAAAGTGCAGCAATGTCCGCTTGTGTCAAATCGTCATTTTCACTCATGGCATAGTCAAACTCAAATTCTGACTCATCACCTTGTTCGCCAAGTCTGGCTTCGGTGATTTCTTGAGCGGATACATTGGGTATGTGCGTTGTCATAAATTACCTAAATTGATAGTTGGCAAATGCTTAAATGGTAGATTTGGCGATTATTAATTATAAACTCTATCAAGAAAGTTTATAAAAATAAAATAATAGCCAGCACACCATGATTCATTTTTTATTATAATAAAATTGTTAATAATTTGCCACTGTTTTGCAAGCAGAACATAGCCCGATCGCTTTTATGCCTGTGTCAAATGGCTTAAATAATCAACCAGCAAATGCACAAGCAAATTGACAAATCAGGGTAAATTTTTTAAGATGGTTGGTTAAAAGTGCTTTTTGCTAGCCAGTTATCATCATATCACCAGCTTATTTGGAGCCATCATGAATCAGCCCATTCGTTATTGCCTGCCCGATGGCATGACCGCCGAGACCTTTTTGCGTGAATATTGGCAAAAAAAACCTTTGCTTATTAAAGGCGGTTTGCCTGAACTTGTTGGTATGTTTGAACCAACAGATGTGCTGGATTTGGCAATCGAAGAAGGCGTATCAGCACGGCTAATCAGCCAAGACGATGCCGATTGCCATCAATGGTCGCTCAAGCCCTCGCCGCTTAGCGAAGCGGACATTGATAGCACGCCTGCACTGTGGACGATTTTGGTACAAAATTTGGAACAATGGTCGCCAGAGCTTGGACAATTGTGGTCGCATTTTGATTTTATTCCCAAATGGCAACAAGACGACATCATGGTCTCGGTTGCACCTGTGGGTGGCTCGGTTGGGGCTCATTATGATGAGTATGATGTGTTTTTGGCTCAAGGCTATGGTTCTCGCCGCTGGCAGCTGGGCAAGATGTGCGATGCCAACACAGCATTTGTCGCCAATCAGCCAATCCGCCTGCTTGATGACATGGGTCAGATTATTTTTGACGAAGTGCTGGAGGCAGGCGATGTCCTATATGTGCCGCCAATGCTAAGCCATCATGGGGTTGCCACTTCAGATTGTCTAACTTTTTCGTTTGGCTTTCGCCGTCCCAATCTGGTACAAATCCTTGATACTCTTGCCGATGTTGGCACAAGCCACGAGCAATTGTTTCGCGTACTCACCCTACCACAAAAATTGCAACAAGACGCACTTTTGCTAAGCAATGACAGCATACAAGCCATCAAGCACGAACTGATGACCATGCTAAACAGCGAACACGGCGACAAACTGCTCACCCAAGCGATTGCCGAACTGGTCAGCAAACGACAGTATGAGCTATTAGCCTTTGAAGATGAGCTAAATAATCAAACACTCAAAGCTCGCCTGCAATCTGGCGAATGCTTGCTGATTAACCCTGCCTGTCGTTTTGTGCGTACTGATGATTGTTGGTACATCAATGGCGAGGCGATGGATTTTTCACCTGCCAACCAAGAGTTGCTTGCAGTACTGTTGGCAGGCGAGGCAATTACCGAAAGCGAAATCACCGATGGCAACTTGACCACCTTGTGCCAATGGCTTAATGACAACTGGCTGATTTTGGTATAATCATGCACAGCATTTGAGCCAAAATGGGGGGGGGATTGTCATGGCAAATTTAAGCATATTACTGCGTAGGATTTTTAAGATTTTATTCATAGTTATGATTACAGGATTGATGCTTGCTTGGTTATTTTTGTACCAACAAAACAAACTGCATGGCAAAAAATTTAATCCCATTCCCGTAACGGTAAATCCATTATAAGTTAATAGACTGTTGATTAAATATAAATAAAACTATGTCATTTGTTCATCTAGGTATCCGCAGCGAATACGCCATTGTTGATTCTATCGTCCGTATCAACCAGCTTGTCAAGGCTGCCGCTGCTGACAATCAGCACTCCTTGGCACTGGCGGATTATAATAATATGTTCGCCGCTGTCAAATTCTACAAAGCCTGTGTTGCAGCGGGCATCAAGCCAATCTTGGGTGCAGAGGTTGTCGTTGGCAATCATCAAGACAAAGCAGACGCTGATGCCAAGCACAGTGTGATTTTGTACGCCATGGATAATAATGGCTACCAAAACCTGCTTCGGCTAATTTCTGATGCGTATACCAGTCGCCCAATCGGTGAAAATGGCACGGTGGTTTTTGAGACACCCATCATCACCAAAGAAGCCCTTGCCAAGCGATGCGAGGGCTTGATTGCCATCCTAACCCACCGCTCAGAAATCGCTTCCTCTTTACTTGGCAATAATCCTGACAATGCCTTACCAATTTTGCAAACATGGCAAGAATGGTTTGGCGACCGACTATATATTGGCATTCGCCGCATCAAAACTTCCGATGATCGCTTCAACGAAAATGCCATCATACAAGCCTCAAAACTTGGCATCGCCATCGTTGCCCATAATGATGTGCGTTTTATTAACCCAACGGTGGTTGATATCAATGACAAAAATAACGCCACAAGCAGTGATTTTGATGCACATGAAGCACGCGTATGTATCGCCAGCGGCTATACTTTGGGCGACAAAAACCGCCCTAGAGAATACAGTGAGCAGCAGTATTTTAAAAGCCAAGACGACATGGCGGAGCTGTTTGTTGATTTGCCACAAGTTATCGAAAACACCGCCCTGTTGGCAAGTCGCTGCAATGTAACCTTGACGCTGGGCATTAATGTATTGCCTGATTTTCCGATTCCAGAAGGCGAAAGCATTGCCAGCTTTTTTAGAAAAGTCTCTGTAGATGGTCTAAACGCACGCCTTGACAAACTTTATCCACCCAATAAGCGTGGCGAGGATTGGGCAGAAATTCGCAAAGGCTATGATGACAGACTTGATTATGAGTTGGATATCATCTTAAAAATGGGTTTTCCGGGCTATTTTTTAATCGTAATGGACTTTATCCGCTGGGCAAAAGCCAATGGCGTGCCTGTTGGGCCAGGTCGCGGCTCAGGGGCGGGCTCGCTGGTTGCTTATGCCTTAAACATTACCGACCTTGATCCTTTGCGTTATGATTTGCTTTTTGAGCGGTTTTTGAATCCAGAGCGTGTTTCGATGCCTGACTTTGATATTGATTTTTGTATCGAAGGCCGTGATCGGGTGATTGATTATGTTGCACAAACCTACGGTCGCCAAGCCGTGAGCCAAATCATCACCTTTGGTACCATGGCAGCTCGTGCTGTGGTGCGTGATGTTACGCGTGTGCAAGGCAAGCCCTTTGGTCTTGGTGATCGCATCTCAAAACTTATCCCAAAAACCCCCGGCATCAGCCTAGATGCTGCTTTGGAACAAGAACCACAGCTTAAAGAATTATTAACCAATCCTGAAGTTCCAGATCATGATTTGGCAATAGAAATCTGGGAGATGGCAAAAAAACTTGAAGGCATCACACGCAATGTCGGCAAACATGCAGGTGGTGTGCTCATCGCCCCAAACCGCATCAGCGATTTTAGTGCGGTGTATTGCGATAGCGAAGGACACCCTGTCAGTCAGTTTGATAAGGACGATGTCGAGGCTGTCGGCTTGGTAAAATTTGACTTTTTGGGTCTTCGCAATCTCACTGTTATTCAGGCGGCGATTGACAACATTAACCACACTCGCAAACTACAAAACCAAGAGCCAATTGATTTGGACGAATTGCCACTTGATGACGAAGCGGTTTATCAAGCGGTGCTGCAAGAAGCCAAAACCACTGCCGTATTTCAGCTAGAAAGCACAGGCATGAAAAAATACCTCGCCCAACTAAAGCCATCAAACATCGAAGATGTCATTGCGATGTGTGCCCTGTACCGACCCGGCCCGCTGGAATCTGGCATGGTATCGGACTTTATTGAACGCAAGCACGGCATTCAAGAAGTCGCCTACCCTCACCCACAATTTCAGCATGAGCTGCTAAAAGCACCACTTGAGCCAACCTATGGGGTGATTGTTTATCAAGAGCAAGTCATGCAAATCGCCCAAATGCTGGCGGGCTATACGCTCGGTGGTGCCGATATGTTGCGGCGAGCCATGGGCAAAAAAAAGCCAGAGGAGATGGCAAAACAACGCAGCACTTTTGTTGAAGGTGCGGTGGCACAAAACATTGACGGCACTTTGGCGGCACAAATTTTTGATTTGGTAGAAAAATTTGCAGGCTATGGATTTAACAAATCACACTCGGCAGCCTACGGTGTGCTTGCCTATCAGACCGCTTATCTCAAGCACTACTACCCTGCGGAATTTATGGCAGCGGTATTAACCTCCGAGATGGACGACACTGATCAGGTGGTATTTTTGTTAAGTGATTGTAAAGATAATTTTAATCTAAATGTTATCCCACCCAGCGTCAATCACAGTCAGTGGAAATTTGTCGTTCGTGATGCCAAAACCATCGTCTATGGGCTTGGTGCTGTAAAAGGCGTTGGCGAAGAAGCGGTCAATAGCATTGTCGCTGCACGCAAAGACGGGCCGTTTAAGGACTTGTACGATTTTTGTAACCGTGTGGACATAAAAAAAGTCGGCAAACGCTCATTGGAAGCCTTGATTAAAGCAGGTTGCTTTGATATTTTGGCAGAAACGCTCAAGCCACATTATCTTGGTGAGAGTTTTGATCACAGCTATCAGATACGCCGCGGACTGTGGCGACAACTGCCTGATGCGATGGCAACTGCCGATCAGAACCGCCAAAATCAGCTTGCTGGCACGATGGATTTATTTGCTGAAGTGGACGATGGTCTGTCGGTTGCCCCCGTGCTAGAAGATGTCTATTGGCATACCCAAGACCGCCTACGATATGAACAACAAACCATCGGTCTGTATCTGACAGGACATCCGCTGGACGAATACCGCAGCGAGCTTGGTCTGTACACTTCTGTAAACAGCGTGCTTGATCTAAAAGATACAGGTCATCATGGTTCGGTGCGTATTGCAGGGCTGATTTTTGATGTGGCGTTTTTTGGCAATCGTATTGTTGTCAAAATTGACGATGGCAAAGGTCGTATAGAGCTTAGTTGCTATGGCGATACTTTTAATAAATTTAAAGAAATCATCACCGCAGGCAAAAAAGTCAGAGGCTTTGATGAAGAATATCAGCCAGCATTTAATAGCAAAGGCGAGCCAGAGAGCATGACCGTCGCCAATGTCGTCATCGCCAAAATCAGCGTGCGTGAAAGCGATGACGGCAGACTGTTTTATCGCTTGTTGCACATTGAGCCGATTGAGCAGGCACGCTTAAGACGCTTAAAAGAAATTCACATCAAGCTGGCTGCCAATGATACTGATAAATTAAATAAAGTATTAAGTTTATTAAAAGAAAATAGCCCACCGCCTGAGCTACTCACCGCCCACGATTTTGCCGCTTTGGCACATGACGAAGATGGCGAGGCAACATCGGTACCGCCATCAGATTTATGCGTGCCGATTGCCCTATATCTGTATGATGAGTGCAGTATCAGCCGTGTTCAGGTGAATGAACGCTTTCGCCTCTACCCTAGCGATGACAATATTAGCAAGCTCAAATCCTATATTGACACGAACAATTTGGTATTTCGCTAATGACACAAACTGACCGACTTGCCACCTGTTTGGCACAAATCCACACCATCATGATTGGCACAACCCTGCCTGCCAATATCGGCTCAGCGGCTCGTGCCTTACACACCATGGGACTGGGCAACCTAACAATCATCAATCCACGCCTGCCCATTGACCAAAGCAGCATAGCAAACGCTGCTGGTGCAACCTGTGTTTTGGATAATGCCGTCATCGCCGATGATTTGACATCCATCATCAATGATTGCTCGCTCGTTTTTGCCGCCAGTGCCAGAAGCAGACAGCTGCCTCGCCCTGTTGTTACTCCGAGCATGGCGGCTGATATCGCCATCACAAGACTGCTTGCGACCGAGAGTTTAGCAACAACGCAAGCACACAGCCTGCCAAAAATCGCCATTTTGTTCGGCCGTGAAGATCGCGGTCTGACTAACGAAGAGCTGGCACTGGCTCATTATCATATCCAAATCCCAGCCAACCCTGCCTACCCTGTGCTTAATGTTGCCAGTGCCATACAGGTCATTGCTGCTTGTTTTTATGAGAGATTTTCGGCACAGTTTGCTCATTCGCCCATCAGCAGCACCAAACAAACACAAGGGGTCGCCCAAACGCAGTATCCACTTGAGTTGGTGGTTCGTAGCGACTGGGACGCACCTGCCATCACCCATCAACAAGCTGACGAGCTGACCACCGCACTGATTGCCTTGATGGAGCAATTAGACCTTGTTCGTGATGACAAACTTACCCAACTGACAAATCGCTTATTGCGACTCAATCAGCGATTGCAACTGGATCAAAAAGAATACGCACTCATGCGTGCCTTGATTGCCAAGATTAGCACAGCCATAAAAACAGCAACTTGACAAATTGCATATTGATATGCCAACACAAAATTTGCCAAACCGCACCATGGACGGTATCATGTAGAGATTTAAGGTAACTCATTTATGCTAAAAAAACTACGCCAATTAACACAAGCCATCAATGATGACCTAGAGGCGGTGCTAACTCGCGATCCTGCCGCTCGCACCAAATCAGAGGTTTTACTGACCTATCCCGGCATTCATGCTCGTATCATGCACCGTGCTGCCCACGCCCTTTGGAATGCTGAATATAAATTTTTGGCACGCAGCCTGTCGCACCTTAGCCGCTGCACCACGGGCATTGAGATTCACCCTGCCGCCAAAATCGGCAAACGATTATTTATTGATCATGGCATGGGTGTGGTGATTGGCGAAACTGCCGAAATCGGTGATGATGTAACGCTTTATCACGGCGTAACCTTGGGCGGTGTCTCTTGGGAAAAAGGTGCCAAACGCCACCCTACGCTTGGCAATAATGTTGTCGTTGGTGCTGGTGCAAAAATACTCGGCGGCTTTACAGTTGGTGATGATGCCAAGATTGGCTCAAATGCCGTTGTGGTCAAACCCGTGCCTGCTGGTGCTACAATGGTTGGCAATGCCGCTCGCATGATTGTCAAAGAATCCGCACCAGCACCCTCTGCCCACCCAGCTCAATCACAAGCATTATTTGCCGCCTATGGGCTAAAGCCAGATGCCAAAGACCCTGTTGCCTCCAGCATCGCCGCCTTGCTTGCTCATATCCAGACCCAAGACAAGCAAATCTGTCAGCTAAGCGAGGCAATCAAACGCCTTGACCCCACTTTTCATGCCGAGAGCCTAAAATCACTCTGCAAAGATGATCTTGATGTACTGGGCGATCAGGACAGTCAAATTGAGTTTTATATCTGATGAATACACCGATAAACCGCTGCACTTGGTGCCTGTCTGACCCATTGTACATTCGCTATCATGACGAAGAATGGGGCAAGCCCATCTATGATGACGAAACACTCTTTGCCCTGTTGTGTCTAGAGGCCATGCAAGCAGGACTAAGCTGGATTACCATCCTAAAACGCCGTGAGCAGTATTATCAAGCCTTTGATGGGTTTAACCCTGCCAAAATCGCCCAATATGACGATCAAAAAATCAACGAATTGCTACAAAATGACGGCATCATTCGCCATCGTGGAAAAATTCGTGCCATCATCAACAATGCCAAAGCCTATCTTGCCATCAAGGCAAACGGCAGTTTTAGCGACTATCTGTGGAGCATAACCACTATTGACGGCAAGCCTGTCATCAACCACCCTGCAACGCTTGCCGAAATTCCTGCACAAACCGAAATTTCCGCCAAACTTGCCAAGCAGCTCAAAAAAGACGGTTTTGCATTTGTTGGTGCAACTACCTGCTATGCCTTTATGCAAGCGGTTGGCATGGTCAATGATCATTTGATAGATTGTCAATTTGCCAATAAATAATCAACGCAATCAGTAGTGATTAATTTGTAAGAAATTTAATTTAATAATTTATATTAAGTTAATAGAAAGTTTTGGAATCGACCAATCTATTGATTGTTGGCAAATGATTAAAAGCATAAATCTGTAAAAATTACTAAATTTTTCTTAAATTTTATTGTTAATTTGGTAAATACTATCAGCATTGATACACAAATGGTTGTTTAATGCCCAAACCATTTGCCATTGCCAAACTGGTAACATTCGGTATTTTACCACCGCCAAAAAAGTGGTAAAATAACCACATGGTTGCCACAAATCGCCCAAAGCCTTGTCGCAAGCTAAAATATGGATAAAATACTTAATTCATTTAACAGGTTGTATTAAAATGATTTTAATGATTGATAACTACTGTAGCTTTACTTACAATATTGTGCAATATTTTGGCGAATTAAAACAAGACATCACCGTATGGCGTAATGACGAAACGACACTGGCGGACATTATTGCACTGGCACCGCAGGCAATCATCATTGGGCCGGGCCCTTGTAGCCCCAGTGAGGCAGGGGTCAGTCTTGAGATTTTGCAACAATTGGCTGGCAAAATTCCCATTTTGGGCATTTGCCTTGGTCATCAGGCAATCGGTCAAGCCTTTGGCGGTCAAGTGGTGCGTGCAGGCGAGGTAATGCATGGTCGCCTGTCAAACATTCATCATCAGGCACAAGGGGTGTTTGCCAATCTGCCCAATGGCTTTGTAGCCACACGCTATCACTCACTGGTTATTGACAAAAACACATTGCCAGACTGCCTAGAAATCACCGCTTGGACCAACAATGCTGACGGCAGTATGCAAGAAATTATGGGAGTTCGCCACAAAGAATTGGCGGTTGAAGGGGTGCAATTTCACCCAGAATCCATTCTTAGCGAACACGGCTATCAGCTGTTGAATAATTTTTTAAAGCAGCACAACCTTGCCGTATTGGGCGACGACCAACTGCCACAAGTTGCCTAATTTCACACCACAACCAAGCAGCAAATGATTGAACACGCATGAGTAACATAAGCCCTGAACAAATCGCCCAATTAAGCGATGAACAAGTCCAACAAATTCTCACCCAAGCACTGTCAAGCCTGCTTGATAATCAAGATTTGCCCGCATGGCAAATGCACCAAGTCATGCTGATTATCATGCAGGGACGCTGTCCTGATGCACTGATGGGGGCAATCCTGATTGCACTGCGACAAAAAGGTGAGTCCATTGAGGAGATTGTCAGCTGTGCCAATGCCATGCTTGAGCTTGCCAATACCATTGAAATTGACGACGCCAATGCAGTTGATATTGTTGGCACAGGGGGTGATGGCTCAAATTTATTTAATGTCTCGACCGCATCGGCATTTGTTGCAGCAGCAGCAGGCGTAAGCATTGCCAAACATGGCAATCGTGGCGTTTCTACCAGCTCTGGCTCATCGGATTTATTAAGTCTTGCAGGGCTTCGCTTGGACATCGACATTGCTCATACTCGCGATGCCATCAACCAGTTGGGCATTGGTTTTTTGTTTGCCCCCAACCATCACCCAGCCATGCGTCATGCCATCGGCGTCCGCCAACAGTTAAAGGCTCGAACGATTTTTAATATTTTAGGGCCGCTAACCAACCCTGCCAGAGTCAAGCGAGCAGTTGTTGGTGTTTTTGATGCCAAATTATGCCAGCCCTTGGCGGAAGTTTTTGCCAAATTGGGCATGACTCATGTGATGGTGGTACATTCCCAAGATGGTCTTGATGAATTCAGCCTTGCAACAGGTACTCATGTTGCAGAATTAAAGCATGGTGTTATTGACACTTATATCAGCTACCCCAAAGAGCTTGGCATTGCCAGTCAGGATTTGCAAGGGCTGCAAGTTGCCAACGCTGCCGAGAGCCTAAATATTATCCAAAATGCACTTGCTGGCACGCACAATGATGCCATCACCCAAAAAGCTCGTGCGATGATTGCCATCAATGCAGGTGCCGCCATTTATGTGGCAGGACTTGCCGACACGCACGCACAAGGTGTTGCCAAAGCCATGCAAATACTAAGCAGCTCGGCTGCACTTGATAAACTCAATGAGCTAGCCCAATTTACCCAATCGGTGAGCCTATCATGACAAAGCAAACTCTAACAAACGCCACGCCAAGCATTTTACAAAAAATTATCGCAACCAAGCATCAAGAGGTTGCGATCGCTAAGCAGCAAAAAAGCCAAGCGGAACTGCTAAGCATTGCCAGAAATCACAGCCCGCGAGGTTTTGCCAACAGCTTACGCAAAGTTGATACCAACAGCCAAGTTGGTATCATTGCTGAGGTCAAAAAAGCCTCGCCCTCAAAAGGTATCATTAGCCCAAATTTTGACGCCGTTGCAAGTGCCATCGGCTATCAAAAAGCAGGAGCAACCTGCCTGTCTGTGCTGACCGATCGCGACTATTTTCAAGGCGATGATCAATATTTGATTGATGTACGCACAGCTGTCAGCCTGCCTGTATTACGCAAAGACTTTATGGTTGATGAATACCAAATTATCGAATCTGCTGCCATCGGTGCTGACTGCATCTTGCTTATCATGGCTTGTTTGGACGATGCCACACTCAAACACCTGCACCAAAGTGCGACCGAGCTTGGGCTTGATGTGCTGATCGAAATCCATAATGAGCTTGAGCTTGAGCGTGCATTGCAATTGCCACAGTCGCCTGCCAATATCTACGGCATTAACAACCGCAACCTGCATACTTTTGAGGTAGATTTGGCACACAGCATTCGCCTAAGCCAAAGCCTGTTTGCCGCTTTGGGTGATGATGCTTTGGTGGTGAGCGAAAGCGGCATTAATACCAGTGATGATATTAGGCTGATGCAACGCAACAATATTCACCATTTCTTAATTGGTGAACAATTCATGAGAACTGACAATGCAGGTGCAGCCCTTTCCTCTCTCTTGGCTGACATTTGATAATATTTTAGAAAATTTTAATAATTAGAGTACATTATGAGCGAAATCAAAAAACGCATTCTCACAGGCATTACCACCACAGGCATTCCCCACTTGGGTAACTATGTTGGCTCAATTCGCCCTGCCATTGCCTCGGCAAATGCCGCCCATGAGCAAAATGACGGCGATGCTTTTTTCTTTTTGGCTGACTATCACGGCATCATCAAATGCTTTGACCCTGACGAAATCCACCGCTCTACACGAGCCATTGCTGCCACTTGGATTGCCTGCGGTCTCGATCCTGAAAAAGTAACTTTTTATCGCCAATCAGACATTCCAGAAATTGCTGAATTATCTTGGGTGCTAAACTGCTCTTGTGCCAAGGGGCTAATGAACCGAGCCCATGCCTACAAGGCAGCAGTGGATATCAACCTTACCAAACCAGACACCGATCCTGATTACGGCATCAGCATGGGATTGTTTAGCTATCCTGTATTAATGGCGGCGGATATTTTGATGTTTAATGCCACCCATGTGCCTGTTGGCAAGGACCAAATTCAGCACATCGAAATGGCAAGAGATATTGCAGGGAGTTTTAATTTTAAATACAAGCCACTGTTTGTTGAACCTCAAGCCATTGTTGATGAGAATACGCCACTGCTGACAGGGCTTGACGGTCGCAAAATGTCAAAAAGCTACAACAACACCATTCCTTTGTTTGGCGATGGCAATCCTCAAATCGATCCCGAAAAAGCCCTAAAAAAAGCAATCGCCCAAATCGTAACCAACTCGCAAGCACCCAGCGAACCAAAAGACCCTGACAATTGCACAATTTTTGAGATTTATAAGGCATTTGCCAGCGATGATGAAATTCATGCCTTGGCTGAGCATTATCGGCGTGGCATCGGCTGGGGCGAAGCAAAACAAATTTTGTTCGACAAAATCAATGGCGAAATTGCCCCTTATCGTGAGCGTTATCTACAGCTGATGAATGACCCAAAGCAGCTTGAAGAAATTCTGCAAATGGGTGCTGTCAAAGCACGCCGAGTTGCCCAAAAACAACTGGACAAAACTAGGCGTGCCATCGGAATTAAGCCACTGGCGAAACTTAAATGACAACAGCCTCTTCTGATATTGGCGTACGCATTTTTGATACGCCTGTACTCAATCTGCCTGAGGATTTGTACATTCCTCCTCAGGCATTTGCCATTTGGCTTGAGCAATTTGCAGGGCCGCTTGATTTTTTGCTATATTTGGTCAAAAAAAATAACTTTGACCTGACAGAAACGGCAATTTTGCCAATTACAGAGCAGTATTTGAGCTATATTCAAGATTTGGACGAGGCTTATTTTGAGTTGGCAGGTGATTATCTGTTGATGGCAAGCACGCTGATCGCCATCAAGTCTGAATTATTATTGCCACAACCTGAAATCAGTGATGACGAGGCAAGTCCCAAGGCTCGCTTGATTCGGCGATTGGAAGAATACGCCCAAATTAAAGAGGCCGCCCATCGTATTGATGGCTTATTGCGGCTTGAGCGAGATGTCTTTTTGGCTTTTGCCAGTATGCCAAACCATGAAGCAATGCAACGCGAGCTGCCCAATTATTCACCAGATTTGCTGATTAATAGCTTGATTACCATGCAGATTCGCCCCGAGCCAACCATGCACACGGTGCAAGCTGACACCGTTCCTTTGTCCGAACGCATTGCCATGATTAGTCGCACGCTCAGCGAAAAAGGCGTGAGTAGTTTTGCCGAATTGCTTGATAAAAAGCAAGGCAAAATAGGCGTTGTTGTCAGCTTTGTGGCAGTGCTTGAGCTGATTAAGCGGGGCTTTATCGGTTTTAATCATGCAGATAATGACAACACGGATATTGCCAATGAATCACTGCATTGGCTACATTGAGATTTTTAGTTACACGAGCAAGCAATGAGCGACACCCAAAAACCTGATTTTTTACAAGCACACAAAAAGGCAGAAACCTTTAGCCGTTACATTGAGGTTTTGCTACACGCCAGCGAAACACCGCTAACCGACAACGACCTAAAAAAGCACTTGATGATTGGTAAATCAGAGCTTAATGATGCCTTAGCAGTGCTACAAGAGCGGCTTAGCCATGGCGTGCTGGCTTTAAACAAAACCGCCAGCGGCTATCGTTTACAAATCAAAGACAGTTACAGTGGATTGATTCAGCAGGTATTTCCAGAGCGTCTTGAAAACCTAAGCCAAGCCCTGCTTGAAACCCTAAGCGTCATTGCCTACAAGCAGCCCGTTACTCGCACCGACATTGAGCAAGTGCGTGGCGTAACTGTATCGAGTAATATTTTGCGTCAATTATTTGACAAAGGCTGGATTATCGAACAAGGACACAAAGACACTTTGGGTCGCCCTGCACTGCTGCACACCACCAAGGCATTTTTGGACGCATTTGGCTTGGATACGCTTGATGATTTGCCACCCTTGCCAGATTTGGAGCGATTAAAATCTTTGTCATGATACATCACTTGTTTTACCAAATTAATGAAGAATTTCTAATCAATCATCAGTCAATATCAAGTCATAAAACCATGCCATGATTGGTTATTTTGTCAAATGCTTGCCAAAAGACAGCAAATGCCCTATCATAGCAACTGCTGGCAAGTAGCTGTTTTTGACAGATTCTACCAATGAGTACCAGCAATTTACTTTACATTGAGAAATGTTAAATTCCACTTTCAGGACAGCTTATGAATAATCACACAAAAATCGATACGCAACCGTCAATTCCCACCATTGATGCCGACAAACCTGCTGGCGAAAAATTACAAAAACTGCTGGCACGGCTAGGTCTTGGCTCACGGCGAGGGCTTGAGGAAATCATCAAGGCAGGACGCATCTCAATCAATGGGCAAACTGCCGCCTTGGGCGACCGTGCCGTATTGACTGACGAGATTCGCATTGACGGCAGGCAAGTTCGCCTAAAAGCCGAGCGTGAAAAACGCCGTCGTGTCATCGCCTACTACAAGCCCGAGGGCGAAATCTGCTCAGCATCTGACCCCGAAGGTCGCCCTACGGTATTTGACCGCCTGCCTAAGCTGACAGGCGATCGTTGGGTCATGGTCGGTCGCCTTGACATCAACTCATCAGGCTTGTTGTTATTTACCAACGATGGCGAGCTGGCTCATCGACTGATGCACCCATCTCATGAGGTACTGCGTGAATATGCCGTGCGTGTTTTGGGCGAAGTTACGCCACAGATTGCTTCGGCCTTGACCACTGGCGTGCAGCTTGATGATGGCTTTGCCAAATTTGACGACATTAAAGAAGGTGGTGGCACTGGTGTCAATAAATGGTATCATGTCAGCATCAAAGAAGGCCGCAAGCGTGAAGTTCGCCGTATGTTCGAAAGTCAAAACCTTAAGGTCTCTCGACTGATTCGCACACGCTATGGGGTCATCACGCTGCCAACCCAATTGCGTACAGGTCGTTTTATTGAACTTGATGCCAAAGAAATTGGCAAGTTGGTTGAATCTGTTGGTTTGCGTCAGCGACAAGGCACAGGGCTTAACCATGCCACCCGCCAAAAACAAGCACGCATTCACAAAAAACCGCTCAAAGCTCGTGAGGTTCGCAAAAAACACAATGAGCAAGCCAAACCAGCCACGCCAAATTTACGCACTGCCAAATTTCGCAAAATCTAAAATCCACCCAATATCCCAAGTGCCAACCAATTTGGCTTGGCACTTGTGCTTATTATTTATTGGATAAAATTGCAAATTTATTTAATAATATTTTATATTTTACTTGATAAATACCACAAAATACCCAAACTCATACACGCTGCCAATATGGCAAAATTTTATATTTTTTAATAATGCTGTTTATACAAAATTTGCAAAATTTCCTTCATTATGCCCCATTGGCAAAAATTATTTTCTTGGTTACAAAAAAGTTTAAATTTTATCGTAAAGTAAGTTATTGAAAAAATTAAAATTTGCAAATGAATCACAAAAATAAAAAAGTTGCAATCTTTTATTTTCAAAAAAAATCAGCTATATTGTAGCCCTAAATTACCCATGTACTAAATATTGTAGGTTAATTATTTACATATTGCTTCATTCAGCTGTAGCAATATCTTAATGTTGCCATAGATAAATTTAATTTTGGTTAATAATCAATTTAGGAGTAGCGATGACGCATATCGATAAAATCAAAGTAACAAAACGAGATGGTCGTCTTGAGCCTATTGATTTGGATAAGATTCACCGTGTCATTACTTGGGCTGCCGAAGGGCTTGACAATGTCTCCGTATCTCAAGTTGAGCTAAAATCACACATACAGTTTTATGACGGTATTCGCACTCGTGATATCCACGAAACCATCATCAAAGCCGCTGCCGATTTAATTTCAACCGAAACACCAGATTATCAATATCTGGCAGCTCGCTTGGCGATTTTTCATCTGCGTAAAATTGCCTACGGTGAGTTTGAACCACCTCATCTGTATGACCATGTCAAAAATCTCACCGAACAAGGCAAATACGACAAGCACATCTTGGCAGATTACGACATCGCAGAATTTAACACGCTAAATGACTATATCAACCATAGTCGTGATATGAACCTTGCTTATGCCGCCGTTGAACAAATGATGGGCAAATATTTGGTGCAAGACAGAGTCAGTAAGCAAGTTTATGAAAGCCCCCAATTTTTGTATATGCTGGTGGGTATGTGCCTATTTGCCAGCTACGATAAGGTAATCCGACTGGATTATGTCAAGCGGTTCTATGATGCCACTTCGAACTTTTATATCTCGCTACCTACGCCAATTATGGCAGGTGTACGCACACCGACCAGACAATTTAGCTCCTGCGTATTGATTGAATGCGATGACAATTTGGACAGTATTAATGCCACCACTTCTGCCATTGTTCGCTATGTTTCACAGCGGGCAGGCATTGGCATCAACGCAGGAGCAATCCGTGCTTTGGGCAGTCCAATTCGTGGCGGTGAAGCTCAACACACAGGCTGTATTCCATTTTTTAAAATGTTCCAAGCAGCTGTCAAGTCTTGCTCGCAAGGCGGTGTACGTGGTGGTGCAGCAACCTTATTTTATCCACTATGGCACTTAGAAATCGAAAGCCTATTGGTGCTAAAAAACAACCGCGGTGTTGAGGATAACCGTGTTCGCCACATGGATTATGGTGTGCAACTGAACAAAACCATGTACACAAGACTGATTAAAGGCGAACAAATCACCCTATTCTCACCCTCTGATGTGCCGGGTCTGTATGAGGCATTTTTTGCCAATCAGGCAGAATTTGAACGCCTCTATCATCAATACGAGGCAGATGACAACATTCGCAAACGCAAAGTCGCTGCCCGTGATTTGTTCAGCCTTATGCTACAAGAGCGTGCCAGCACAGGTCGTATCTATATCCAAAATGTCGATCATTGCAACACACACAGCCCCTTTGATCCGAGCATTGCACCGATTCGCCAATCAAATTTGTGCATGGAAATCGCCCTGCCAACTGCACCACTTGATAATATTAATGACGACAAAGGTGAAATCGCCCTTTGTACACTTTCGGCAGTAAACTTGGGTAAAATCAATTCATTAAGCGACATTGAAGAACCTGCCGAACTTATCGTGCGTGCCCTTGATGCCCTGCTTGATTATCAAGACTACCCTGTCATCGCCGCCAAAAGAGGCAGCATGAACCGACGCACGCTTGGTGTGGGCGTTATCAACTATGCTTATTATCTGGCAAAAAATGGCACTCGCTATTCGGATGCTGCAGCACTGGGGCTTACCCATCGCACTTTTGAAGCATTACAATATTATCTATTAAAGGCTTCTAACAAACTTGCCAAAGAGCAAGGGGCTTGCCCATGGTTTGAGCAGACCACCTACAGTCAAGGCATTCTGCCCATTGATACCTACAAGGCAGATTTGGACAGTATTTGCACCGAGCCTTTGCACCTAGATTGGGAGGCATTGCGAACTGACATCAAGACATACGGCTTACGCAACTCCACCCTGTCAGCCCTTATGCCGTCAGAGACATCTAGCCAAATCGCCAACGCCACCAACGGCATCGAACCGCCTCGTGGCTTGGTATCGGTCAAGCAGTCCAAAGATGGCATCTTAAAACAAGTCGTCCCTGAAATTGAGCGACTGGCGAGCCAATATGAGCTACTTTGGGATATTCCTGATAATAATGGCTATCTAAGATTGGTTGGCATCATGCAAAAATTCATCGACCAGAGCATCTCAGCCAATACCAACTACGACCCTGCCAAATTTGACGGTGGTAAAGTACCGATGAAGGTTTTGATTCAAGATTTGCTGACCGCTTATAAATTTGGTGTCAAAACACTTTATTATCACAACACGCGTGATGGTGCGGACGACAGCCAAAACGACCTTGATGACGGCTGTGCCAATGGTGCGTGCAAAATTTAGTCCAATGCACCGCTACTTTGGTAAATTTATGCTATAATGTTAGCTGTGCATTTTTTGTGATATGATTTTAATTATTATCACATGATTAATAAGTTAATTTTGAGAAAAGTATGAACATTCAAGCCCTAATGCAACAAGCCCAAGCCATGCAAAAGCAAGTCGAAAAAAATGTCGAAGCTGCCAAAGCCAGCCTTGCCACCAAAGAGGTGCAAGGTGAAGCTGGTAATGGCTTGGTGAAAGTTACCATGACAGGTCGCCATGTTGTCAAACGCCTCTTTATTGACCCAAGCCTGATGGGTGATGAGCCTGATATGATTGAAGACTTGGTGGCAGCTGCGGTTAATGATGCAGTGCGTCAAGCTGACGAGCTACATGAAGAAGTGATGGCTGGTGCAACAACAGGCATGGGTTTGCCGCCCAGCATGAAAGGATTGTTTGGCTAACTCATGCTCACGCCAAAACTTGACCATCTCATCAAACAATTGCAAATCTTACCAAGCGTTGGACAAAAATCAGCCCAACGCATGGCACTGCAATTACTTAGCAAAAAACGCCAACAAGGCATCAATCTGGCAGCCGCACTGGATATTGCCATGAAAGAGATCATCGAATGTCGTCATTGCCATTCATTCAGCGATGATGAAATCTGCCCAATTTGCCGTGATTCCCGCCGTGATAGTTCGTTACTTTGCGTGGTTGAAAGTGCCGCCGATGTGATGGCGATTGAGCAAAGCGGTGCATATCGTGGCAGATATTTTGTGCTGGGTGGTCATCTTTCTCCAATTGATGGCATTAATGCTGACGATTTGCACATAGATGAGCTGATTGCACGCATCAAAAATGAGGCCATCAGTGAATTAATCATCGCCACAGGCTCAACCATTGAAGGTCAGACTACGGCGTTTTTTATCCATGACGCTGTCTGCAATCATGTAACAAAAATCACTCGCCTAGCCCAAGGCATTCCAATGGGTGGCGAGCTTGAGTATATCGACAGCATTACCCTACACCAAGCCCTACAAAATCGTGGTTCTTTATAATCCGTCCTGAGCAACCGCCCAAACAATCACCATGACACAAACAGCGTATTTTAATCCCCCAAAACCAACCATTGACACCCATGCTCTTGACCAGCTGCCCACACGCTGGGTTCGCACCGAGGATGAGCTTTATGCCCTGATTGATGAAATTGATGGGATTGACAAAGTTGCACTTGATACCGAATTTATTAAACGCACCACCTACTATCCGATTTTGGCATTGGTGCAGGTGAATACTGGCAGTACTATTTATTTGGTCGATGCTCCACGCCTTGATTTGACGGAATTTTGGCAGGCATTGGCAGAAATACCGACAATGATTTGGTATGCTTGTGGTGAAGATTTGGGGATTTTTTATCTACTTGCCAAATGTCCACCGCTTGACAATGTCTTTGATGTGCAGCTGGCGGTAGCATACCTGTCAGGCAAACTACAAACAGGCTACAGCCAAGCATTAAGCGAGATTTTAGACATCAATATTGACAAAGGCGAAAGTCAATCCAACTGGCTGGCACGCCCTTTATCACACGAACAAGAAATATACGCCGCCAACGATGTGCGTTATCTATTGGCACTTTATGAAGTGGTTTGTGATGAATTGGCACGGCGTAACATTCTAAGCTGCACTCAAGAGGACAGTCGGCACTATGCACATGAATTACACGAACTTGCCACACAAAATGATGATGTGCTATATATTGATTTATTAGTTCCGATTTATAATCGCCGTCAAATCGCTGCACTTCAGCAACTGACCATCTGGCGAGAAACTTTGGCTCGTGCCACCAACGAACCTCGCAGTTTTATTATTGGCAAGCAAGCCTTGCGTGAGATTATTGAGCAAATGCCTGACAGCATTAAACTGCTGGCACGCACCACACTAAACCGTGCCGTGCTAAGACGCCATGGCGATGAGATCGTGCGTATCATTCGCCAAACCAACGCCCTGCCCGAAAATGCCCTGCCACCCTTACCAAACCCTACTTATCACAGCAAGGCAAAGCCTTTTAAAAAACCACTTGATGCCGCCTTGAGCGAATACAGTGATACGCACCGCATTCCCGTCAATTTATTACTAAAAAATCGCTGGCTCAATCATCTGTTACTACTGGTTGCCTATGATGGTGATATTGATAACCTACCCAGAGAGCTGCTTGGTTATCGTAAGCAGCTTGTATGCGAAAAATTACTCCCAGTATTAACACCATTTAAAGAGCATATTTTACAAGTACTAAATACACCACAAATTACCAACAATAACCATTAATAAGAATATCTAATGAATTATAGCGATAAATTTTCTCACATCGTGGTATATTGCGGTTCCAATCTGGGCAATACGCCCGCCTATCGTGATGCTGCTTATGCACTGGGACAGGCATTTGCCAAACATCGCATTACGCTGGTCTATGGCGGTGGCAAAGTTGGCTTGATGGGTGTTTTGGCAGACAGTATCATGGCACACGGTGGTGCCAGCATTGGAGTGATTCCGCAATTTTTAAAGGACAAAGAGGTTGCCCATCAAGGCTTAAGCGAACTCATCACTACTTGTGATATGGCAACTCGCAAGCTAAAAATGATTGAGCTTGGCAAGGCATTTATTGCCCTACCCGGTGGCATTGGTACTTATGAAGAACTGTTTGAGGTCATCTCACTGGCACAACTTCGCCAACACAACAAACCCATTGGTGTGCTGAATATTGATGGATTTTTTGACCCCTTGCTAAAGTTACTGGAACAAACCGCAGAAACAGACTTTATGCCAGCAAGCAACATGAATCTGGTCTGTGTTGCCAACACCATTGACGATTTATTGCATCAGATGGCAAACTATCAATTTGTTGAATCACAAAAATGGGTCAAGCCTAAGTGGCTGGCTGATGATAGCGACTATATCGTGCCAAAATTCACCTAAAAAAGCCCTTTTTGACAATTTTGTAGCAAAATATTGCAAAAAACACTTGCAATAAAATAAAACGAATGTACACTATATAAAGATATTTGACGCTGGCATCAAATCCGGTGTTCTTGCATTGTTTTGCTCGCTGTTGTTGCAGTCGCTCGACAGTTAGCCTGTTTTTCACTTTTTAGCAAAGGTAATCCTGATGGACATCAAAAAAATTCGCGAACTTGTCGATCTGATGGAAGAAAAAGATCTGTTAAACCTAGAATATGGTCATGACGACAAATACATCAGTCTTACACGCAACACCGCCGTCCAAACCGTTGTCGCCCCCCAAGCTGTCGCTCCTGCTACCACTACTGCCACTCCTGCACCTGCCGCCAGCAAAACAATCAGCGGCAAAATCGAAACTTCGCCTATGGTTGGTGTGTTTTATTCTGCACCTAGTCCAAACGATCCTCCATTTGTCAAGGTTGGTCAAAAAGTTGAAGCTGGCGATACTTTGGGCATCATTGAAGCAATGAAAATCATGAATCCGCTAGAAGCCACCCAAAGTGGCATTATCGAAGAAATTTTGGTCAGTAATGCCGAAGTGGTTGAATTTGGACAACCTGTTATCCGCTACAAAGCCTAACG
Source organism: Moraxella cuniculi DSM 21768 (assembly GCF_900156515.1). Lineage (GTDB taxonomy): Bacteria > Pseudomonadota > Gammaproteobacteria > Pseudomonadales > Moraxellaceae > Moraxella > Moraxella cuniculi. The sequence continues at coordinate 48,685 of NZ_FTNU01000007.1, read as the reverse complement.
AGATGTGCCATGATTAAAAAACTCCTCATTGCCAATCGTGGCGAGATTGCTCTGCGTATTGTCCGAGCCTGTAAGCAACTGGGCATTGCAACCGTTGGTGTGTATTCCACTGCCGACAAAGACCTGATGCATTTGCGTTTTGTTGATGAAGCGGTCTGCATCGGCAACGCACCTTCTGCCCAGAGTTATCTAGATATTAATGCCCTGCTTGCCGCTGCCGAAATCACAGGGGCAGATGCAATCCACCCAGGTTATGGCTTTTTGTCCGAAAATGCCGAGTTTGCCGAGCGTGTCGAAGAAGCAGGATTGACCTTTGTTGGTCCACACCCTGAGCATATTCGCTTGATGGGCAATAAAGTCTCTGCCATTAATGCCATGAAAGAAGCTGGCGTGCCAACTGTACCAGGTTCGGTCGGTGCCATCACCATTCATAACGCCGAAGAACAAGCCAAAAAAATCGGTTTTCCTTTGATTGTCAAAGCCGCAGCTGGTGGCGGTGGTCGTGGTATGCGTGTTGTTGAACGCTTTGAAGAGCTGCTCAACCAAGTACAAGCTGCCAAAACCGAAGCTCAAAGTGCATTTGGCGATGATACGGTATACATGGAGCGATTCCTAAAAAATCCTCGCCATGTTGAGGTACAGGTATTGGGCGATGGTAACGGTCATGCCTTGCATCTATTTGATCGCGACTGCTCATTACAACGCCGTCATCAAAAGGTGCTTGAGGAAGCACCAGCTCCTGATATTCCTGATGATGTACGCACACCGATTTTGCAAGCCTGCGTGCGTGCGTGCGAACAAATCGGTTATCGAGGTGCGGGTACTTTTGAATTTTTATACGAAAATGGCGAATTTTTCTTTATTGAGATGAATACGCGTGTGCAAGTTGAGCACCCTGTTACCGAGATGATTACAGGTATTGACATTGTGGTTGAGCAATTAAAAATTGCCGCAGGCTATGGATTGTCTTATCATCAAGATGAAATCACCATTCGTGGTCATGCCATCGAATGCCGTATCAATGCCGAAGACCCCAAGACTTTTATGCCCTCACCCGGCAAAATTGAACAGCTATTTACCCCGAGTGGCTCTGGCATTCGCTTTGATTCGCATCTGTACCAAGGGTACCGCATTCCAAGCTATTATGACTCTTTGATTGGCAAGCTGATCTGCCATGCACAGACTCGTCGCCAAGCCATTGCTAAGACATTGCACGCTTTGGACGAACTGGTGGTTGGTGGTGTCAAAACCAACATTCCGCTCCACCGAGATGTCATTTTGCAAGATGAGGCATTTTGTGAAGAGGCACAAAATATTCATTATCTTGAAGGGCATATGCTAAAAAAGGCTTAACCACTTCTAACAATCAGGGCTGATTAATTTTCTGCCCTGATTGTTTAATTTATTAAAAATCCCACCTACCAGCTCTTTCCCATTAAAGATACTAAGACCAGTTATTTTTTGCTTTGGATATATTCGCTTGCCACAACAATAGCCCAGCTTGCAATTTATCATCGCTGTTTTATTTACAACAATGAATCAAACCCAGCTTGCTGATTAAATGACAGGGTATTGTTTTTATTTTTTAAATAATATTTTTATATTGATTAACCAGTCTAATAAAATTATCACTGGTGATTTGCCCTATTTCCTCAGGCGTTTTGTCAAAAATTTTTGCCAAAACTTGTGCCACATAAGGGACAAAAGTTGGCTCATTTTGCTTGCCTCGCTTCGGTACAGGTGCCAAATATGGACTATCCGTCTCTATCAATAATCTATCCAGAGGCAGCTTGGCAACAACTTCTCGCAAATCCTGCGATTTGTTAAAACTTATAATCCCCGAAAGCGAAATATAAAGTCCACCGTCAAGTGCCTGACGAGCAAACGCATAGTCCTCAGTAAAGCAATGGATAATCCCATGCTCACAGTTTTCGGATTTTAGCACATCTAAAGTATCTTGATAGGCATTTCGGGTATGAACCACAATGGGTTTTTTGGCAATCTTGCTGGCAGCGATATGGGTTGCAAAACTGTGTTTTTGTGCCTTGCTTTTGTTTTCGTCCCAATAATAATCAAGCCCAGTCTCGCCAAATGCCCATACTTTATCACCATCAAGTGCCAACAAATCATCAACACAAACCGCCGCCAGCACAGCCTCATCTTGACAAGGGTGAATGCCGACACTCATGCCAATATCAGGCATGGATTGATTTTGTGATGCCAAATCCACCCATTCGCGAATTGCCTGATTTTCTGACAATTGACACATGATTGCCATCACGCGACCAACACCAGCATGGCTCATGGCATCAAGCAGTGCTTGCGGTTGATTATTGTGATTGTCAAGTGTCAGGTAAGTTAGATGAGCATGGCTGTCAGTAAAGGACATATCTAAACCTTTATTAAATAGTTTTATTTAATTAACAAGTTAAAATTAAAAATATCTTATTATCTGCATATATTATTATAAACTTTCTTGGTGTTTTTTTCAAAAGGCTGTGTTTTAAAATTTGATTGATGTGGTGCGTCAGATTTGCTATAATCCCCATACTATCAAGCGGTTATGGGGATTTTTATTTATGAAAACCACACACGAAATTGATATACTCAAGCAACTCTTTGAAAACCTGTCTGAGCGAGATAAACATCAGTTTTTAAGCCAAATTACCAGTAGCCAATCTGCAATTCAAAAAGTGATCCAACCAAGAGAAGTAAAAGCCTGTCCACATTGTCAATCTGTTCATTTTGTGAAGAATGGTAAGCGTAATGGCAGACAAAATTTCCTTTGTCGTGATTGCAATAAAGCCTTTGTTGAACAAACTGGCACAATCTTATTCGGTATGAAAAAAGATATTGCGGTATTAGAAAAGTACGTTCATTGTATGATTGAAAAATACTCGTTGCGTAAATGTGCTGAAATTTGCGACATCAATCTTGCTACCGCCTTTGCTTGGCGGCATAAAATCTTAGACGCTCTGCAAAAGATGATGGAGCAAGTAGAATTAGATGGTGTAGTGCAAGCTGATGAAACCTTTACCACGATTTCCTATAAAAGGCATCACAAAAATTTTAACTTGCCACGCCCACCACATAAACGAGGAACAGTGGCGACAAAACGTGGTTTATCGAAACAGCAAGTCTGTGTTCCTGTGGGTGTAAATCTAAATGGGCTATCTATTGCTAAGATAGCGAATTTAGGTCGTCCCAATGTAACAGATTTGCAGAAAGTCTTAGGCGGTAAGATTGCCCAAAATTCCGTTTTTGTGACGGATTCGCTCCGCTCTTATCAGAAATTGTCATTCGATATGGGCTTAAATCATATCCTAATCCCGAGAAACAAATATAAAAATGGCGTATTCAACATTCAGACCGTGAACAACTATCACAAACGCCTGAAAGATTTAATCTTCGGCACATTCAAAGGTGTGGCAACAAAGTACCTAAATAATTATCTCGTGTATCACAACTTTGTGAACTTCGCCAAAGATACGAAGAAGAATAAAGAAGTCGTCTTATTCGATTTTATTCGCAATACGTTTTGTCAAAGTAGAACGTTTGAAATCTCAAAACGCCCTGCATTACCTATCTAGGAGGTAAAATGAATAATCAAATTTCTATTCAAGATATGCAAAATACATTATTTGAGGGGGATTGTCTGGAAATTATGAAAAAATTTCCAGACAATTCCGTGGATATGGTTTTATGTGATCTACCTTATGGTACAACTCAGAATAAATGGGATAGCGTAATAGATCTCAATTTATTATGGAAAGAATATAACAGAATTGTTAAGCCTGATGGAGCTATTGTTTTAACTTCACAAGGTGTATTTACCGCTAAATTAATTTTATCTAATGAAAAGGATTTTAAATATAAAATTGTTTGGGAAAAATCAAAACCAACAAATTTCTTAAATGCTAAAAAACAACCTTTGCGAAAATATGAAGATGTTTGCGTATTTTATAAAAAACAGCCTACATATAATCCACAAATGAAGCAAGGCGAGCCATACAATAAAGGTATTAGAAAAGATCAGCTGACCGGTAGCTATGGAGATTTTAAACCACAATTAGTAAAAAGTGATGGAGAGCGATACCCTACCGATGTAATTTATTTTAAAACTGCTGAAAGTGAAGGGGAAGTTTTGCATCCAACACAGAAACCAGTTGAGTTAGGGCGTTATCTCATTAAAACATATACAAATGAAAACGATCTCATTTTAGATAATACATTCGGAAGTGGGAGTTTTTTAGTTTCCGCAGTATTAGAAAATAGACGTTTTTGCGGAATTGAACAAAATCAAAATGCTACATTATTTAAAGATAAGCACATTGACTATATTGATTTAGCTTTAAATAGATTGAATAAAGCTGGTGCAAATGTAAGGGTTGTAAGATGAGCAAGGCAAAATTAAATTACAATGAAAGAGCGTGGGCTATTGATGTGATTAGTCATATCAATTTATTTTGTTCTAAAAAGAACTTATTCGTTAAGAAAGCAGGTGGCGAGAGAACTTTAAAAGATCATAGCAAGAAAACCCTTTTTCCAGATGTTCTATTGTATGGTAACGAGGGGGTTGGTGAAGTTATTCAAGGCTGGGAGTTGAAAATGCCTGATACACCAATTACCGATATAGAGTTAATAGAAAATGCAAAGTTAAAAGCTAATAAACTCGGCTTAAACTCATTTCTTTTGTGGAACGCAAAAGAAGCAGTACTCTACATTAGGGAGAGAAATAGTTTTTCAATCAATAAAACTTGGATAGAATCAGACATTAAGAACAGAGAAGATGTGGAAACACATCAAAATAAATGGAAATATATACTTGAAGATATAATTACTTATATATCAAAGATAATTTCTGATTCAAGTTATAAGACAGTCGGACTATTAGAATTAAGCTCCAACTTATATGTGAATAGTTTAGAGAGCTTTAAGCAAGATTTATCTCTCAATTTTGAATCTAATGCTGTTAAAAACTTTGATTTTGATATAGAGATTACAGAGTGGTTTAATGAAAACAAAGCAAAAGGCGATAATAAGTATTCTGTATTAGCAGATTTTTCTATTCTTTCTTGGGTGAACAGGTTATTATTTTCTCACTATCTAAAAACATTTAATCAAAATGCCGAAATAATTAACAACCTAACTCCAGCTTCATCTGTCGATGATGTTATTGAAACATTTGAGAAAATTACAGAAAAATGTGATTTTATGAATGTGTTTCTATCTAATGTTGGAGATAAATACATTGGCAGTAAATTCTTATCATATTGGTTAGGATTGAATGAGTTATTAAAAGAGATTCGATTTGATAAGATAGATAGCGACTATTTGCACAATGTTATTGATTCTGCATTATTACATTCAAGGAAGAAAGTTGTTGGACAATTTTCTACTCCAATAAATTTAGCTTATTTCCTTACTAGTATAACGATCAAGAATCGCACAGCCAATATAATTGATACATGTTGTGGAAGCGGCACTATTCCAAAAGCAGTTTACCAAATCAAGCGAGAATGCAAAATTCCACCTAATGAAGCCTTAAATCAAGTGTGGGCTAGTGATAAATTTTCATATCCATTACAACTTTGCTCTATTGCATTATCGGACCCACAAGCATTAGGCAGTCTTGTTCAAGTGTTTCAGCAAGATGTTTTTGAATTACAACCGAATGCCAAAATTTCCTTTGTAGATCCATTTGTTGAGCAAGTTGTAACAAAAGAGTTACCAATTATGCACGCCGTTGTTTCTAACTTACCATTTGTAAGATTTGAAACGGCAGAAATTCCCAATAGTGATAAGCTAAATAATTTAGGGTTAAGTAAAAAATCAGATTTATACGCTTATATCATATTTCATCTTTCTAATTTGATTGAAGAAAATGGCAGAATAGGTGTTGTTATTTCAAATTCTTGGTTAGCAAATGAATGGGGAGAGCAGTTTAAGGAAAATTTATTAAAACATTTTAAAATTTTAAAAGTAATTTGCTCTTCAAAAGGAAAATGGTTTGGGAATGCAGATGTTGTTGCAACCCTATTAGTTTTGGAGAAAGACAATCAACATTCCGAATATGAAATAGATTTTATAACTACAAACACCTTAATCAAGGATTGGGATGAATCTGTATTGACCGAAATGGTTACAGCCACGCTAAGCTCTAAAATACAATCAGTTCACTTATCAAAGGCAACACATAAAGTTGAAAAAATAAGCAAGTTTCAAAAATTAGGTATTTCTTGGAATGCTCTGTTTAGCAATCTTGATTGGATTGACTTAGTTGCAGATAAGTTAACAAATGTTAGCAACTACATCAAAATAGCTCGTGGAGAACGTAGAGGTTGGGATAAAATGTTCTATCCCGAAAGTAAACATAAAATTGAATCCGACTATATTAAGCCTGTTGTAATGAGTTCAAAAGATTTGCCCGACTCTTTAATAGGAGAAGCAAAAAATGAAGCATTTTGCTGCTCAGAATCTATTGAAGTATTAAAATATAGGAATCATTTAGGTGCATTAGAATGGATTTCTAAATTTGAAAATGGCACAAATACAAATGGAAAACCGTTAGTCAAAATTTTAAGCCGAGCTAATCAATTTTGGTATGAAATGAAACCAAATGCTTTGGCTGATATGGTTATATCAATGAACCCTGATAAAAAGATATGCGTTTATCGACTAAAAGAACGTTCTTTTGTTAATCAACGATTGATTAGTTTATCTGTAAAAGATACGGAACAATTAAATATAATGCACGCTTTATTAAATAGTGCAATTTCATTGTTCTATATTGAGAGTATTGGTTTTGGTCGGGGTTTAGGTGCGTTGGACTTAAATTCAACAACAATGTCAAAAAAATTGATGATATTAGACCCTAATTTACTATCTAGCGAACAGATAACAGAAATTGTAGAGAAATTTCAATCTATTTTAAATAGAAGTACATTAGATCTCCCGAATGAGTTACAACAAGAAGATCGCATTGAGTTTGACAAAGCTGTATTAAGTGCATTTAACATTACACTAGACCCCAAAATCATCTATGATAGCTTGTTAAAGATCTACAACATCCGGCAATCGGTAAAGGACGATAAAAATAGATAATAAAAATCAAGGCGACACTTAGTCGCCTTTAAAAACTTAAAAATCAATCAAATCTTAGAACACAGCCTTTCAAAAATACAAAAATGACACATTAAAACCGCCAGCCTCACTGGTTATCTTGCCGATACATTCAAGTCTTATCTGTGCTTAGGCTAATTTGGCGACCGTCCAAGATTTGCAAGCCAACAGGCTCTTATGATAAGCAAAAAACCAAGCCCTAATTTGTCAAACTATAACCCAGCTTGGCTTTTGTCAATCATGCTCTTTATCAATCAGTACCGATTGGCTGGGCAGTGCGTGTTCCACCGAATACTGCTCAACCTGCCTTAATACATCAATCAGCAATTTGGTCTGTTTGGCATAAAAATCCCGAGCATCGGCGGCGGCAATATACGCTCGCATCTCAATCACATAGCAGTCTTGTCTAAGCTGGCGAATCCACACCTGATTCCATTCATCATTGGTCAGCTCATGTGCTGCCAAATATGCCTGCAATTCGGCAATCATTCGTTCGATTTCGGCCAAATCTGCCGTGCGTTTGATAAACAATTCATGCAAAAAATAAAACATATCCCTTGCGGTGAAATTTTCAATTTGCAACGACGAAAATTCACCATTTGGCACAGTAACCACCGTGCGATTGAGCGTGCGAATGCGTGTTGAGCGAATGCCAATATCAGTAACCACGCCTTCATAAGTGCCAAATTTGCAATAATCGCCCACATGCACAGGGCGATCTGCCACCACCACGACCGAGCCGATAAGGTTCTCGATGCTTTTTTGAGCACCAAAAGCAAGTGCCAAACCACCCACCCCCAGTGCTGCAATGCCTGTGGTCAAATCAAAACCCAAATTGCCAAAAATCAAAATCAGCACAAAAATCAACAAAAATACTTTAGCAACTTTGCGTAATAAATTCAGGATAGACACTTGCTCAGGTCTGGCTCGCTTGAGTGAATTCGCCTCCGCTCTACGAAATACTGCATCAAGCAATCGCAACATCAACCACGCCACCGCACCCCATGCAATCATGTCTTTGATGCGTCCAAATGAATTACGCAAGGTTAAAGGCACGCCAAGTTTTAGCATAACTTCGGGCAAAATCAACGCCACCACAACCAGCGACAGTGGCATAATGACACTTGGCGTTACCCGAAACGGCTTATGACTTATCGCGGTATAAGCCAGCTTACTAACCCAATACAATAGCCACACCAAAAGATTAATCACCGCATACAGTGCCACCACAAGCAGCAACAAAGCAGCAAGCTCAAGCCAATATTTACTCTCGGTATCGGTTTGTGCCGTGCTGAATTTCAACCGCTCAGACAGGGTTTGTGTGTGTTTGGTTGTGGTTGGTAGGTTTTGCAGCGTCTGTGCCGACACTTGCCAAAATGCCACGCCATTATCATCAACTCGTCGATTGAGCAAAATATCAAAACGCTCATTCATCAGCACAATCTCGCCCACTTTATCAATATCGCTAGGCAAATTGTCCGATAAATTACCCTCACTACTGTGATTGATTTGCAAATCAGGATATAACCTACCCCCTGCATCGAGAGCGACAATCAACCGCTCAACAATCTCACGATTGGGTGTCTTGCTACTGGCAAGATAGCGACCATCAAGATATTTCGTTGCCAACTCATCATCACCAGCGGCAATCGCTTTTAATAAGCCCTGCACCGTCCCTCTGGGCGTTTCTCGACCAAAACTATCAGGCTCTGCTTGTGGTTGAGCCGCTGTCTGCTTGTCTTGATTAAGCCATTTGGTGGTGTTTGCCTGCACTGGCACCATCAAAAACAGCCCAAGCACGCACAAAACACCCAAAGCATTACGCAAAAAAGTCAAAAAAAGCCTCACGATATCACATCTGCCAAAATCAACACCATTAAATCTGGCAATTATCAGCAGTTTGTTCTGCACACATTGCCAATTTTTATGATTTATTGTATAACCGAACACGCTGACAATCAACCAGCTACCCCCGTTGTCGTTGATTTTTCATGCATTGACATACAACCTGAAAAATTTTCAATATTATATTAAAAAATTTCATGATAAATTTATTTTAGTAAGTTTTATTCATGTTATAATAAAAATTTAGCTTACAAAAAGCAAAAAGACAGCAAGAATTATTGCAAAAATATCAAATCGCCATAACTTAGGGTAAATTATGTCCTCTATTACACTACGCCATGCCATTATTTTGGCACTAGCCCCAACCACAACTTTATCAACAGTGGCAATCGCCAATACCACAGCCACTACCAGCACTGTACCAACGGTCAATCTTGACCCTGTGGTGGTAACTGCGACACGCACACCAACCAAGGTAACCAACACCATCGCTCAGACCACTGTCATTGATGGCGAAGCACTGCAACGCTATCAAGGTCAGAATGCACTTGATATCATCAAGGCACAGTCAGGGTTTAGCTCATATTCAAGCGGTGGCACGGACAAGACCAGTAATTTTTATTTGCGTGGCTTTGATAGCAGTGGCATTTTGGTGCTGATTGACGGCATTCGCTATGGTAGCCTAACCACTGGTCAGTCTGCATTGGGTGCTTTAAGTGCCAGCCAGATTGGGCGTATTGAGATTTTACATGGTGCATCAGGTTCTAGTATCTACGGTGCCAGTGCGATGGGTGGGGTGATTCAGATATTCACCAAAAAAGGCATTGAAAACGGCTTGCACGCCTTTGCTACAGTTGGTGCTGGCTCGCATGACAAGCTCACCTATGGTGCTGGTGTCAGCTATGCCAATGACAACACCAACCTTAGTCTGACTGCCAGCCATACCGAAACTGACGGCATTAACGCCATTGCCAGCCCATACGCAGCAAGCCAGCGAGATACGGACGGCTTTGACCGCAATAGCATCAGTGCCAGCATCAGCCACAAAATCAATCAAGTGGAAGTTGGTGCTAGCCTATTGGCAAGCAAAGGCACGGTTGAATATGACAATACCTTCTCAACCGCAGAAAATATTTATGATAAGCAAAAAAATGGCTCTGCCAATGCTTATATTAATTATAACTATCACCCAAATGGTCAAATTCGCCTACAATATGGTGAATCCATCGACAAAAGCAGTAATTTTGCCAACACAAGAAACACAGGCATATTTGACAGTACTCAAAAACAAACCAACCTAAGCCTAGTACACGCATTGCCTGTTGGTAAGATACTGGTTGGCGGCGAGCATTTGCAACAAGATGTAGACTCCAGCACCAACTATTCGCAAACAAGCCGCCGCAACACTGGTGCTTATGTTGGTTATCAAGCCAACTACAACAACTTTGATGCCCAAGCCTTTGTTCGTTATGATGACAACTCTTGGTATGGCGACAAAACAACCTACAACGCAGGCTTGGCATATCGCCTAACACCAGCGGTGCGTGTTGGTGTCAATTATGCCACAGGCTTTAAAGCACCAAGTTTTAACCAACTGTACTGGCCTGGCAGTGGCAATCCAAATCTAAAACCTGAAAACAGCAAAAATACCGAAGCCTTTGTAGAGCTGGCAGGTGCCAATCACAAAACCAGACTGACAGGCTATTACAGCGATGTTACCGACTTAATCGGTGGCTGGCCTGCAAGAAACTTCAACGAAGTTGAGGTGATGGGTGCCAACCTAACCACCGATTGGGCATTTAATAATGGCTATATCGCAGGTCTAAGCTATGACTATCAAGAGGCTAACGATGTAACCCCAACAGCCACCAGTCCAAAAACCAAGAGCAATCTAACTGTTCGCCCAGAGCATAAGGGTACGGCATACATCGGCTATGTTGGCAATAACTTCAATCTGCGTGCCGAATATCAGCGTCTTGGCAGCTACTATATGCAAGCAAATCATGGTGCCAAAATCGAAGGTTATGGTTTATTAAACCTAAGTGGCACTTATGAACTGTCGCCAAATATCAGCATTACTCAGCGACTTAACAATGTATTAAACAAAAAATACATTACCAACGAAAGCTGGGGTGCTCGCTATAATGAGGACGGCATTAATTTCTACACTGCCATTACTTTAAAATACTAAGCCAATGCAATACAAGGCGGCTTGTCCCATCAAGCCGTCTTTTTTTGGCAAAATATCATTGGCTAATGAAAACTTCCAAAATGTTTGTTATAATAACAAATCCAATCAGCAAGAGATGTTGCAACCGTTTTCGGTGAGGCTTGCTTTTTCAAATGCGGTTATTTGAAAATAATCAACGACATCTGCGTTTTATTCGCCAATTTTAATTTATTCAATTTAAAGGAGTGGACGCAGTGTCTGCATTTACTGATTATAAAGTGGCTGATATCAGCCTTGCCGAATTTGGTCGCAAAGAGATAAAACTTGCCGAAACCGAGATGCCTGCTTTGATGGGTCTGCGTAAGCGTTATGCAGCCACCCAACCACTGGCTGGTGCCAAAATCGTCGGCTGTATCCACATGACCATTCAGACTGCGGTACTGATTGAGACCTTGGTGGCATTGGGTGCCGAAGTTCGTTGGACTTCTTGCAATATCTTCTCTACCCAAGACCACGCTGCCGCTGCCATTGCCGCTGCTGGCATTCCTGTGTTTGCATGGAAAGGCGAAACCGAAGAAGAATACGAATGGTGCCTAGAGCAACAAATTCACCAAGATGGCAAACTGTGGGACGCCAACCTTATCTTGGACGATGGGGGCGATTTGACCGCACTCATTCACAACAAATACCCACAAATGCTAGATTGCATTCATGGCATTAGCGAAGAGACCACCACAGGCGTGCATCGCTTGATTGATATGCTTGCCAAAGGTGAATTAAAAGTCCCTGCAATCAATGTCAATGACGCAGTTACCAAATCCAAAAACGACAACAAATACGGTTGCCGCCACTCGCTCAACGATGCCATTAAGCGTGGTACCGATATGTTGCTATCAGGTCGCCGTGCCTTGGTTGTCGGTTATGGCGATGTTGGTAAAGGCTCTGCTCAAAGCTTACGCCAAGAAGGCATGATTGTGCGTGTCAGTGAGATTGACCCAATCTGTGCCATGCAGGCGTGCATGGACGGCTATGAGTTGGTTTCACCGTTTGTTGATGGCGACCCTGCCAATGGCGTAAATACCACCTTACTACAAGATACCGACCTTATCGTTACCACAACGGGCAATTATCATGTGTGTAATGCCGATATGCTAAAAGCCCTAAAATCAACCGCTGTGGTCTGCAATATCGGACACTTTGATACCGAAATTGACACCCAATTTATGCGTGATAACTGGAAATGGGTCGAGGTCAAGCCACAAGTGCATCAAGTATATCGCTCAAATGATGACAGTGATTATCTGATTATCCTATCAGAAGGTCGCTTGGTGAATCTTGGCAACGCCACAGGCCACCCATCACGCATCATGGACGGCTCATTTGCCAACCAAGTGCTGGCACAGATTCATCTGTATCAAGAAAAATTTGCTGATTTGCCAGCAGCTACCAAAGCGGACAAGGTTTATGTCAAAGTCCTGCCAAAGAAACTGGACGAAGAAGTTGCCGCCGCCATGGTTGCAGGCTTTAACGGAGTTATTACCAAACTCACCCAAGAGCAAGCGGATTATCTGGGCGTGCCTGTGGACGGCCCTTTTAAGGCGGACGAATATAAATACTGATGACTTGATTTTACTTTTAATCATTGCTATGATAAAAGTGGTATTGTTTAATGCCACTTTTATTGTAAATTTATTAAGGAGATAATAATGTCCGATTTTAAAAACCAAATCACCCCCTTTAAATGGATAGAACACGAAGACAGCGTTTCGGTCATTATGAGCGACGTTGGCGATTATAAACAACACATCTTTGATAACCGTGCCGATGAAGACTTTGAAGGGAATGGCTATGATTGGCAATCGTTGGCAGTTGTGTTTTTGGACGAAAAAATGCCCCATTTGACGGATAAAATTCACTTTGATAGCGAAAGTAGTATGTTTTGCGTATGGGCAAATCACGCTGATACGAACGCTTTAAAAGAATTTATCATCGCTTTTAAAAATGCTCTTGATGATAATGAGCTAATTTTGGATTTATTTAGCCGTGCCGAACTGGACTAAAATTCAAGACTTAATTAGCTTATCGCTCAATGTCGGTTGTTTTATTATTTGTACGATATTATTATGGCAGGGCATTGGGCGTGATGTCATTATGGTGATTTATGCCTCATTCTTGGCTGTTTCTTTTGTTGGTCTTGGTCAAAAAGATAAAGGCAAATATATTTATGTGTGTTTATTATTAGAAGTGCTGATGTGGATAATGATTGGGGTGAGTTTTTTAATCACTAAATTTTAAATAAGGAGTGAAAGATGGCCATTGAACAAGCGATTTATGAAATTGTCAATGCCAGCTATCAAGAGCGGATACAGGCAATATCTGCCATTGCCGACAGCTTAAAGCAAATAGCACCCGAACCATCAAATAAACCCAAAAAAGCATTTGAATTAACGCCTTTTGATTTGGGAAATATTGATACGCCCACTCGTAACGAAATATACGAAGAAAGACACAAACAAATCTTAGGTATTGATGATGATAAATAAACCATTTGCCATTGATACCAATATTTTGGTTTATGCCTATAATCAAGGCTCGCCTTTTCATCAAAAGGCAGGGCAATTTTTATCGCAAAAAATGACCCAGTTTGACGAATTTGGTCAATTATCCATTTGCATCTGCCAACAAAGCTGTATTGAGTTTGTACACAGCATTACTTGGCACAGATTAGAAAGACCCCTAACACCCCAACAAGCCATTGATGTTATTGATTATTTACAAGACTGTGGATTAACAATCATTCACCCAAAAAATACACAAATTACCACTTTTGCTGACCTAATCAAAACACATTTTTCAAGAAATAAAATATTTGATACCGCCATTACAGCTACCCTAAAAGACAATGGCATCAACGGTATTTATACCGCCAACACCAGAGACTTTACCGATTATCCTTTTTTAACCGTTATTAACCCCTTAATTTAAATAGAGCTTTAAAATGACCCAATCACTTTTAAATCGTCTTAATGACATTGAAACCCTATTAAATTCTGTCAAATCAGAATTACAAAACCAAACCAAGCCAAACAACACAAACAACAAAGTCCCATTTTCTTTTGAGTTTTTTCCCACCAAAACGGACGAAGCCCAAGACAAACTTTTGACCACTTTTGACACACTAAACGCCCTAAATCCGCAGTATTTTAGCGTAACCTATGGGGCTGGTGGCTCAACACGCGAACGCACACTGGGTATTGTTGAGGCATTAAGCAAGCAATCTGACACACCCATTGCACCGCATATGTCTTGCATTGGCGACACCAAAGCCGAAATCGGTGAGTTACTTGATTTTTATAAATCACTTGGCGTAACCCGAGTCGTGGCATTGCGTGGCGATCTACCTAGCGGTCAAGTTGGCTATGGTGAGTTGCCTTATGCACTTGACTTGGTGAAATTTATTCGCCAGCACAGCGGTGAGCATTTTACCATCAAGGTAGCCGCCTATCCAGAAATGCACCCACAAGCACGCAACTTTGATGCCGACATTGATAACCTAGTTGCCAAGTATCACGCTGGTGCCAATGAAGCAATTACACAGTTTTTTTATAATGCTGACAGCTATTTGTTTTTGCGTGATAAATTGGCCAAAAAAGGTGTGCATCAAGATCAATTCCCCATCATTGCAGGCATCATGCCCATTACCAATGCCTCCAATATCATCCGTTTTGCTGATGGGTGTGGTGCAGATATTCCACGCTACATTCGCAAACAGTTGGCAGATTTTGGCGATGATCGCAAGGCAATTCGCCAATTTGGCTTTGAGGTGGTGCATACCCTGTGCCAAAGATTGATTCGTGAAGGTGTGCCTGCGTTGCATTTTTATAGCATGAACAGCACCGAACCAAACAAAGAGCTTGTCAAGGCTTTGGGTCTGACTTCATAATCAGCACATCAGTCCGTCAACATTATGCCACGATTTTTTATTAACAGTCCGCTAAGCCAACAGCACATCGGACAAACAATACAACTGCCTGATGAAATTTATCATCATTGGTGCAAGGTGTTGCGTGCCAAAGTTGGCGATGGTGCTATTTTGTTCGATGGTCGTGGCGGCGAATACCAAGCCACGCTAACTGCAATTGATAAAAAAACAGCCACTGTGGTGATTGGTGAATTCAACCCCATCAATCGCACACCTGCTTTTGCTGCCAGCATTGGATTGGTGATGAGTCGTGGCGAACGCATGGATTATGCCATTCAAAAGGCCACCGAAATGGGCGTACATCGCATTGAGCTACTGACCAGTGAGCGATGTCAGGCACACCTAAAGTACGAACGAGATTTAAAAAAACTAGACCATTGGCAAGCCGTTGCCATAGCTGCCTGTGAGCAATGTGGGCTAAATCTTGTTCCCCAAATCACCCCGCCAGTTGCACTTGACGAATGGGTAGTAGCTTGTCAAGCAGAGCTAAAACTTGTGCTGACATTAACCGATGGCAATCCAGACTTTAGCACACCCCCGCCTCATCACATCAGCTTGTTGATTGGTGCAGAAGGCGGTCTTAGCCCTGATGAAATCAGCCTTGCCATACAACATGGCTTTGTCCCTTGGACGCTTGGCGAGCGAATCCTGCGTACCGAGACCGCCCCTGTGGTCGCCCTAACCGCCTTACATATCTTGGCACAGCCAAAAAGCTAAGACTGCCCTGTTTGCGGTCAATTATTCACATCATACTTTGGGCAAATTTTCCTGCTCCATGCGTATTACGGGTAATTTTGGCATATTTGATAAATTTTACACTTATTAATAATTTTTACTTAACTCTATTCATCACCATAAATCTGCTGCCAAAGCGACAATACCTGTGCTGTTTTGGCAACATCATGCACACGCACAATGCTCGCCCCTGCCTGCACCGCCAAAAGCGACATCGCCGCACCAAGTGTATCTCTCTTACTTGGCTCGTGATTATGCCAAGCTTTTTGACCATTTTGTAAAATCTCGCCCAAAAACCGTTTACGAGAAACGCCGAACAGCATTGGTAAGCCAAAATGCCCGATGACTTTGTCCAGATTTTTTGTCAAAATACGATGCTCGGCAAAATTTTTGGCAAATCCCATGCCTACATCAATGATAATATTATCGCGACTAACGCCTGCTTTTATGGCAGTATTGACATGATTGCCAAGCTCAGCAATCACCTCATTTAACACATCATGATAGCTGGCAAGGCGATCCATCTCATCTGGCTCACCGCGGTGGTGCATCAGCACAACAGGCACATTCAGATTTGCTGCCACCGCCGCTGCCCCTTTGCGGGTCAAGGCTCGTACATCATTAATCATATCCGCCCCTGCCTCAATGCCTGCCTGCATCAGGCTTGGGTTGCTGGTATCCAAAGACAGCCACAGCCCATCACCGAACCTTTGGCGAATTGCCATCACCACAGGCAGCACACGAGCAATCTCAACATCACTGCTGACAGGCAGGGCATTTGGGCGAGTAGATTCGCCACCAATATCAACAATATGCACGCCCTGCTCAATCATATACTCAACCTGTCTTAGTGCGTCATCAAGGTTGGTATAACGCCCACCATCAGAAAATGAATCAGGCGTGATATTTAAAATACCCATAATCTTAGGTGTGGACAAATCAAGCGATTTGTGCCGAGAAATCAGCTGAAAATTTTTTGCTTGTGATGACATAACACGCCTTTTCACACAATCCATACAAGTTCATATTTGGCAAAAGCCACTGTTTATTGTAACATAGATTTGTATTTTTATCGCCCATGATGAAAAATCATCACAGAAAACACCAATAAAATGACAGCCCTACGCCCTGCCACTTGAAAATCACACACCCAACACAATTTATCAACAAGCAGCACAACAACTGGATAAATCTGTCCAAGTTTGGTAATATTTTGATAGTAATATTTTAAAAAGGAAGTATTTTGCAGTATTTTGAACGGCATGAAGGTGGTGAAAACGCCATCTTGGTACATTTGGACATTCATCAAATCAGCAACCCTGATGACTTGGAGGAGTTTCGCCTGCTGGTGCATTCGGCAGGTGCTAACGAGATTGAGACCATCACAGGTACTCGCAATAAGCCACACGCCAAATATTTTGTCGGTACTGGCAAAGCCGAAGAGATTGCCGATGCCGTCAAGTGTTTTCGTGAATCCAATCAAACCGATGATATCGTGGTAATTTTTAACCACACACTCACACCCAGTCAAGAACGCAATCTGGAAGCACTGGTCAAATGCCGCGTGCTGGATCGCACAGGGCTGATTTTGGATATTTTTGCACAACGAGCCAGAACCTATGAAGGCAAGCTACAGGTTGAACTGGCACAGCTTAACCATCTTGCCACACGACTGGTTCGTGGCTGGACGCATTTGGAACGACAAAAAGGCGGTATCGGCTTGCGAGGGCCGGGCGAAACACAACTAGAAACTGACCGCCGATTATTACAAATTCGCGTAACTCAGCTGAAGGCAAAATTGGATAAAGTTAAACAAACCCGTGCCCAAGGTCGTGCCAAACGCCAAAAATCCGAAATTCCCACCATTTCGCTGGTTGGCTATACCAATGCGGGCAAATCCACCCTGTTTAACCACTTAACTGATGACAACATTTATGCAGCCGACCAATTGTTTGCCACACTAGACCCCACCTTACGAAAAGTTGCTTGGTCGGGCGTTGGCAATGTGGTGCTGGCAGATACCGTTGGTTTTGTGCGTCATCTGCCACACGAGCTGGTTGAGAGTTTTCATGCCACTCTTGAAGAAACTTTGGAGGCGGATTTGCTGCTACATGTGGTTGATGCAGCAAGTGAGGATATGCACGCACAGATTGCAGCGGTCAATGATGTGCTGGCACAAATCAAGGCTGACGCACCGATTTTATTGGTATTTAATAAAATTGATAAAAGTGGCGAAACCCCTGCCTTATATTATCAAGAACCGCACAAACCACACCGTGTATATATCTCCGCTCAACAAAACTTGGGCATTGACAAACTTATCACAGCAGTGCAAGAATTGCTGTCTGGCACGGTAAATCATTACACGCTCACCCTGCCGCATCATGCAGGTGCTTTGCACAATACACTGCACAATCTTGGCGTTATCAGCCATCATAGTTACGATGAGCAAGGACGACAAGTGCTAGATGTGCAGCTATCTGCTAATAAAATAAAGCAACTGCTGGGACAATACGGATTATCTGCCACAGCTGTGCTACCTGCCGAGCAAGCAGCCAGCCTGCAACCTGTGCTTGAGCCATTTGAACAAATCAGCAGCGATATGCCAAAAATCACACCCCCAGAAGAGCTTGATCCTTTTTGTCAATAAACTGCAAAAACATCAAACCTGCCGTCATCGCAACAAAAAACAGACCTTTTATCGAAGGTCTGTTTTATTTATCATATCTTAATGCAACTTTTGTAATGCAGCGATACGATCGTCCAAACTTGGGTGTGAGCGGAATAAGTGAGCAATGCTAAAACTCTGCGACTGTCCTGACGAGATGGCAAAAGCCTTCATCGCCTCTGGCATGGTGTCTGGACGAGCCTCAGCAGGACGCAATGCATTTAAGGCACTAATCATCTTATCACGACCTGCCAGCTTGGCACCCATTTCATCAGCACGATACTCACGCAAACGAGAGAACCACATCACGATTGCCGATGCCAATATGCCAAGCAAAATATCCATCACGATACTGGTGACATAATATGCAACCCCGGGAGAATTGCTTTCGTTTTTAAAAACAACACGATCAACAAAATTGCCAATAACACGAGCAAAGAACATAACAAACGCATTGACCACGCCCTGAATCAAGGCAAGCGTTATCATATCACCATTGGCAACATGGCCAATCTCATGTGCCAGTACCGCCTCAACCTCATCAGGAGTCATCGTATGAATCAAGCCTGTAGAAACTGCAACCAAGGCGTTGTTTTTATTCCAGCCAGTTGCAAAGGCATTTGGCTGTGGATTATCAAAAATCCCAACCTCTGGCATACCGATGCCCACCGCTTTAGCTTGGCGAGCAACCATATCAACCAGCCACTGCTCCGTGCCATTTTTTGGCACATCAATCACCACCGTGCCTGTTGATTTTTTTGCCATCCATTTTGACAAAAACAATGAAATCATTGAACCAACCACACCCCAAACAAGGCACATCACCGCAAGGCTGGTGTAATTTAGTCCACCTGCACCAAACACACCGCTCAAGCCAAATACTCGTGATAGCACAGCAAAGACAATGCTAAACACAATCAAAACGGCTAAGTTGGTCAATAAAAACAAACCAATTCGCATCATACAGAAATTTTCCTTTTAGTTAAGCCATAGTTATATCATTTTACAAAAAATCAAACAGTTATATTATAAGGACAAAATAGCAAAATAAAAGCTAAAAACTTGAATCTTTTGACTATTTTATCCAATTTAAACAAAAAGCAAACAATGCCTTGACATTTTGGCACAATGATTATTAACAATAACAAAAGGCAACCTGATATTTTCAGATTGCCTATTTTATTTATTAAGATTTAATTACTTATTCAAGAAATAAATCTGTGCCGAACCTTCGCGACCAACGGTTGGATTAACAGGAGTTGCCTGATTAACTGGCTGTGCGTATGAGGTTGTCTGTGTGCTGACGGAAGCTGCAGGCGTTGCTGCAGCATTCATTGCCAAGACAGCACGATTGGCATCAAAGCCTTGGTATAGATTCGCATCAAGACGATAGATATTATTATAACGATCGTTTACCTTGACAACATAGTTGCGAGTCTCGCGAAATGGTGGGATACCGCCATGCTTACGGACATTACCCGGCCCTGCATTATAGGCAGCAATAACATGATCAGGATTGCTAAATTGACCCTGTAGATATGCCAAATATTTGGTGCCACCGTCAATATTTTGGGCAGGATCCCAAGCATTAGAAACGCCCATATAGCGTGCTGTTGCTGGCATCAACTGCATTAAGCCCATCGCACCAACTGGCGATCTGGCTCGTGGGTTGAATGCTGATTCAGTATGAATGATTGCCTTCACCAAGCCAGGATCAACACCATATCGTGCCGCTGCATCACGAATCAAATCATCATACATACTACGCTGTGAATATGCACCAGACTCATAAGCAGCATAGCTGCTGGCTGTTGCGGTATTTGCAGCGGTAGCAGAAAAATTCACCACAGGTTGCGTGGTGCTAAGCTGTGTGTATTTTTGTGAGCCTGCGGTATTTGCTTGCAGGCTGTTTAGCAATTTTTGCTCTACGGCGTTATTGCTGTTTGATAAAGTATAAACCGAAGCCACAGAAGTGCTTGCTGATGCTTGTGGTGCGATATATACCGAAACTGGATTTTGGGCAAATGCAGTACTGCTTAGCATACCAAATGTCGCTGCCACAAGAGCATGAATATGGAGGTTTGAAGTTTGCATATTGTCTTCATCACAAAAAAATTTCTGCGATTATATCATAAAAATGATAAATAGTACAGGCAAATCATCAAAGATGCAAAATGCTACATTACAGAAACATATTAACGCCAAAGTTTTTCTGACCTTACTGCTTTATCGCTCATCTTATTCGCGAATAATTTTGCGAAGTATTTATAAGACTTTTTTATGTATGGCAATTTATACATGGTCAGTTTTGGTATTTATCCGTGATAATTTGGTTTGTTATAGTACAATCAAAGTGCTGGATTTTAATTTAATCAACAAAAGAAAAACCGCTGTTGCAAATATACAATATGGTGAAAATACGCTTGTTGGCGGATACGGCGATACACTTTGTAATTATGGATTAATTTAACCACCACAACAACACAGGTGGCAACCACAACGCCGTCAATAGGCCATTGACCGCCAACCCAAATGCCGCATAACGCCCTGCTGCTGGGCTAATGCTCCAAGCCTCCACCGTACCAATGGCGTGTGCCACCAATCCCAATGCCAAGCCCTTTGCCCGATCATCATCAATGCGAGCAAACAGCACACGGCACAGCAAAGCACCCAAAATCCCCGAAACGATAATAATCAGATTGGCAAGCACCAGCGGTGCATCAATGATTTGTGCCACAGACAGTCCCACAGGTGTAGTAACAGAGCGAGTGGCAAATGCCAAGATGGTTTGCAAATTCAGCATAAAAACATAAGCCAAAGTCATTGGCAATAGCACTCCAGTGAGGCTGGCAAGCACGACGATTAGGCTTAATTTCTTGATTGGCAAATCCTGAAAACTCATGCCAGCCAATGGCACAGCCAACAAAACCGTACTATAGCCCAGCAAGCGATTAAATATCGGCTTACTGCTGGCATAATAAGTGGCATAATCCACCGAAAATACAAACAACAGCAACAAGGTCAGCACAATCGCAACAATAATCAATGGCACGCCTTGTATATGGCGGTTGATATACTTTAGCACATATTTGGCAGCAACATGGGCAATCAAAGTGATGATAAACGCCATTGCAACAGATACAGTATCAAGCATCATCGGCACGACCACCAGTATTTGATTCAACAGATAACCAGCTGGCAGCCAAGCGAGCAACCAACCACAAAGGCAACAGCGTGCTTAGGGCAATCACCATGGCAACCTTTGGCAAATCCGCACCCAAGCCAAATAATAAAATCCCAGCACCTGCCGATACTGGCAAAAAAGCAAAACCACTTTCGGCAAGCAATTTATTCGCCGAAACAGACAGCCACGCTGGCAACCCAACCGTCAATCGCACCACAATCAATAATGCAAACAGTCCAAGCAAGCCAACAATATTGGCAGCCGTTGGCATACCAAACCAAGTGCATAGCCATACAGATATTTCACGCACAGCCACCGCTACAGCAATCGTAGCCAGCATTGCCAGTGCGGTCTTTGTGCCACTTGGTTGCTTGATTGACATTTACCCCTCCTTTGCTTGGCATTTGCTGTCATTTTTATCAGAAATTTAACAAAATTGCCAGCAGTGATAGCTTATCATAATTCACTTGATATCAGCAATCGATTCATCACAAACAACCAAAATCCACTTCGGCAAAACACAGCCATGCCAAATCAACAAACCCATTATTTATTAATTAATATTTATAAATAATATTAGATTTTAAAAATTATTGCCACTTTTTAAATATAAATTCATCATAAATAATCGTCAGCTGCATATTGCTTGGGTGGATAATTAAATCCAGCAAATTAACGCACTTACCAAACCATGATACACCCTGCCCAAAGCCATCTTGAAAAAAACCACAAAAAGCACTATAATAAAAAGTTACATTGTGCATGAGCCACTTCACGCCCACCAAGAGATGAATGACATGAACGAAAATAATTTTATCGCTGATGATTACGATGAATCTTCATCGCAATTGGCTGCACTGATTCGCCTAGGCAAAGAGCAAGGTTATTTGACCTATGCTGAAGTCAATGACCAGCTGCCCGAATCTGTTACCGAAAGCGACCAAATCGAAGACATCATTCAGATGCTGACCGATGTGGGCATTCAGGTTTTTGAAGTTGCACCTGATGATGATGATATTTTGTTGTCCAATACAGGTAATGATGATGACATGGCTGCCGATGAAGCAGCGGCAGTATTGGCAAGCGTTGAGACTGAGCCTGGTCGCACCACCGACCCTGTGCGTATGTATATGCGTGAGATGGGAACGGTTGATCTTTTGACCAGAGATGGTGAGATTGGCATTGCCAAACGCATCGAAGAAGGCACGCGTGAAGTGCAGTACATCATGGCATATTGGCCGGGCACTGTAAAATTTGTCCTTGATGAATACCAGCAAGTGCTGGCAGGCGAAAAAAAGATTTCTGATATCGTATCGGGATTTTTGAGTGCCGATGATGGTGAATTTGACCTTGAGGCAGAGGCTGATTTTCCAAATCCACCAGAAGATCTGGATGAAGATGACGCAGATGAAAGCTCGCTAGATGCCGAAGAATCCAGCCTTGACCCCGAAGAGGTGCGTGTTCGTTTTGAGGAAATGCAAAAACTCTACGACAAAACACAAAAAGCACTCCAAAAACACGGTCGTGGCAGCAAACAGCTTAAAGCCGCCAATGATGAGCTTGCCAATCATTTTATGCTCATCAAACTCAACAATCGCCTATCAGACCAAGTCATGACCCTGATGCGAGAAGTTTATGAAGATGTTCGCAATAATGAACGGCGTATCATGAAACTGGTCATTCGCCGTGGCAAGATGCCCATCGAAGAATTCAAAAAAACCTTCCCGGCCAACGAAACCAATATTGAATGGCTGGCTCATCGCATTGCAGGTGGTGCTGCCTTTACCGAGACTTTGGCAAAAATCGAACCCGAAGTCATCGCTTTGCAACAAAAAATCCTTGCCCATGAGCATAATTTGCAAATGGATATTAAGGACATGAAAGCTGTGGCACGCCAAATGGCAATCGGTGAAGCCAAAGCACGCCGTGCCAAAAAAGACATGGTGGAGGCCAACTTGCGTTTGGTGATTTCGATTGCCAAAAAATACACCAATCGTGGTCTACAATTTCTTGATCTTATCCAAGAAGGCAATATTGGTCTGATGAAAGCGGTGGATAAGTTTGAATACCGCCGCGGTTACAAATTCTCCACCTATGCCACTTGGTGGATTCGCCAAGCCATCACTCGCTCAATTGCCGACCAAGCACGCACAATCCGCATTCCTGTGCATATGATTGAAACGATTAACAAAATCAACCGTGTCAGTCGCCAATTGCTGCAAGAAATGGGACGAGAGCCAACACCAGAAGAACTGGGCGAACGCTTGGATATGGACGAGGCAAAAGTTCGTAAAGTGCTAAAAATCGCCAAAGAACCAATCTCAATGGAGACGCCAATTGGTGATGATGAAGATAGCCATCTGGGTGATTTTATTGAGGATAATACCATCTCAAGCCCTGTAGAAAATGCCACAGCCGAAGGCTTGAGAGAGGCAACGCGTGAAGTGCTAAACAACCTAACCGAACGAGAGGCAAAAGTGCTAAAAATGCGTTTTGGTATTGATATGCCAAGCGATCATACCCTAGAAGAGGTTGGTAAGCAGTTTGATGTTACTCGTGAACGCATTCGCCAAATTGAGGCTAAGGCTCTGCGTAAACTACGCCACCCTTCTCGCTCTGAGCATTTGCGTTCATTCCTTGAAAATGACTAATTACTGTCGGTTTATTGAGCTTGCCAATCGCTATGATTGGCAAGTTTTTTATGCAAAAACTATTTTTCACCGATTTTATTAATAAAAACAGTTAGTATATTAAAAATTTAACAGTTTGCCACCGCAGCCCATAAAAATCACCGCAAACTTTGTGATGGTGTTGATAAATTCAGCCCACTGACAAACAAAGCAATCACGCCTACCATTGGTTTATATAACAAAAACCCCAGCTTTGACTGGGGCTTTGGGATCATTTGGGAAGTTTTGGTGGATTGGCAGGTTTTGGCAATGGATTGATAGCAACCTCGTCATCTTCGGCATCATCGACTGATTTGGGCGGATTGTCCAATTCATCGTTATGATACGCCTCAATTGCTTCACGAATATCCTCTGGCTGATTGTCCGCCTTTTCTGCCTCTTCTTTTTCTTTGGGCTTGCGACCCAGTCGGCGAACGATAGAATCTGAGAAAAAGCGAGTTTCTTTGGCAGGACTTGCCTCCTCAAAAATCATCTCACCAAAGCTGTTAATCTTGGCATATTTGACCGTTTGTTTGCGTGGCCAAAAGAAATCCAGAGGGCGAGCAAAAAAATGTCCCACAACCATGCTGTATAGGCGTTTCCATTCCATGAATTTCACCTCTTTGGAACGCAGTGCCACCATCAAAGCAAGAGAGAAACTCACCATCAAGTTTACAAAACCAATCAACAGCACGCCAATAAAAGACAGAGTAATAACCTGCCAAGTTAAATGTTCAGGTGATAGATAATACAGCCCATGCACAAAGTTCGCCGAAGCAAAGGCAATGTGGCGAATATCAAGCGGTAATCCCAGCATATAACCGACCGTTGCCGTACTGCCCAAGAAGCAACCAAAGATAAAATTACCCATGATTGCACCCAAATTTGCCTCAACAAAACCGCCCAATTTGTCCAGCCATCGCTTGGGCATCAAGCGAATCAAGAGCCAATGTCGCCGAATACGCTCGCCAATCTTATTATACGCTGCCAAATTGTCATAATAACCCGCAATCAACCCAGAGACGAACAAAAACACCCCAGCAATTGCCGCATGAGGCAAGGCTAATGAACGAATCGGGTCAAGTTCATGCAGTAATTTTGCCGCCTGAGCACCATCAATCATTGGCATGGGCTGAAAATACGACCACGCCATGGCAATCAGCAGTGCCACAGGCATGGCAACGGAGATATTACCCAAAATTGCTACAAACTGTGTTCGTAAAATATCAACAATTAGTTCAGATAACTTGGTTAGCTGCTGAGTTTTTTTGCCAGAGGATTCTGAAATGGTAGAGGCAATCGCTGCCGCTGTCATTGCTGGCTGCTTGGTTGCCACCGTACCACGAGCAATATGAATGAAAACAAAGCCCAAGCCATAAATCATGCTATTGACAAACGCCCTGCCAATCGGTGCCAATGCCAAATGATAAGCCAAGGTTTTCAGCGTAGCCATAAAGCCAATAAACAAACCGCCGATTGCTGCCTTTTGGTACATTTTGCGATAGCCCGTACTGTCAGTACTGATATAATGCTCACCGACACGACTGGCATTTTCGGTAACTTTTCGCGACAAAAGCCGAGTATTGGACTCGATTAACGAACCAAAACTATAGCGAGTTTTGGCGGTTTGTACCACCTCCACGGTCAAATCCACCACCGCCTGATCTCGCTTATGCTCTGCATCAGAAACCAGCTCAACCAATGTACGCATACGCTGCAAGCTCTGCTCCAACCGAGCCAGCATATTGGTCAGGCGAATTGATATCCCTGTTTTATAAACTCGCTTGCGTAAAGTATCAACAATATCTTCACACTGCTCAACCATCACCATCAAAGGAGCAGGGTCAATGTCATTTTCGGGCATGACATCCGTCATCAAATCCAGCTCATGTGCTTGACGGTATTGATTGACAAACAAAATCGCCTCTTGGTTTTGAGCAACAAAAGCTGCCGAATAATTCAACAGTTCAGGATAAAAATTCATCAGCTCAGGGTGCAAACCAATACCACTGATACGATACGAAAGCACAACAATGGCGTTTAAAATGCTGTTTTTGGCCTGTGCCACGAGGCTTAAATCTTTTTCGTCAGGACGAATCAATTGCACCAGCTCGTCCCAACGCTCCTCGCTGATGGACTCAACCCACCGCCAATCACTGCGTTTATCAAACAAATAATTGGCAAGCTCCACCACCGAATCTTCTTCTGGCAATAATGGCAAAAACCGATGGCTAATCAGCCTTGACACACTGCTAGAAAAACTCTGATCCGAAGCAATGCCCGTATCGGTATACAGCGTAATTTGGCGATATTTGTTAATCAAGCGTAAAATAAACGCCGCCAAACCTGCACCATATTCAGGATTGGTACGCAAAATTTCGATCAGTTCATCAATCTTGGCATCTGCCGATTCGTTATTGCCATCAGCAACTCGCAAAGCATCAATCAGACGCTTTAGCGACTCGGGCTCAGGCAATTCCTGCAGCATCGTAATGCGTTGTAATATCTGCTCAAGATCTGAAGTGTCAGTCAGCACAATCAAACTCCACTTAGCACAAAAGGCAATCTACACCCACACAATCAGCACCGTGTGTTTTCTTGGGTGAATTTATGATAAATATAAAATACGCCACTGTATCACACTTGGCGGTATTTGCCAAATTTCAATGGTGAATTTATGATAAAAATTGTATCAAAATCTTGTTATTTTTTAATATTTTACTGATAATTTTTAATTTATAAAAAACAATTTATCAAATCAATCACTCATGGCATTTCTTACAGAATGTTCAATTTAAAATATCAAAGCAACCAGTAAATAATAAGTTGTCTTAAATAAATAACTTATCATAAAAACTGTATTAATAAAAACAGAACGGTCAGCTTGGCTGCCGCTCTGATTTAATATGCCGATTGCATCAATGGTTTATAAAAAACTCATTATCAAACGCCATCAGTGTCGATGAACCCGCCTTTGCCATGGCACTGTGCGTGTATAAATTTGGC
Source organism: Moraxella cuniculi DSM 21768 (assembly GCF_900156515.1). Taxonomy (GTDB): domain Bacteria; phylum Pseudomonadota; class Gammaproteobacteria; order Pseudomonadales; family Moraxellaceae; genus Moraxella; species Moraxella cuniculi. Next base: position 21,304 of record NZ_FTNU01000007.1, on the reverse strand, counting down.
AAAACGCGTGCCACAAAGTACTCTGCCAGCTGACGGCGTGATTCATAAAACTCATCCGTCTTGCCATCGCAGGCCTTAACAATCAATAAATACATATAAGCATAGCACAGATAACCCACGGCGTGCAAATAGCTAACACTGCTGGCACTGATTGCATTGGCGTCTGATTTGACTGCTTGCATGAGTGATTTGGTTAGGCTGTCAATCTCCAAAACAGCCTGCTGCATGGCGGTGCCGATGCTGTGATTGGGTACGCCTTCTAACTCGGCACGAATCTCATCAAGCAAGGCAAATAACGCACGACCTTCATCTTTAATAACTTTGCGACCAAGCAAATCCAGCGACTGAATACCGTTCGTTCCTTCATAAATCTGTGAAATTCGTGTATCGCGTACAATCTGCTCCATGCCCCATTCTTTGATATAGCCATGCCCACCAAAAACCATCTGGCAGTCAAGTGCCGCCTCAAAGCCCTTATCTGTCAAAAATGCCTTAGCAATCGGCGTCAAAAGAGCAATTTTGGCTTTGGCAGCAGCCACCTCATCGGCATCATCAGCAAATTTACTGATATCCAACTGCTTGGCAACATACATAGCAAAGGTGCGTGCTGCAACGCTGTTGGTTTTGGCATTTAACAGCATACGGCGAACATCAGCATGGCAGATGATTGGGTCGGCAGGTTTGTCAGGATTTGCCACACCAGCATCAGCACGCCCTTGCAGTCGTTCACTGGCATAACGAGCGGCATTTTGATACGCCAGCACACTTGCCCCCAAGCCTTGCAGTCCCATGGTTAGACGCTCATAATTCATCATAACAAACATGGTAGCAAGCCCTGTATTTTCTTGCCCAACCAAATACCCTGTCGCCCCATCGAAGTTTAGCACACAAGTTGCCGAAGCCTTAATGCCCATTTTATGCTCAATAGAGCCGCAAGAAACAGCGTTTCTTTCGCCCAAGCTGCCATCATCATTGACCAAAAACTTTGGCACAATAAATAGCGAAATGCCCTTTGTGCCAGCAGGTGCATCAGGGGTCTTGGCAAGCACCAAATGAACAATGTTTTCTGTCAAATCATGCTCACCACCAGTAATAAAAATCTTCGTGCCTGTGATGGCATAGCTGCCATCGGCGTTTGGCGTGGCACGAGTTTTAATAATGCCCAAATCCGTCCCTGCGTGTGGCTCGGTTAAGCACATTGTCCCCGACCAAGTTCCTGCATACAACTTATGCAGATATTGCTGCTTTTGCTCGTCGCTGGCAGCTGCTAACAGACACAAGCTCGCACCGACGGTTAGGTTTGGATATAGGGCGAAAGATTGATTGGCGGTAAATAACATCTCCTCAGCAAGCATGGTTACCATTTTTGGCATGCCCTGACCACCATACTCGGGATCACCGCCCAATCCAATCCAGCCCGCTTCGGCATATTGACGATAAGCATCAACAAAGCCTGCTGGAGTGGCAACTTTACCCTCGCCCAGATAACTTGCCCCCTCGTTATCACCAGATTGATTGATGGGCAATAAGGCTGTGCTGGCAAATTTTGACATTTCTGCCAAAATCATCTCCACCGTATCCATATCGACATGGTTTAGCTGGCTGTGCTGTTGCCAAAAATTCTTTGCATCAAATACCTCTGACAAGGTAAAACGCATTTCGTCAAGCGGTGCAGTATAAGTCAAAGACATAAACGAATCCTTTGTTGGTTATTTGACCAGTCTTATCGACCAGAGATTAATTTTTTCATTATTTTTAATAAATAAATTGCTCAATATCCATTGCCATCACAGTTGCTGAACCTGCCTTGATACGAGCCACATGGGTCTGAGTGCGTGGTAATATTCTACCAAAATAAAATTGAGCGGTTTTTATCTTGGCATCATAAAACCCAAAATCCCCTTGTAAGGATTGCTCACCATCACCAAATGCGGCAAGTTTTTGATACGCCACAGCAGCCTGTCTTGCCCATAAATATGCCAAAGTTACATAACCGCTATAATATAAATAATCGACCGCTGCCGCACCCACATCATCTGCATTAGAAGCGGCTGCCACCGCCAAAGACTGGGTCAAATTCAGCCATGTTTTCACCAAAGCCTGCAAAGGTGTGATGAACTGCTGCAAGTTGTCATCATCTGCATATTTTGCACAAAACTCATCAATCAGTGTTGTAAAATTAGCAAGCAGCTGCCCTTTGGAGCCAAGCACTTTACGCACCAACAAATCAATCGCTTGAATCTCTGTTGTGCCTTCATACAAGCAAGCAATGCGAGTATCGCGGACATTTTGTTCCATGCCCCATTCGCTAATATAACCATGCCCGCCATAAACTTGCACACCGTGATTGGCTGATTCAAAGCCTGTTTCGGTCAAAAACGCTTTGGCAATCGGTGTGAGCAATGACAACATCTCATCGGCAAATTTCACATCAATACCATCTATGCCCTGACCTGCCTCAATCATATCAACATATTGCGACAAAAAGTATATCAAAGCTCGTCCACCTTCGGCAAATGCTTTGGTGGTCAATACCATTTCTCGTACCGCTGGGTGATGAATGATGCGATCGGCGGCTTTGTCAGTATCTTTAACCCCTGTCATGGCGCGCATGGCTGTGCGGTCTTTGGCATAGCGTATCGCACCCTGAAAGGCAAGTTCCGACGCCGCCAAGCCCTGAATTGCAGTGCCAATGCGTGCCACATTCATAAAGGTGAACATACAGTTTAGTCCACGATTTTCAGGACCTATCAAATACCCTGTCGCCCCATCGAAGTTTAGCACACAAGTTGCCGAAGCCTTAATGCCCATTTTATGCTCAATAGAGCCACAAGAAACAGCGTTTCTTTCGCCCAAACTGCCATCATCATTAACCAAAAATTTTGGCACAATAAATAGCGAAATGCCCTTTGTGCCAGCAGGTGCATCAGGCAAGCGTGCCAGAACAATATGAATAATATTTTCTGTCAAATCATGCTCACCTGCTGAGATGAATATTTTTTGACCTGTGATGGCGTAGCTGCCATCGGCGTTTGGTGTGGCACGAGTTTTGATAATGCCCAAATCAGAGCCAGCTTGTGATTCGGTCAGACACATCGTCCCTGACCAAGCCCCTGTATTTAGATGCTGTAGATAAGTGTCTTTTTGAGCTTGTGTGCCATGATGTTCAATGGTGGCAATCGCCCCATGGGATAAACCGGGATACATTGAAAATGCCCAGTTTGCCGCCCCTGTCATTTCATCAATCGCCTTGGCAAGCGAACTGGGCAAACCCAAGCCACCATAAGTTGGACTGGCAGCCAGTGCCGTAAAACCAAGCTCGCAGTAGCTTTGATATGCTTGCTTAAAGCCTGTGGGTGTAAAAACCTGCCCATCAACAAAACGGCACCCCTCTTTGTCCCCCACGCTGTTTAACGGCGATAAAACCGTTTCGGCAAAATCAGCTGCCGCCTGCAGATAACTATTAACCGTCTGATTGTCCAATTCCTGATAAGCAGGCAATCGCTGATAATGTGCTTGGCTGTCCAATAATTCGTGCATAACAAATTGCATATCACGAAGCGGTGCGACATATTGCATGGCATATCCTTTTTATTTGGTTTAAAGTTTAACAAAAATTTATTAATAAAATAACCAATAGCAATCATCAATGCAAGCCTTCATAAATGACTGATGGGTCATCATGAAAAAACCGCCCATGATAGAGCGGTTTTTTGCATTGCAAACAGGTTATTTGATACGCATATCGCCAGTTTCGATAAAACGCTGATGCCATGACAATGCCTCAAGCAATAGGTGTGGCGTATGGATACCGCCTGCTTTTTCGCTAGCAACCAATGCACGATCATAATAATCTTGTAGCATATCACGATAGTCAGGGTGTGAACAGTTATTGATGATCAATTTGGCACGCTCACGCGGTGATTTGCCACGCAAATCCGCCATGCCTTGCTCGGTAACAATAAACATCACATCATGCTCAGTATGGTCATGATGGCTCACCATTGGTACGATGGCAGAAATTGCCCCACCTTTGGCGGTTGATGGGCTGACATAAAAACTAAAGAAGCCATTACGAGTAAAGTCGCCAGAGCCACCAATACCGTTCATCATGCGAGTACCCATAACATGGGTTGAGTTTACATTACCATAAATATCCGCCTCAATCATTGAGTTCATGCCAATCACCCCAAGACGACGAATAATCTCTGGGTTATTGCTGATTTCCATTGGGCGTAGGATAATTTTGTCTTTTAAGAACTCAATATTTTCATTGAAGCGTTGTAGTGCATCTGGACTAAATGACAAGGCAGTGGCAGATGCTGTTTTCATTTTTTTCGCCAAAATCAGATCCAGCATACCGTCTTGCAAAACTTCGGTATAGCCCACCAAATCATCAAATGGTGCATCCAGCAGTCCTGCCATTACCGCATTGGCAACATTACCAACGCCTGATTGTAGTGGCAACAGGCTTTTTGGCAGTCGCCCTGCCTTCACTTCATGATCCAAAAAGTCGATAACTTGGGCAGCGATACGCTTAGAAACCTCATCAGGTTCGGCAAACTTAGAATTACGATCACCTGCATTGGTCAGTACAATCGCCACAATCTTATCGCTATCACACGCCAAGGCAGGTGTGCCAATGCGGTCAAACGCTCCTACAATCGGGATTGGCTTGCGGTGCGGTGGCAAACCAACATCACCGTACACATCGTGCATGCCCTCAAGCCCCGTGCTAAGTGCCGCATTAATCTCAATGATAACTTTGTCGGCATTTTTGACCGCTTCTACACCATGACCAATACCCATAGCAAAGATGATTTCGCCATTTTCGGTAATGCCAGCCGCCTCAATAATCGCAAGGTCAAATTTTCCATAAAAACCTTGACGCATTTGTTGCTCTACATGCGACAAGTGCATATCTTGGTAGTTGGTATTGCCTGCATTAATGTTATTACGCAATGTCGGATCTGACTGAAAAGGCGAACGAAAATGCACAGCATTAGCTTCGGCAAGCACGCCATCGCATTCAGGTGCCGTAGATGCACCAGTTACCATGCCGATGCTGAACTTTTCGCCTTTGGCATGAGCAGCCTTTGCTTTGTTGGCAATGGCAGTTGGTAATGCTTTTGGATAACCTGCACCCGTAAAGCCTGTAATGGCAAGATTCATGCCGTCTTTGACAAATTCAGCTGCCGCTTCGGCACTCATGACTTTTTCACGCAGGGCTGCGTTACGAATACGATCAATAGACATACTGTCTCCTTATAACTTTTACTATAAGCTAATTGCTACTGTGATTGTAGCACTATCACCAAATAAAATAAATAGCTAATACAAAACTTGTGATAAATTATATCTGCTTTGCCACAAAACATTAGTAATCATTGATGGCTATAATAAATAAAAAACCGACTGGTTGGTTTTTATTGATACCAAGATAAATATCACTTACAATCCTGCCTTTAGGCTGGCAACAATAAATTTATCCAAATCACCATCAAGCACCGCACCAGTATTTGATGTCTCCACGCCAGTTCGCAAATCTTTAATGCGTGAATCATCAAGCACATAGGAGCGAATTTGTGAACCCCAGCCAATATCTGACTTGCTGTCCTCCAGTGCTTGCTGTTTCTCCATGCGTTTTTGCATTTCTAGCTCGTACAACTTGGCTCGTAGCATTTTCATTGCAGTATCTTTGTTGGCATGCTGGCTTCGTTCATTTTGGCAAGCCACAACCACGCCAGTTGGTTGGTGAGTGATACGCACCGCAGAATCGGTGGTATTAACATGCTGACCGCCTGCACCGCTAGAGCGATAGGTATCAATGCGTAAATCGGCAGGATTGATATCAATTTCTACATTATCATCAATCTCTGGCGATACAAAAACCGCCGCAAATGAGGTATGGCGACCATTATTGCTATCAAATGGTGATTTACGCACCAAACGATGCACGCCAATTTCGGTACGCAACCAACCAAAGGCATAATCACCCTTGACAGCAATGGTTGCTGATTTTATGCCAGCGACACCACCTTCAGAAACTTCCATCACCTCCGCCTTAAAGCCATGAGATTCACACCACCGCAAATACATTCTAAGCAGCATCTGCGACCAGTCTTGAGCCTCTGTGCCGCCCGAGCCTGCCTGAATGTCAAGATAGCAATTATTGGCATCCATCTCGCCTGAGAACATTCGCTTAAATTCCAGCTCTTCAACCTTTGACAGTGCCAAATCCAACTCAGCTTGCACATCAGCAAGCAGGCTCTCGTCATCGGCTTCGGTGGCAAGTTCCAACATTGCTACCGCATCCGCCAAACTACCATCAAGCCCCTCGATAACACCGATAATGCCATCAAGCACTGATTTTTCTTTGCTGATTTTGGTGGCGACTTCAGGGTCATTCCAGATTTCGGGATTTTCCAGCTCTAGGTTTACTTCTTCTAGGCGTTCTTTTTTGGCATCAATGTCAAAGATACCCCCGAAGATCTTGACCTCGCTGGGTTAGGTCTTTGATTTGTTCTTGATACTGGGCGATTTCCATACATACTCCTAATCACTATTTGTCATCAAAAATCAGACCAATTATACCAAATTCAGCGACCACTTACCACTGACACATTTCGCCCTCTATCACAAAACCACCGCCGAGACTAATGCAGGCTAAAATATCTACCATACAAACTCATAAGGATTTGATAAAATCAAGCGATACCAGTTAAATATTAAAAACAATTAATAAATTTAAATTTATAATTATCAAATCAATACCGCTAATTTTACCACTTTAGCCACGGTGTTGCCCACCCAATAAAAAAGCCGCCCAAAGGCAGCTTTTAAGGCACTCAATTAAGCTTGAGCGGATTTCATTTTTGTCAAGATTTCAGCAATTTCATCATTGGCTTGCTGCTCATTACTCAAATCACCCTCTGGGGTCAAATCATTAACCACCTGTGGCAACAGCTCGGCAATGCCTTGGCACACCTCGCCATGAGTCGCCCCTGTCTGTTCACAAACTTGCTGAATCTGCTCATCGCCAAACAAGCGTGCCACATCGCCTGCATCAATCCCATCGTTATTGGTATCGATATTCACCCAAGATTGGGCTTTGTTTTCAAGTCCACTGTTAGAAAATTTACCCAAAATTCCCGACAAACCGCCATTTTTTTGGATAAAAGTCAGCACCACAGGCAATAACGCCACCAGCAACGCACCTTTATTAATGCCTCCTGATGATTTTGCCACGCCACCACGAGATTGACCAAGCACACTACCCAAGACGCTGCCTAGGTCGCCTGCACTGGTGTTTTGATTATTTCCACCCAATAATCCGCCCAATACAGCTTCTAAGTTGGCACCTTGGCGATTACCAAGCTGTGAGCCAAGCACACTTCCTAACAAACCACCCAAGCCCGCATTGCCCTGTGCTTGCGACTGCCCTGCCATGCCTGCCAATGTACCCAGCAAACCACCCAAACCGCCTTGATTTTGAGGTTGTTGCGACTGCTGGGGCTGTTGTGATTGGACGGCGTTTTTTAGCACTTCGCTAAAGACATTTTGTAATAAACTCATAAAAATTCTCCACTAAAAGCAACTTATTCTTATTTATCTTAACAAAACAAACAATTAACCCATAGCAGATTTTTGTAATGATTTTTAAAAATTGTTAGCGATATTTCATTGATTGTAACAAATAGCAACCAAATCCAAAACAATAATCACGCGATTTATCACCTTGTCATTGCCATAATTAAATTACGACAATTTTTGAACTTGGCTGGATAATTTTGCCAACGCTGCCAATGTGGCATAGTCAGCCGCGGTCAGCTGGTCGACAAATATCGTGGTGGTCAACCGTGATTTTTTGGGAATAACAACATAAAAATCCAATACAACAGCCGACACAAACCCCAAATTCACCAATTGAATACGCTGCAAATAGGCTTGGTAAATTAACTCTGTGCCATCTTTATCCGCTGGAGTGGCAAGCAACCATACGCCATCAATTTGTCGGGTGCTAAGTTTGCTTATCGCAGATGATAGGTGATTTTTATAAGATATGCTTAATAATAAAAATAGTAACAATAGCACTAACCACTGCCACCATGCCACTGTCACCACAAAACAAATCAAGCCAACCATGGCTGACATCAGCCACCATAGATACCACGCCATCTTGCTTAGTTGTAGCTGAATGTCCAAAATAAGCAAATTCTTATCGTTGATGATTTGCTTCATAAATATCAATTAATCTTTAGCGTATCTTAATTCTTTTAGTTTATTGATTAATTCGGCAACCTCAGGCTCTTGCGGCATTTCTTGACCCAAAAAAAACAACAGCAAATCTGGATCTTCATAATTTAACAGTGTTGCAAACGCCGCCTGCTCTTCATCACTTGCCTGCAAATAATGCAGCTTAACATACGGATCGATATAAAAATCCAGCTCTTTTAATCCACGGCGTGCCTGATAAATAATGCGTCTTTGGGTGGCGGTAGGTTCAATATTCATGCTGTCAGTCATAATAGCTCCATAATTTATTATTGCTAAATTTATATTTTAAAATAAATCAGAAACAATGCTCAGCTGGGACAAAGTGCTAATTTTTGGCACATTTGTAACAAGCGATTGGCATAACCCCATTCATTATCATACCATGCATAGATTTTTATTAACTCGCCTGCCTGCATAAGCTGCTGACCGTCAATGACCAAAGAATGACGATTGCCAATAAAATCGCTTGATACCAAAGGCTCATCAGTATAAGCCATGATGCCCTGTAGCCTGCTTTGGCTTGCGGCAATTAAGGCAGATTTTACACCATCGCAGTTTTGTGGCGTGTTGAATTTTACGGTGATATCAATCGCTGCCACATTGATGGTCGGCACTCGGATAGAATGTCCGTTGATTTTGCCACGCATGGTCGGCAAAACTCGCTCGGTTGCATTGATACTGCTTGAGGTTGTTGGGATGATATTATGCCCACTGGCACGAGCACGGCGAAAATCACGATGAGCCTTATCCAGCACGCTTTGGTCGGCGGTAACTGCATGAATCTCTGTCATCATCACGCTGTCAATGCCAAAATCACTATCCAACACCTGTAGCAGCGGCACCAACGCTTGGGTGGTGCAAGATACGCCAGAAATAACAGACAGTGTGCGACTAAGGCTATTATCATTAACGCCAATCACAATGCTTGCATCAACCTCATCAAACGGTGCAGCACCAACTATCACCTGTGCCGCCCCTGCCAGCTTGTGCTTTATGGCATCACGATAAGAGCGAAACTGCCCTGTGCATTCTAGCACAATATCAATGCAGAGCCCCTCCCATGGCAGTCGCTTGGGATCTGATTGCTGCAAAAGCAAAATATCACACGACTTGCCACCAGCCGTGATAGACAAATAAGTATCCCCACCTTTATCCAGCAGACAAACTTGCGTGCCATCATCTTGCCCAAATCGCCCGTGCGTGCTGTCAAATTTTAACAAATGCAACAAAATATCAGCATCTGCCACATCATTGATTGCAACAATTTCAATCAGCGAAAAATCCGCAGGATATTTGACATAAGCACGCAACAAATTACGCCCAATCCGTCCAAAACCATTAATCGCCAATCGTAATTTTTCACGCTTCATCATCTGCCCCATCTTTGTCATCTGCCTGTATGATAAAGGGCAATGCCAAACGAATCTCGTTGTGAGGATATTTTTCTCTTAATTCATCAAAAATTGGTGTGATTTTTATATCATCAAGCAGCTCGCCTTGTGCCTGTAGTCGCTGTATGGCAGCGGCAATCTCATCTAGCACGCTTTGCTCGGGGCAAAATTGCTCAATGGCACCAATCCCCATCGCCTTGGCAATGGCAGCCAAATGCGTAATGATGGTTGATACTGCCAAACTGCGTTTTTTGGCGATTTGCTGCAAATCAAGACCTGCTTGCACACAATCAAAAGTTTCATTAACCGTTGCAGTTAGGCCATTTTGTAGCACGGTTGCTGATTTAGATTCTGCTGATTTGGCTTGCTTGGCTTGTCTTTTTTCGGTCAAATATTTTAGATTTTCTGCAATGACTTTTTCATCTGTAATGCCATCACACACCTGAATAAACGCTCGGTGTATCTCTGCCAATGCCTTATCATCAAGGCTATTGAACTTTGCTTCGTGCTCTTTGGATAATTCAATGAACCGCAAATCCACCCGCTGCACCCATTCGTCAAGCAGTAGGCTTTTTAGGTTAAATCCCAGCAACTTCAAGCCAGCCAAGCTACGCAAACGCGACAACGCCACATAACCCTGCCCCATCTCAAAAGTCTTGGATAGGTCAATCTCAGCAGCATCTAGCGTCATGCCCTGCGATTTATGTACAGTAATCGCCCACGCCAAGCACAATGGCACTTGGGTGAAACTTGCCAGCACCATGCCATCTTTGTCCTCAATCGTCCATTCCTCAGGCTCTGCCACCAGCTCACCACCGCCATTTAATCGTACAAGCGGATAGGCTTTTTCGTCCATGTTGGATTCTGTTTGCTGCGTATAACGCTTGCCAGAGCTGCCAACAAACCCAATCACCTCGCCCATCGTACCATTATAAACGCCCAAAAGTGGCAGATTTTTAACAAACATCACCTTGGCACCGATGGCAACTGTCAATTCGCTCGGTGCTCGCACGCTTTTTGTAAGTGCCTCTTGCAGTGGCTTTTCGCCCATTGTGGCTGCTTGATAAGTGATGGGCTTGGTTGGCAATTGTTGCAACTGCCGCTGATTGATGGTATCGACATCGGCATTATGCGTGTACAATCGTGTACGGTTTAGGTCAATCGTATGATTTTCGGTGGCTTGTAGTACATCAACCGCCTGCTTGGTTACCGTCTGACTGCGAATTTGGTTTAAAATATCATTAAGCGACAAGCCAAAAGTCTCTCGCTCTCCAGCACCTGCTTGTCTATGTTGCTCGGTCAGATAACAAATCTGAAACTGGCAAGCAAGCCACGCCTGCGACATAAACGCATATTTTTCCTTTGAGGTTTCGCCTTTTTCGCCAATCGGAGGAAGCTGAAAAAAATCTCCCGAAAAAATCACCTGCATACCGCCAAAAGGCAGCTGACTGTCGCGAAAATGCTTCAGCACGCCATCAATGGTATCCACTTGCTTGGCGTGCAGCATGGAAATTTCATCAATAATCAGCACCTTGGTTTTTTTTAATCGCTCAACAAAATCTTCGCGTGCTTGTAGCTTAGCAAGATTGACTTTTTCAAGCTCGTTATGAATGCCAATGCCAGACCAAGAATGTATCGTCATGCCATTCATGTGCGTTGCTGCAATGCCTGTGCTGGCAGTAATTGCCACAGGCACGCCACGCACACGCAAATAATCAATGTACTGATTTAGCACATAGGTCTTGCCTGCACCTGCCTGTCCAGTCAAAAACACATTTTGCCCTGTTTGCAAAATTGCCAAAGCGGTGGCTTGTTTCATAACATTATCCAGCGTATCTGCTTATTGTTGCAGCTGTCTTTTCACCGCAGTCCAAGCAGCTTAAATTAAGATTGACCGCAAAACTTCAGTGCTTATTCAGGCTTAAAGCTGTCTTTTAGCCCAACAATCTGGTTAAATACAGGTGTTGCCTCGCTATGCTCCACAGCGTCAGCAATAAAATAACTCTCACGCTCAAACTGGAATCGCTCACCTGATTTTGCCTTTGCCAAATCAGGCTCAATCACCGCCTGACAGACCGTCAGTGAATTGGGATTGAGATGCTGATAAATCCATGCACTGTCAGCATCAGCTGCATCTGGCACTGCCGTCGTGTCGGTAATTTCATCATCTTTTAGCAACAAATGCTCATACAGTCGCACCTGTGCTGGTACACCATGCGTTGCTGATACCCAATGAATCACGCCCTTAACCTTGCGACCCTCGGGATTGTTGCCCAGCGTCTTCTCATCAATACTGGCAATCAGCTCAACCACCTGACCTGACTCATCAGTTTTGTATTCATCAACTTTTAGCACATAGCTATTACGCAGACGAATCTCGGGATTTTCTGGCGATAGGCGTTTATAGCCCTCTGGTGGAGTAACCTCAAAATCGGTTTTGTCAATATAGATAGTCTTGGTAAACGGAATGCGACGCTCGCCCATTGGCAAAGTCGGGTGCTTTGGCTGCACAAGCCATAACACTTCGCCATCAAACTCTGCAACTGTCTTGGGGTTTTTTAGCTGTGCAAACTGTGCTACCGCCTCATCAAAGTTGGTAATGCTTACCTTGAGCGGACGCAGAACTGCCATGCCTCGTGCCGTGCTATCTTCCAGCGATTTGCGTACGCTAAATTCCAGCATGCGATAATCCACCAAGCCATCTGATTTGGTTACGCCAATACGCTCACAAAAATCACGCAAGCCCTCTGGCGTGTAACCACGGCGACGCATACCTGCAATGGTTGGCATTCTTGGGTCGTCCCAACCAGACACCGCACCCATCTCTACCAATCGCTTAAGTTTGCGTTTGCTGGTAAGTGTATGGTCAATGTTCAAGCGGCTAAATTCATATTGGCGTGGCGGACGCTCAAAGCCAATTTTATCAATCACCCAATCATAAAACGGACGATGATCCTCAAACTCTAGCGTGCATAAAGAATGCGTAATGCCCTCAATTGCGTCCGACAGCGGGTGAGCAAAATCATACATCGGATAAATGCACCACGCATCAGCGGTCTGATGATGATGAGCGTGCATGACACGATAAATCACAGGATCACGCATATTCATATTTGGGTGTGCCATGTCAATTTTGGCTCGCAATACCGCACCGCCATCAGCATACTTGCCATCTTTCATATCAAAAAAGCGTGCCAAATTCTCCTCGATGCTGCTATCACGATATGGCGACGGCGTACCTGCCTGATTAAACGAGCCGCGATTGGTGCGAATCTCATCGATACTTTGCAAATCCACATAAGCATCACCCTGCTCAATCAGCTGCACCGCCCATGCATACAGTTGATCAAAATAGCCAGAAGCATAACGCACCTGCCCTGCCCAATCAAAGCCCAGCCACTGCACATCTTGCTTAATGCCATCAACAAAGTCTTGTTTTTCGGCAGTTGGGTTGGTGTCATCAAAACGCAAATTACACGCACCACCAAACTCAGCCGCCACGCCAAAATTTAGGCAAATGGACTTTACATGACCAATGTGCAAAAACCCATTCGGTTCAGGTGGAAAACGCGTCAAAACCTGCTCATGCTTGCCTGTTGCCAAGTCCTCACGGATAATACTGCGGATAAAATCGTTTTTTTCAGTAGATTGAGTCATGATGTCGTCCAAGTGATATAATGTAAATATTGATTATTTTAGCAGAATTGACACAATTTTTGTGAACAAAATTAACCAAATAAGTTTTGATGGCATAAGTGATACAAATTAACATAAACCTGCTCGCCAAAAGCATATTGGCAAATGATAAGAAAACCACCCAAAAATCAGCAAGCTGTGTTATAATTATCAATTTAATCAAAACCTGTTAATTTAAAGGATACCATCATGGATATGCCAATTGTAGAACTTGACACCAGCTATGGCGTTATCGTGCTTGAGCTAAATGCCGAAAAAGCCCCTGTTACCGTTGCCAACTTCTTGGATTATGTAGAATCTGGTCATTATAATGGCTTGGTGTTTCACCGTGTGATTGACGGTTTTATGATTCAAGGTGGCGGTATGGACGCCGAAATGAACGAAAAACGCACAGGCACACCAATTAAAAATGAAGCCGACAATGGGCTAAAAAATAGCGTTGGCACGATTGCCATGGCTCGCACCAGCGATCCACATTCAGCCACTGCACAATTTTTTATCAATGTCAAAGACAATGACTTTTTGAACTACTCAAGCCCAACGCCTCAAGGTTGGGGCTATGCTGTCTTCGGTCGTGTGATTGACGGCATGGATGTGGTTAATCAAATCAAAGGCGTGCCAACAGGTCGTTTCGGCTATCATGCCGATGTACCAACAGAGCCTGTGGTCATCAACACCGCCAAAATCATCAAAAAATAACCATGCGTAGCGTTGATGATTTTTTGTACAAAAAGCCGTCTGAAATTCAGGCGGTTTTTGTTAGTGATTTGCACCTATCAGCTGACACGCCCAGATTGACACAGGCGTTTATCAAGCTGATACAGCATCTGCAACAATTACCAAACCTATCCGAACTGTATTTGTTGGGTGATTGGCTTGATGGCTGGCTTGGTGATGACGACTATCTGGATACGGCCGATAAAACTACGCATTGGCTACACCCTGTCATCACTGCACTACAAAAGCTCAAGGGCGTGCAGATTTTTGTGATGCATGGCAACCGCGATTTTGCCATTTCACAAAAACTGTGCAGCAGCTTTAATGGCGTGCTGCTTGACGAGCCATTTTTCCTAAAAACCCCAACCGCCCGCATTCGCCTTGAGCATGGCGATGCTCTGTGCACCGATGATGTGGCATATCAACGCTATCGTGCGATTATTCGCAATCCAATTGTTAAGTTTTTATTATTAAATATGCCACTTAGTTTTCGCCAAAAACTTGCCAACAATATCAAAACTCAAGCAACCACCCAAAAACACAGCAAATCTGCGACCATCATGGATGTTAATGACCAAGCTGTACAGACCGCTCTGCATGACTGCGACATATTGCTACATGGGCATACGCACCGCCCTGCCAGCCATCAATACGGACAAAAAACTCGCATGGTGCTTGGCGACTGGCAAGACCAAACATATCAGCACAACAGATGCGTCCATGCTGTCATTGCTTTATTGGTCAATCAAAAACTACATTTGGCAAAATTATCAGAAAAATAATTAAAAACAATAAGTTGCATTAATACAGCCCCACGATTGACCCAAGTCCCATAGGGAAAGATTGATAGGCTTTTCATCGCCAACAATTGCCTTATTATTCATTATTTCTAATAAGTATTAGACATTGTTATGCAGCAGTACATACTCACCTGCTTGGCGAATTTGCTCAAGTGTCAAAACCGATTTGCCGCTTAATTGCTGTCGCCAATGGCGAGCCCCTGCCATGCCCTGAAACAAGCCCAAATAGTGTCGGCTTAGCGTTGCCAAATTTGCCCCTTGCTCCGCTCTGGTGTGCAAGTATGCCAGCAGTTTCTCAAAAATCTCTCGATGGCTTGGTACGCTCCGTTGCCACAGAGTATTGCACTGTGCCATCAAATACGGATTGTGATAAAATGCTCGACCAATCATCACGCCATCAACTCGTTTAAGATGCTCATCTATTGCCGATAAATTATCAATGCCGCCGTTGATTTCGATGGTTAATTCGGTAAATTCTTCCTTAAGCCGATACACCTCCTGATAACGCAGGGGTGGAATTTCTCGGTTTTCTTTGGGTGATAAGCCCTGCAGCCATGCCGTGCGTGCATGAACAATAAAACGCTTGCAGCCAGCTTGAGCAACCTCTCCGACAAAATCACGCATAAACTCATAACTGTCATGATGATCGATCCCAATCCGATGCTTGACAGTGATGGGCTTGTCGGTTGCCTCACGCATGGCACGCACCATATCAGCAACCAGTTGCGGTTCAGCCATCAAGCACGCACCAATTCGATTGTGTTGCACCCTATCAGACGGGCAGCCAACATTGATGTTGTATTCATCATACCCCCCACAAATCGCCTCCGCTCGCTCGATGGCGGCAGCCATATGAGACGCGTCAGAACCGCCCAGTTGTAGCACTACAGGGTGTTCTTCATTCGTAAACCGCAAAATATGAGCGGCATCACCCTTTAAAATAGCACTGGTGCTAATCATCTCGGTATACAAATAAATATCAGGGTTAAAAAAGCGAGCAAAATTCCGAAAATCACTGGTCGTCCAATCAATCATCGGTGCAAGGCTGATACGCTTATCTTTCATAAAATCAACTACTTGTAAATTTTTTATTAAAATCAATGGTTTAAATTTGATTTATTTTTTTGTTTGCTTATTGGCACTTGTGTTTTTTTGCTATTATACGCTATTTAGCAACTATCTCCAAACGATCTGGTATTGCCTGATATATAATCGTTGATTCTCTTTGAATACGCCCTAGGTGGCACAATAATTGTATTTATTTTTGGCAATGCCGCCTGTCATAGTCCACCCCCAAACTTATCCTTGTTCTCTATTATTGCCTTCTTGGTTTTTAAGTGGCAAAAGTTTCACCTTGTCCGTTGTGGTGGGCGATTTCGTGGTTTGGGGCTTAATATAAGATGGGTATAATTATGGACAGCGATATGTATAGCTATATTTATTCTTGCATGTCATCATATCAACAACATTGTCACCACTCATATAGTTGCTCATATCAGGTATATTTCCCTCCTTAAGCTAAGGATAAAATTTGCTAAAATCCTCCATCTGATAGACTTCTTTACTACAACCATTAATTATAAAGGCTCTAGACCAGCAATCCAACCCATACTAGACTAGAAATATGAAGTATAACAGTAAGTTAAGTGTCTATAAACTCAAGAAAATCATAAAATGCTTTTGTATTGACATAGATGCAACAAGAACAGCACTTTTGCTTGAGTTCAATCGCAATACAATCAATCATCGGTTTGGTGTTTTTAGACAAGAAATCTATGAGTATTAAACCAACCAAAAACGCTTATGATACGGTGAAATTGAACTGGATGAAAACTATTTTGGGGCAAAGCGACAAAGAGGCTTTCACGGCAAGTTAAAGCAAGGTCGTGGCACATAAAACAACCTGTTTTTGGTATCTTCAAAAGAGACGGCTTGCTAAATTTAACGGTGTTACTGTCAACTTTGAACG
The DNA here is from genome assembly GCF_900156515.1 of Moraxella cuniculi DSM 21768. Lineage (GTDB taxonomy): Bacteria > Pseudomonadota > Gammaproteobacteria > Pseudomonadales > Moraxellaceae > Moraxella > Moraxella cuniculi. The sequence continues at coordinate 4,454 of NZ_FTNU01000007.1, read as the reverse complement.
CAACGACAAAGAATGCAAATGGCGTTGGAACAAAGATGTTGATGAGTTACAACGCCATTTATGGAGTTTAATTAAGTGAGGTTTTTAACTTTGATGGTCTAGGGTCTTTTGAATTACTCAAGGTCTAAATCCTAATTTTTTTTCGAATTCTCTCCAATCATCAATCTGACCTTCAATGATTCCTTCGTAAACTTCCCACTGATTATCTAAAAAATATTTTAAAACTGGGTGCATATACTGATTTTGTGAATTTAAGTATAAATTTTCATCTATGCTCCAATTGTTTTTTCTTATTCTGTTTACAATTTCGTTGTCAATATAGAAGTAAGAAATCTGACATTCAAAATCCAAAATCTCAATTTCCTTAATCTCGTCTAATGTAAAAACATTAAGTCCAAATTTATTCTCAGAGCTACATAAAAAATACCAACAAGTTTCATCAAAGCCGTTTTTAGACAAATATATTGAATAAATGTAAATATAATTATTTAACAAACTATCTTTTGCTCTAATCAACATCTTTTTAACTCCTTAAATTCTTGTTATTCAACTGAGGTTATCTTAATATCATAAGCCTTATTTGTCTTATGATTGTATTGATAATGTATAACTACCGTCTTTCCATCATTACTTCTCATTTTGGCTTCCATCTTTTGAAATCCTGCGTCTTTGGAGAATCTAGGATCATTGTTCATACCATTTAAAGGTTTACCGGCGGTCTTAGGGTTTTTAACAACTTCACTCCACAATATTTGCTCTTGAATGTTTCTTGGTGCTGTTACTTGCGGCGGTCTACCATCAGGTTTGGCCGTGCTGATATTTTCAGCATCTTTGATTAACTTTTCATCTCTAGCTTTTTTACTGGCTTGACTACTTAAAAAATCATTATCAGGCTCATATCCAACTTGTGTATTTTGTTTGGTTTTTGCTTTCTGGACATATGTTCTAGCTTTACCAATAGGTATTTTAAAGGCGGTAGCGACAGCCAATGCTTTATCTTCATCGGTTTTTGCATTGTGGTAAGCATCTAAAAAGCCTACTGGAGTTACAACAAACCCTATTGCATCTTTAATGAACAAAGCTTCTTCATCGGAAAACCTTACTCTATCTCCCGGATGATAGCTTGTGCCATTTGGCAACAGTCTATCATGATCATTATTCTCAACCCCAACTCTCCCCACTTCAGCAGCACTCACACTACCTGCAACATCGCCATCAGTGATGGTATAAGTAGTAAATGCTGTAGCTAGGGTGATGATGTTGGTAATGATGTCTTTTTCATCTTGGGTGAGTTCTTTTGAATCTTTACCAAATAAGAACTTAGATAGGGCAGGGGCAGTAGCTTCACTGCCTGCTCCTGATAAAGCACCTGTTATTGGGTTATTGCCTGTGGCATAATTTGTAGCAGCCCCTAAGATGGCATGAGCCAGTAGGTGTTGTGGGCTTTGTTCTTCTGGTCTGTTACCATTGTCTAGTTGGTTTAGGGTTTTGTTTTGTTTAAAGTATTGTCCTATTTTGTAAGCAAGTTCTGGACTTAATGCTCTTGTAACATCACCCAGTATGCCATTTGAGTTAGGAGCATACAAGGCTGAGGTGATGCTATCGAAGATTCTTAGGTTGGTTTGTATCTTTTGGGCTTTAGCTTCCAGTTCTATTTTTCTTGGGTCATCATCTGGTAAGTCTTTGGCTTGTTTAAGGTAGTCTTCTGCTTTTTTGGCGTACTCGCTTTTTATTTTACGGCGTTCACTGTCAAAGGCTTGGGTGATAATTGTCTGAGCATTTAGCTCTTTAATCGCTTTGTCTTTGTTAAAATCATTGTTGATGATTTGGTTAAGTTGGTTTTGGGTTTGTTGTTGGTTGGGGGTATTGTACCATAGCCGATGCTTTATAAACCAGTATTGTTACACACTATTAAAATTGCTTTAATGGTGTGCTGTACATATTTTACCATACTAATAGCTAAAGAACTGATGCTCCATACAGCAATATTGCAAAATACTCTTTAATAGTAATAAATACAATAATAAATATCCAATAGTAGTTATATATCCTTGGAAATAATTTTGATATAGCATAATAAAAAAATAAAAGCACAATACTAATAGCAAAATAATAGTGAAAAACCTTAAATAAAAAATGATTTTTAAAAGGTTCAAAGGCTAAACCCATATTAAATATGATAATAAAATCAACAGCCATCAAAAGAAATATTTTTTCAAACTTATTCATCTATCTAACCTTATCAACTTTTTTAAATTTTTTAATAGAATCTTCTTTATTATCCCATAGTTTGAATTCACCAAAAAATTTTCCTGAACCAGAATGACGAATATTATAGCTTGTATTGTCACCATTGCCGCTACCAAAGTCCGCCCAAGGATCTACATCATAATCTATATGACCTAAACTGTCTGCATAGTAATTAAATGTGCCTGCATTAGATGGAGTGGTAACAATTTTCCCTGTTTTTTTATCTACAATCACTTCAAATTGACCGCCCTTATGTACATATTTTGTATGAGGATAAGCCCCATCAGGATTTTGTAAAATTTTTGTACCATCAGCAGAAAAGTTATGAAATGCATTTTTATAATCAGGGTACTCATTCCAGTTTTGTCGAAACTCTTGTGACTGCTGTTCATAGCTAAGCTTTGGATTAAATTGTTTTTTGAATAACTCAACCCCCTCCCTATTCCACTCATTTCGTTGAGTGACATGCAAATAATAAAAATTATCGCATGACAATCCAGCCCTACAATTTTTATAAGCCGTATCAAACGCCTTATCTCGTTGTTTACTGAGATCTTCAAGCACTTTTATTTCTCGTGTAATTTCTGCACATCTTTGTGATACGCAGTTGCCATAAGCGTTAGAGAGTTTAGACTTTTTCTTTCTTAATTCTCTCAATCTTTCATTCTCTTGATGACTCAAATAATTCCACCTTGTCTGCCCCACATTATTCACCGTGCTTGCTGTGCTGTCGCCTATGGTTGTGCCTAGGGCTGCTGATAGGGCAAGCAAAGCGGTTTGTCTTGTGGTTTCATCAAAGCCCTGTTCTTTTAGATATTCATCAATCTTTGGAATGGCGTAAGCGGTTGTACCTGCTGATACAGCTCCTTTTATTGTACCTGTGGCTAGAGCAGCAGTTATTGTGTGTAGTGCTATTCGGTAGATGCCGCCTTCTGCCCATTTCTTAGCTTCTTCGGTGTTGTCATTTAATTACTATAAGTCTGTATTATTGCCTTGAAATCTCTTACTGCTTATGTATTTATCAAATACATATTTAGCGGCATATTCATCATATCGCTCAAAATCATAGATAAAGTTATATAAAAAATCACTGGTTTTATGGTTAAATTTAAATACGACAAAAGCCACACTTTCTTGAATTTCGAACAAAGATTTGATTAGGGCGATCGATTTGTCATCATCAATATTTGTAATATTATTTAATATAGATTTGATTAAAATTTCAATATTATAAAGTATAGATTCAACTTCATTATTGCATCTTTGAATGGTTAGTAAATTATCCATTAATGTTTTTGACATAATGTCTATTTGCATAAAAATCACCTGCTATTTCTTGTTGGTTGGATGTGCCATATTTCACCAGTTGTTGGGTTATAAATCATTTCTAAGTTGTTGGTTGTGTATCGATTAAAACTTGGCCTCCCTTGTGGATCTCTTTCAACTCTAGGATTTGATGATAATATCTCTCTAGCCTGAACAAAAGGCGCTGGTCTACCCTCTCGCCATAGTCTGTTATAGTAACTTTGGGTTATTTTCATATTATTTGCATAATAGTAACCACCACGACCAATAATTGGCTGGGATAAACCAGTCCGATAACCCACTTGTCTAAAAGCCTGATAAGCACTTTGTGCATCAGGATATGTCTGATTTGAATATCTAAGAAATCTACTAAATGCTTGATATTCAGCCACCTCAACAGCGGAAATGTGGCTATTGGGTCTAAGTGATGGAATGCCATTAAAGCCCGGCAAATATCTTCGGATTGCAGCTGTCTCAAGATTTATAATATCCAGCCTTTGTTGTTGAACAGGGTTTCTAACCACAATTTGACGACTGCTGTTATTATTCTCAACCCCAACTCTCCCCACTTCAGCAGCATTCACTGCACTGCACTGCTCACATCACCTGTTGTGGTATAAGCAGTGGCAACTGTGGTTAGGCTTAAGATACTTGTAATGGTATCTTTTTGCTCTTGACTAAGCTCATTTGGTTTTTTTGCCAAATAAGAAGTCAGATAAGATAGGAGTAACAGCTTCACTGCCTACTGCTGATAAAGCACCTATGGTTGGGTTATTGCCTGTGGCGTAGCTTACGGCAGCACCTAAGATGGCATGAGCCAGTAGGTGTTGTAGGCTTTGTTCTTCTGGGCGATTACCATTGTCTAGTTGGTTTAGGGTTTTGTTTTGTTTAAAGTATTG